>NZ_JBQKUO010000001.1:0-997446 GCF_052156635.1 Nitrospina sp. 32_T5 | reverse complement strand
CGCGGTGGATCAGGTTGTCATCGATCGTGTCGAATACCGGTTTGATGCCGGTGCCGCCCCAGATCTGATGGAACGGGTTCGAACACGCCGAAGTGATCTCGTAAGACTCGAACTCGGCCCAGCTGTTCGCTGCCAATACAAAGTCAGCGTATTCGCAGGAACCGGTGAACTCGATGTCCTGAGCCACGATCATGTCTACGTTGTTGTTGGTGTTGAACACCAGCTCGTAGAACCACTTCGCGTTGTTGATGACGTTGACGTTGACAAACCAGATCAACTTACTCGGAGTCGGCATATGGGTGCGGCCCGTGAAGACCTTACGTCCATACCGCGGGGTATTGACGATCAGAGCCTTGTCACGATGCGCCCAGTAACCAACTTCCTCACCCTTCAGGTAGCCTTTAACATTGGCCCAGTCCACGTTCTTGGAGATGTCCAGAACGGGGTTGAAGGGATCTTCCGCAACCATGGAAGCGAAGCCCGGTCCCGACCAGTGAGAACCCTGGTAGTTGCCGGCCTTGTAGTTACCCGCCCAGGTGTGGGAACCGGAACCTTTCGGTCCGACGTTACCCGTCAGCATGAGGGGAACATACGACGCCCGGTTGTGCATGGTGGCGTGGAAGTAATGGTTGATACCTTCACCGTAGTGAATCTCAACCGGCTTGATGGTACCGATGTCGCGTGCCAGACGTACAACCAGATCCTTCGGGGCATGGGAGATCTGGTTAACCGTATCCAGATCGTAGTCCTTCAGGTGGATTTTGTACATCTCGTACAACGGCATAACGGTGATGGTCTTGCCGCTGACCAGCTTGATGTCATAAACACCGTCCAGGGCCGGGTCGATGTTCTTCTTCCGCATCTTCGCGCCAATGTCCTCGCGAGTTACGGCGACCGGTTTGTCGGTGTTGGTGTCCCAAACTACGAAGTCCGGCATTTTGTCCCGGTTGAAGTTCTTCATCCACTTGGTCGTGAAACCATCCTTAGGCAACGGCTGGTTTTTGTAACCGGGGATGTAGTCGTCCGGGTGCAACCGGATCAGGTTGTCCGTGCGGACCAGCAACGGCATGTCGGTGTAGTCCTTGACGTATTCCACGTCGACCAGACCTTCATCCATGATGATCTTCGCACAACCCAGGAAGATGGAAATGTCGGAGGCGCCGGCGCGGCACGGAATCCAGTAGTCCGCTTTCGTGGAAGGCGGGTTGTATTCCGGGCAAACGGTTACCAGCGTACCGCCACGTTCCATGATTTCCGTGTACCAGTGAGCTTCCGGCATTTTGTTCTCAATGAGGTTTTTACCCCACTGAATGGTCAGCTTCGCATACCGGTGGTCGGCGAAGTCGATGTCGGAAGTCTGCATGCCATGCGTCCAGGAATGACCCGGAGCCTGGTCACCATGCCAGGTGTAGTTGGACCATGCGCGTCCGCCCAGTACCTGACCCGGGCCGCGGCCGCGAATGATCGCATCCAGAAGACCGACCATGTTGGCGAGGCGGTAGATACCATACTTACCGACAACACCCAGCAGGCCCATGCCGCCGCGATACTTGAAAGTACGCGGGCCGGATCCGCCCATGGCTTCGATCATCTCAGGCTGATAACCTTCGTTCTTCAGGCGCTGGGCACCGCGCTGACCGCTGTAGGCTTTACCTACGGCAACGTGGCCTTTTGCCAGATAAGTGAAGGTATCGTCCCAGGTCATGCGGACGAATTCGTCCGTGCCCCGGCTGGTGAACTTATATTTTTCCCGGTTCTCCTTGTCCAGATAAGGAAAGCCGTCGTCGGCCCACTGCTTCCAGCCAACGCGCAACATCGGATACTTGTTGCGGTACGGTCCATAAACACGACGCGGGAACGTCATGCCGCGGAGACACATGCGCGGGTTCCACGCTGCGTCCGCCTGGTTGCCGTACAGATCGCGAATCTTGTGGTGATCGTAGTTCTGCTCGATCCGCATCAGAATGCCGTTACGTACGAAACCGCGCACACGACACTGATGGGTGTCGTTCGGTGAACAGCAGTACGTGAACGAACGTTCGTACTTATATTGGTCGCGATAAACTTCTTCCCAACGACGATCCGGATAGGACTCCAGGGGATTCCCAACCTTCACAACGGGTTTCAACTGAGCGCCTACCCTCTTGCTCGAAAGCGCCATGGCCGAAGCCACACCAGCACTCACCTGCAAGAACTTCCTTCGATTCAAACGCATAAACTTAAACCTCCCTTAGGTTAACAGTTGGCTTAAAAACCGAACTTGTATCCTGATAAAACTTCCCCCGGCGGTCTCACCTGCCGACCGCCCTACCAAATCCTCCTTTCTAAATTTCTGAAACCTGATTTTTGATAATTGGTTTTCTGACCCTAGTGACTAAAAACTTACCTGTAAAATTTTCCCAACCTCAATCAGACCTGGCCAAAAAAAAACCTGATACCCGTTTCGGCCTTATTTTAAGCCTCGAAACGAGATACCAGGTTTTGAAAACCGGTTTTTCCAATGCGGAGAATATGTGAATTTTGGACCCGTTCGCCACATGTCGAAAACACCAATCCAGGGCAAAATTAACGTGCTGGGGAATCCGTGCATGCTTCTTTATACTTAAATCCAAATGCCTTGTCAAACCCTTTTTATTAAGCCTATTTGAAAAATTTTACGCCCCCAAACTGGGGTAAAATTTGATTAAATATTAGGCAAAAACAGGGCTGAATTTTCGCTTTTTCCACAGCCTGCTGCGGTCTTCCCGCATTATACAAAAAAACCTTTTAAAAACAATAAATTAAACAAAAAAATGGGTGTTTTACCTATAAAAAAATGAGTTCATGATCTGCTTCCCATTGGCCAGGATATTAATAAACTCTTAAAAATAAATGTTTTAAATCCAAATCACCGATTCTTCCCCAGATTCCATTTAGCACCCATCCCCCTGGAATTTCATTTTGAAGAAGTCAGAAAAAATTATTAAATGATAAGAAAAAATAGCCTGCAAACTAAAAAAAATGACCGAACCCTAAATAAAATAATGAGTTAAGAATAATCCATCAATAATCTGCATAAAAACCAGAAAAAATCTGTAAATCCTATACTTAATAAATGATCTCCTATTGATGTATAGGGATACATCCCGGTTGAAACCGGGTCCTTGTTTCCTGGTATGGGGGGCGTGTGTCCTATGTTGTTTTCAGGGATTCGGCCGGGCCAATGCGCTTTTTCTCGGACGGGGGGTGGATTTGGCTTTCACCCGTGCCGGGATTGCAGTTATAATCCCCACTTTTTCAACTCCCCTTTCTGTCGATGAGACGACCACGCATCGCCATATACCCGGGCACGTTTGACCCGGTCACCAACGGGCACCTCGACATCATGAAGCGCGCCCTGTGCCTGTGCGACAAACTGATCGTGGCCGTCGCCCTGAACCCGAAAAAGAATCCGCTGTTCACGGTGGAAGACCGTGTCGCCTTCATCCAGGACGCGGTGAAGAAGTACGATAATATTGTGGTCCATCCCTTCGGCAGTCTGCTGACGGAGTTCGCCGACGGCAAAAAGGCGTTGATCATCGTCAAGGGTCTGCGCGCCGTCTCCGATTTCGAGTACGAGTTGCAGATGGGATTGATGAACCGCAACCTCAATGACAAACTGGAAACGGTGTTCATGATCCCGAGCCAGGAGTTTTCGTTTTTGAGTTCGAGTTTCGTCAAGGAAATCGCCAAGCACGGCGGCGATGTGAGCAAGATGGTTCCCAAAGCCGTGCTGAAAGGATTCACAAAGGTCAAACCGCTATGAAGTTCTCGCAACGCATCCAGAACATCAAACCGTCCATGACCCTCGCCATCACCGCCAAGGCCAAAGCCATGTCGGCGCAGGGCGACAACGTGATCGGCTTCGGCGCAGGAGAACCCGACTTCGGCACGCCGGAGAACATCAAGCAAGCGGCGATCGACGCCATCCACAACAACGACACGTACTACACGCCCGTCGGCGGCACCGACAAACTGAAAGACGCCATCATCGAAAAATTCAAGCGCGACAACGGGCTCGCCTACTCACGCGAGCAGATCATCGTTTCCTGCGGCGCCAAGCATTCGTTCTACAACCTGGCGATGGTGCTGTGGGACAAGGGCGATGAAGTCATCGTGCCCGCGCCTTACTGGGTTTCGTACCCGGAGATGGTGACGCTTTCCGACGCAACGCCGGTGATCGTCGAGACCGAGCAGAGCAACGATTTCAAGATCACGCCCGAGCAGTTGCAGGCCGCCGTCACGCCGAACACGCGCGCGATCATCATCAACAGTCCGTCGAACCCGACCGGCTCCGCCTACACGCGCGCCGAGCTGGAAGCGCTGGCGGAGGTCGCGCTCAAGAACAAACTGATTGTGGTGTCGGATGAGATCTACGAGAAGATCGTGTTCGACGGCTTCGAGCACGTGAGCATCGCGTCGTTCAGCGAAGAGATGAAGAAGAACACCGTCGTCATCAACGGCGCGTCGAAGTGCTTCGCCATGACCGGCTGGCGCATCGGTTACCTCGCGGCGGAAACGGACATCGTGAAAGCCGTGAACAAAATCCAGGGGCAGAGCACGTCGAACCCCACCTCCATCGCGCAGGCGGCGTGCGTGGAAGCGCTCACCGGAGCCAAAACGGAGACGGCGATCGCCAGCATGGTCGATGCCTTCACCCAGCGGCGCAATGTGCTGATGGACCGCTATGCGGCGATCGATGGAGTGAAATGTTACAAGCCGGTGGGGAGTTTCTACAGCTTCCCGGATTTCTCCGCGTACTACGGCAGGACCCACAAGGGCAAGACGCTGAACGGATCGCTGGACATCGCCGACTTTCTGTTGGAAGAAGCGAAAGTCGCCGTGGTGCCGGGCATCGCCTTCGGCGCCGACGCCAACCAGCGCCTGTCCTTCGCCACCTCCCTCCAGAACATCGAAGAAGGCCTGGACCGGATTCAGAAGGCGCTCGCCACTTTGGGCTGAAATTTATAAAAAGATCGAATCGTCCCCCAACGCCTCCCCTCCTTTTCAAGGAGGGGATTGAGGGGAGGTTACCGATACGCGGAATCGACCTCTTCGATTCCGCTTCCAATTTTCTACGAAGTCCCGGACGAACCCGCAGACGCATCCAACTGTTCCAGAATTTTTGTGAGCACGCCTTCCATGTTCTGGTATACCTCGTCGTTGGTGAACCGAAACACCGTGATGCCCAACTTCTCAATGCGTTGTTGCCGCACGGGATCCTGTTGTTCCGCCGCGTCATTAAAATGCGTCGGCCCGTCGATCTCGACCGCCAAGCGGGCCTCGGGGCAATAGAAGTCCACGACATACTTTTCGATTCCATACTGCCTGCGGAATTTATATCCGTTCAATTGTTTGCGGCGCAGGCGACTCCATAGAAGGCGCTCGGCGGGAGGGGAGTCGCGGCGGAGCTTTTGCCGCAGGGAGGAGAAAAGATTATTATTGAGCCGTTTGGGCATGGAACAATAAAGTCCGTTTTGCAGTGTCTTGAGCGGGAAACTATCTGACGTCTTCAAGCTTAATGGAGAAGCGGGAAAAGTGGAAGAATCATCGGTAACCCCTCCCAGCCCTCCCCTTGAGACGGGGAGGGGAATAATAAGGTGAAGCCGCCTCAAACCTGTTTACTAAGAACCGCTATTGTGTCGAGCATCCCCTAACACCTCCCCTCCTTTTCAAGGAGGGGATTGAGGAGAGGTTACCGATGTACGGAATTTGGATTTTACAATTCCGCCTCCTCATTATTTTTTTTAACCGCCACTAACCGATCTGTTAAACAGGTGATGCCGCCATAAAAAATAATGCGCCCAAAAACATTCAATTGGACCCAACTTCCAAACACACGTTGCCCGGTGGGATGTTTTCAAGGATAATCGCACGAATGGGTGACGCGGGATCGCTGGGGAAAGGGTGCGGCGCACCGAGTGCGGAACGCTGCTAAAAAGGGAATGCACTTTCCGGGTTTTCCGGGCAAAAAAAATCCCGCCTGTTTGGGCGGGTCGGTGTCTGAACGGATTGCTTTGAATCCAGGCTGCCCAACCGGGGCAGGGGGGTGATGCGGACAGGGGGTCAGGAATTGCAGCCGTCGCCGTCGCAGGAATTCGGCGGCACGTCGGCGGAAGGCGGGGCGCCTTCTTCTTTTTCCTTGTTGCGTTTGGCTTCCACTTCCAGCGCGCACTTGTAGGCGTGAAGCTTATCCTCGATCTTCGGCCGGCACCGTTTGGCCTTGCAGTTGCCGGTGCCCACGCGGATGGCCCGCCGGAGGGCTTCAAAAGACAGCGCTCCGTCCTGGATGGCTTTCATGATGGTGCCACCGGTGATACTTCTACAAATGCAGACTTTTTTGAAGTGATCGACCCAGTCGGTTTCGGTCTTGAGGGTCATATTTTCCTCGCCATGTGATTCGCAGTTTGTCATTATATCTTGGTTTTAGCGTAAGTTAACCCTTTTTTTCAAAAGGTGTCGATGAAGGTTTTCGGCCTTGCCGCGGCCACCGGGGTGCTCCTCGCCTGCTCCTTCCCCCGCATGGACTGGGAATTCCTCGCGTGGGGGGCGCTCATCCCCTTGTTTTTCGCGGTTTTCGGCCAGACGCCGAAGCGCGCCGCGCTGTTGGGATTCACCGCCGGAATGGTATTCTACGGCATCAGCCTGAGCTGGGTGACGAACACTTTAGTCAACTACGGAAACATCCCGACCGCGATTGCCTGGCCCATCCTTTTTCTGCTGGCCGGGTATCTGAGCGCCTACATGGCGCTCTTCTGTTTTCTGACAACCCATCTCAGCCGAAATCAACCGCTTTACTTCATCGCGGTGACCCCCTTTCTGTGGACGGCACTCGAATACCTGCGCTCCACCCACCTGGAATACGGTTTCTCCTGGCAGGGGCTGGGCTACTCGCAATACCTCAACCTGCCCGTCCTCCAGATGGCCGACCTCACCGGCGTCTACGGCATCTCGTTTCTGATCGTCGGGGTCAACGCCTGCCTGTTCTACGTGTTCCACCCGCGCCTGCGCAAAGAGACCCCGTGGAGCCGCTACCGCACCCACGTGTCGGTAACCATGTTCGGCGTCTACGCGCTGGTGATCTCTTACGGCTGGTCGGTGATGAGCGCGCACAAAGAGGAACCGGTGAAGCCGCTCAAAGTCGCACTGGTGCAGGGCAACATCCCGCAACAGATGAAATGGGACCCGCAGTACAAACAGCAGATCCTGGACACTTACCGCGAACTCACGGTGACGGCGGCGGTGAGCGGACCGGATTTCATCGTGTGGCCGGAGGCGGTGACGCCGTTTTATTTCCTCAACGATCTCCAGGGCACCACGGCGGTGGTGACGCTCGCCGACGAGCTCGACACGCCGCTTCTCTTCGGCAGCCCCCGCGCGGAACAGCAGGGCGGCGAATGGGTCTCCTACAACAGCGCGTACCTGCTGTCCGGCGACGGCAACATCCAGGGCCGTTACGACAAGATCCACCTGGTGCCGTTCGGCGAGTTCATCCCCTGGCAGTCGGTGCTGTTCTTCCTCGACAAGATGGTGGTGGGCATCGGCGACTTCGGCCGCGGTGAAGAGGCGACGGTGCTTTCCCTAAACGGGTACAAGTTTGCGGTGTCGATCTGTTACGAGATCACGTTTCCGGACCTGGTGCGGCGTCCGGTGGACCGCGGCGCGCAGTTCCTGGTGAACATCACCAACGACGCGTGGTTCGGCAAAAGCGCGGCATCGTACCAGCACATCAGCATGGCCGCCCTGAGGGCCGTCGAAAACCGTGTACCGATTGTACGCGCCGCCAACACCGGGATCAGCGGCGCGGTCGACAGGCTGGGGCGCATCACCCCCACCACGGAGTTGTTCGAGCGCGAGGTGCTGATCGCCAGCATCCAGCCCCGGACCGGCCCCGCCACGCTGTATTCACGGTTTGGAGACTGGTTCTGCTACCTGTCCCTGCTGGTTTCGATCGGGCTGGGAGCCGTGGCCTGGCGACGGACGCGCCCTCCTGCCGCAACCCCCAAATCCACTCCAACCCCGGATGCTCCCGTTCCGTAGGCGCGGAAAACGGTTTTCTTGCGCCGCGCGTTGGCGTACAGTAATCTTTCAACGAGGAGAATGGAATCGATGGAAAACGAGACACAACAGGCCACCTTCGGTGCCGGGTGCTTCTGGCACGTGGAACACGCGTTCCGCCAGCTGCGCGGCGTCACCCACACTTCCGTCGGCTACACCGGCGGACACGTGGCCAACCCCAACTACCGCATGGTGTGCACCGGCGAGACGGGTCACGCCGAAGTCGTGCGCGTGCATTACGATCCGAACGTGGTCACCTACGAAGAACTGCTGAACGTGTTCTGGCAGGAGCACGATCCCACGTCGCTCAACCGGCAGGGACCCGACGTCGGCACGCAGTACCGCTCCGCCATCTTCTACCACACACCCGAGCAGGAGAAGATCGCGAGAGAGACGGTGGACCGAATCAACCAGTCCGGCAAGTACCGTTCGCCCATCGTCACCGAGATCGCCGAGGCGGGTCCGTATTACCTCGCCGAAGACTACCATCAGCAGTACTTCGACAAGCGCCGCCGTTTCATGGGCGCCAACCGGGAGCAGGGGTTTTAATTTCAGTTTCGCGGGAGGTTGTCATGCAGGAAGAACACAACGAATCCAAACCGAACCGGCGCACGGTCCATTACCTGAGCAAGACGCAGATCAAAAAGGAATGGGCGAAGCTCGACCTCGACGACCTGGAAAACCCGCCGCCCAGCGAAGAAACCCTCACCCTTCACGAACTCTACGAAGACGACCTGTTCGGCCTCGGCAACGAATAGGCCGCAAGCGCGGCAGGCAGATGGCTGCCGCTCTTCCCCGCCTGCATTGGTCCGCGGACGCGCTACCCGGATTTTGGCGGGAGCCTCCCGGCGAACGATGGTTGGTGCACCCGATTCAAAATCCACCACCCCACTCCCGGGGGCGGTCCGGCTAGCCGCCGACAATCGTTTCCATCACCACATTGAGATTGGTATCGCCGGCGTTGGCGTCGATCTGGCCTTCCATGTCGCCGGGGGTCGATTTCAGGTTGCCGTCGTTGTCCAGCCGGAACAGCAGGGTGACCGCGCCATCAAACTCCGTATCCGGCAGCATGGCGTCGGCCTGGCCGATGCGGAATTCATACGGAAACTTCGCGCCGATGACGCGTTTGACCGCCAGCGGAGCGCCGCCCTTCACCCCGTGCGGTCGTGCCAGGATGAACAGGACCGGCGTCTCCGGGAGGTTTTTCTGCAATTCCGGGGTCAAAGACAGCGTCCCGGTGATTTCCTTGCCGCCCCGCACCTGCTCGCCCAGCACGATGTTGGCCTGCTTGTTACCGGGCTCCACGTCGATGCGCCCCTCCAGGTCGCCGGGCCGCGCCTTGGGATCGCCGTCCAGGTCCAGCCGCGCCGACACGGTGAGCGGTCCCTCAAAACTGGTTCCCTGCATCATCACGTCCGCCGGGCCCAGCGAGTACTCCATCGGGAAATTGAACAGGTTGATCTTTTTCACTGCGAGAGGGGGGCCGCTCTCCACCCCGCGCGGCCGGGCATAGAGGAAGACCACCGCCGACTGCGTTACCATCGGCGTCTGACCTTCTCCCAGGGTGATGGTTCCCTCCACCGCCTTGGCCTGGAGCTTCGGATCGTTCTTTTTCTCCAGCTTTTCCACCACGGCGGGGGGCACCTTATGCTCCTTCAATTCCCTCTCGCACGCACTCAGCACCAAAACTGTGGATAAAAGCCCGATTATGGTAAAAAATTTGAAAATGACTTTCAAAGTATATAAATTTTTTGACATGGGATGAATCCTGACAAGGTTCTTTGCATCACAATAGCAGAGGATACAAAAAAATTCATTATTTAGCACATGTGGGTGTAACAGCGAACACCTTTCATTCTGGGGAGGTAGGACGATTTCTTAAAGTGGATGCGCCTTACCGAGACGGTCTTGAAGCAGGAGTTCCGGACCCCAAAAAAAGGAGGGATCCGTATGTTTTATCCGGTCAAAGTTCTCGATGAAAACGGAAATATCAAAAAAGTTCTATCTCCTAAAAAACTGAGCAGGGAATACTGGGGCAAGGTCTTTGACGATAAAAACCGCGCTTCCAAGGGCAAAAAAGGCAAACGTCCGGCGGCCAAAATCGATCCGCTATTGGAACCGGACGAAAACGCATTGGAGGATTGATCCGGGTTCACCAGCGTGAACCGGGGTATCAATCCACCTCCCGACCAACCTCCAGAGGTTGGTGATTCTCCCGCTAATGCAAGGGGAAGGGCCGGGTGCTTCGGCATCCGGCCCTTCTTCTTTTGCAGGAAGCCCCCGATGGGAAATGCCTCACCCGCCCCCGAGGGTCCGCGGGCCCAATTTAAAACCCAAACTCAATTCTTTCCCGGACCCGGTGAACGCGGGGCCGATTTCCCGGCCATGGCGCGGCGGTAGTCCTCGCCTTCCATTTTCACAAACCGGCACATCTCCGCAAGCCGTGAGAAGATGCGGTCGCCCACCTTTTCTTCCAGCGTCTCCTCCCCCGTCCAGGTTCGGGAAGCATCGCTCCGGGAAAATTCCACGTGCGTGTCTTTCGTTTTCTTTTCCCGGTTGGGCTCCGACACTTCATCGGTGTAGTTGGTGGTGAAGACGGTCACCTTGTCGGCGGCGTTGTAGCGATTGGAGATGATCTGGTCAAGCATCGTCAACTCCCACTCCGTGTTGCGCCCCTTCGCCAGTTCGTCGATCACCAGCACCGGCGCGTGCACGAACGGATTGATGATGGCCTGCTCGGAAAGGTCCTGCGAATACCCGTGCCGGATATCGGACAGCAATTGGAAAAAGTCGATGAACTTGCCGTGCACGCCCTTCTCCAACAGAAGAGCCTTCAAAAGGCTCACCGCCAGGTGCGTTTTGCCCACACCCGGTGTGCCCATGAACAAAAGACCGCACTGCGGTTTCTGGTCGAAGTCCTTCACGAAATCCCGGGCGATCCGGAGGGCCAGCTTGTTGGTCTGCGATCCAATGGGATGGTAGGTTTCAAACTGCGTTTCCAGGTATTTCCCTGGCAGGTTGGCGTCGTTGAACCGGTCGAGGTGTTTTTTCAATTCGGCGCATTCGCATTCCTGCAGAAAAGAAATGCCCGTCTCATCTTCCGCGAACACATAACCGCGTCCGTGACAGGCTTCACAGGCGAAACATTCGCACACCGCCGCACGCAGCCGGCCTTCCTGGTTGTTCAATACATAATGGTTTCCGCGGCAGGCCTTGCAGGTTTTTGCGGACGTGGTGCGGGGACGGGTCATCTGGCCGCCTTTCCGAGTTCATCTTCCACCTGCTCGCGCATTCCCGTCAACGACACGCGCGGTGAGGTCGATCGCGACTGCTGGGTGGCGGTGCGCCAGGCCGTTTCAATGGCGCGGCACAACACCTCCACGGGCACGCCGCGGTTTTCCCACTGCGTGATGAGGTCGTAATCGCTGGCGGACAGCGACAGGCCCGATCCCTTGAGCGTCAGAAAAAACTGTTCGACGTGGGTCAGGTAGTTGAGGTTGTCCCGTTCAAGGAGACTCATGCGAACGTGCGGCGAAAAGATGAATGGGGTGAAGTGTTACCGAATGGTACTGCCTGCCCGGTTTCTTTTCAAGCCGTAATGTCGAGAAGCGTTCCGGTCATGTCGTCGGCGGCGCGGATGGCGCTGGCGTTGGCGCGGAACTGGCTTGAGGCGAGAATCTGTTGCACGATTTCTTCGGTGATGTCGACGTTCGACAACTCGAGGCTTCCCGACTGCAGCGTACCAAGCGAGTTGGTGCCCGGACTGCCGACAATGGGTTGACCTGACGAACCGCTGACGGTGAACAGGCCGTTGCCGAGAGCGTTCAGTCCGGCGGGATTCTGGAACCCCGCGAGTTGCAGTTGACCCAGTGTCTGCGTCTGTCCGTTGACCCGCGCGGAGACGCTTCCGTCGGAACCGATACTCACATTCTGCGCGTTGCCCGGAATGGTGATTTCCGGAATCAGCGGATGCCCCTCGGCGGTGACGAGCCGGCCGCTGCCGTCGGTCTTGATTGCGCCCAGGCGGGTGAAGCCGGTGCCGCCGCCCCCCAGCGTAACCTGAAGAAATCCGTTGCCCAGAACCGCGACGTCCAGCGGATTGCTTGTCGGGACAAGGGGTCCCTGCGAGGTGGAACGCGTCACACCCACGACGCGTGCACCGCCGGAGGCGTTGTCCACAATGTTGACGCGACTGCTTTTGAATCCGGGGGTCTGTACGTTGGCGAGGTTGTTGGCGCTGGCCTGCAGATTCTTGCCAGCGGTTTGCAATCCGGAAAGCGAGGAAAACAAGGAATTGATCATGCGTCACCTCCCTGATGACCCGGTGCAGGCCACGGCTCTTTTTACGCCGCCGCCGGTTCCATGCCGGTGACCGGCTCCATACCCGTGACGGGTTCCTGACTTGTGACGGGTTCCGCCAGCACAGCGGGTGCGGCGATGGGTTCGAGCACGGGTTCCACCACCGGTGCAAATACCAGGGGGCGGATCATGGCGGTTTCATCACAGCGTTCCTGCTTCGGGCACACCTTGCAGTCTTTCCAGATTTTTTCCGGCAGGCGGTTTTTGTCGATCACCTCAAACCCGAACCGGTGAAACAACGGCACGGCGTAAGTCAGAACGAACACGTGCGAGTACCCGGCGTGGATGGCGTCGTCGATGCCGCCTTCAATCAGGCGGCTGGCGATGCCCGTGCGAGCGTGGTCGCGGTGCACGGCGAGCGACCGGATTTCGACCAGGCCTTCGGCGCCGTAGCTCAGCGCCAGGACGCCTCGAATTTGTCCGTCCTCCCGGTAAACGCGGAACTGGTGCAGGTTTTTCCTTACGTCCTCGAGCAGGCGCGGCAACATGAGGCCCGACTCCGCGTAATCGTTGATGAGGTTCAGAATGTCTTCGGCGTCGCCGGGTTGTGCGTGTGTGATCATGCAGTAAGGGATTCGCTGTTTTCTTCGGGGTCGACGCCGTCCATCACCGACAACGCGTAATCGAAATCGTCATAATTGACGATCTCGCTGTCGGGGTACGATACGATCCGCAGGTTGATTTTTAGAAACGCATCCGCCGGACCGGGGTTGAGTGCATCTTCCACGTCCGACTTCAGCCGGTTGGCCATTTGACAGGCGGCATCACCGCAAATTCCGGGGAGAAGCACCATGAAATCACCGTCGTTGACCCGGAACAGCAGGTCGCCATCGCGTGAATTTTGCTGGAGAATGCGGCCGATCTCGACGAGAATTTGATACCTGTCTATGTCCCCAGTATTAATGAGATCATCCCAATAGTCAATCTGCAATTTGACGCAGGAAAGGCTCTTTTCGTAACGCCTTGCGCGGTCGAACTCGCGTTTCACCGCCGTGTTCAGGTACGACTCGTTGTACAGTCCGGTGACGGAATCCAGGAGGGATTGATTTTTCATTCCTTCCATCAGGAGCACGTTGTCAATGGCGATGCCCAGCTTCTCGGCGGTGCGCTCCAGGTAGTCGGTACGAAGGCCCTCATGGAACTGCGCCGGGTCGATGCTGCCCAGGCACAACGCGCCGGCCATCTTACCGTGCAGGAGGATGGGAATCAGGGCTTCAGAGCGGATGGGTCCGGAATCGGTTTCGGCGAACAGCTCGGATCCGGCTTCCAGGTTGTTGCGCATCAACGGGCCCCAGCCATCCTTGAACCAGTCGAACAGGGTTTCCTGGTCGATCAGGCGCAGGCTTTCGATGCCATCCCGCGGCGTGCCCTGCGGCAAGCTGGTAGCGATGAAATGATCCGCGCCATCCACCAGGCAGATCATCACGCCCTGGATGCCGAAGCGCTTGATGATCTCGCTCCGGATCTCGCTCGCCATCTGCATGAAGTTGTGGCTGTACAGACAGATGCGCTCGATTTCGAACAGGTGCTCGAGGATGCGCTCATTGCACTCCGCCACTTCCATGAACCATTCGAGTTGACCCTTGATGTGTTCCTTGTCCTGCTGGACGCGGCGCAGGATGCGGTCGGCGATGCTGAGCGTCTTGAGCGGCTGCACGGGCAGGTCGGTTTCCTCGATGGTTTTGATCCGGGTCAACAGCTCCGGGTAATCGTTGAAAAACTCCGGGTGTTCGTTCAAATACAAAGCCACTTCGTCGTTGTTCATACTCGCATCCTTCCCACTACCGGTGAATATTACAGGTGCGGAAAACCGGGCTTTCCCACCCCCGTCCGGGCAAAAACAGAAAATATTGAAATTTCAACACTTATAAAAGAGGCCGATTAGAGGCCCTCTTATAAGCTATTGATTCTTTTGAAGTTGATTAGGTAAGCATTATAACCGAATTCTGTTTAGCTGTCTTCATAAAAATGCAATCATCTGATTGATTTTTTGGAGGTTATGGGATGGGGTGGAAATCAGGGGAAAACGGGAAAGGGCCAACCGGGCGAGGGGGTTCAAGGGTAGGGGGGCACGGCGGGCGGGGCGTCCTCCGGCGGCTGGGTCGGAGCGTCTTCGCCACCCAGGGTCGGTGACTCTTCCAGCTGGGTTTCGTTTTCCACCGCGGGTTGTTGGAGCGGCGGCTGCGGTGGCGCCTTGCGCCCGCAGGCGGACAACACCAACCCCGCCAGCAACAGGACGATCAGCAATCGGCAAAATGTTTTGAGGTGTGGCGTCATTTTGAGCGTTGGTAATGTGGATACAAAGGAAGATTCATGAACCCCCCTCATCCTGGCCTTCTCCCGCCAGGGGAGAAGGAACCGGGCTACGCCCGGAAGGAACAAGTCGTATTCAGCAAGTGCAGGATGACCCTCGTTCGCCCGTAACGCATCAGCCTGTTTGGCGCGGGCCACGCCCGCCCACGCACGAGGTGATTCGGGCTACGCTCCAGGAAAATATTTTGAGTTTGGAACGCGCCCAAAAACCATCGTTCGCCCGCAACGTATCAGCCTGTTTGCCGCGGGCCACGCCCGCCCACGCAGTGGGGGCAGGTTATTTCCATTCTTTGGTCACGCGCTTCAGTTGTTCCCGCACCTGGTTGCGCGCCGTGCCGCCATAGACGTTCTTGCGGTCCACCGCGCCTTCAATCGACACGTAATCGAAAATATCCTTCTTGAATTTCGGCGAGAAGGTTTTGTATTCGTCGAGCGACAGGTCGGTCAGTCCCTTGCTGTGTTTCAGGCAATAGGCCACCGCCTTGCCCGTCACCTCGTGCGCATCGCGGAAGGGCATGCCCTTCAGTACCAGGTAATCGGCGATCTCCGTGGCCGTCAGAAACCCGCTGGCCTCGAGCGTGGCGATCGACGGGGCGGTGAACTTCGCCGATTTCATCATGCCGTCGAACACGTCGAGCGCGGTCTGCACGGTATCGACCGCATCGAACAGCGGTTCCTTGTCCTCCTGCATGTCCTTGTTGTAGGCCAGCGGCTGGCCCTTGAGCAGAGTGAGCAGGTTCATGAGGTGACCGTACACCCGTCCCGTCTTGCCGCGCACCAGCTCCGCCGCGTCCGGGTTCTTTTTCTGCGGCATGATGCTGCTTCCCGTGGTGAACGCGTCGGACAGCTCCACCAGCTTCCACTCACTGCTCGCCCATAGAATGAGTTCTTCGCACAGTCGGCTGAGGTGCGCCATGAGTAAAGACGCGGCGGCGAGGAACTCGACAACGTGATCGCGGTCGCTCACCGCGTCCATGCTGTTGTGCGTGACGGCCGGGAACTTGAGCAGGCGCGCGGTGTAGTGGCGGTCGAGGGGGTAACCCGATCCCGCCAGCGCCGCCGATCCCAGCGGCATCACGTTCACCCGCTTGAGGACGTCGTCGAGGCGGGCGCGATCGCGTCCGAACATCTCGACGTAAGCCAGCAGGTGATGCGCCAGCGACACCGGTTGCGCCCGTTGCAGGTGCGTGTAACCGGGGATGATGGTGTTGACGTGTTTTTTGGCCTGACCGATCAGCGTTCGGCCGAGCCGTTTCAATGACCGTTCGATGTGCGTGATCTCGTCGCGCATGTACAGGCGCAGGTCGAGCGCCACCTGGTCGTTCCTGCTTCGGCCCGTGTGCAGTTTGCCGCCGGCGGGACCGATCTTTTCGATCAGCCGCTTTTCGATGTTCATGTGCACGTCTTCGAGTTCTTCCCTGAAGACGAATTTGCCACTCTCGATTTCTTTCAGGATGGATTGCAGGCCGCCGATGATTTTTTTCGATTCCGCGGATGTCACCAGCTTCGCCTTCTGCAGGGTTTTGCAGTGGGCGATCGAGCCCTGGATGTCGTAGGCGTAGAGCCGCCGATCGAACGACACCGATTGTGAAAACCGGATCATCAGGTCGTCTGTCGCCTGCTCGAATCTGCCACTCCACGGTTTTTTCATTTGCGGGGCCCGAATAATAAGAAATGAAACAATAAGTTAAGGCGAGATTGTACTGGCACAAGGCAGATGGGGCAAATTTAATTTATTGACGGGGCCGGGAGCTACGAGTCCACCAGTTCCAACTTCAATTTTTTGCCCACGGCGCTGGCGGCGCGGTTGAGGGTATTGAGGGTGACTGAAGGGTTTTCCGGATCGAGCAGGCGGTCCAACGCGGCGCGGCTGGTGTGCATGCGTTGCGACAACTCCGGCTTTTTGAGCCCCTTCTCTTTCATCGTTTGTTCAAGCTGGTACGCAAACACACGTTTCAGGGCCAGAGTGTTGGCGGCATCCAGCGTCCCGTCTTCTTCCAGCAACGCGTCCAGAGTCGATCCCAAACGCGGATTCTTTTTATGTTTTTTACTCATGGGCTTCCAATTCCCTTCTTCTTTTTAAAGCCAGATCCTTATCCGGTTTCGGTGTTTTCTGGGATTTTTTGATGAACCCGTGCAACAACACCATGCGTTCCTCGTGAATATAAAAGATAACGCGGGCAATGCGGTTTTCCAAACGGGTGCGAACCTCCCAAAGTCCCTGACCCAGAGGACGGCAAGCCGGCATGCCAATGGGCCAACCGTATTTGACCGTTTTGATGTCAACTCCTACAGCAGTTCGATCGGCTTTGCCCAACGACAGTAACCAGTCCCGAACGGGTTCCGTCCCCTGCTCGGTTTTAAAAAATACCGCCGGAACCCGCTTAAGATCCATAACAATAATGTATCAAAATTGGTACATCAATTCAAGAAAAGTTAACAGGGAAATGGCTACTTCCATTTTTCCTCCGGCCGTGGGCCGGTCAGGCCGACTTGCTCCACTTTTCTTCGTGGACGATGTGGACGGGGGTGCCTTTGGGCAGGACGTGGGCGAGGAAGTCGAGGTTCCATTCCTGGATGTTGGGACAGCCCGCACTGCCGCCGCGGTGATCGTAATTCTTTTTGAAAAACTCGTTGGTGCGCGCCACGTTGACGCCGTGGATGCCGTAGCTGCCCGGCACCGGTTTGCCCAGCCGCTTCATGCCCAGCCACCAGTGGCCGATCTCGTGGTCCGGGTCGCCGAACGGAATGGCGCGCACGATGGTCTTGCCGTTCACGTCTTCCTTCTTGTACCAGGTCGGTTTGAACAGCTTGTTCTCGATCTCGTACTCGCCCACCGGCGTCTCTTCATCCTTGCGACCGAAGATGGCGGGGATCTCCAGGATCTCTTCATCATTATAAAAAATCTTCAGCATGCCGGTTTCCAGGATGCCCAGGATGTACCAGCTCTCCGCTTTGGTGGAATACCTGGCGATGCGTTTGCCGTCGAACAGCAACTCCGTCGTTCCGTTCTTCTTCACGTACCTGGTGCGCGGGTCGTCGTAGATGCGCTTGACGATGACCTTCAGGTTCTGCGGGACCTTGTTGTTCTGGATCATCTGGTCGATCATCTGCGCCAGTTCCTGGTTTTTCTTTTTCGTCACCACAAGGTCGCGCTCGAGTTTGTCCAGCTCGCTTTTGATCTTCTTCACCTCCTGCGGTGAGGCCATGCCGAGCTGGCCGAGCCGTTCGTAGATCATGTAATCGACGCGCTTCTGCGTGGCGGCATCGAGCACCAGCGCATAGACGAACCACAGGCCGAGCACGGTGACGGCGACCGCGGACCCCGACCACGCCAGCGCGCGGCGGGTGCGGGAAGACAGGCGGTAACGGGTGACTTCGCTCCGCACCTGGCTTTCCTTTTTCTCCAGCGCCTGGAACCCGGCGTCCTTGAACTTGTCGTGCAAACGGCGTTCGAGGTCGGACAGGTGCGGCAGGTTGTCCACCAGCTTGGCGCGAATGGCATCCAGGTTCTCGCGCGTTTTGCGGTCGTAACTGCCGACCGGATCCTTGTTGGCGATCAGGTTGTACTCGGCGATTGTCAGGACTTTTAATTTGGATGTCTGCGCCATAGAGGTGTCGGTAATGACCTTATCCGCTCACCCGCCGAACACGCGGAAGCGGGAATTGGTTTTGTATTTTTCCAGGTAACTCAGTATAACGCGGTCGTCCTCGTCCAGCGCCGGGCAATTTTGCATGTTCGACGAAAGGCCGCGCGCAATCTGGTCCATGCGGCCCGCCAGTCCCGAGTCCATGGTGTAAAAAAGCGAACCGCGGTTGTTGGTGATGTTCACCACCTTGTTCTGCGGCACCATGCCGAGAATGTGAATCCGCTTTTTGTACTGGTGGTACTTGTCCAGCGTGTCGAGGTACTGACGCAGGCGGTCGAGCGCCGGCGGCACTTCCTTCAAATCCTCGAGGCGGTTGAACACGAGGCCCATCTGCTTGTTCTTCATCGACTCGTACACCGCCGCCTTGCCGTCCTTCGCCTGCACGCGCTCAATGTATGCCTTCTCGATGCCCGTCAACTGGCCGCGCGCGTAGTCAGCGTTGAAGTCTTCGTAATAATCGATGAAGGTGTGGAGCGCGTCGATGCTTCCGTTGATGGCAAGCGTGTTGCTGAGGTCGAAGACGAACGCCACCTGGTCGATCTGGCAGATGAGCGACGACACATGATTGACCCCGCCCGCCGGGGTGTCGAGGATGGTGTGCTCGAAGCGGTCGAACACGCCGCGCAGGAAATCAAGGAACAGCAGAAGAAACTCCGGCTGGTTGATGCGCTTTCGATGCTCGCGCTTGCCCAGAATCGGCACCTCGCCGCCAATCAGCGAAAACCCGTATTCCTCGATATGGTTGATGTAGTCGTCGGGATCCGGACGCGATCCGGCGTCCGCCTTCATCATGACCGCGCGCAATTTGTCCAGCGGGATGGCATGGACGAGGTCCGCCACCTCGCGCAGTTGCGCCGGGGTCTGTACTTCGCCACGACGCAGAAACAGTTCGTGGAGGGTGTCGGCGAACTCAAATCCACCAAAATGAAACAGCTCCGTCTTGAGAGTCTGGTAGCGGCTGTACTGTTTCTGCAGTTGCGCATCGCCGGCCTCGATGGTGCCTTCGGTGTAACGGCGGAAGGTGGACAGCATCTGGTAAACCGTGCGGAGGAAATCGACCTGGTACGTCTTGTTGGCGAGCGCCTCGAACAGGTCGTAAAAACTGCGTGACGGGTGGCTGTCCAACAGGCTGGCGATGGTGGGCAGGCGCAGGTCGAGATCGACCAGGCAGATCGGCCGGTTCGTCTGCGTCGATTCCAGAACCCGTGTCAGGGCGGCGGCGGTGTTGATCGCCAGCGTCGTCTTGCCGATGCCCCCCTTCGGGCCGATGTACGAAATGATGGACATGAAAAACAGTGGCTCCTTTTGTAACCCTTCTCCTGGTCCATTAAAAACTCGAGCGCGCCGGATCGGTGTTCATCTGTGTTCATCTGTGGTTTCTTGACCTTCTTTTTTCCCACCGCGGCCGGTGCCGGCGATCACCAGCGTGATTTCACCCTTCCATTTTTTACCACGGTTCGTTTCAACCAGCTCCTGCAAAGACCCGCGCAAAATTTCCTCGTGCAGCTTGGTCAGCTCGCGGGCGATCACCGCCTGTCGGTTGCCGAATGCCTCGAGCAGTTCCGTGAGGGTTTTCTCCAGGCGGTTGGGCGACTCGAACAGCACCACCGCACCGGGCAGTTGCGAGAGCGATTCGATGGTCGCCTTCCTGCGTTTCTTGCGCGGCAGAAACCCGGCGAAGGAAAAGCGGTCGATAGGCAGACCCGACACCGTGAGCGCCGCCATCACCGACGACGGTCCGGGAATCGAAACCACGTTGATGCCGGCTTCCAACGCCTGCCCGACAAGGTAGAACAGGGGATCCGAGATGCCCGGCGTGCCCGCGTCGGAGATGAGCGCGACATCCTCCCCGGCCTGCAACGTTTTCAAAAACTGCGGCGCTTTTTTGATCTGGTTGTAACTGTTGAAGCTGGAAAGGGGCGTGCTGATCTGGTAATGATCCAGCAGGATGCGCGACCGGCGTGTGTCTTCCGCGGCGATGAGCTTCACCGCGCCCAGGGTCTCGACCGCCCGGTAGGTGAAGTCCCCCAGGTTGCCGATCGGCGTGCTGACTATGTATAAGGTACCGTCCTCGTGGCTGGCCATACCCCGCATTGTACGGTCAGGTCCGCACAATCTCAATAACTAACTGGATTTCAACGGGTTAAGGAGGCGGTGGCGCGGGGCCTTCCGGGAGCGGGCGGTGTGGGTGCGGCGCGGTCCCGGGATGAAACAGGGCCGTCAGTTTTTATGGTCGGTGCCGGTTTTTTCCGCCGACTCATCCTTCACCAGGGGGACCACCTTTTTTTCGCTGACTCCCATCTTGCAGTTGCCGTCGAAGACCGCACCGACTTCGATGAAGATCGAGGGCGTGTCGATGTTGCCGACCATTTCGCTTTTGGCGTGGATCTCGACGCGCTGGCTGGCCTTGATGGTGCCGTAGATTTTGCCCTTGCAGATGACGGTGCCCGCGGTGATGTCTGCTTTCACCACACCTTTTTCACCGACGATCAACGTGTCCTGCGTCTGCACTTCGCCTTCCAGTTGACCGTCCATGCGCACGGTGCCGGTGAAGCTGAGGGTTCCTTTGAAATGGGTCTCCTCGCCCATGTACGCCTTGATGTCCTTGTTGGTTTCCACTGGCTTCGCCATGCCTCCTCCGCTAGTTGCTGGTTTTGAATCGAACATTCCCATAATCGTATTTCTTTCAATTACTTGATTATCATATCATGAATGCGTTGTAAATCGTCATTGTTGTAATACTGAATGACCACCTGGCCGCCCTTCCTGCCCGCCTTCACGTGCACCTTGGTACCCAGCTTGCGCTCGAACTGCTTTTCGAGGTCTTTTATGAATATGTCCTTTTGGGCGTTTTTTTTAGTGGCGGTGGATGAGGGCTGGCTGATCCGCTGGGCCAGTTGCTCCAGCTGCCGTACGGTCATGCCCTTTCGCACCACCAGCTGGCGCGCGTCTTCGCGGTCGCGTTCGTTGCCGATGGCAAGGAGCGCCCGGGCGTGGCCCATGCTCAACCGCTCGGCGGCGAGATCGTCCTTGATCGGCTTCGACAGTTTCAGCAGTCGCAGCGTGTTGGCCACGGTCACCCGGTTCTTGCCGACCCTCTGCGCCACCTCGTCCTGGGTCAGGCCGTAGTCCTGAACCAACCGCTGGTAGGCCTCGGCCTCTTCAATGGGATTCAAATCCTGGCGGTGGATGTTTTCGATGAGTGCGATCTGGAGCGACTCGGTGTCGTTCACTTCACGGATGACGACAGGGATATCTTTCTTCCCCGCCGCCTGGCTGGCACGCCAGCGGCGCTCGCCGCAGATCAACTGGTAGCCGTCGCCCTGCTTCTGCACGACGATGGGCTGGATCACGCCGTTCTGCTTGATCGATTCCACCAGCTCGTTCAGTTTTTCGTCGTCGAATTCCTTGCGCGGCTGGTTGGTGTTGGGCACGATCTGTTCCAGCGGCACCGTGGTGACGCCGGCGGATGGGGCCGGCGCTTCGGTGCCCTCCGGCGCGTCTCCAAACAGCGCGTCGATGCCCTTGCCCAAAGCTTTGCGGCTCATGGCGTCACCTCACTCAGATTTGGGGACGGATTCCCCTGCCGCGAACGCGTGCGGGCTATGATTTCTTTGGCCAGTTCGACGTAGGCATCCGCGCCTTTCGAGCGGCTGTCGTACAATACCACCGGCTGGCCGTGGCTCGGTGCCTCGCTCAACCGCACGTTTCGCGGGATGACGGTCTTCAGCAGAAAATCCTTGAAGTATTTTTTCACCTGGTCCTGCACCTGCCGTGTGAGGCTGGTGCGGGCGTCGTACATGGTGAGCAGGATGCCCTCGATGCGCAGCTCCGGGTTGAGCGCCTGCTTGACGCGCTTGAGTGTTTTCATCAAATGGCTCAATCCCTGAAGCGCGTAATATTCGCACTGCATCGGCACCAGCACGGAGTGGCATCCGGTGAGAGCATTCAAAGTAAGCAGGCCCAAAGACGGCGGGCAGTCGATGACCAGAAAATCGAATCGGTCCAGCGCCGGCTGGAGCGCCTGTTTCAGGCGCGATTCTCGGTGCTCGATGCCGACCAGCTCCACTTCCGCCCCGGCAAGATCCACCGTCGCGGGAACGATTTTGAGGGTGTCGATTTCGGTGGCATGGACCACGTCGTCCAGAGTGGCCGAACCCATCAACAGACCATAAATACCACCGTTGCCGTTGGGAGTGACGCCGAGGCCACTGGTGGCGTTGCTTTGCGGGTCGATGTCCACAAGCAATACTCTTTTGCCTGCAAGGGCAATGCATGCGGCCAGGTTCACGGCGGTCGTGGTCTTGCCGACGCCGCCTTTCTGATTGGCGATGCTGATGATCGAAGCCATTTGGATAGCCTCCAGGGTGGGAGAAAACTCATTCAATGTAGCACGGATTTTTATACCCCGCCAACCGAAAAACCCCGGCCATGCGGCTTGTGACCCGATTTCAACCGGTTCCGTTCGTCCAGACAAAAGCCTCAATGTTCCACGTGAAACAGGGCCTGAGGCCCCATTCAATGTATTGCAGTTGAAACCCTCACAAATTCATTCATATTCCCCCCGGGCGGGGCCCGGTGTTTCACGTGGAACATTGGGGAAGGCGGGGGATTATTGAAATGGTTGATTGAGGGTTTTGGCCCCGGAAAAAGGGAAACTTCAGTGTTGGAGGCGGAATACGAGGAGCCGCGACTCTTTGCCGTCATGCCCGAAAATAGGGAAGGCCTGGTCTAATACAAAGGGGCTGGTGGCCGGGATGGTGGCCTCCCCTTCTTCCAGACCCTTTTTCACCACCACCCGCCCTCCCGGTTTCAAAAACGGCCGGGCCCATTCGAGGCATTGGCCGGTGGAACCCACCGCGCGGTAGGTGACGCAATCGAAAGATTCCGCCAGAGCCGGGTCGCCTGCCGCCTCTTCCGCCCGGGCGTTCACCACTTCGAAATCGTGGAACCCCAGTTCCGACCCGGAGGCATGCAGAAACCCGGTTTTCTTGCGCAGGCTTTCGAGCAGGGTGAGGGGAAGGTCGGGAAACAGGATTTTGAGCGGAATCGCCGGGAAGCCTCCGCCGGAACCAATGTCAAGGGTTCGCAAATCCGGCCCCACCGCCCGCGCGTATTGCAGGGAGTCGAACACATGCCGGCGGATCACTTCCCCCGCGTCTTTTTCAGAGGTCAGCTGGATTTTGGGATTCCATTTCTCCCACAGGCGAAGGAAACGCGACAGGGATGAAACGACAGCCGCGGGGTCCGGGTGCTTCGGCAGGTTCAGGTTGGGGTGACGCAGGAGGTCGGCGATCAGTCCTTCCACGGCGGGATCACTTTTGCAGGACTTTTTTGAATTCCGCCGTCATCACAGGAAGGATTTCCAGCACGTCACCCACGATGCCGTAATCGGCGACGTCGAAGATCGGCGCGTTGGGGTCCTTGTTGATGGCGACGATGCAGCGCGACGAGGACATCCCGGCCAGGTGTTGCACGGCGCCGGAGATGCCGCAGGCGATATAGAGGTCGGGGGAAACCGTCCGGCCCGTCTGCCCGACCTGGTTGGAGTACTCGCGCCAGCCGTTGTCCACCACCGGTCGGCTGGCACCCACCGCCGCGCCCAGCAATTCGGCCAGTTCTTCCAGCAGGGAAAAGTTTTCCGGCTTCTGCATGCCCATGCCGCCAGATACGATGATACGGGCTTCGGTGATATCAAGCTTGCGTCCGGCGGCCTGCACCACTTCCTTCACTTTCAGACGGAGGCCGTTTTCCGCGATGTCCGCTGTGACCGGCTCAACCGACACGGCATCGCCGGGGGTGGTCTCACCGGGACGGAATACGTTGGGTCGGAGCGTGAGAATGCAGGGCCGGGTGTCGCCGAACTGGAAGGTGATGTGCGCCTTGCCCGCGTACACCGGGCGGCGGGCTTTCACCACCCCGCCTTCGCCATGGAGTTCAATGCAGTCGGTGGCCAGGCCCGCACCCAGTTTGGCGGCAAGAGCCGGGGCCAGTTCCTTGCCGTGGTTGGTGGCGCCCATCATGACCACGTCGGGCTTTTCCGACTGGATCCCGGGGACAAGCGCTTCCACCAGCGCAAGGCTGTTGAAGGTTTCCAATGCCGCATGCTGAATGTGGAGTACCCGCGCGACACCGCAGGTGGCAACATCTTCCGGAATTTCGGCACCGGGTGCGGTGGCCACCACGGCCGTCACCGTCGCACCCAGTTCACCGCCCAGGGTCTGGCCCGCATGGAGCGCTTCCAGGCTGACCGGTTTCACCTGACCGCCCAGCACCTCCGCCAGAACCCAGATCTGTTTGCCCTCGCTCATGGCTCTCCTCTTGATTGAAATTCACAATCCCATTCGGGGCACCCCGCCAGCGAGCCTATTCTAAACGGAACCGGGCCCGTTCGGGGCGATTTTTTATAATGCCATTTTGGGCATCCTAAATATCTGCCACTTCAACCGGGTGCCTGAAAAATAAAAACCCCGGGAACTTGCGTTTCCGGGGTTTTTTGGGAACTGAAAAAAAAGTTTACTTCTTGAGAGTGGCCTGAAGTGTGATCTCCGGGCCCGCCAGTGCCTTGGACACCGGGCAACCGACTTTGGCGGCTTCCGCGATTTCCTGGAACTTGGCGTCATCGATGTCCGGGATGGTGGCTTCCATAACGAGATCGATCTGGGTGATGCCGAAGCCCCCTTCGACCTGGTTCAGGTGAACCGTTGCCGTGGTGGCCACCGACTCGGGCGTGAACCCGCTCTTTCCCAGAGTGGCGGAAAACGCCATGGAGTAGCAACCCGCATGTGCGGCGGCGATCAGCTCTTCGGGGTTGGTGCCGTCTCCGGATTCAAACCGGGAAGGAAACGAAAAGGGTCCCTCGTAGGCACCGCTTCCGAGTTTCATGGTTCCTTTCCCCTCTTTCAAACTTCCGTTCCAGCGTGCAGATGATTTTCTTTCAGGCATGGTTCTCCTCTCCAGAAAAGAAATAAATATTTATTGGGAGTATTTAAAGATTTGTATCTGATGGGTTGACCTGTCCAAGGTTATATTTTTAGAGGAAGGAATGGGTAAAAAGATTTATTTTAGGCGCATTTTTTTAGCCTCGTTCGGAGTGCGGGCATTTTCAGGGGTCAGGGAATATGCAGGATTTCCTTTATTTTCCTCATAAACTGCAATTTGGTATAGGGTTTAGGCAAAATGCCGTCGCACCCGGCCTGGCGGATGGCCTCCAGGTCCGAATCCCGGCACAAACCGGTGAGGGCGATGATTTGGGCCGGAAACCGTTTCTGCACCGATTCCATCCTGCGGATGGCTCGAGTGGCGGCCAGCCCATCCATTTTGGGCATTCGCATGTCCATGAAAACAAAGGGAAAGGGATCCCTTTGAAACTTGTCCACCACTTCCATCCCGTCGCTGGCAAACTCCACCATGAACGGAAAGGCATTCATATAGTACTTGATCAACAACTGCTGCTCCGGGGAATCCTCGGCAACCAGCACACGCACCGATTGAATGGGCATCGGCGCCATCCCGGGCTGGCCTGTCCGGTCCTGCAGGGGGGTGGAGGCGGGAGCGTCCAGAATATTTCCCGGGGACCCGAAATCCAAGGGGCAGCTGTCCAGCCGCTGCACCGGGATCTGGTTTTTTTTTCCAAAAATACCCGTATCCGCTTTTTTAAATCCGGACAAGACCGTTTCCCTCGGGCCGCAAATCTTTCTGGACATCATATGGATACCGGGGCCTCCCTTGGAATCCGCCCCCTCCCTGAGCTCATGCTTCAAACTCGGGAAAGTCGGTGCCCGGCCGGGATTCCTGGTCGTCGTACATGGCACCGTTACGGGTTTTGAAAAACAGATCCAGCGGGATGGTTTCCTGCTGCAGAAATCCGTTTTGCGGCAGGTCCCCATTGGAAACGAGTTCGACCACCGCACAAACGGAAGCCGCAGTGGTCCAGGAAATGGCGCGCCAGTGGTTGCCCGCAATTTTTCGCGGGTAATAACTGCGCACAAACTCCGCCCGGCCCAGTTTTTTGTTCCGCCAGCCTTCCACCGCCGCATACACGAACACCACGTCGTCGTTCACCGGCGGCTTGGCGTTGACCAGGATTTCCCCGGCCATTCTGCGGTCGTTGCGCAAGTGCAGTTCGTTGAAGAAAAACCGCATCAGTTTGTTGTGCCCGGGGTAGCGGATGGTTTTGTAATTCAACCGTTCCACCTTGCCGTCGTAGGCCTCGCACATGGTGCCGAGACCGCCTGAGGTGGAAAACGCCTCCAGTTGCATGCCGTCGATCACCACGGTCTCCAGGTTTTCCATCGCCGGAACCTGCGCGCACTGTCCGTCCTGGATGACATCGCAGTCGTTCAGGTATTCATTCACCACCCCCTCCGGCGACCAGTTGAAGGCGTAACCCAACAGCCCGCTGGGATTTTGCGGCAAGGCACCGACGCGCAGTTCGATGCTCCTCAATTTTTTGAAGGTCTTGGCAAGCTCCGCACCGACAATGCTGATGTACCCCGGGGCCAGCCCGCATTGGGGCGCAAGAATCCCTTTGCCCTTTCGGGCCATTTTACGGATTGCCGCCGTGGTGGCCACGTCTTCCGTCAAATCAAAATAATGTATTCCCAGGGAGTGGGCGCACTCGGCCACCGCTGTGTTCAGGTCATAAGGCAAGCACGACACCACCGCGTCATGACCGCGCATCTGCTTACGCAAGGTCGCAACCCGGGTCGCGTTTCCCTGCTTCACCGCAAACGGCAGGTCCTCATGAGTTTCGCTGTCCAACCCTGTTACAACGAAACCGGATTCATGAAGCAGGATGCCCACCAGTCGGCCCACTTTTCCCAGGCCAACCACAAGCACCGACTCGATTTTGCGATTCATATCCTAAACCCGAACCCAATGAAATTCATGGCTGATCATACCTATATTGTATGATTATTCATAAATCGATGTCTGGAATTTCACCCAGAATCCACAGATTTTTTTACTGTAAGGAGCCGCGTTTCCTTATCGGAAATCCGGAAAATCGCCCTTAGCCTAAAATGCTGAATGTTTTACGGATAGAACAAATATCATTTGGTATTTTTGGCATGATTTCTGCTTAATTTAACGCAATTGAACTATTTTCAAAGGAAACCTGGAACCATGTTGAACGGACAGATTTTCAACGCATCCTCATTCAAGCGGAATCAGCCCAAATATCTCAAAGCCGTCGCTCTTCTTGCCCTGTTGACCGTTCTTTTCATGGGGACCTCGAATCCGGTTTCAGTCTCCGACTACACCAAAACGATGAACAGTTCGGTTGCCTCCCGGAACTGACCCCCGGGAGCTTCATTCCCTGAAGTCGGGAATGACCATTGGTTCTCAGTCCATCTCCTGCTCACCTGCACGGACTCTCCTTTGTATAGACTTCAAACCTCCATGTAAAAAGGGGGAGGCTGGGGCCTCCCCCGGATTACACTTCCTCACCCGACTTTTTCCCAATTAAAATTTTCCCGGTGGCAAAAACAAGGAAAGGTTCAGGATCGACTCAAATTCAAAAAACTCGCCCGCGGCACCCAGAGTCAACAGGAACAAATAAAAGATCAGCGATCCCCATCCCCACCTGGCAAGCTTATTGTGTCGGACCGGGTCTGAAGCTGAGGGAAGGGCGTTGCGGGAGGAAGCAGGAGGGTCTTTGCCGGAAGGGTCCATGGACTTTTGCCCGATTTGGAAAGAGGGAGAACGTGGCCGTCGGTCACACCACTTTGATTTCGTCCCGCAGGATTCCAACCAGCTTTGAACTGATTTCCTGCGGACTGCCTTCCAGCATCACGCCTTTCTTGCGTGCGGGGGGTTTGGCCAGGTCCACCTGCGTGATGTGATTGGCCGCCGCTCCCTGTGTCGCGGGATCGAACCCGATCGCAGCCGCATCGAGCACGGCGATCTCTTTTTTCTTTGCGGCCATGATGCCTTTGAGCGACGGCAGCCGTGGTTCGTTCAGGCCTTTCTGACAGGTCAGCACAGCGGGCAGGGGCGTCTCGATGATTTCCGACCCGCCTTCGATCTGCCGGGTCACCTCGGCACTTTTCTTGTCGTCCGCGAGGGTCAGTTTGGTGATGACGGAAACGAACGGCAGACCGAGCAACACCGCCAGCGACGGACCCACCTGCGCCATGTCGTCGTCCACCGCCTGGCGGCCGCACAGGATGAGGTCGTGGTCGAGCGTGCGGATGCCCGCCGCCAGTACCTGTGCCACGCCCAGCGAATCCAGTCCCTCGAACGCCGGATCGAGCAGGTGCACCGCCTTGTCCGCACCCATGGCCAGTCCCCTGCGAAGGGTGTCCTTGAAATTGTCCGGCCCCATGCTGATGAGCGTCACCGTGCTTTCGCCGTCGCTTTCCTTGATGCGCACCGCTTCTTCCACCGCGAATTCGTCGTAAGGATTGAGCACGCGCGGCAGGCCTTCACTCTGCACCTTGCCGTCCTTGATTTCGATCGCCGCTCCGGTGTCGATCACCTGCTTGACGCATACGAGGATGTTCACTGTCGTCTCCGTCTGAATTGAAGGTTTCCGTTCAGTTTTGTTGGAAATTATCCCACGCTTGCCTGAAAATGTTAACAGCCAAAGTCAACCCGTCAACCCCTGAACAACCGCCTTTGCCGAATCCAACTCCAATCCAGCACCACAACACGCCACCGGGCCCCGGCGAAACGCCGGCTCCCGCCCGTCCGGCAGCCGAAAAGCACCTCATCCTCTGGGCGCGGGCATTCATTTACGTGTGGGCCGTCGCCTGGTTTTCGCTGGTGAGCGCCGACCCGGACCTGTGGGGCCACATCCACTTCGGTAAAGAAATCGTCGAACAGGCTGCGGTGCACGACACCAATCCGCACTCCTACACGGCGGAGGGTTACCGCTGGATCAACCACGAATGGTTGATGGAGGTGATCTTCTACGGCATCTATGCGGCGGCGGATTCCACCGGTCTCATTCTGGCCAAGCTGGGCCTGGGTATTTACATCATACATTTGCTGTCCGGGTTGCACTTCGCGCGATCGCGGAATGTCACCGTGTACCTCGGCCTGTTCCTGCTGGCGGTGCCGGCGATGTCCGCTGGCTTCATGACGCGCCCGCACCTGGCGACGTTCCTGTTTCTCACCTGGATGGTCGTCGTGCTTCAGAAATTTTTCGACGGCAACCAGCGTGTGATCCTCTGGATGCCGCTGATTTTCCTGGGATGGGTGAACAGCCACGGCGGGGTGGTCGCGGGTCTGGGCATCTTCGGCCTCATCACATTCATCGAGGTGGCGCGCGGATGGAAATCCGGAGAGCGCGCCCCACGTCTGCTGGTGAATATTTTCGTCCTGTGCTGCGCTGCGGTTTTGATGCATCCCAACCATTACAAGCTGTGGGTGTTCTTTTACGAATCGCTCGGCCGCGAGAGGGTCATCACCGAATGGATGCCGGTGCCGCTATGGACCACCGATTACATTCATTACAAATTCCTGGCGGCACTGTTTGTTGTGAGCTGGTTTTTGCCAACGAAAAAACGCGTCTGGGAAATCGCGGTACTGACCGTGGCCCTGGTTTACGGATTCAAGCACCAGCGCCACACGGTGCTGGCGGTCATCCTGTTGCTGCCGTACCTTTCCATGCAGTACAGCCTGATGCTGGGCAGGCTGGATTTCAGGCCGCACTACGTTAGGTTGTCCAACCATTTCCGCTGGGCGGCGCAGGCGGTGCTGCTGGTGTTCATGATATTTTTCCTGATCAACCGCTGGCAGTTGTTTTCCGGCAACAATTACAAAATCTGGGTCGAGGCCAGCGTGTATCCAACGTACGCCGCCCGTTTCATGCAGGCCAACGGTCTATCCGGCAACACGGTGGTGCCCTTCGACTGGGGCGAGTACTGGATCTGGAAATTTCCGCAGGCGAAGGTGTCGATCGACGGCCGCTTCCGCACGGCCTACCCGCAGAGCACCATCGATTTGAACGCCGCATTTGCTACAGGCAGATCAAAGGGGGACCGCTTGCTCACTGACTTTCCAACGCAGTTCGTGTTGACGGGACATCATGAAGCGGCACACCGGGCCATGGAAGGCAAGCCCGGCTGGGTGAAGATCTACCAGGACCCCATCTCCAAAATCTTCGTCCGGAAAACGAAGCCACCTTCCCCGGAGTTGGAAAAGCATCGCAAAGGAGGGCTGATCGACCCCACCTCCCCCGTCCCTTACGAGTTTCCGGGCTGATATGAAATTTCACCGGGTGTCCGGTTCAAGTTGAAATAGAAGCAGGACGGGCGCAGAATGGATGAAAGGAAGGAGTCTGGTATGAACAGCGTCATTCTGGGCGTTTTCGGGGGGCTCATCGTTCTGCTCGTGGTGCTGGTTGTGCAGAACACCATCGGGCCGATCGTCGCCCTGGGCCTGGGTTTTCTGGTGCCGCCCGTGATCGGGATTCTGACCGGATACATGATCGGCGCGGGCACCACCCTGCAGCGCAAACGCAGCCCGGTTTTCTTCTGGACCTACTTCACCCTGTTCACCGTGCTGGGCGCGGTCATTCTCTACATCGGGCTCATTGCCACACCATCCCCCGAAGTCACTCCCTGAGTCTCACCGAATCCGTTCCTCGATTTTTTTGAGCGCGGCTTTGATGTGGTCGGCGAGCGCCTGGCTGGATATGCGCATCACCTGCGCCGCTTTTTTCTTTTTGAGCCCGCCGTAAAACACCAGGCACACCGCGGTCAACTGCTTGTCGGTCAGCGCCGCGTCGTTGAGGTCGATGGACGCCGACTTTAGATGAGAGTAGTCCGGCCGCGGCTGATAACCGCCCACCGGCGCGTCCCACAACCCCGTGTTCACCAGCGCCTCCAGGATCTCCGGAGACGTCGGCCGAAGGTGGTTGTCGGTTTCATCCATCGCATCGGCGACAAACTCCGCGTCGGTGGCTTGCGCTTGCCTGCCATCACCCGCCCCTTGCACAACCGCGAGCGGGTAACGTTTCAGAAACGAACCGACGCCCCACTCCATCAACTCGAACCGGTAATGGTACTGGCACAGAGGCATTCCGTTGCGGACAAGTTTGCCCACGCCCTCGCCGCCCGCACCGGACAGGGTCACCGATTCCACTTCCCCCCAGCAGGGTTTTTGGGACCACCGTCCCACTTCACATGATTTTGGTTTCCGTTGTTCCCCTTTCATAGACCGCCTCAATGCGCCTCCCTGTTTCGCAGGTACTGTTGAAATTGGTTTTCGTCGCCCTGCACATACAACCGGAACCATTCCGGCGGACGGGGATCAGCGAGGTCGCGCATGCACTCCGGCGGCAAGCCGTCGCCCGCCCCGCGCACCGGAACACCGTTGACGTATTCTCGTCCCCCGCTGCTTTGCACCCGCCAGTACTCGCGGCCCAGCCGGAAATGAAACCACAGCTCATCGAGACTCGATCCTGCCTTGTATTGAACGTTACCGCAGTAAAAACATTTGAGGCCTGCTTCGAATGGAGCGAGTCCTCGCCGGCCGCAACCCTTTTTCACCGTCTCCCCGGTCTCCAGGGTGATCACCGTCACCGCACAGCGCAGCAGCCTCCGGCCTGGTGTACGGGATACGCGCAACTTCCGGATTTTAAGGTGCCTCGAGAGGTCCCCCGGATGTGCAGCGGTCCCCTCCGCAGGTTGCGCGGAAGAACATCCGGGCGTCACCGGCCCGGTGTTATAATGACGGACTTTTTCCGGTTGCGGTTTCAACGGTATCATTCCTTTATCCGGTCGCATGACAACTCCATTTTTATCTTTTTAATACAGGCCCATTGCAACTGAAGGGGACTTTTGTCCTTTCTTGTGTTATAGTGTGGGAAGTTTGTCCTCTTGTCAACGGATATTTTGGGAATGCCTAATTTATGAACAAGGTGTTGAAACGAATCGAAACCCTGCAGAACGGAGAGCCGCTCACCGGCTTCTGCCAGGACACCGGTGTCAATTACGAGAAGCTGAAGAAATGTTTTCAACGCGACACCCTGCCGGACACGGAAACGCTGGCCAAAATCGCAACGCACTTCCGTCTCGATCTGCAATGGATGGTGTCAAGTACCGGAGGAGCGTCTCGACTGCACACGCGCATCGGCAAGAACCTTAAAGAATGCCGAAACATGAAGGGCTGGTCGGTGGACGAATGCGCCTCGCGCATCGGCATTCCGGGCCACGTGCTCGGCCACTACGAAAGGGGAAAGGTAATCTTGTCATTCGACTTCCTGCAGGAGGCCGCGCGCAGGCTGAAGGTCGATTTGCATGCGCTTTTGTCGGAGGACCGGGGCTGGACGGTGCAGGTGCCGGACCTCAAAGTGTTCCAGACGACAAACACGTCTGTTGCGCCGAAGATGGCAAGCGAGGATTACGTTTCCATTCCGCTCACCGGCTCCGCCATCGCCGCAGGGCACCCGATCATTCAGGAAAACAATATCGAGGATTACGTCCTGCTCCACGTCCGTGCGGCGGGCAAACGCACCAACCTGGTGGCCAGCCGGGTCGACGGCGATTCCATGGAACCGATGCTGTCTTCGGGGGACATCGTGGTGATCGACCGCAACGACAGGAAAATCGTGAAGAACAAGATTTACGCCATCTTTTACGATGACGGGTTGACCGCGAAGTACCTCGAACGCAAAAAAACCCTGCTCATCCTGCGGCCGATCAATCCCACCGCCGACGTGCAGATCGTCGATCTGCACGAGAACCCCGACCCCATCGTCGGCCGCGTCATCGGCGCGTGGAAGGAGCTTTAGTAGCAGTAATTAAGCTACTCATTCCCTGAAGGAAGACTCGATCGGTCCCTCACCTGAATAAAGCCGTATCAATTTACAGTTCCGCCGGCCAGGTCACATCCCTTGCCGCATCGAAACCAATCTTTTCGTTGATGGTCAGACGGGGCAGGGTGGCGATTGCAGACTCCGCCGCCCGGCGCACGCTTTTCACCCAGGCGTTGGCCGCCAGCAGGGCATCCAGCTCCGCCTGTTCCACGGCGGTGAACGACCCGTTGGTGATGCGGTTGAGCAACAACTCATTCGACCGCGCCAGCATGCGGTCTTTCATCGTGCTGTCGTACACCGCACCGACTCTCCGGTCGGCTTCCTGCCGGATCGCGGTTTCCAACTCCGCCACCGAAGGCACATAGGGCGCGATGCTGTTCCCCGCGCTCACCCACGCATCCAATGCCTGCCAGTGCCGGTTGGCCGGATCGGAGGAGACGATCATCTCCTTGCCATCCTCCACAACCTCCACACTGCCGTCTTGCAGGAAGCGCGCCGATTCGATCTCCGCTTGAACCACATCCGGCCACGCACAAAACATGATTAACCAGAATTTCTTTTCATGATTCTTTCTTTTTTAACTTATAATTCCGCATCGCAGGCAAATAATTCATCTTCCTTCACCACCGCCGGATTACCTGCATTGGCGCCGGTGAACCCATTGAGCCGAAGCCACACGCCCTGGGTTGTAACACTTGAGGCAGTAATAACAGAGGAGGATCCGGTTTTATCGCCGACCGAAACTTCTTCCAGTACCGGAGTCGAGTCTTTTAGGATCAACGTGCATGGGGCTCTCATGGGCGGTTTCAACACTGTACCCAAGGTCACCTCAGTAGGGGAATGCCAACCGCCAGTCATTCCAAGCCCAAACCGACGGTAATAGCGTTCGGCCAGACCCAACTCCACACTTGGCGCACGCTCTTCAAACGGGGTACCCACACCGCCAGCTTCAAGCTGAACTTGGGCAATGTCTATGGTTCCGCCGAAATTATTCTCCCACACAAAGCGCACACCCAGAAAATCGTCCCCATTAATGCCAAGGTTTTTACCGAAAATTGATTCCAGCTTGTACGTCGCGGTACATCTCTGCCACACCGTTGTGAGATTACAGGTGGCAGAAGTTGTATCAACCTGCGTTGAAGTCGTGCCCCCAGTGCCAAAGTTTTGTCGCAGGTTAACGCGCAAGTTACGTGCAGAATCAGCCCGCGCATAGTAAGTCAGGGTTGCCGTTCTACCCGCTAGAGTGCGCACCGATTCAATATACTGGTGCAACTCAGGCGGCGCTCCATTCCCTCCAGCCTTTTCCATTGATAGAAAATACTGCGGCTCGCCGGGAACATCGGTTTGACCCAACGTAAATATTTGTCGAGAATACACCGTGGTGTTGCCGACGCCGCCATACAGTTTCCATCGGTCGGGACCGTACCCGCCGTTGGGGTTGGCAAAGCTGGTCCCCCGTTGCCACAGGCGAAAATCCCCATTGATAACCACATTTTTCCACTCTCCAGAAATAACAGGGTTTTGGATTCCGAAAGAATCCAGAGCCATCAGGTTACCATCGGTTTGAAAATACAGCTTGCGTTTGCCGGAGGGCGGATTGGAAGGGGGCGTGGCCTGTTCTGAAAACATCACACTTTCATCCGCTTCCAGGTCACCCTTGTAAGTGATGGCGCCGGCCGGCCCGGCCCACGCCAGCACCATCGCGACGCTGCCAACAATCAAAAAACGTTTCATGATGAGATCACTCCTTTAAGGAAGGGGTTGAGGGGAGTAGTGAATGGTGAGGGAGATTTCTGAACCCGCCACCGTAGATCCCACACCTTTCACTTTAAGACCGAAGTCTTCCAGCGTGGAAAAGTTGAGCCCGGTGACTGCCACAGCGCCGCTTTGGTTTCCGGCCGAAAGGGAGGCAACCTTATTCTGCTCGACACCGTTTTTAAGCACATCGATGGAAAACGCCGCGCCTTGGGGAGCCTGACGGGCAAACAGGGATATCTTGCTGATGGTTACGGCGACTTCGAAACGGAGCCCGTCATACACGACTTCCTGGTCGATGGCCGCGCCGCCCAGATGCACGCTCAGGGTCTGCGCCGCCGTTTCGTCCAGTTTGTCAGCCCAACTCGTCACGTCCGAAGACCACGAAATACTCCCGGTATCGGGTTGGGTGAGATTCAATCGGGGGGTTTGTGTCGGCATGATTACTGTCTCGCGTAAGTGTGTTCGATGGTGATCTGCAGCGAATCGCCCGCGCCCTTGTTCTTTACTGGAAAGGTGATGCGGGAAAGCAGACTGCCGCCCGAGACGGCGTTCAGCAGGCCAACCTCCGTCAGCGCACCCGTACCAACGCCGGGACCGAAGTCGGCGACGTACACGACCTTTTTGGCCGAACGCGTTTTGGAAGTGAAGGCGACGCGCGCTAGTTCGGTTTCAAGCGAGGTATCGCCCGGCGACTCAACGGTCTGACCCGTCCCCACCGCCATGTGGCTCATCGTCGCCTCGCCCTGTTCCGCAAGCTGGTCGGCGATGTGTTGCAGTCCGGAATCTACAATCATGGGTGTGTCTCCTTTTTATAATGGTTAACCGTTCCTTCACCGAGCCGTCGGCCGCGGTGAGGGTGAAGGTCACACGCTCTTCTTCAATCAACCCGCCGTTCACAGCGCCACCTTGCCACCCCAGCCGGTATCACCCCAGCCCTGCACACCCCAGCCGTCGGCATCGTTGGTGAATGCGCCATCGGCAACCGCCAGGGTTTCTGTAAAAGAGGGAGCGTACTGCGTAAGGGACGACCACGTTTCGCCAGCAAAGGCGGTATCGATAAAGTCTGAGCGGGTGGATTCAGCCGGGAACAACCGCAGAGTGATCAACAGGGTGTGCAGGCGCCCTTCCCTGCCAGAGGCCAGCCGTTGCGAGCCTGGCAGGACCTGTCCCAGCATCCACGCACTCCCCAGGTCCGATTGAAACTCGACGATATCGCCCGGTTCCAGCTCCAGGTGGTTCGGGAAGACTTCGATCTCAACCAGGGTGTTGGGCCTTGTGGACTCGCCCAGATAAAACCGGGCGAGGTCATCCGCCTGCTCCGCTGCCTGGGTCCAGTCAAAATCGAATTCACCGGGATGCTCCTGCTGTCCGTAAAGCGAAATGGAGGCGGCATTGGATACGGAGGTCCAGCCCCGCCGCACACCCTCCACCCAGTCTCGGTGGTAACGCAGTTCGATGTGGTTGGCGATATCGTCAAAAGGTGTACGCTGAAACCGCATGCGCGGCAGGCCCGTTTTAGGATCGCGAACCACATCGTTGTCAGTTAGCGTTTTGACATGCAGACCGACCACGGCGTCGAATTCGTTGAGCGGACAAAATTTTAGCCTTACTCTGCCTTCCGCATCCCAGGAAAGGGCGCACCGGCTCTCTTTCATCCACTGCCGCCACAAATCACGAAGCGGCTTCTTCTTGTCAACAATGCCGGCCAGTTGGTATCCACCGGACACCGCAGCAGCCAGGGCCGTCCCCCCGCTGTTGAAGGACGCGTCGTCTAAATCCAATGCATCCAGTGAAGCCGGGTTCAGCAAGGACCAGCGGAACAGGTGATCGGGACGTTCAAGGACGGCGTTGGGCGTACCGGTGATCGTGCCCGCCGCGTCGTCTTTCACACCCTCAACCTCGGCACTCACCGCATCGGTGGTCACGAGCCTCCTCCGTGCGAATTCGATTTCGAACGCAACGTGGATGATGAATGCCGTTCTGCCGTCCTGCGTACCTGTGTATTCGATCTCCACCACACGATTGGTGAACCAGTTCCAGTCGCGGTTGACCAGCCCCGTGATGTCGAAAAGGTTGATGACGGTCTGCGTTGTCTTGTCGGTCACCGCACTCATTGCGGGCGACGAACCGTGCTGGCTGACGTTGCCGCCTTTCACCGTGTCGAGTCCGTTGCCCTGCGTCGCGGGATTCGGCGGATAAAACAGGGTGCGCTCGACCGTCAGTGCATCGAACCACATTGACCCGTTGTTGATTTTGAAACTCCAAGTGTTCCCACCGGGCCCGCTGGAGACGGTGAACGTTTGCGTGTAATCGAAATCGCCTCGTGTGGGGTTGAAGGTGCCAACGGTGCGCACGTCCGCGCCATCGACAAACGTCACAACCGGGTTGGTGCCGGTGAAGGTGATCGACTTGAAACGCCAGGTGACGCGGTACTCCGCGCTCAGCACGTTTCCCGAAGGCGGCGAGGGAAAGGTGATCGGGATGGAAAACGGGCCGACGTCAGCCGGACCCGTCACCTTATGATCGCCGCCGGGTCCACTGCTCGCCCCCTGCACGATGATGTGGTCGGCTTCCGACGTCGCGCCGTGCAGGTGGTCGGGGTTGTTGACCGGAAAGCCCAACGTATCAAGATGCGTGTGGGTGATGTCCGTCGAGCCCGAAGTCAACGCTCCTTCGTCCGCAGACGGAGGCGACAACACCCCCACCTGGCCCAGGCCTTCAAAGCGGGCGAACACGCTATCGTTCGGCAGTTTTTCCTCGACGAAATGCTCGACGCGCAGGAACACCTTGTTGATCTCGCCGATCGCAGGCATGGCGTCGGTCTGTTGCAATTTTAATAAAGGTTGAAACTGGTTGATCCGCGCGTACTGCGTTTTCCCGCCGGGATCCATGGCCTTGATGGCGTCCACCGCCGTGTTGCCTGCCGCCACCGTATCGAATTGCGCCTGCAGAAACCGTGTGTCGATGGATTGCGTCCGGCGCGGCTTTTCAGTGAACACCACCTCTCCCTTACTGACATCGATGCTGTAGCTGGCCGGATCAGCGGGCACACCCGCGACCTGCACGTTGCGGATATCCGCAATGGGGTAAGCCGGGTCGGAGAACAGGTAGCGGTGATCGGTCACCCACTCCAGCACTTCATCGCCCGCATAATGATAATCGTTGACGCCGCTGCACCCGGTGAACGCGGTGGGGGTGGTGCCGGTGTAAGCGATGTTGTCTTGGTTCACCACCAGAGTACCGGATTCGGGAAAGCCACCGGTATCGGCGACGTCCAGCGTGGTGGCTCCCGGGGAGGCGACCGAGGTCATGCGTGTGGTTCGAGTTTTCCTCACCAGCACACCGGGAGCCCGGTCCACCCGGCCGAACACGATGGGACACATCCGCCCCAGGTTCTTCTCCGGTGCCTGAGGGTAATCGGTTAAATTGATGGCACGCCCGAAATGAATGCGTCCGAAATACTCATGTAAATTTACAAGGCGAAGGCGGCAAAATGCGGGGTCGTACTCAATGGGATCCACCAGCCGCCCGGTGAGAAGCGGCACCAGATCGTTCTCATCCAGACCCGCCTCCTCGAACCAGTGATAGAGGGTCACCGTCGCTGCTTCCGGCGGATAGATTTCAAACAGGTCGGAGAAACGCTCCGCTTTTTCCGCGAACACCGCCGGTGCGTTGATCAGCGTGAGGTGCACGTCCGGATACGATTCCGGAGTCGGTCCGCCGGTCCTGCGGTTGTCGAGTTCGCCCCAGTCGGCCACCAGCGCCAGCCAGGTTTCCTGACCGGTGGACATTGACCGGTCGGCCAGCCGCACCGTCAGCGGTGGGTAGCCGTTGACGGCGGACCAGTCGATTTTCAGCAAATGCACCGGCTGTTGTGCGGTCTGGTTTTTGGCCGTATCGAATGTGGGAGGGAAGGTACGCATGAAGAAAGATGAATTGGGTTATTGAAGGGAATGGTTGCCGCTGTTCATCAAACGAAGGCGGTCGTGAATGGAAACGCTGTCCTGTTTCTTGCGGCGGTGGCATTCTTCACGAACACGCGCCTGTATGATCTGCATCAAAGCGGCCTCCCAGTCAGGCGTCTTCTTGAGTTCGCGGTAGAAGTCGGTGCGCAACGAAACCGGTTGGGTGAATGCGGGAGTCCCGTCTTTCAACTTCACCATCACCGGAAACACAAACGTGTGCCCCACTTCCTGAATGCCTTCCACCTGCACGTCAAACGTAAGGTCTTCCAATCGGGTGTTCTGCCAGTCGATCATGGGATTATTCCTTTCTGAGAACGATGCTTCCGGAAAAGCGTTCCGGCACGGTTTCTTCAAACTCGAATTCATTCATCCAGCGCACGAGGTGCACCACCCCCTGGGGGTCTACATACTGAAACGTGTGAAAGGACTTCCGCACGGCCTGGAAAAAGGTTTTGAGCGCTTCATGATCGGCGGGGGGGATGCGGTCGAACACCAGCTCCCACTGCTCGCGCAGGCTTCCGGTGTCCTGTAAGTGCAGAACGCCGCCTGCCGTTTCGCCCGTTACCTGCGAGGGATATGCCGTGGTCTTCTTCAATGGAAAGCGCGGCGCCTTGCCGGGAATCCATTGCGCGGTGGGTGCGGCCTGGGTCGGGTAATAAAACGCGAGGCTCATCGTATTCCTCTCAATCCGAACAAGCGGAACGGTTGCCACAACGCTTCCACCTGCGCGGGAAGATGGTGGCGGTTCATGGCAGAGAGGCCCGTCACCTCCTCACCGGATTCAAACAGCCACTTCTGGTTGGCATAAAGCAGTTGCGCCCAGACAAGGATGCCCTGCTTGATCGGTTCCGGCACCGCCGCAGCCGCGCCGTACCCGGCGACGAACTCGATCTCCACCGCGTTCGCATTCCGCAGACCGGATGGCCAGGACGCACCCTGGTTGAGCACGAGCCGTCCCGGTTGGGAGGCCGTATCGACGAAATACTTCATGCTGTCGAACGTTGTCGGTTGATGATCTGCATCGTAGGTTTTGAGGAAGCTCACCGACTGCAACGGCGGCAGGGGCAGGTTAATGACGGGCGAGGCGGCATCGAAAGAATCAACAGGCAGGTCGAAGTGTCCGGAAGAAGGCGTGTTTTTCCGGTTGGTGCGGGGGAATCCGTCGAGCCACAGGGTCCACGTCTGGGTGACGAGCGGCCGGCCGGTCCACGCTTCGCAGGCGCGGCGCACGCTGGCGAGGATCCGCGTGATAAGCACGTCGTCATCGGATGACGTCACCTTCAGGTACGCCTTGACCTCGGAAAGGGAAAGCGGTTCTTCGGCGGGTGCGATTTTAAGGGTTCGGGCCATGGAAAAGGGTTCCTATATATAAGGAAAGGTTGTTATCGGGAAACCGCCCCTTTCCCTTCCTTTATAAGGAAGGGAAAGGGAGTCAGGAGGGGATTGCCCAATCACGCTATCGGGGCCTGGGCGGGGTGGCCGCGCAGGACGGTTCCTGCGGCCTGCACCGAAGGCGTGGTGCCGGCGATGGTGAGCACCGCACGGATGTAGCGCTTGCATCCTTTATAGCCGACGCGCTGGATGCTGTTGGCCGACAGGTTGGCGAGAGCGCCTTCCAGGTCGTCCGCTGCGACGGCGGTGTAGGTGACGTCGTCATCCGACTCCTCGACTTTCGGGGTGTAAACTTCATCCGTATCTGTGGTATCGGCGGCACCAGCACTGAACACGACCATGGCGGCGTCGTGGCCTTGCAGGTCCACGCCGGAGCCGTTGCTGCTGGCAGTGTACGCGGCGGGAGCAAGAGAGTTCACCGCGTCCACATTGCTTTTCATGTCTCGCATGTTGTCCTCCTGGGTTGGGAGATTTAAGAGTGAAAAGAAGAGATAATCATCGTTCACCCTCACCCCAGCCCGTCACTCAAAGAGTGCTCCCATCAAGGGAGAAGGGGTTTTAAAAGTTCCTTCTCCCCTTGCGGAAGAAGGCCAGGATGAGGGGTATAAATAATCCCTTCCCTGCCTACGCGGCGATTTTCTGGATGACCAGGGCTTCGAAGTTGGTGACGTCGCCGCCGGTGCGCTTGGTCGTGTAGAACAGCACAAAGGGTTTGGCGCTGAACGGATCGCGCAGCACACGCACGCCGGAACGGTCGACAATCGTGTATGCCTGCTTCCAGTCGCCGAATGCGATGGGCAAAGCGTTGGCGGAAACCGACGGCATGTCCTCCATGCGTTCGATCGGGTGACCCAGCAGCATCTGCGGTTCGCCTTCCTTCAAACCCGGTTCCCAAAGGTAACTGCCGCCGCCGTCTTTCAGCTTGGAGATGACCTCGATGGTGGAACGCGACATGATCCAGCGCGCGTGGCGGATGTAAGGTGTCTTGAGCGCATAGAACGCGGCGCGCAAACCGTCCGCGGTGATCTGGCTGGCGTGGCCGGAGTTCACCTGCCGCACCTGGCCGGGATTCGTCGTGCCCGCGGGGTAGGTCAACAGGCCGCGCGGTTTGTCGATACCGTCTCCGTTGATGAACGCGGAGTTCTCGACGTACGACATCTTCGCCGCGATCTTGTGGCTGAGCCACTCCTCGACGTTGACGCGCGCGTCGTCGAGCAACTTCTGCGTCGCCTTGGGCATGGCGTACAGTTCATGAACCGGGATGCGCCGCACGCCGATGGTGGGCGTGTCGGTTTCACTCCGCACGCCGGTCTCGGAAGTCCAGCCGACTTCGGTGTCGCTCAGGTCTTCCGGAATCTCCAGCGCGTCGCTGGAGATGGTCTCGACCGCCGCCAGGTGACGGAGCGGCGAGCTTTCGGCGATCTGCGTGATGACGCGTTGCGAAATTTCCGACGTCACCCAGTAACCGCCCTGCGGATCGCTGTCCACCGAGAGCAGTTTGACCTCGTGCGGAGAAAGCGCGCCTTCGCCTTTGCGCAGGTAGGTGTGGATGGCCTGCTTGCGTTCGGGATCGACGTGGAAGGTGCTTGCGGGACCGCTGTCAAAGATCGGGCGGTTGAGTTGCGTTTCGATGCGCTCCATGCGGCTTTTGATTTCGTTCAGGTCCTGCACCTCGTGGCCGAGGCGGTCGACCTGGTTTCCGAGAAGCGGATCCTGGCGGCCTTTCTCCAGCTCGCTGAGACGCTGGTCGTTGCGCGTCTTGAATTCCTGGAAGGACCGGTTGATGTCGTGTACCAGTTGTTTGATGTCCTGCATGGGTGGGTCTCCTTGTGGATGGGAAATATGAAACTTCAATTGACGAAAGAGGAAGGAATGCGTTTCAGGCCCGCAACGTGCTGAGCAACGAATGAAGCGAGTCGGCAAGCGCCAGGGGGCCGTGTGTCTTGACCCGCGTCACGCCCGCTTCCGGGTTCATGGGAAATGTGACGAGGCTGTACTCGAGCAGGCGGATTTCTTTCAGGTGGCGCACGCGGAAGTCGTTGGCGTCGGTTTCCTCGCGCACCGTCTGGAAGCCGATGGAAAGTCCGGTGTGGCCGCCGATCTGCGCCGCCATCTTCATGAGGGAGTGACGCTCCCGCGCCGCCTGCACGTTGAGGTCGAGCTGGCCGCGCACGAACAGGCCGTGGTCGTCCTCGCGCGCTTCCAGGTTCCAGCCCACCTGCCTGGCCGGGTCGTGGTGATCGAGAATCGGCACGCGGCCGTGCGTTTCCAGCAGCGAGTGAAGGAACGCGCCTTTGTGCACGACGTCGAGGCCGAGGTCGACGTTGCCGAAGGTGGCGGCGTAGCCATGGAAGCGGCCGCTGTCCGACACGTCGTCGAGTTTGAATGCGAAGGATTTGTACTCCATATAAGAACACTCCAAAAGTGGCACGCCAAGCGTGAGCGGTTACAGGGGTGTGAGAAGCAGAAGTTATCTAATGAAGAGTGGGAGAGTCCGAATTGGAATGGGACTTTGGTTTTTGGCCAAGCGGGGTGAGGTTTTGCGGCAGGAAGAGGCGGTTGCCATCGGGCACGGCGTCGTAGCCCACCATCTCGCGCTTCTCGTTGAGGGTGAGGAAATGCGACTGCACGGCGCGCCGCCATAACGAGTCGCGGTCTTCGGAGAGGGCGTCGATGCGGTCGGCGTCGTAATCGAGAAACAGCCCGTCGCCGAACCGCGGCAAAAGCCAGTTGTTGAGCGCATCGCGCAGGCGCGTGAGCAGGGGCAGGACCACTTCCGTGTACAACGCCTTGCGCGCTTCCCGGCGGTTCTGGTAGGTGGCGGGTTGCAGGCCGATGAGTTCCGGCGGCACATTGTAGATCTGCGCGATCTGCAGGGCGCTGAAGCGCAGGCCGTCGATCCAGTCCATGTCGCGCGGCGAAAGGCCGATCTCTTTCCACTCGATGTCTTCTTCCAGCAACAGAGGCGTGCGCGCGTTGGCGATGCCCTGCACCTGGTCGCGCATCTCGTCCTTGAGACGCGCGTACTGTTCGTCGGTGAGACGCTTCTTCGAGACGAGCGCGCCGGAAGGCACGGCGGAGTTTTGCAACAAGGCCGCGTTCCATTTGTCGGACGCGTTCATCTTGTCCACCGAGAGCGCCGCCACCTGCACCGGCGAGAGGCCATACCAGTCGTCGAGCGGATGGAACAGTTTGAGGTGCAGCACCTGCTCCGGAGAAAAGCGCACCGTCTGCCCGCCCACCGTGTACTCGTAGCCGCGGATGAAGCGGGTGGGATCGGGCAGGATGGTGATGCGGTCCGGGCGCAGGGCGTAGAGTTCCGTCGGCGGGGTTTTGGTTTTGGCGGCGCGGCTCTCGGGTCCGACCGCTTCCACATACGCGTTGCCGGAAAGGTAAAGGTGGGCGACGCAACGCTCGATCAACTCGAATTTGCCCTGGAAGGGGTTCGACCGGTCGAGCAGTTTGAGGAGCGGGTGGGTGGAGAGTTCTTCCAGGTCGCCGTCGGCTTTGCGCTGGTAGAGCGACCACGGCACCCCGGCGGCGGCTTCGGCGATTTCCTTGACGCAGGCGTGGACGACGCTGTTCTGCATGTAGCCCTCGCGCGCCAGCGATTCGTAGCTGCCGCGGAGACCCGAGCCGGGACGCAGCGGCATGAGCAGGGTGAGCGCGCGCGTGGTGGCGCTGACTTTGCGTTGAAACCAGTCGGTGATGTTCATAAGAGAGGCGTTTCCGTCGGAGGAAGGTTGGAAAGTGAAACGGGAGGGGAGGGAGCAGAAGACCCTCAACCCGTCCTGCATACAGCAGACAGGACAAGGGGAATTTTGGCTAAACGGTTATGTAAAAGAGGGTTTGCGGATTTAAAAAGGAGGGTTCGGATAATGACTGGTTTCAAACTTTTGAAACCATTCCTTTTTAAAAAACCTGTTTCAATCACAACAACCGCACCCTCGGCCCGGAGTGGTGCGCCTGGGTGATGAGGGAGAAGGTCATTTCGAGGGCGTCGGGGCCGTCGTCGTGGTCGGCTTTGGGGAAGTAGCGGAGCTGGTCCAGGAGCTGGGTCTGGTGGCGGCGGAAGCGGATGACGCCGTTCTTGATCTGCGGCTGGATCTTGGTGATGCGCAACACTTTGTCCGTATTCGGGCGCAGGCCCTCGACAGGTAAATACAACCGCCGTTTCGCGCTCTCCTTTATAACGAGGTCCTTGAACAGTTCCTGAAACTGAATCTCCTCGATACCCAGCACGGTCAGCCCGTACCTTTTATGATAGGCGAACAGGTCTTCCATGATGGCGTCCGGGTGCCGCTTCTGGATGTCCGCTTCCAGCACGTCGATGCCGCCCTCCGCGTCCACGCCGGCGATGACGATGGCCGACGGGTCGGCTTTCTGCGACTGCTTGCCGAGTGACGGATCGACGGCGCCGTAAAATTCGGTGTATTCCCCGGCCGCCAGCTTCTGCGCCACCTCGTCTTCTTCCACGTAACGAAACCAATTTTCCTGGAACAGGCAGTCATCGGGATTGATCGGCTGGTTCTGTTTTTCAGAATCGAAGTACGCGGGCCCGTCGCTCACCCGCATCTTCATCAAATAGTAATAGTCCTCGACCTTCGGCCACAGCACCTCGGTGCCCACCAGCATCTCCTTTTTATGCTGTGAAAAAAACCGGTCCGCCTCCTTTTCCTTGCGCGCGGCGAACAGGTGTTCCCATTCCACCCACAACGGCGACGCCGACCACGCCATCACGGCGCGCCAGGTGTCGGCCTGCCAGCCGGGTCGCTTCAAGAGGTGCGCCAGTAAGGAATCGTAATGCAACAGCGTGCCGACGACGAGGTACACGGAGTAGCGTCCGCCGATCTTCATCAGCGCCTTGAAAAACCATTCGCGGTCTTTGGCGCGTTGCTCGGGCGAATCGATGTTCTCGTCGCTTTCCAGATCGTCACATATAATGAGGTCCGGCCTTCGATGACCGTGCCTGGCGCCGCGCATGGCCTTGCGTTTGCCCCAGCATTTGAGTTTGACGCCGTTGGCGGTGATGACCTGTCCCGATTTCCACGTCCTGCCTTCGCCGCAGGCTTTCGGGAAATCCTCGATGAGGCGTTCGTTGACCTCCAGTTCCGCCTTGATGAATTCGAGGAAGTCCGCCGCCTGTTCGGTGGTGTCCGACACCAGGCCGATGAACTTGCGTTTCTCTGTCGCGATGCACCACAACGGCAGGATCAGGGAGGTGATCGTCGATTTGGCGTGACCGCGCGGCGCCGCCTGGGCGATGCGGGAGGGGAACGATGCATGGCCGCGTTGTTTCGGCGACTGGGCGCGGTCGATCGCCTGCTGGAACCGCCGGTAGAAGTGGCGGTGCATCTTCGACGGTTTTTCCGTCAGGTAATGCGGGAAATAGGTTTCCGCGAAAAACTTCAGGTCCCGGCACGCCCGTTGCCGCCGTTCCTCCTTATGCCCGGCGCTGGTGCGTCCGAACGGGGTGATGGCGCGGCCGAGGGTGCGGCGGATGTCCGCGTAGCCGTTTGCCAGTCTGGAAATGTTTTTGAATCCTGCCACGTCTCTTTCACCTTTTCACCGATGGCTTCCAGATGGTCGCCGACGAACTGCGCCATCCCCTCTTCCCCGCGTTCCAGCAGAAACCGCACCACGGCGCGGAGCGCGTCGATAAGCAATGCCTCCTTGTCCGCCGCCTGTTCCTGCAGAAGCGTTTTGCGGATGTCGAGGATGTGGCCGACGTACATGCCGTGGATGCGGTGCAGCTGCACCTCTTCCGGCGCGTGGCGCAAAATCTCCTGGATCGATTGCCGCAGCGCCCCCACCTCTTCCAGCAGAACTACGAGAGTGGGATCAGGCCGGGCGTCAGTCATGGTTGTTTTCCGCGGCGCCGATGTTGCGGTTCACCACCCGGTTGAGTTCGTTGAGCTGTTTGAAGATCCTGCCGATGGCGCTTTCGGTGCGGCCGACGGTACGGTGAAAGCCGTCCTTGTGCACGAACTGCTCGTACAGGTATTTGTGATCGGCCAGACGCGAACGTTCCAGCAGTTCCAGGTCGCGCTCCAGTTTGTCGATGCGTTTTTCCAGCTCGCCGCCCCGTTCGTCGATCTTCGCTTTCAGTTCGGTTTTGACTTCGAGGAAGTGGCGGTCGTTCTCGGCGATGAGTTTTTTCATCAGCCAGCCCACCACCCAGATGCCCGCGGTGAGCAGGAGCGTGATGTAGGGCGTGAGGATTTGCAGGAACGAAAGGGTCATGGCTTCGGATTCAGGGGGTGGAATGATGGAAGAATGCTCGCGATCCTGCGGCGTGGCCGACACAGGAAGGAAGAAAAGAACAAACCCGGCCGGGAAAATTCGTATTCAATTTTTTTTTATCGAAACAGGTTTTTGGAAACGCCGGCACGCAAAGTGCCGAGACCGATGCCTTCCAGCAGGGTGTTGAAGTGCGGACTCGAGACCAGGTCGGTCAGCGACGCGTCACCCGTCATGAGATTGATAATCGAAATGGCGACCATCATCGCCGCGACCAGGTAGGTTTTTTTTCCTCGCAACCAGTTCATGATGTCTCCCTTAAATGATAAAAACCAAAAACAAATTGAAAGAGGCGGGAGGAACGGACCGGACGTTCCGGTCCGTTCCATATACAGGCAGGGGTCGTCTTGTGCGCGGCAAGACGGGTGAGGTGAAGAACCGGCAAACGGCCCGGGCTGTCGACGGGATCCCCGTGATCGCGCGTCCGCCTGCGTTCAGCCGTTGGCGACCGGTTTCTACCAACAGCGCACGGCCCAGGGTATAAAGCCTGTAACCTTATATTTTTGAATGTGTTCTGATACCAAAAAAGGAGGGGCGGGTTTTCCACAAATTGAACACCTGTGGAAAATATGTGAGTAACAAATTTTTAATCAGGCAATTAACCTGTTATTGCACGACTTATTTTTGAAAGAACTTTCTGCCCATTTTTTGTGGTTGAATTGGTTCAGACCGTTTTATATATTCAACGCGTTCTCTCCTCACATTTATATTTCGTCCACACGATTTTTCTCAAGTAGAAGGGGCTGGGTTTATGGACGCTCTATGGAAGAATTGTCTCGATCACATCGAACAGAAAATTCTTCCTGAAAACTTCAACACATGGTTCACCCCGCTTTATCCCTGCGCCAAAAACGAAAACACACTCACCCTGGTGGTTCCCAACCGTTTCTTTGAACGGTGTCTTAGGGAAAACTATTTGGAGTTGATTCAAGAGACGCTGGAAAATATCGCGAACAAGAAACTGGAAGTGTGTTTTCAGGTAAACGGTGTTTCAACCCCGTCCAACAGCAATGTAAATGGAAATGGAAACGGGCATCACCCCGTTTCGGCCCCGTCTGAAGCGGGAATGGAGACCCCTGCCCCTTCTTCACCACAAGTGGAAGTGGGTGAATCTCCGCGCGCGGAAAGTTTCCTGAACCCGAAGTACGCGTTCGACCGTTTTGTCATCGGGCCCAACAACCAGTTCGCCCACGCCGCCTGCCAGGCCGTGGCGCAGAAACCGGCGTACACCTACAATCCGTTGTTCCTGTACGGTGCGGTGGGTCTGGGAAAAACGCATCTGCTGCACGCCATCGGCAACCAGATTTCAAATCAGAACCCCAACCTGCGCGTCCGTTACATTTCCGCGGAACGCTTCACTGTCGACCTGATTGAATCGATCAAACGGGACAAGATGGCCGCGTTCCGGGAAAGGTACCGTCCGCTGGACGTGCTTCTCGTTGACGACATTCAGTTCATTGCGGGAAAGGAACGCACGCAGGAAGAGTTTTTCTACACGTTCAATTCGCTGTACGAGTACCACAAGCAGATCGTCGTTTCGAGCGACCGGTACCCCAAGGACATGAAGAACATCGAGGAGCGTCTGCGTTCGCGGTTCGAAAGCGGGCTCATCGCCGACATCATGCCGCCGGACCTCGAAACCAAAATGGCGATTCTTTACAAAAAGGCGGATTCCCATGAAAAGGAAATTTCGCAGGACGTCGCCATGTTCCTCGCCAACAACATCAAGTCGAACATCCGCGAGCTGGAGGGCATTCTCCTGCGCGTGATCGCCTACTCTTCTTTCACGCGGCGCGACATCGACCTGGATCTCGCCAAGGAAGTGTTGAAGGATTTCACGGTGGACAAGAACAAGAACTTCTCCATCGCCAACATCCAGAAAACCGTGGCGCAGTACTTCAGCATCCGGGTGTCCGACCTCAAGTCCAAAAAGCGGTCCCGGGACATCTCCATCCCCCGCCAGATCGCCATGTACATCTGCCGGGAATACACCCAGGCGTCGCTTCCGGAGATCGGCAGGCAATTCGGTGGAAAAGACCACACCACGGTCATTTTCTCCCACCGCAAGATTTCCTCGCTGGTCAAGGAAAACAACGAGATGACCGGGTCCATCCAGCAGATTCTGAACATCCTCGAAAGCTGAGCCATTCCTTAAAAATTTGTGGAAAACCTGGGCAAAATTTGTGTCCTAAAGGGACCCTATTCGGGTATAATTATATAAGGTACGAATCTGTCCCCACCCGCAATGCGTTCGAGGCGTTCGGCCACATGAGTTGTTCAATCAATTATTCCTTTAAATTCATTGATTTAGACTGATTTTCCACATTCCCACAGCGCCTTCTACAACAACTATCTTGTTATTTATTATTTCTCTCTGATCTGGAACTGATGGAAACACCGCAAAAGGCTGTTTACGACTCGTCCAATATCAAGGTCCTGGAAGGTCTGGAAGCTGTCCGCAAGCGACCCGCCATGTACATTGGGGGTACAGGTCAGGACGGGCTCCACCACCTGATTTACGAGCTGGTGGACAACAGCGTGGATGAGGCCATCGCCGGATACTGCACCGAGGTTGAAGTCCAGTTGCACGTCGACAGCAGTGTGACCGTATCGGACAACGGCCGCGGCATCCCCGTGGACCACCACAAGGGCAAGAACATGTCCGCCGCCGAAGTGGTGATGACCACCCTGCATGCCGGCGGCAAGTTCGACAAGGACACGTACAAGGTGTCGGCGGGCCTGCACGGCGTCGGTGTCTCGGTCGTCAACGCACTGGCGGAGACGCTGGAACTGGAGATCAAGCGCGACAACAGGATCTACCAGCAGAAATACGAGCGCGGCAAACCGGTCACGTCCCTGGAAGAAGTGGGGCAAACCACCACCACCGGCACCAAGATCGACTTCCGGCCGGATCCCGAAATCTTTCCCGACACCAATTTCAGTTTCGACATCCTGTCAAACCGCCTGCGGGAGTTGTCGTATTTGAACAAGGGCCTGCGCATCAAGATTCACGATGAGCGGGACGGGCGCAGCCACGATTTCTTTTTCGAGGGCGGCATCCAGTCGTTCATCGATCACCTGAATAAAAACAAAAAGACCCTGCATCCCAAACCGATCTACATCGAGCGCGAACGCGACAACATGTTCCTGGAGTTGTCGATGCAGTACAACGACAGTTATGCCGAAGAAATTTTCACCTTCGTCAACAACGTCAACACCAGGGACGGCGGAACGCACCTGAGCGGGTTCCGCTCCGCCCTCACCCGCACCATCAACAGTTACGCCACGCAGAACAACCTGCTTAAAACCGCCGGCGTCAGCCTGACGGGCGAGGATGTGCGCGAAGGACTGGTGGCGGTGATCAGCGTCAAGATCCCGGATCCGCAGTTCGAGGGCCAGACCAAGGGCCGCCTGGGCAACAGTGACGTCAAGGGTCAGGTGGAGCAGATCGTCAACGAAAAGCTGGGTCAGATCTTCGAGGAAGAGCCCGCGGTGGCGCGGTCCATCGTCGGAAAGGCCATCAGCGCCGCTCAGGCACGCGAGGCGGCCAAGAAAGCCAAAGACCTGGTTCGGCGTAAGAGTGCGCTGGAAATCAGTTCCCTGCCCGGAAAACTCGCCGATTGCGCGGAAAAAGATCCGGCCGAGTCCGAACTGTATATCGTTGAGGGTGATTCCGCCGGCGGTTCCGCCAAACAGGGCCGCAACCGCAAATTCCAGGCCATCCTGCCGCTCAAGGGAAAAATTCTGAACGTTGAAAAAGCGCGCTACGACAAAATGATCAGCAGCGACGAAATCCGCGCCCTCATCACGGCGCTCGGCACGGGCATCGGCAAGGACGATTTCAACGTCGACAAGATCCGTTACCACAAGATCATCATCATGACCGACGCCGACGTGGACGGTTCGCACATCCGCACGCTCCTGCTCACCTTTTTCTTCCGGCAGATGCAGGAGGTGATCGAACGCGGATACCTGTATATCGCCCAGCCGCCCCTGTTCAAGATCAAACGCGGCAAGTCGGAAACGTACATCAAGGACGAAAAAATCCTGTCGCAGTACCTGGTCGAGCAGGGCAGCGAGAACCAGGAACTCCACATCGCCGACAACGGCAACGCCTACGCCGGACCCGAACTGGTCAAGATCGTCAACCAGCTGATCCAGTACCGCGATTGCACGGACATGATTTCCAAAAACAACATTCCGGCGGAGGTTCTGGACGCGCTGGTGAGCCAGACCATGGATGAGAACACCTTCCGCACGCTGGGCACCATGCTGAAAACCATCGAGGACATCATGGATCAGTTGATCGATGCCGATTGCCGGGAACGGTTCGAACTCGGAGGGGGTCTCAAAAACGTGCCCGTTGTCCTCAAAAACGGCGAGACGCTGGGCGAGGATGAAGCGGCGGAGTTCGGCAAATTCGGCATCGAGTTCGACGATCCGGAGGGCAACACCTACCGCTCGAAAACCGAGCACGGCCAGAAATGGATCCAGGTGACGACGTCGATCAAGGATTTTTACATCACCATCGACTACGATCCGGAAAAGAATTTTTACCAGTTCCTGTTTTCCGGACGTCGCTGGGGCCGGGAGTTCGGTGTCCAGTTCAACGCGGAGTTTGTGAAATCCCCGCTCATCAAGAAACTGTATTCGTATTACGAGCCGATCCGGGGGCTCGACCGCCCTCCGTTCACCCTGAATTACAAGAACGAGTCGCGCCAGCTTCCCAATAAGAACGAACTTCTGGACGCCATCATGGAATCCGGCAAGGGCGGCATGTACATCCAGCGTTATAAAGGCCTGGGCGAGATGAACCCGGACCAGTTGTGGGAAACCACCATGAACCCGGAGTCGCGGGTGCTGCTGCAGGTGCGCGCCGAGGACATCGTCGAACTGGAGGAACTGTTCTCGACGTTGATGGGCGACGCCGTGGAGCCGCGCCGGGAATTCATACACAAACACGCCATGGATGCCAAAAACCTGGATATCTGAGCCGGCCACCGCGCAGAACACACAACGACCTTAACCAAAGACACGACCCATGGGCCAGACCGTAGAGCTGATCAATATCGAAGACGAGATGCGGAGCGCGTATCTCGATTACGCGATGAGCGTCATCATCGGCCGCGCGCTTCCGGACATCCGCGACGGACTGAAACCGGTGCACCGGCGTTCCCTGTACGCCATGCACGACCAGGGCAACGTGTTCAACCGGCCCTACCGCAAGTCGGCGCGCATCGTCGGCGATGTCATCGGTAAATACCATCCCCACGGCGAGATGGCGGTGTACGACACCATCGTGCGCATGGCGCAGCCGTTTGCGCTGCGCTACCCGCTGGTGGACGGACAGGGCAACTTCGGGTCGGTGGACGGAGACTCCGCGGCTGCGATGCGCTACACGGAAATCCGCATGCGCGAGATCACGCAGGAGCTGCTCAACGATCTCGAAAAAGACACCGTTCAGTTCATTGCCAACTACGACGAATCGACGACGGAACCCACGGTGCTTCCGGCGGCGTTTCCGCATCTTCTGGTCAACGGTTCGTCGGGCATTGCCGTCGGCATGGCGACCAACATTCCGCCGCACAACCTGACGGAAATCGTCAACGCGGCCATCCACCTCATCGAAAACCCGGGGTGCAGTATCGACGACCTCATCAAAATCGTGCCCGGGCCGGATTTCCCGACGGCGGGGCTGATTTACGGCACCGCCGGCATCCGCGCGGCTTACCATACCGGACGCGGGCAGATCAAGGTGCGCGGCCGGGTGGAGATCGAGGAAAGCCCGAAAGGCGACCGCGAATGGATCATCATCCGCGAGCTGCCGTTCCAGGTGAACAAGGCGCGCCTCGTGGAAAAGATCGCGCAACTGGTGCGCGACAAGAAACTCGAAGGCATCAGCGACCTGCGCGACGAATCCGACCGCGAGGGCATCCGTGTGGTGATTGAACTCAAAAAGGGCGCCAACAGCCAGGTCATCCTGAACACCCTGTACAAGAACACGCAGCTGCAGGAAACCTTCGGCATCAACCTGCTGGCGCTGGTGGGACGCGAACCGCGTCTCCTGGACCTCAAGGACGCGCTCGAGCAGTTCGTGCTGTTCCGCCGCGAGGTCATCACCCGCCGCACGGAATACGATCTCAAAAAAGCACGCGAGCGCGAACATATCCTGGAAGGCCTCAAAATCGCCCTCGACCACCTCGATGAAGTGGTGCAGTTGATCCGCCAGGCCGCCGATCCCGCCAGCGCGCGTGACGGGTTGATGACGCAGTTCGGTCTGTCGGAAGCGCAGGCCAAGGCCATCCTCGAGATGCGCCTGCAACGCCTCACCGGCCTCGAACGGCAGAAGATCGTGGACGACCTGGAAGCGGTGCGCAAGGAAATCGCCGAATACGAAAACATCCTCGCCCACGAGGACGTGAAGCTCGACATCATCAAGAAAGAACTGGTCCGCATCCGAGACAAGTACGGCGACGAGCGCCGCACCGAGATCGTGGTGACGGACGAGGCGGACATCGACATCGAGGACCTCATCGCCGACGAGGACGTCGTGGTCACCTACTCCCGCGGCGGCTACATCAAGCGCCAGTTGATCGACAACTACCGCGCGCAGAAACGCGGCGGCAAGGGCATCAAGGGCATGGCGGTCAACGAGGAAGACGTGGTGCACCAGGTGTTCGTGGCGTCGAACCTCGACTACCTGCTGGTGTTCACCAACCTTGGCCGCGTGCACTGGCTCAAGGTGTATCACATTCCGGAAGCGAGCCGCATCGCCAAGGGGAAGTCCATCGCCAACCTCATACAGTTGCAACCGGACGAGAAAATTGCCAGCATCCTCACCGTGGACACGTTCGAAGCCGACAAGTTCATCACCTGCGTCACCGAGAGCGGCATCGTGAAGAAGACGTCGATGGAAGCCTACAGCCGGCCCCGCCAGGGCGGCATCATCGGCCTCACGCTGGACGAGGGCGACCGCGTCATCACCGCGCTCATCAGCGACGGCAAACAGCACATCCTGATGGCCACCCGCTCCGGCATGGCCATCCGCTTTGACGAGCAGGACGTGCGCCCCATCGGCCGCACCGGACGCGGCGTGACGGGCATCCGTTTCAAGGACGGCGACCGGGTGGTGGGCGCGGAAATCGTGGAACCGGGCAAACACCTGCTGGCGGTGGCGGAAAACGGGCTGGGCAAGCGCACGCCGATCGACGACTACCCCGTGCAGGGCCGCGGCGGCCGCGGCGTCATCACCCTCCGCTGCAACGAAAAAACCGGCCACCTCGTCGGCGTCGAGCAGGTGCAGGACGACGACGAACTGCTGGTGGTCACCTCGCGCGGCAACATCGTCCGCATGGAAGTCAGTGAAATTTCCGTCATGGGCCGCAACACGCAGGGCGTGCGCCTGGTCCGCATGGAAGAAGGCACGCAGATCGTCGGATTTGAAAAACTCGAAGACTGATCCCTGCCCGGTCACCAAACCCCATTAAGGCGGATCGTGTTGGATTCTCGAATCGCATTCCAGTTCCAGTTTCTGATTTGGATTGTGGCGCTCGTGTTCATCGGCGCCTGCCAGCCGGATTCCGAACCGCGCCGGTTGCTGGAAAAGGCGCACGACCGGTGGATCGACGGCCACAGCCACAGCGCCGTCGAACTGTTCCGCGCCGTCATCGAAATCTCGCCGAAAGGCCCCATCGCGCAGGAAGCCCTGTTTCGCCTGGGTGAAATCCATTACTTCGACCTCGACGACTACGAAAAGGCCCTCGGTTTTTTCCAGGACGTGGCAAAACGCAACCCCAAGGGACCCTTCGCCTACGATTCGCGCAAGTACATCGCCGAAATCGTGGAGCTCAACATCAAGGACCTCGACCAGGCGATCATCGAGTACCAGAACCTGATCAACCTCAACGAGCGTCCGGATGAAAACGCCGAGCATCAGTTCCGCATTGCGTCGATCTTTTTTAAAAAACACAACTACGACCAGGCGTTGATGGAACTCGAGATCCTGCTCGAGAATTACCCGAAATCCGACTGGGCGGAACGTGCGTATTTCCGTATGATGGAAATCCTGTTCTCGCTCAAGAAATGTGAAGAAGCGCGCGCCCGTTACACCGCGTTTCAAAATGCGTATCCACGCAGCGATTTCGAAGGCGACATGGAATTCATCATGGCCTCGTGCCTGGAGGAAGAGGGTCAACTGGACCAGGCGTACGAACGGTTTCAGGGACTGGATGGCAACTACCGTTACCCGGCGCTCATCAAAATGAAACTGGAAGGGCTGGAACAGCGCATCAAAAAGGGTGGCCGCTCGAAGCGGAAAATCCACCGAAGCCGCAGAAAAGATTAGGAACGCTCATGCTCGATATCAAACTCATCCGCGAAGACACCGCAGGCCTGCGCGCCCGGCTGGCCCAGCGCGGAAACGCGTTTGCCGACGGACTCGACCGCCTCGCCGGGCTCGATGCCGAACGGCGCGACGCGCAACGCGAGGCCGACACGCTCAAAAACAAAAAGAAAACCCTGTCGAACGAGGTGGGCCAGCTGAAGAAAAAAGGCGAGGACGCCAGCGTGCTCATGGACGAGGTGAAACAGATCAATGTGCGCATCAAGGAACTCGACGATGCGGCGGAAGACCTGGAACGGCAGGTGAGGGACACGCTGCTGGCCATCCCCAACGCGCCCAGCGACACCACCCCGGAGGGCAGGGACGAGACACAGAATGAATTCGTGCGCGAGTGGGGCACGAAGCCGCAGTTCGATTTCAAACCGAAAACCCACCTGGAGGTGGGCGAGGCGCTGGGCCTACTCGATGTCAAACGCGCCGCCAAAATTTCCGGCGCGCGTTTCGCCGTGTTCCGCGGTCAGGGCGCGCAGCTCCTGCGTGCGCTCATCAACTTCATGCTCGACGTGCAGACGCGCGAGAACGGCTACACGGAGTTGTACCCGCCGGTGCTGGTCAACGAGGAAAGCCTGGAAGGCACCGGGCAGTTGCCCAAATTCAAGGAAGACCTGTTCCGGCTGGAAGACGATTATTACCTGATCCCGACCGCCGAGGTGCCGGTCACCAACTACCACCGCGACGAGATCCTGAAAGAGGACGACCTGCCGGTCAAGTACACCGCCTACACCCTGTGTTTCCGGCGTGAGGCGGGATCGTACGGCAAGGACACGCACGGCATCATCCGCCAGCACCAGTTCGACAAGGTGGAGCTGGTGCAGTTCGCGCACCCGGACCGCTCGTGGGACGAGCTGGAAAAACTACTCTCGCACGCGGAATCGATCCTGCAAAAACTCGGCCTGCACTACCGCGTGATGAACCTGTGCACCGGCGACCTCGGCTTCTCCGCGGCGAAGACGTACGATCTGGAAGTGTGGTTGCCGACCCAGGACACGTTCCGCGAAATTTCGTCGTGCAGTAATTTCACCGACTACCAGGCCCGGCGGGCGAAGATCCGTTTCAAAAGCAGGGATGGCGGCAACCAGCTGGTGCACACGCTGAACGGCTCCGGCGTGGCGGCGGGACGCCTGTTCGTCGCCATCCTCGAAAACTACCAGCAGGCCGACGGCACCGTGGTCGTGCCGGAGGCGCTCCGTCCCTACATGCACGGTCTGGAAGTGATTGGCAAACCCGGCTGAATCTGGTACGGTTTCGCAGTTTGCGGAGCCGGGCGCGGGCCGGACGGGCCCCAAAGCCATGACTTCTTGCAGTTTGGGCCGGACTTGGGTACATTGAGGTCACCGAGGGCGATACCGAATGAATGGAGGGATGGCCGAGTGGTTTAAGGCGGCGGTCTTGAAAACCGTTGACCGAAAGGTCCGTGGGTTCGAATCCTACTCCCTCCGCCAGATACAGCGGGCGGGCGGCCCGTTTTAAAAAAGAAAGAAGTGGAACCCCGGCCGGAGCGGTGCCGGGACGTCTCGAAAAAAGAAAACGAATACAAGGAGAGGTGGCCGAGCTGGCTGAAGGCGCACGCCTGCTAAGTGTGTGTAGGGCTTAAACCTTACCGAGGGTTCGAATCCCTCCCTCTCCGCCAGTCATTCCGAAAAAGAGGGTTGAGCCCATCGACAGGCTTCAACCCTCTTCTGGTTTTTAGAACAGGAGTTGTGACTCATGAAAGCCTACCTGGTGCATGAATACGGCGAGTCCGCCAAGTTTGTCGAGGGCGAAGCCGCCAAACCCGCCGTCCAGCCCGGCCATGTGCTGATCGAAACCCGGGCCACCAGCCTCAACCCGGTCGACCACAAAATCCTGACCGCCGACCTGGGTATCAATCCGGACCTGCCCGCCATCCTGCATATGGATGTCGCGGGCGTCGTCGCCGAAGTCGGTGCCGGGGTCAGCGATTTTCAAGTGGGCGACGAAGTGTACGGGTGCGCCGGAGGGCTGAAGGGTCAGGCCGGAAACCTGAACGGGGCACTCGCCGATTTCATGCTGGCGGACGCCAACCTGATCGCCAAAAAACCCACCACCCTGGGCTTTGCGGAATCCGCCGCCCTGCCCCTGGTCAGCATCACCGCGTGGGAAGGCCTGTTCGACCGCGCCAAAATCGCGCAGGACGACACCCTGCTGGTGCACGCGGGAGTGGGCGGGGTCGGGCACATTGCCATTCAACTGGCCAAAACACGCGGACTGCGCGTGGCCACCACCGTCTCCACCCAGGACAAGGCCGACCTCGCCAAAAGCCTCGGCGCAGACGATATCATTTTCTACCGCGATGAAAGCGTGGCGGATTACGTGAAGCGCCTGACCGGCGGCAAGGGGTTCGATGTGATCTACGACACGGTCGGGGGAGCCACCCTCGACAAATCTTTGGAGGCCGCCGCGCCGTGGGGCCGCGTGGTGTCGATCATCGGCCAGAACACGCACGACCTGACGAACATGCACGTCAAGGGATTGTCCCTGCACCTGGTCTTCATGCTGTTGCCAATGATCACGGGCGAGAAGCGCGCCGACCACGGTCACATCCTGAGCGTGGTGGCCCGGCTGGCCGATTCGGGAAAACTGAAACCCCTCCTCCACGAGAAACGGTTTCGCTATGCCGAGGCGAACGAAGCGCACGCCCTGTTCGCCAGCAACAAGCACACCGGAAAAATCGTGCTGGAGAATTCATAGCAAGTGCAGATCAGCAATCCCTGTCTTACCCGGCCCGCACATCGACGGAGAAAACGCCACGCCCCAATTCACTTCGGCGGGCGACCATTCCTTTTTATTCAACCACTTGAGATTTGTGGACGGGGGCTCCCGGTTTCTGGTAAAGTGGCTCTACCAAATCGTTTTATTGAATAAGAAATTCCGTTGCCACCGGGTTCCAGCCGGGGCGGGAAGGTTATTTGTGAAAACTTCAATGAAATCATTGTTTCGGACCGCGGTCCTTGCTATGGTAATCGCTTTTCTCGGCGCGGCCTGCTCCATGGGCGACTCCGACGGCAAGGACACCGCAGGCGCGGTGGACGTCGCGGCGCTCAACGAAAAACCGCAGGACGTGGAAGGCTCGTTCTCGCGTGAGGCCCCGCCTCTGACCGACCAGCAGATGGCCGAGGGCTCTGCCACCGAAGTGGAGGGACACCCGGACCTCGAGCAGGCGGAAAAGGTGAACCGCAAGCTGGTGGTGCCGAAAACAGTTGAAGGAAAATGGAAAGCGGTTAAAATACTGGTCCGCGACAAGACCGACGACGAGAAAAGTGAAACGAAAACGGTGACCCTCGGGGACAGTTTCCCCCTGGGCACGAGCGGCATCACGGTCACGACGGGCGCGTTTCTGCCCAACTTCGTACTGACCGGATCCGAGATCACGTCGAAGGGCAACGAGTTGCAGAACCCGGCGGTCCGGCTGGTCATCACCGACAGCGGCAACCTGATTTTCGACGGATGGGCGTTTGCCATGTACCCGGCGATGTACGCGTTCGAGCATCCGCGCTACAGTTTGCAGTTGATGGATTTCATTCCGGAATCCGTAGGTTGACCGCGCCAGGCATGGCGGCGGAAGCCAATTAACACGACATTCGAATTTTAAAAGATCATGCGCCCATAGCTCAGCTGGATAGAGCGACGGTTTGCGGAACCGTAGGTCGGAGGTTCGAGTCCTCTTGGGCGTACTTATTTTTTCCTTGGGAGAGGTGGCCGAGTGGTCGAAGGCGGTTGACTCGAAATCAGCTGTACCCTCCGGGTACCGTGGGTTCGAATCCCACCCTCTCCGTTCCTATACAGGGAACGGGTAACGGGGTAATGCCCGGTGGGCGCATCGATGGTCCCCCAGCCCAATCTTAATGACAACCCGTTTCCTCTAAATTCCGAAACAAGGAGAGGTGGCCGAGCGGTTGAAGGCGCACGCTTGGAAAGCGTGTGTAGGTGACCCCTACCGAGGGTTCGAATCCCTCCCTCTCCGCTCTCCTCTACGAAGAGAAAACCGGTTGACCCTCTAGTGGGGGTGGCAATAGGTTGAGAGTGAACGCAAGTTCACAGTTTGAAATTACATGTGAAAGTATATCTAAAGCGCAATCTCGAGCCGGTATTACAAACCCATTAATCTGGCGGGAGGGTAAGGATATGCTCAAACATAAAATAGTTTTTTTTACCCTGATTGTATTTCAGCTTGCGCTGGTTGGATGTGCCACTTCAAGTCATCAAAAAACCAGTGTTGTTCAGTATTTATATCCGAACGAAGATTCTAAAATAGAGTCTCCCTCCATTCCAACTCTGTCGTTGCCCTTGCGGGTGGGTATCTCTTTTGTTCCTGGCAGTTCAATTGAGGTCCGTCGATCAGTCCATGCCCAGCAATCAGGTCTCATCGGAAACTACGGACCGGAAAGCTTTACTGAAAAAGACAAGATGATGCTCATGAAAGAAGTCGCGGCGCATTTCAAGCAATACGATTTTGTCAAATCCATTGAATTGATTCCATCTGCCTATTTAAAACCAAATGGAAGTTTCACCAATCTCGATCAGATCAAAACCATGTACGGTATCGATGTCATAGTCCTGTTGTCCTATGATCAAACACAATTTTCGGATGAAGATTTCAATTCTATTTATTACTGGACGGTCATTGGTATGTATGCGGTTAAGGGCGAGAAAAATGATACCCACACCATGCTGGATGCAGTCGTATATGACATCAAAAGCCGTAAGATGCTTTTCCGGGCGCCGGGTTTAAGCCATATAAAAAGTAAAGCGACCCCGGTTAATCTTTCAGAGCAAAGTCGCTTGGACAGGATGGAAGGATTTAATGAGGCTTCCAAAGACTTGATCGTCAATTTGAATGAGCAGTTGAATCTTTTTAAGGAGAAGATCAAAGAATCGCCGGAATCTTTTAAAGTGATACGCAACCCCTGATATACAGGCATGGGGAGTTTGGATATTTACTTCGTGCTTCTCAGTTTGATGATCGCATTGGGTTTGTATGTAAATCGGAATAAAACGATGCCATGACTAAAATCCCAGCATGGACCTGTGGAATTACTGTGGCGAGCCTGGCGGTTTACTTTACGCCTTCTTTGGAAAGCCTGTTTATTTATGACCGCAATGCTGTTTTTTCGGGTGAGCTATGGCGAATAGTCTCCTGCTATCTGGTACACTATTCGCCTTCACACCTATTTTATAATAGTATTGTTTTTCTTATTGTTGGAGTTTTGATAGAACAGAGAGACCATTCTTTTTTGGGTGCTCTATGTCTGGTAGTGGACGCAAGTCGATGGGCACCCCCCTTTACCATGGGGACTGAAAGCCCGATGAGAGGTGAGAAACGACGGGATTTAAAAGCCTTTTTGAATTCAGGCCGTTGCTCCCGGGTTCTGCCGGATTAAGGTTGGAATCGGGTGCCGTTTTGGCATAAGATGGTCGAAAGAATTTGGCAGTTTTGTTGGGCCTCACGCAACGAGGTCTTGTAAACCCCGCCAGGTCCGGAAGGAAGCAACGGTAGCAAGTTTCCTTGGGTGCTGTGAGTTCCCCAACAATTCTGCCTTGAATTTTCCCCAGCGTCCGCTGGTCCCCTCCGCAGGTCGTCACGCATGGATTACCAGGTCTCGGCGCGCAAATGGCGTCCGCAGAAATTTTCGGAGCTGATCGGGCAGGAGCATATTGTCCGCACCCTGAAAAACGCCATCGAGCTGGACCGCATCGCGCACGCCTACCTGTTTTCCGGCACGCGCGGCGTCGGCAAAACCACCACCGCGCGCCTGCTGGCGAAAGCGCTCAATTGCGAGCAGGGTCCCACGCCCGAACCCTGCGACACCTGCACCCATTGCATCGAAATCCGCGAAGGCAACAGCCTCGACGTGCTGGAGATCGACGGCGCGTCGAACAACGGCGTCGCCGAAGTGCGCGACCTCATCGAGAACGTGCAGTACAGCACGTCGTCGTGCCGCTTCAAGGTGTACATCATCGACGAAGTGCACATGCTGAGCCGCAGCGCCTTCAACGCGCTTTTGAAAACGCTGGAGGAACCGCCGCCGCAGGTGGTGTTCCTGTTCGCGACGACGGAACTCATCAAGATTCCGGAAACCATCCTGTCGCGGTGCCAGTGTTTCGAGTTCAAGCCGCTCAACCATGCGCAGATCTGCGCCCAGCTCGAACTCATCTGCAAAAAAGACAACATCGCCATCGACCAGAAAAGCTTGGAAGAAATCGCCACCAACGGCGCCGGGAGCATGCGCGACGCACAGAGCCTGCTCGACCAGGTGATCGCCTTCGCCGGGCGCGAGGTGGACCACGCGTCGGTGGAGTCGGTGTTGGGCATCGTCGGCCAGGGCATCCTCGAACAGTTCATGGACCGCGTCATCGCAGGCGATGCCGCGGCGCTGCTGGGTCTGGTGCAGGAAGTCGCCGACCGCGGCAAGGACCTGAGCCTGTTCTGCCGCGACCTCATCGAATACGTGCGCAACCTGATGTTCGTCAAGGTTTCGGCCAAACCCGAAACGCTGGTCAGCACCCGCACCTGCGACATCGAAACGCTGAAGAAACAGGCGGGCCCCCTGGAGACGGACCAACTGCAGCAAATGTTCACCGTGCTGTCGCGTGCGGAGATGGACATGAAACGGGGTTCCCTGCCGCGCCTGATTTTCGAGATGGCGGTGTTGCGTCTCACCGACGTCCGTCCGTACCAGGAGATCGACCAGTTGATCCAGAAGATCAACGCCGCAGGTGGCGCCGCACCCGTTCCGTCCTCGGCCGGAGCCGCGGTGGTGACGCCGCAGGCTGCGCCTGTTGCGACCCAACCGGCCTCCGTTTCCGTGCCGGTGCCGTCCAGTGAGCCTGCGCCCTCCGCCCCGCCCGTGGCCAGGGCACCCAGCGCCCCGGCAGGATCGCAGTGGGAGCAGATTCGCGCGCTGGCCAGCGAGAAGAAACGGTCGCTCGGCACCTTCCTCGACAACTGCACGGTGGTGGCACTCGGTGAAGACGGTTTGCACCTCCGCTTTCCGGATCCGTACACCCGCGACCTGGTGGGCAAAGAGGAAAACCTGGAAGTGATCCGCGACGCGGCGCAGGCGGTGTGCGGGCGCGCAGGCATCCCGATCCAGCTCGACATCGCCAACGGCAACGACGGCAACGGCGCGGACGCAAGCGACGCACCCGCAGCACCGGTCGCGGCAGCGGCACCCAGCGCGGCACCCGAGGGCACGGCTCAAAAAAAAACGGCAAAACGTTACGATAAAAAAGGCAGTCCGTCGGAAGAGGAAATCCTGAAAGACGCCCTCGATATTTTCGGCGGCATCGTCATTCGTTAAACGCAAAAGGAACTCATCATGTTCGGTAAATTCGGCGACCTCATGAAAAACGCGCAGGCCATCCAGGAAAAGATGGCCGAGATGCAGAGCGAGCTCGCAGGCAAGACCGTCGAGGCCTCCGCCGGCGGCGGCATGGTGAAGATCACCGCCAACGGCCTCAACGAAATCCTGTCGGTGCACATCGACGAAGAATTGATCAACATGCAGGACCGCGCCATCCTGGAAGACCTCGTCACGGGTGCGATCAACGAAGTCCACCGCAAGGTGCAGGCCCTGTCACAGGAAGAGATGGGCAAGATCACCGGCGGCCTGAACATCCCCGGCCTGTTTCCGCCCCCGCAAGCATGAAGCGTCCCGCACCCGTCACGGAACTCATCGAAGAGCTCAAGCGGCTGCCCGGCATCGGGCAGAAGACCGCCGAACGCCTGTCGTTCTACCTCATGCGCGGGCCGAAAGAGCAGGCGGAGAAACTGTCGCGCGCCGTCGTCAACATAAAAGAGAAGATCGTGCTGTGCAAAAACTGTCACGGCATCAGCGACAAGGAACTGTGCGACATCTGCTCCGACACCCGCCGCGACCACGGCGTCATCTGCGTCGTCGAGGAACCGTACGACGTGTACGTGATGGAGAACGTCGGCGACTTCAGAGGCGAGTACCACGTGCTGATGGGGGTGATCTCGCCGCTCGACGGCATCGGCCCGGCGGACCTCACCATCGGCGAGTTGAAGGCCAAGACCGAGACGCGCGAGATAAAGGAAATCATCCTCGCCACCAACCCGGACATGGAAGGCGAGAGCACCGCCGTGTTCATCGCGCGCATGATGAAGGGATACAACGTGCGCGTCACCCGCATCGCGCGCGGGCTGCCGGTGGGCGGCGACATCGAATACGCCGACCCCGTGACCCTGTCGAAATCATTGGAAGGCCGCACCGAGATGAAGTTTTCCGACTAGCGGGCGTGGTCCACAGCGAATGGGCGAATGCGGGGTGCCGCGAACGAGAGTCCGCGAGCGCAATGCTAGATCGATCCCGCCGCCTCCGGGTGCAACCCGGTTCCCCCTTGTGAGGGGGGCCAGGGGGGGGTTCCCTGTCAGTTGTCATTCTGAGCGTGAGCGAAGAATCTATAGGTTGAATTGTACCCACCGATCATCGTTCGACCTGCACGCAAAGCGGTCCAAACCTTTGTCAAAGGGCCTCCGTTGCCTTTCCCCCGACCATCGTTCGCCCAATTTGCATGGCCGATTATCTGATTTTGAATGGGAAAGTCTGCTTCCCCCGCAGGGGGTGGTTTTGACTTGACCGGTCGGGTATAATTGCGTAAATTATGGGGTTTTCAGAAGCACCCGATCCCGAAACTACCATTCCGGAGTGGCGCAATGGTAGCGCAAGCGGCTGTTAACCGCTGTGTTACAGGTTCGAGTCCTGTCTCCGGAGCCAGATACAGAAAAGCCGTCCCCGCACTGCATCGCGGCGGACGGCTTTTTGCTTTTCGGCGTTCCCCCTGTCAATCAAGCTTTCAATTCCCGTTTGGTTTCCGCGAAGCGGATGAGGTGGTACACCTGCGTGTTGTGCGGCACCGGGACGCCGTGCTGTTCGCCCAGCCTCATCACCGCGCCGTTCAGGGCGTCGATCTCGGTGCGTTTGCCGGCGCGCAGGTCCTGCAGCATGGAAGGGATGTGACGGTAGGTTGCGGGCAGTTGCTTTTTGTAAAAGGTGTCGAGGTAGCCGTCCACCGACTCCCAGTGCGTGCGGTACCCCGCCTCCTGCATGACGGCGAACACCTCGCGCGCGAGGGCGTCCATCAGCCGCCGCGTGTCGGGCGATTCGCCGAGCAGTCCGTACGGCACGTCGAACAGCGTGCTCAATCCGTTCAGCATGCAGTTGTACAACATCTTCGCCCACAGGTCGCGTCCCACCGTCCTGGTCACCGCCGAGGGCAGGCCGCCGCCGTCGATCGCTTCGCTCAACGGTTTCAAATCGTCCACGGCCTCGTCGAACAACGAACCGATGTGCATGGTGTCGGCGTGCACGGTGACATCGACGTGATGCGGTTCCGGACGGGTGAAGCCGGTGATGACGCGCGCGCTCTTCACGCGCTCTTCAGGAAAGTGTTGCGCGAAGATCTCCGCATTGCCCCAGCCGTTCTGGCACAGCACGAACGGGGTGCGGGCATCTTTTATGAACGCAACCGCTGCCAGTTCCCGTGCCGCCTGGTCGGTGTCGAACGACTTGGTGCAGACGAGGATGAAATCGTAAGCGGTGTTTTTGAGTTCGGTTACCGACGCCACCGCGCCGAAGGCGGACGACGGCGCCTGGACCTCGCCGAACAGTCCCGTGCGCGTGAGGCCATGCTGGCGCAGGGCCTCCACCGTTTGCGCGCGGCCGACCACATCGACCCGATGCCCCGTCTTCACCAGGCAGGACGCGATCCCGAGTCCCACCGCCCCGGCTCCGTAAATCAGGATTTTCATAGCGGCATTGTATCACCCCACTGCGTGGGGAGGAATATGGGTACTGCCTGATGGTTTCTGCGATGATCGCCGGGCCCGTTATGAAAGTTTCTCTTGCCTGACGCGGGCCCCGCCCACCCATTGCATGGGAGGCGGATGGATCCTTCTCCGGTTCCTTTGCGCCGGGGCACTGTCCGAAAAAAGCGCACGCTCAATTCAGGTTGGATAAGCGGAGCCGGTGATTTAAAATTTGTCCACCAATTGATAACCCCATCGCAAGGTTCCATTCAAGCACCATGTCCGATCCCGCCTCCAACGGCCAGACCGATTACGTCGTCGACAAAGCCGAAAGCCGGTGGAGCGACCTGTGGAAGACCGAGGACTGCTGGGCCATCTGGCTGGGACTGTTCCTGCTGTTCGTCGGGCTTGTTGTGTACCTGCCGAATCCTCCCGCCGGACTCGACTCCAAAATCGCGGAAGCCAGCGCCGTTCTGGAAAAGGAGTCGAAGCGCGCGCCGTTCCGCACGCTCGCCTGGTTTGAAGCTGATGATGCGAAATCGGCGTTGAAAGCCACCGGCGAACCGTACGCCAAAACCATCAAGCAGTGGACCGGCAAACCGCACAAGTGGTCGGACAATCCTCTGGATGCGTTTTTTCTCTCCGAAGAACGTGCAAAGACCAAAGCCGCTCTGGGGAAGAAAAAGTACGAAGCCTTGAAAGCCGAATCGGAAACGTTGAAGGCCGCCGCGCAGCAGGCTGAACAGAGCGCCGGGTCGGCGGGCTTCAACGACGCGGCGCTCAACGCTCAGGCGAAAGACGCGATTCAAAAATACCGCGATCACCTGCGCAACGTCGCCGCAGCCAAAAAGAAAACCAAAGCGAAGGCGTACAACCAGATTCCATACCTCCTCGCTACCGGTCTTGCCATCGCGCTTCTGTTTGCGCTCGGCATGCAGGTGATGAACGGCAACGGCCTGGCATTTCTGAAAGGCTTCGCTTTCATTTTCATGCTGGCGGTGCTGGCGTTTTTCTTTGCGGCGCAGGCGGACATCAAGTCGCTCGGCATCGGTTACGCGGCGTGGGCGATTCTGCTGGGCCTGCTCATCAGCAACACGCTTGGCACTCCGGAGTGGGTGAAGCCCGCGGTGCAGGTGGAGTATTTCATCAAAACGGGACTGGTCCTGCTCGGTGCGGAGATTCTGTTCAGCAAGGTATTGACCATCGGCCTGCCGGGCCTGTTCGTCGCGTGGGTGGTGACGCCGGTTGTCTTGATCACCACCTACTGGTTCGGTCAGCGCGTGTTGAAGATCGAATCGAAAACCCTCAACATGACGATCAGCGCGGACATGTCGGTGTGCGGCGTTTCTGCGGCCATCGCCACCGCCGCCGCCTGCCGGGCGAAGAAGGAAGAGCTGACCCTCGCCGTCGGCCTGTCGCTGGTGTTCACTTCAGTCATGATGGTGGTGATGCCGAACATCATCCTCGCGTTCGGAATGGACCACGTGCTGGGCGGAGCGTGGATGGGCGGGACGATCGACGCCACCGGCGCCGTGGCCGCGGCCGGGGCGTTCCTGAGCGACCGCGCGTTGTACGTCGCCGCCACGGTGAAGATGATCCAGAACATCCTCATCGGCGTCATCGCCTTCTGCGTCGCGCTGTACTGGGTGACGAAGGTGGAACGCGATCCCGCGCGGCCGCGTCCCGGCCTCATGGAAATCTGGCATCGTTTTCCCAAGTTCGTCATCGGTTTCGTGTTCGCCTCGATCCTGGTGTCGTCGATTTACAGCGGACTCGGACCCGGCGTGGGGGAGGCGATGATCACCGACGGCGTCATCAAGGGCTGGACGAAGATCGGCCGCGGCTGGTTTTTCTGTCTTGCGTTTGTCAGCATCGGGCTCGCCACTGACTTCCGCGAGCTTGGCCATTACTTTCACAAGGGCAAACCGCTCATCCTGTACCTGTGCGGGCAGACGTTGAACCTGATCCTGACTCTGGCGATGGCGTACCTGATGTTCTTCATTGTCTTTCCGGAGATCACGGCCCAGATATGAAAACGCAAATCAACGAAACCCTCCCGGGCAGCGTCCGCAATTTTTTATTGGGGGTGGTGTTGCTGTTGGTGTTCGCATTCGGTTTGCTGCCGTGGGTGGCGGGTCACCTGCCCTGGGCGGAGAGTGTGGCGGCCTCGGTGAAAGCCAACGGACTCAACGCCTCCGGCCTGTTCTACACCGATGTGGATTATTGAAATTGCGTGAAAGTGGAATCCGCTAGCAGATGCGCGGCAGCTGGTCGCCGCTCAGCATGTCGAGCAGGCGCGTGGTGCCGAAGGCACTGTGCAGGGTGACGCGTCCGCGCGCCTCTTCCTTTTCCACAGTGCCGATGCGTGCCGCGTGGCGTCCGGTTTCGTGCCGTCGCATGATCCGAAGTGCCGGCTCCGCCTGCTCTTCCGGAACGAACGCCACGCACCGTCCCTCGTTGGCGACGTAAAGCGGATCGAATCCCAAAAGCTCGCACGCGCCGCGCACCGCGTCGGTCACCCCGATCTTCGTTTCCTCCAGAGCCAAGGGCAACGAGGAGGCTTTGGCGATTTCCACCAGCGCCGTGGCCAGTCCGCCGCGCGTCAGGTCGCGCAGGCAATGCACGTCGATGCCGCCTTCGATCAGGTCGCGCACCATGCCATGCAGGGGCGCGCAATCGCTTTCGATCGCCGACTCGAACCGCAGGCCTTCCCGCACCTGCACGAGTGCCATGCCGTGGCGTCCGACATCGCCGTTAAGAAGAATCGCGTCGCCGGCCTGAACGCGGCCGGGAGCAACAGGTTGCGGTGCGATCACCCGCCCCACCCCGGCGGTGTTGATGAACATGCCGTCGCCCTTGCCGCGCTCGACCACCTTGGTGTCGCCGGTGACGATGCGCACCCCGGCTCTCTCCGCGGCGCGTTGCATCGACTGCACCACCTGCCACAGCGTTTCCATCGAAAGTCCTTCTTCCAGGATGAAGCCCGCGCTCAGGGAATCCGGCACCGCACCGCACATGGCCAGGTCGTTCACCGTTCCCCACACCGCGAGCCGGCCGATGTCCCCGCCGGGAAAGAACAGCGGATTCACGACGTAGGAATCGGTGGTGAATGCGAGTTCGCCTTCGTTCACCGGGACCACCGCGCCGTCGTGCTGGGTCGCCTGCGTGCCGAACGCGGCGGCGAATATCGTGTCGATGAGCTGGTGCATCAGCCGTCCGCCGCCTCCATGCCCCAGCAGGACCTGCGGAGTGTCGTTCAACGGAACGGGGCATTGCAGTCCATCGGCAAAAGTACGGTGTTCCGGTTTGTCCACGGTGCGCTCCTTATGAAGGGCGGTAACGGTAATAGGCCGCGCAGGCGCCTTCGGTGCTGACCATGGTCGCACCCAGCGGTTTTTCCGGTGTGCAGCGCGTGCCGAACGCCGGGCAGTCCGAGGGCTTGTCCAGTCCCAGAAGAATGCGCCCGCTGATGCACTCCGTATTTTCTTCCACGCGAGGTGAAGCGATGCCGAAACGCCGTTCGGCGTCGAACGCTGAGTACTCCGGGGTCAGGCCCAGGCCGCTGGCCGGGATTTCGCCGATGCCCCGCCAGGCGCGCGGCACCACGCGAAACACTTTCTGGATCAGCTCCTGCGCGGGATGGTTGCCGCCGCGCGTCACCGAACGCGTGTATTGGTTTTCCACCTCGGCGCGGCCGCTTTCCAGTTGGCGCACGCACAGGTACAGGCCGTGCAGGATGTCCACCGGCTCGAACCCTGTCACCACCAGCGGCACCCGGTAGCGTTCGGCGATCGGTTCGTATTCGGTGAAACCCATCACCGTGCACACGTGGCCCGCCAGCAGAAACCCGTCGATGCGGTGTTGTTCCGATTGCAGGATCGATTCCACCGCCGGCGGCACCAGCACCTGCGACACCAGCATGAAAAAATTTGTGAGGCCGCGCAGTTTGGCCTGGTGCACCGCCATGGCGTTGGCGGGAGCGGTGGTCTCGAATCCCACGGCGAAAAAAACCACCTGCCGTGCGGGCTGTTCTTCCGCCAGCTGGACCGCATCCATCGGCGAATACACCATGCGCACATCGCCGCCCGCCGCTTTCACCGACAGCAGGTCGCGGCCGGTTCCCGGCACCCGCATCATGTCGCCGAACGAGCAGAGTGTCACTCCCGGTTGCTGAGCGATGTCGATGGCGCGGTCGATCAACTCCACCGGCGTCACGCACACCGGACAGCCGGGTCCGTGCACGAGCGCGATGGGTTCGGGCAGCAGCTGGTCGATGCCGTGCTTGACGATGCTGTGCGTCTGCCCGCCGCAGACTTCCATGATGCGCCACGGTCGGGTGACGGTTTTGTGCAAAGCGTCGGCGAGGCGCCGGGCGGCTTCCGGATCGCGAAATTCGTCGAGGAATTTCATAATGGGGTCACTCCTCCTCCGGCGGCGGGGAATCGAGCCGGCCCATTTCTTCCAGGTACTTCAGGGCGCGGTGCGCCTCGGCTTCATCGACGCGGCTGATGGCGAACCCGGCATGCACGATCACGTAATCGCCCACCTCCGCCTCCGGCACGTAGGACAGCCAGGCTTCTTTCACGATGCCGCCGAAGTCAATGCGGCCTTTGCGCGTCAACGGCTCGCCTTCTTCGATGCTTTCGATTTTTCCCGGTATGGCCAGACACATAATAAACACCAACTTCCCTCTTTCGTTCCCTCTGTTCCGGGGCGATGTTCGCGCGGCAATTTTAAAAACCCACAGATGCTTGGCTGGCGCTCAGAATGACAAATCAGGCCCCAGCGTGTCATTCCGAGGAGCCGCAGGCGACGAAGAATCCATGTTTTCTTTCACATTATCGTTTTCGGAGCTTCTTTTTGCAGGGCGGCGAGGATTTGCCCCACCGCCACGCCGCCGTCGTTGGGCGGGATGCGCTGGTGCCAGGACGGCTGGAATCCCGCTTCGCGAAGTGCCGTCACCGTCATCTCCGTCAGCACCCGGTTCTGAAAACAGCCGCCGCTCAGCACCACGCGCGGCTCCCCCACAAGTTGCGCCATGCCCACCACGATGTCCGCCAGCGTATGATGAAACGTGGTGGCGATTTCATTCACCGCGCGGTGCCGGGCGAGGTCGTTTAAAATCTCCTCGATCATCGGTTGCCAGTCCACCACGTAAGTGTACCGGTGCACGGCTTCCGCCGGAGACTTCCCCGACTCCACTTCCAGGATTTTGAATGTGTAGCGTTCGTCGGACCATGGAATGCCGATGGAAAATGGACCTCCCGAGTTGCGGGGCGAGCCGACGATTTCCTCTTCGCTGATCCACGGTTCGCGGGCGGGGGACCTGACCGGGCCCGTTTTGCTTTCCGCCGGTGACAGGAAAATTCCCGTGGCGAATTCAAGCCGCATGGCCCCCTGTCCTTCGTAACGGTTGTGCAGGCCGAGTCCCAGCAGGGCCGACACCGCATCGAACAGGCGTCCGGCACTGGAGGTGCGGGGCGCGTTCATTTGTTTTTCCAGCATGCCGCAAAGCACGTCGCGTTCGGGAGGACTCCATCGCAATGAATTCATGAGGTCGTTGCGTTCGAACACCTCCACTCCCAGCATTTCATAAAGCAGGCCCAGCGCCGCGCGGCGCGGCTCGCGCACCGCCTGTTCCCCGCCGGGAAGCATGAAGGGACGGAAATGCCCTTCGCGTGAGAACCCTTCTTCCGTAACCAGCAGAAACTCGCCGCCCCACACCGTGCGGTCGAGTCCGTACCCCGTGCCGTCCCAGCTGACGCCGAGGGCCGGAGGCGGCACCTCGTTGTCCACCATGCACGCCAGCACGTGCGCGAAATGATGTTGCACTGCATCGCGCGGCAGGTCCCGGTCTTCCGCATAGCGCGTCGATGCGTAGTCGGGATGAAAGTCGTGCACCACCAACTCCGGCTGGATCCCGTAAAACCGCGTCAGCGTATCGATCGTTTTTTTGAAAGTGGTCACCGAATGCGGCGATACGAGGTCGCCGATGTGCTGGCTGAGCGCGATCTCTCCGTTTTTGTACAGGGCGACGGTGTTTTTCATGTGCGGCCCCACGGCCAGCACCTGCAGGTCCACACTGCCGAACCCCCAGTGCCGCGTGATGGGAAACGTGGCGGGTGCGAAGCCGCGCCCCCGGCGCAGTACCATCTCCCGCCCCAGCACCACCCGCACGATGGAATCATCCACATGGTTGACGATGTCGCGGTCATGCACAAGAAACCCGTCGGCCATCTTGTTCAACCGTTGCAGGGCCTCGTCGTTTTGCGTGCACAGGGTTTCCTCCGAAAGGTTGCCGCTGGTGGCGATGACCGGGCGACCGAGTTCGCGTGCGATCAAATGATGCAGGGCGGTCATTGGAAGCAGAACGCCGAGGTACGGGTTGTCCGGTGCGATGTTGCCGGGAAGCGAGTTGTTTTTGCGGTGGAGCAGAACGATGGGTGTTTCCGGTGACAATAACGCCCGCCGTTCCATCGGGGACACGTCGCATATTTGCTGGACCGATTCCAGGTCCGGGAACAGGACGGCCAGCGGCTTTTCTTCGCGCTGCTTGCTTTTTCTAAGTTGGCCGATGGCCTCCTCGCTGGTGGCGTCGGCCATCAGGTGGAATCCACCGAGACCCTTGACCGCAACGATGCATCCATCACGCAAGACTTCCACCGCGCGCATCAAAGCGTCGTCTCCGGCGGCCAGTCCGGTTCCGGCGGCGTCGAGGTAAGAGAGCCGTGGGCCGCACCGGGGGCAGGCGTTCGGCTGGGCGTGGAAGCGGCGGTTCTGCGGGTCTTCGTATTCGGCGAGGCAGGCCTCGCACATTTCAAATACACGCATGGATGTATTGGGCCGGTCGTAGGGAAGGGCGGTCATGATGCTGAACCGCGGGCCGCATCGCGTGCAGTTGGTGAAGGGATACCGGTGACGCCGGTTTTGCGGATCGAACACTTCCTCCAGGCAGTCGCCGCAGGTGGCGATATCCGGAAGCACCCAGAACGACTTTGCAGTTCCGTCGGAGCTTTCGCGGATTTCAAAATTTTCATAACCCTCCGGGTCGAGATACGTGTGTTCCAGACCCTGGATGTGAGCGAGTGGGGGTTTTTCCTCATCGATGCGATAAAGGAAGGCGTCGAGATTGGACAACGGGCCTTCCGCATCGATCACCACCCCCTGTCCCGTGTTGGCGACCCAGCCCGTGAGGTTGAGGTCCGTGGCCAGGTTGTAGATGAACGGACGGAAGCCCACGCCCTGCACCTTGCCCCGCAGGGTGATGCGGATGCGCGTTGTGATGTCACCGGTTTCCATGTCCCGACGAATCCTCCGAGAGATCCTCCAGTTCCACGCTTTCGATCCAGATCTCCTGCGCCTGCGGGTCGGTGGTGTCGGTGCCGACCTCGATGTTCACCCGCGCGCCTTCGGCCACGGTCCCGGCCGCGGCATCCCGGAAATGTTCCATAAAATGTTCCGGCGAAATGTGCGCCAGCGCCCCGAGCTTCACGTTCAATCCCACCACCCGCGCGTTCTGGTGGTTCAGCGAGACCGACAGGATTTTGCGCATCAGGTCGTTCATCAGCGATTGTTCATGCATGCCGGGTTTCCTTCATGAGAGTGTGAACCTGGTCGAGCACTTGGGCGGCGAGTTCATCCAGCGAAGCTTCCACTTCCGGGGACATCCCCTGCCCCGGCGAGAACGCTTTGCCCTCGATGCCGAACACGACCACGCGCGGTGGCAGTTTGCCAAGCGCGCGCGCCATCTCCACTGCGTCGTGCACGCTGAAGTTGTGGGTCGAACAACGCAGGAAGCGGGCGTTCATGCTTTCGGCGCTCACGTCCCAGCGGTGCACCGTGCCGGGGGTCGCGCCCGATTCCACCGCGTCGATCAGGACGGCGGCGTCGGGTGCTTCCAGCGCCTCCATCACCGCCGCGCCCTCGCCCTCCACTTCCCGCACCGTGACGGCGGGCGAGGAAATTTGTTTCGCCAGCCGCTGTGCCGCGTGGCGGCCTGCCGCATCGTCACCGCGCCACAGGTTGCCGATGCCGAGAACGAGAATAGGGGGCGAATCTGTCATGGAGAGTCCTTTCAGCAACGGTCCACTTCCATTTTCAGGAAATGCGTGGCGCAGGAGATGCACGGATCGTAATTGCGGATCGCCTGTTCGCACTGCCATTGCAGTTTGTCGTCGGGAAGATCCATATATTGGGGAACGAACTGCCGCAGGTCTTCCTCGATGGTCTTCTGGTTCTGCGACGTGGGCGGCACGATCTTCGCGTCCTGGATGAGGCCCGCGTCGTCGATGCGATAGCGGTGGTACAGGATGCCGCGCGGCGCTTCCGTGCAGGCGTATCCGGTTCCCGCTTTCGGTTCGATGTCGAGCGCCGGCCGATCCGGCATCTCGTAATGGCGGATCAGGCGCAGCGCCTCGTCCACCGCGAACAGCGCCTCCACGCAACGCACGATGATGCTCTTGAACGGATTGCGGCAGGGCGCCTTGAGTTTCGCCGCACGCGCCGCCTGCCTGGCGACGGGCGGAAGCTGGTGGTGATTCAGGTTGAATCGCGCCAGCGGCCCCACGAAATAATTGCCGCGTGCTTTCAATACCGAATGCAGCGCGTTGGACCGCTCGACGTGCTGTTCCTCAAAATGATCGTCGTACTCGCGGGCGGCGATGTCGAGTCCGCGACTGGACACGATGCGGCCTTCATTGAACGGGTATTCCTCCGGGTGGTGGAGGGCGACGAATTCGTAGTCAACTTCGAAATCGGGAAACGGCAGTTTCGCGACGAACTCAACCGCCTGCAGCGCGAAGTCGCGGCACCACTTCAGGTTTTCCTCCAGCTTTTTGAAATCGGTTTTGCGCGGCACCTTGTAAAATCCGCCGACCTTCACGTTGATCGGATGAATCTCGCGTCCGCCGAGGAAAGCGACGATCTCGTTGCCGTGTTTTTTGAAACGCAGAACGTTTTCGATGAGCTGTTTGTGGTCTTTCGCGATCTGGATGGCGTCGTGGTACCCCAGGAAATCCGGCGCGTGCAGCATGAAGGCGTGCAGGATGTGGCTTTCGATCCATTCGCCGCAGTAAATGAGGCGGCGCAGGGCCCGGAGCGGCGGGGTCATGGTCACCCCCAGCGCGTCCTCCATGGCGTGCACCGCGCTCATCTGGTAGGCAATGGGGCAGATGCCGCAGATGCGCGCCGTGATGTCCGGCGCTTCGGTGAACTGGCGACCGCGCAGGAACGCTTCGAAAAAACGCGGCGGCTCGAAGATTTTGAGTTGCACGTCCTTCAATGCGCCGTCCTGGATTTTAAGATACAGCGCACCCTCGCCTTCCACCCGCGCCAGGTAATCGACTTTAATGGTCCGGGTTTTTTTCATACGCTTCGCTTTCCCTGCGGAACTTTTTGGTCCAGCCGTAAACCCCGCGGAACACGCGGCGCACGCTGTCCTCGTCCATACCCATGTCCAGGAATGCGCGGCTCATCGCATTCGTGTTGGCTTTTTCCTTGGGACCGAAGCAGGCGTAACAGCCGCGGTTGTAACTGGGGCACAGCGCGCCGCACCCGGCGTGGGTGATGGGACCCATGCACGGCGTGCCGTGCGCCACCATCACACACACGTTGCCCGCGCGTTTGCATTCCAGGCACACGCTGTGCGGGGGCGTGTTCGGTTTGCGTTCGTTCAGAAACGCGTTGATCACCTCGAGCAACTGGTGCTTGTTGATGGGACACCCCTGCAATTGAAAATCGACGGCCACGTGTTCTTCGATGGCGGTCGATTTTTTCAGGCTGTCGATGTAATCCGGCGTGGCGTACACGATGGAGATGAATTCGTTGACGTCCTTGAAGTTGCGGAGCGACTGGATGCCCCCGGCGGTGGCGCAGGCGCCGATGGTGATCAGTGTCTTCGAAATGCGCCGGATCTGGTGGATGCGCTCGGCGTCGTGCGGGGTGGTGATCGATCCCTCCACCAGCGACACATCATAAGGCCCTTTCAGAATGCGGCTCGACGCTTCGGGGAAATTAGCGATGGTGATGTGCTCGGCCACGGTGAGCAGCTCGTCCTCGCAGTCGAGCAGGCTCAACTGGCATCCGTCGCAGGACGCGAACTTCCACACTGCGAGTTTCGGTTTGCGGTGCGACGGTTTGCGTTTGGCCGTGGTTTTCTTACCCGCCATGTCAGATCTCCCGTTTGCCGAACAGGCGGCGGATGCGCTGGTACGGAAACACCGGGCCGTCCAGGCACACGAAGTCCGGTCCGTACTGGCAATGTCCGCAGAACCCGATGGCGCACTTCATGTTGCGCTCCATGGTCAGGTGAATGTCGTCGCCGCTCAGTCCCTCATCCATCAACTCGTTGACCGTGAACCGCATCATCACCTCCGGCCCGCAGATCATGGCGACGGTCTGGTGCGCGTCGAACTTCGCTTTCTTCACGATCTGCGTCACCACGCCGACGTTGCCCAGCCAGCCCCGCTGGGCCGTGTCCACCGTCGCGTCCACTTCCAGGTCGAATCGGCCGCGCCACGCCTCCAGCTCCTTGCGGAAGATCATGTCAGCGGGCGTGCGGGCCCCGTACAGGATAAACACGTCGCCGTACTTTTCCCGCCGTGCCAGTACCTGGTAGATGGCGGGACGCAACGGTGCGAGCCCGATGCCCCCGGCGATGAACACGACGTCGTTCCCTTCCGCCGCCGCCACCGGCCAGTGCGATCCGAACGGACCGCGGATGCCGATGACGTCGCCCTTCCGCAGTTTTTTCAGGTGGCGCGTCACCGTGCCCACGGCGCGGATGGTATGGAGCAGGGTGTCCGGTTTCTGCGGATCGCCGCTGATGGAAATCGGCACCTCGCCCACGCCGAACACGTAAAGCATGTTGAACTGGCCCGGTTTGAAATCGAACCGCCTGGCTCCTTTCACCGGCTGGGTTTCCAGGGTGAAGCTGTCGCGGGTTTCCTTCTGCACGCGCAGGATGCGGTGCGGTTCCGGGATCATGGGTTGAGCCATCGGTTGCGCGGCGGCGAACATCAGACCGTGCTCCCGTACACGTCCATCAACTGCATGCGCGTGTGTTGCAGGCGTTCGGCGGCGATGATGAAGAACCGCCGGAACAGTTCATAACCCAGTTCGTGATCGGCCTCTATTTTTTTGCGCAGGCAGGCGGCATCCAGCGCGATGGCCCGCACGAGGGTCAATGCATGCGCATCGAAATGCCACAGGTGAGGCGGCGCCAGCCACGACCAGCCGAGCACCTGCCCGCCTTCGACGGTGTCCACGATCATCGGCGGCTTGTTGGGCGGCGCCATCTCCAGCGCCACGCGTCCGTGCCGGATGATGTAAAAATGATCCGCCGCCGCCCCTTCGCGAAACAGGAACTCCCCCGACTCGAACCGCACGTTCGATGCGCAGCCGATGACCAGCTTCATGTATTTGTCCTGCAATCCTGCGAAGAACGGATGTTCGGCGAGAATGGATTCCAGGGTTTTCATGTTGGTTTCCTGCGCGTTCATGGCGGAGACTCCTCGTCCTCGTGGTTGACGGAAGGGGGCGGCGGGATGCGGATGGCGGCCACTTCTTCCGTGATGTCGATACCCACCGGGCACCAGGTGATGCACCGCCCGCACCCGACGCATCCGCTGGATTCGAACTGGTCGTGCCAGGTGGACAGTTTGTGCGTCATCCATTGGCGGTAGCGCGACAGGGTGGAGTGGCGCACGTTGCCGCCGTGGATGTATGAAAAATCCAGGGTGAAACACGAATCCCAGCTGCGCCAGCGCTCGGCGTGGTCGCCGGAAAGGTCGGTGACGTCTTCAACGGTCGAGCAGAAGCAGGTGGGACAGGCCATGGTGCAATTGGCGCAGGCGAGGCAGCGGTTGGCGACCTGCTCCCAGCGCGGGTGTTCGTAATTGTTCTGCAGGAGTTCCCGCAGGTCGTCGCTTTTCATGCTGCGGCCCATCTGCTGGACGGCGTTGTCCCGGGCCTGTGCGGCTTTTTCGGTGTCGGCGGCTTTCGCCTTTTTAACCGGGACCCTGGAAAGCAGGCGCGCGCCGGCGTCACTTCCCACCTCGACCACGAAGTGGGAAGTGGTTTTCTGCACGATCTCGGTGAGCGCCAGGTCGAATCCCGATTCCGCTTTCGGGCCGGAGTTCATCGACACGCAGAAACAGGTGTTGCCTGCCTGCGTGCATTGCACGGCGATGATGAACGCACGTTCGCGGTGCGCCTTGTAGATGGGATCGACGTACGGGCCTTCCAGGAACACCTTGTCCTGAATGCAGATGGCGTGTAGTTCGCAGGCACGCACTCCCAGTAATGCATAGCGCGGCGCGTCTTCTTCGTTGGGTGTGATGGCCATGCCACGGCCCTTGCGGTCGGCTTCCCACAATTTCTGGCGCGGGGGAAACAGGAACTGTTTCCAGGAATGGGGACTGATGATGTAACCGAACAGCGCGGCGTCATCGCGTTTTTTCAAACGGTAGATGCCGCCTTCCTGTTCGTCGGTCCAGCCTTCGGGGAGGTCCTTGATCGACCGCACTTCATCGTACACCACCGCCTGGTCACGGAGGGTGGGTCCCACCACCCGGTAGCGGGCACGGCGCAGAGCCTGCAGAAGGGCGTCGAGTCCCTTGCGGTCCAGCAAAACCTGTTCGCCAACCTGCAACTCCGCCATAACCCGTACCTTTCGAATGGTGGGTCGGATACCTGTAGTTTACTCCCTTTGCGGGAAAGGTCCAATAAGTCTCTCCAGAATGGGGATGTCGCGTTGCATGGCGGGGTCGAGGTGGTCCCGCAACACGCCCTTCGGCCTGGCGTGTTTGTTTTTACATTCAATGGATTGCGTCGGAGTGAGGATCCAGTCGAGCGGAATGTCGTAAGGCATGACCTCCCATTCCGCATCCACCAGCTGCAGGTCGTGCACGGTGGTGACGATGACAGTCTTTTTCGTGATGAGTTTGAGGTCCGTGGCGATGCCGAACTCGAGGTCCGAGTAGCCCCCACCCTTGCCGATGCGCGTGCCGTTTCTGCGTACCGCCACCGACCCCGCGCTGATGAGGTCGATCGCCGGCATCTCCTGCGGCGTGACGGGCACGCCGAACTGTTCCGATCCCGATATGCTCGCCGCTTTTTTGAAGTTGCGCGGATCGATCTTTGCGGGATCGAGTTTCAGAAAACATTTTTCTTTTCTCAGGCGCGGCACCGCCATGAATACGGTTTTACCGTCCTCAAGCGCCGCCTGGCGCAGGGGCCGCTGGGGAGAATCGGGATTGCACTTGAGGGTTTTCGCCTTTTGATAGCAGGGCAGTGTGCGCAGGCGTTCGACCGCGGCTTCGGCTCCTTTGAAGTTCGGGATGCGGCCCTTGATGGGAAACGGAAAGCGCGCGACCTTCTCGTTTGTCATCTCCGACCACACCTCCTGCCGTACCGACTGTTTGGTTTTCCGCTTCATGGTTATTTAAATCGATACCTCTGTAATCGCATTCAATAGAACCACTTTATTGGCATGGGACCCAGGAATTTCCCCGTCTGTCCGATATAATAAGGTATGCATTTCCTAAAACTCGCGGTGGGGGTGGCGTTGCTGACGGCGGCGCTGGGCTCGCCGGAAAAAATCCTGGTCGGGCATGCGGTGGAGATCCTCTCCGGCGACGCCTTCGCCCTCGAGGTCGAGAATAAACGATACAAGGTGCGATTGGAAGAAGTGGACGCACCGGAGCCGGGCCAGCCGTTCGGCAGGCAGGCGTTCGATTACCTGGACGAATTGATCCGGCACCGCGCCATCCGCGTCGACGTCTCCTTCGTGGACAAGGACGGCTGGCACGTGGGCCGCGCTGTGCTGGCGGGAGGCCGGGTGGTGAATGACGAGGTCATCGCCCAGGGCTACGGCTGGCATTACCGCGCCACACCCGATCCCGACGAGCGCCTGACCACGCTGGAGCACCACGCCTTCGCCCACAGCCTGGGGCTGTGGATGCAGGTGGAACCCGTCCCGCCGTGGGAGCACCGCCGCGAGAAGGTCATTCCCGACGCGCCGTGGAGCCAGGCGGAGATGGATTACGACCGCGTCCTGCATTACGGGATCATAGGCGATCCCCGGAGCCGCACCTACCAGTGGCCCGCATGCCGGGGGTATTCGCGCGCCGTGCGGATCAGGAAACCCGTCATTTTCCAGACCCGGAAACAGGCCCAGGAGCTGGGCTACCGGCCCGCCCGCCATTGCCCCTCCTGAAGCCAATCCAACCACCGATACACACAGATGAACACAGAGTTCCCTGGGAGGGAGATCAAGGGAGGGGTCATCGGTAACCTCCCCTCATTCCCCTCCTTGCGAAGGAGGGGAAGTGTCCAAGAAGAAAGCACCGATAAAGAAGAAGGAAAAAGCCCCCCAGCCCCCTTCGGAGAAGGGGGGGCCGGTTATCCCCCATTTCTTAATAAAAAGTCCGGCCAGAGCAACTTCTTGCATGAAAAACAGTTGTTGGACTTTCGCGGAAGCGTTCCTTTATATATAATCAACCATCATGAACAACGCCGACGACAAACAGACTGTGGCCGGGAACGGTTCCGTTTCCTCCTCCGGTACGCGAGTGCCGGAATTGCTGGCCCCTGCGGGCAGCCCGGAGAAGCTCGATTACGCGCTGGCCTACGGCGCCGATGCGGTCTATGCGGGCATTCCGCGGTTCTCGCTGCGCGCCCGCGAAAATCCGTTCAAGGACGCGACGCTGAAAGAGGCCATCGAGCGCACGCACCGGATGGGGCGGAAGATTTACATCACCGCCAACATCCTGCCGCCCAACCGCAAGATCGATTCGTTCAAGCAGTCGCTGGCGTTTTACGCCGAGGCGCAGCCCGACGCCTTCATCATGGCCGATCCGGGGATGATCCGCTTCGCCCGCCGTGAGTTCCCGCACGTGCCGGTGCACCTGTCGGTGCAGACCAACACCATCAACTACGAGTCGGTGCAGTTCTGGTACGACGAGGGAGTGAGCCGCATCATCCTGTCACGAGAGTTGTCTTTGCCGGAGATCGCCGAGATTCACGCCAAGGTGCCGGGGATGGAGCTGGAGTCGTTCGTGCACGGCGCAATTTGTATTGCCTATTCGGGCCGGTGCCTGCTGTCGAATTATTTCAACCACCGCGACGCCAACCAGGGCACCTGCACCAACAGTTGCCGCTGGGAGTACAACGTGCACCAGCAGCCGCACGAGTCGGCGCCCGTGCAGAGCACGCACCAGCCGGAAATCCTGAATGGTGAGTATTTCCTGGAAGAGCGCGAACGGCCGGGCGAGCTGATGCCCATTGACGAAGACGAGCACGGCACTTACATCATGAACTCGAAAGACCTGCGCGCCATCGAGTACCTGAAACCGATTCATGACGCGGGCGTGTGTTCGTTCAAAATTGAAGGCCGCACCAAGACCATCTACTATCTGTCGATGGTGGTGCGCAGTTACCGCCGCGCCATCGACGACCTCGCGCGCGGCAAGGGATTCGATCCCAAACTCATCGACGAGATCAACAAGACCGCCAACCGTGGCTTCACCTCGGCGTTTCTTGTGCCGCGGTCGGATCACCAGACCGAACGGTTCGATTCGGCGCAGGAAACCGACCTGCCGCAGGTGTTCGCCGGGCAGGTGGTGGATGCGCGTCCCGGCTGGATGGAAGTGGAAGTGAAAAACCGGATTGAAGTGGGTGACCGCGTCGAGTACATCTCCCCCGCGCGGCAGAGTTACTTCCACATCGCCGCCATCGAGAACGCGAAAGGCGAAGCGGTGAACGTCGCGCACGGCGGCGCGGGAAAGGTGTGGATCGCCACCGACCAGACCGTCGAGCCCTACGCTCTGCTCAGCCGTGTTGTCACCCAGCAGGCGGCGGACGCTTTCTCCCTGCATACGCAATAATCACCCCACGCCGAGGTTGCAGCCGGTTTTCTGTAAGGGAAACGGTTGGGTTGCGACTCCCCCTCACCCAGTACGCGGGAAAACGGGTGCGGGATCAGTTTCCGTTGCCCGGCTTGTTGGGGCGCTGGGAGGTTTCGGCGAACCAGAGGACGATGAAAATGACGACCGTCAGCCCCGCCGCCAGCCAGAAGTCGAAGCTCTTGTTCTCCAGGTCGAAGAAGTCGTAAGTCATTGTTCCATCAATGATTAGGATGATGACGGCAATGCTGAGAAGGGCGGCGACTTTTCTCAAAACGGGGTCCTCGACATTGGGAAGAAGCGGGCCCGGCGGTGTGCGGTCCGCCGCCCTGTTGGGGCGGGGGTCCCGGAGCGGGTTGCCTGGATTAGAATGAGGCCTTCGCCCAAATTATTTTTGAAACCGGGAGCGGCTTGCTTATATAATATGGGTCGCCTCAATTGTTATTTGAATTTTAACAAGTTACAGGCCGAGCGCAAGCCGGATTCCGGTCTCCCCACAATTTTCAACCGGACGGCCCATCCTGCGTGATTCTCAACCGCATTTATAAAGAGTGGACATTAATATATGGCGATTCCAATTCGACAGGCGATGAAAGTTGGGTTTTATCTGTTCAAGCAAAAACTCCTCGGTAAAAAAAAGTATCCGCTGGTGTTGATGCTCGAGCCCCTTTACCGTTGCAACCTTGAGTGCACGGGCTGTGGAAAAATTCAGAAACCCAACGATATTCTCAAACAGTATCTGAGCGTGGAACAGTGCCTGAAGGCCGCGAAGGAATGCGGCGCGCCGATCGTCTCCATCGCCGGCGGCGAACCGCTGATCCATCCGCACATCGTGGAGATCATCGAAGGTCTGGTCAAGCAGGGCCGCTACGTGTACCTGTGCACCAACGCCATCCTGCTTGAGAAGTACCTCGACCAGCTGCCGAAATCGCCGTTGCTGACGCTGTCGATTCACCTGGACGGCATGAAGGAACACCACGACCATATCTGCATGGAAGAGGGCGTGTACGACAAGGCAATCGATGCCATCCGCGCCGCCAAGAAAAAAGGCTTTCGCGTTACCACCAACACCACGTTCTTCGATGGCGTTTCCGTTGAATACGCGGAGCAGTTTCTCGACCACATCCGGCCGCTGGGCGTGGACGGCATGACGGTGTCTTCCGCCTTCCAGTATCCGGATGCGCCGGACCAGGAACATTTTCCCGGCCGCGCGAAGACGATGGAATTTTTCGGCGACCTGTTGAACCGCAACAAAGACGGGCGGTGGAACTTCAACCACTCGCCGTTCTACCTCGACTTTTTGCAGGGCAAGCGCGATTACGACTGCACGCCGTGGGGCAATCCGTGCTACTCCGTTCTCGGCTGGCAGAAGCCGTGTTACCTGCTCGACGAGGGCTACGCCAAAAGCTTCCGTGACCTGATGAAGACCACCGACTGGGACAGTTACGGTCACCGCAACCACGACAAGTGCCGCGACTGCACGGCGCATTGCGGCTACGAGGCCACGGCGGTGGAGGACTCGACGCGCGGCCTGCGCAACATGGTCTACTCGGCCAAAGCCGTCTTCCAATAGTCCACCACGTACGTGGACAGGCAGATGGGTACTGCCCGGTGGCCCCGTTCCGAAAGTTTACCGGTAATTGCAACCCTCCCCTGATTCAGGGGAGGGTTTTTTATTCCCGTCTTTTTTTAAATCCATTGCGTGAACCACAAAATCCCTGAAAAACGGGATTTCAGGTCCGTCCGCTTCCCTTGTTGTGCAACGCCCCGCCTTTTGTTATAATTTACTAATTCTAAAAAATTCAACCATTTACCCATAGAAAATCATGACAGATTCAGTTCCGGTTCCTCGGTCAAGGGCGGGTTGGTTTGGAGTGCTTGCGCTGGTTTTTATAATCGGGTTTGCCGGATGCGCCTCCTCGATCACGCCACGGGAAAAACTGGATGCCCGCAAACGCTACAACGACGCGCAGAAATACAACACCCTCAACATGCGGGACAAGTATTATCAGGAACTGGTCGAGATCATCAAGGAGGTTCCCGACGATCCGTTTTACCGCGTTGCCCTGGGTGCGGCGTACTTCAAGGACCGGCAGTATCCACGCGCCGAAAAATCCTTCCTGCGAGCCATCCGGCTGGATTCCGAATACATGCAGGCGTACCAGTATTTGGGGCGGTTGTACATGGAAACGGAGAGATGGGATCGTGCCATTGTGCACCTTAAAAAATCACTGGACGCGAAGAAGGTACTGAACCCGCAACAGCTCTACAACTGGCTGGCTTTCAGCTATTACAAAAACGGGCAGTACAATGAGGCGGAACGCACCTGGCAAATAGCGCTGGACATCAAGGACAGTGACCAGATTCGCATCAACCTGGCTCTTGCCTACAAAAAGGCGGAGCAGTACGAGCTGGCCTACAAAAGTTTTCAGAAGGCGGTGGAATTGAATCCGGAATCCGCCCGCGCGCACTTTGAACTGGGTCAGCTGCTGTTTGACGAAGGGGATTACCTGCGCGCCCGTCCCCACCTTCAGGAGGCGATCAATCTCCAGCCGTTGAGTGAGAACGCCCGCACTGCCAAATCCATGTTGAACCGCATGAAGGTTTCGCCCAAGAAATAGTATGGAAGACAGTTTCGGCCAATATCTGAAGCACCAGCGGGAGTTGCGGAGCGTCACCCTGGACGACATCGCCAACTCCACCCGCATTCCCACGCGCCACCTGGAAGCCCTGGAAGAAGACCGTTACGACGACCTTCCGGCAGAGGTGTTCATCAAGGGGTACATCCGCGGTTATGGGGAAGCGCTGGGTGTGGATGCCAACGAGCTATTGACCGCCTATGACGAACGCATCGGCAAGGACCGGCGGGAAGTGCGCGAACAGTCGCTGAAGGAAGTCGTCCAGCGTGAGCAGAAAAAATCTTTCTGGCAGACGCAGATGAAGCTGGTTGGGTTTGTGGTTGGACTGGTTCTGGTGGGCTGGCTGGTGTGGGTCACTTTCCAGTCTTCCCCGCCCTCCGTGCCGGAAGCGACCGTCCCCCCACCTGAAATGAAACAGGAAACGACCCCTCCGGTCCACACGGAATCCGAACCGACCATGGGCTCGGGTCCGCAGCCCGGTCCGCCTCCCCAGGGAGGGGAAGCCCCTCCGCCTCCCGGCTCGGGAATGGAGACCACCGAGGCAAAAACCACCTCCCTGACCGGTCCCAAGAACGACCTGGATGCCGCCGCCGGGGAAAATAAGATTTCGGAATCGGAAAATGGTGGTATAATAAACGACCTGCAAGATCAATTAGTTCCGACAGACCGAAGCTCATTGAACACACCGGGTTCAAGCCATTCCGGCGCTTTTTCTCTGGAAATCCGCGCCAGCGAAAAAGCCTGGTTCCACATGATCGTGGATGAGGAAAAAGAAAAAGATTTCACTCTGCAACCCGGCGAGCGTATCGTATTGCAAGCGGAGAACCAGATCCTGGCGGATATCGGAAACCGGAATGGGTCGGAATTTTTTTTGAACGGGAAGAAGTTTGAACTGCCGGGGACGCAGAACGTGGTCCTCGACTTCGTATTCAAAGCCGAACTGGTAGAGTGACCTATGGCCAAAATCGATGCTTTCTTCAAACTGATGAACGAGCAGGGAGCTTCCGACCTGCACCTGGTGGCCGGGTCCCAGCCGGTCCTGCGTATTCATGGCGACATGGAACGCGTGAAGTACAAGGTTCTTGAAAACGATGAACTGAAAGCCATCCTCTACGAAATCGCCCCTGAAGACAAGATCAAGGTATTCGAAGAAACCGGCGACATCGACTTCGCCTATGAAGTTCCCGGCCTGGCCCGTTACCGCGCCAACTACTTCCAGCAGAAATGGGGCGTCGGCGCCGTCTTTCGCGAGATTCCCAGTGAAATTCTGACCGCGGAACAGCTGGGCCTTCCGCCGGTGCTCACCAAGCTGGCCATGCTGCACAAGGGCATGGTGCTGGTGACCGGCCCCACCGGTTCCGGCAAGTCCACCACCCTTGCGGCGATGATGGACTACGTCAACAAGAACAAGAAAGCGCACATCATCACGGTCGAAGACCCCGTCGAGTTCGTGCACAAAAGCGCGAGCTGTGTGGTGAACCACCGCGAGGTGGGCGTGCACACGAAAAGTTTTAAAGCCGCCTTGAAGGGTGCGCTGCGCGAAGACCCGGACATCATTCTCGTGGGTGAGATGCGGGACCTGGAAACCATCGAGCTGGCGCTGGAAGCCGCTTCCACCGGTCATCTCGTGTTCGGTACCCTGCATACCCAGAGCGCGGCGAAGACGGTCGACCGCGTCATCGACGTGTTTCCCGCCAACCAGCAGGCGCAGATCCGCACCACACTTTCCGAAAGTTTGAAAGGCGTCATCGCGCAGAACCTGTTCAAGCGCGTGGACAAGAAAGGCCGTCTGGCGGTGCTGGAAGTGCTGGTGGTGACGCCCGCGACCTCGAACCTGATTCGTGAGGGCAAGACGTTCCAGATTCCCTCCGTCATCCAGACCGGAAAAAAATACGGCATGCAGTCGCTGGACGACGCCATTCTGGAAGCGTTGCAGGCAAAGAAAATCAGCCCGGAAGACGCGTACGACAAATCGATTGTCAAAGAGCGGTTCGTTCAGTACCTGAAGACACCACCGGAATTCATTTAAAGTCCGTTGCAGGGGTGCAACCATGAGAAAAGCCGAAATCGACCACATTCTGACAACGATGCTGGAGTCGTTCGGAAACATCTCCGACCTCAACATCACCGTGGGCAAACCGTTCCAGGTGGAAAACTCGGGCCAGTTGACGGAAGTGCCCATGCACCCGCCGATCCCGAAGATCACGGCGTTCCAGGCTGAAATCTTCGCGCTGAACCTCATCGGCGCCGACCGGCGGCTGAACGAAATCCTTCTCCGCGAGGGCTCCTGCGACTGTTCGTATTACATTCCCGGCAAGGCGCGGTTCCGCGTCAACATTTTCTCCCAGCGCGGCAACTACAGCATCGTCCTGCGTAAACTGGAAACGCGGATTCCGTCGATCGAGGATTTGAAACTGCCGCCGCAGTTTGCGAAGGCGGCGGAGGAGAAAAACGGCATGGTGCTGGTCACCGGGGCCACCGGTTCCGGTAAATCGACCACCCTCGCGGCGCTGCTCAACAAGATCAATCACGACAAATCGGTGCACATCATCACGCTGGAGGATCCGGTGGAATTCGTGCACCCGCATTTGCAATCCACTTTCAACCAGCGGGAGCTGGGCGGCGATTTCAACAACTTCGCCACGGGCCTGCGTGCCGCCCTTCGTCAGGCGCCGAAGGTCATCCTGGTGGGTGAGATGCGCGACCGCGAAACCGTGGAGATTGGCATGAGCGCCGCGGAGACGGGTCACCTTGTCATGAGCACCCTGCATACAGTCGACGCGGGGCAGACCATCAACCGCATCGTCGGCATGTTTTCGCAGGAAGAGGAACAGCAGATCCGCATCCGTCTCGCGGATACCGTGCGCTGGGTCATCAGTCAGCGCCTGGTGCCGAAAGCGGGCGGCGGACGGATTGCGCTTCTCGAAATCATGAACAACAACATGCGCATCAAGGACACCATCCTGAATGGGGAAGAAGAGGGAAAGACCTATTACGACATCATCCGCGAGGGTGACGCCTACGGTATGTGGACATTCGACCAGCACATCATCAAGCTGTATCGCGAAGAACTCATCACCCAGGAAACCGCTCTCGCGTATGCGTCGCGGCGCAACGTCGTGGCGCGCGGCATCGACGCCATCAAGTCCGAAAGGGGCGAGGCGACGACGGACATCGAGGAGCTGGCCCTGGACGATTCTTACGATCAGGAAACCGGGTTTGCCAAAAAGAAAAAAATGCGAAGGTGACGCGGCAATGCGTCCGAGGAGAGTCTGAATGCAGGTCACATGCAGTCAGTGCAGCAAGACGATCAACATTCCGGATGAAAAGGTCCCCAAAGACAAGGCGTTCAACCTCACCTGCCCGGCGTGCAAAACGAAGAACCGCGTCGATCAGCACCTGAAGCAGGAGGATGAGGAAGAAGAGGGCATGGAAGCCATGATGCTGGTGACCGACGAAGCCTTCGAAGAGGATGAGGCCCCTCCCATTTATGAAGAGGGTGACAAGGTCGCGCTCATCATGGACCCGATGAATTACGATGCTTTCGCCGACGTGCTCACCGAACTGGGTTACAAACTGGAAACGGCCAAGTCACCGGAGCACGGCGCGCACAAACTGAAGTTCTTTCACTATCATGTGGTCGTGTTTCACGAAAAGTTTGGAGGGGAAAGTCTGGAAGAAAGTGCCCTTTACAAGTATGTATTGAACATGCCCATGAGCCTGCGGCGGAAAACCTTCATCTCTTTGGTCGGGAAGGAATTCAAGTCCACGGACAACATGGAAGCCTTCGCCTACAGCGTCAACCAGGTGATCAACGAAAAGGATCTGGACAGACTGGACGTGGTATTGAGGAAAGGCATATCAGACAACGAAATCTTCTATAGGATCTATCGCGAGACTATGGACGTTCTTGGAAAAGTGTGATTATGAGTCTCAAGGATACTCCGACAATTCAGCGGTATGCAGATGGAGACATCATCGTTTCGGAAGGAATTGTCAGCAACAACGCATTCATCATCATAGAGGGCAAGGTCAACGTCACCAAGAAGGTGGACAAGAAAAGCGTGTTGATCAACACCCTCAAGGCAGGGGACGTGTTCGGCGAAATGGGTTTGATTTCTCAGACCGTCCGGAGCGCCAGCGTGGTGGCGGTGGGCAATGTGACAATCGGGGTGATCGAAAAGGAACAGTTCAATCACCTTGTGGAAAAATTGCCGGACGATGTGCGGCTTGTGGTCAAAGCGCTTGTGGACCGCCTGCGGTTTACCAGCGAACAATTGTCGCGCATCGGACTGGAGCTGGAAAAAACGCGCAGCGTCATCTCCTCCTTTTCGATTAATCAATAAGGGGACGGAAAAAAGCCATGCCAACTTTTACTTACAAAACGACGGTAAAAGGGAAAACGCAGACCGGCGAAATTGAAGCCGATAACGAGCAGGGCGCCCGGGCGAAGCTGAAGCAGAAAAACATCCGAGTGGACAGCCTCAAAGCCAAATCCTCGTTTTTTTCATTGGAGATCGGTGGGGGAGGCAAGAAGAAGCAGAAAATCACCGAACGCGACGTCGTTATCTTCACCCGCCAGTTCTCCACGATGGTGGATGCGGGTCTGCCTCTGGTGCAGTGCCTGGAAATTCTCGGCAAGCAGTCGGACAACAAGACCTTTGGCGACATCATCATGGATGTCAAGAACGGCATCGAGCAGGGCGCCAACCTGTCCGACTCCATGCGCCGGCATCCCAAGGTGTGGGATGCCTTGTACTGCAACCTGGTGGAAGCGGGCGAGGCCGGTGGTATTCTGGACACCATCCTGTCGCGTCTGGCCGCGTATATCGAAAAATCCCTCGCGCTCAAGAAAAAAGTGAAAGCCGCGATGGTGTATCCCGGCGCCATCGTCACCGTCGCATTTGTGGTCGTGGCTTTCCTCATGATCTTCGTCATCCCCGCTTTCGCCACCATGTTCGAGGGCAGCGGCGGCGAGCTTCCGGGTCCGACCGCCATCGTCATGATGGTCAGTAACTTTTTCCAGAACCAGTGGTACGTGATCATCGGCGGACCGATACTGTTCTTCATGATCTTCAAGCGGGTGTACGCCACCGAAAAGGGGAAGGTGGAAATCGACCGGTTCGCCCTCAAACTGCCTGTGTTCGGCATGCTCATCCGCAAGGTTTCCGTGGCCAAGTTCACCCGCACCCTCGGTACCCTGCTTTCCAGCGGTGTGCCCCTGATCGACGCGATGGATATCTGTGCCCGCACCTCCGGCAACAAGATCGTCGAGCGGGCGATTCTCAACACCATCGAGTCCATCAAGGAAGGTGAAACCATCGCCGCACCCCTGTCGCGCGAAGATGTGTTCCCGCCCATGGTCATACAGATGATCGACGTCGGTGAATCCGCCGGTGCGCTGGACGGCATGCTGATCAAGATCGCAGACTTTTACGATGAAGAAGTGGATACGGCGGTGGAGGGCCTGACGGCACTGCTCGAGCCGATGCTCATGGTGTTTCTCGGTTCCGTGGTCGGTTTCATTGTTGTCGCCATGTACCTGCCCATATTCAAGATGGGCGAAAACTTCTAATCGGTGTCCGGTGCACTCCCGTGCACCCGCACAGGTCGACTGAAGGGGCAAACCGGGTTCGCTCTTGCCGGGGCCCGACGACATTGAGGAGACCATGTTTAAGACCCAGGATTATCCTGATAAAGAGCTCCTTCTCCGGGTCAAGACGATCATGGTGTTCCGGGTCGTGTTCCTGACCGGGTTCGTCGCCCTCGCCATCGCCTTCGAGCACAACGCCCGTTACGAAACCCCCATCATGCCCCTCAGCATCGTGCTGGGAAGCGCTTATTTCCTCTGCATCATTTATGCCTTGATGTTGCGGCTCAAGATGCCCCTCGTCTGGGTGGCATGGGCCCAGGTGCTGGGCGACCTCACCACCGTTGGCGGGTTGATCTACACCACCGGTGGAATCGAAAGTCCGCTCTCTTTCGTCTTCCTGTTTGTCATCATCGCCACCAGTGTCATGTTGCCGCGGGCGGCGGTGTACCTGGCGGCCTCGGGGGCCAGCATCATCTACGGTCTCCTCGTGGACCTGGAATACTTCAACGTGATCCGCCCGATTTACTTTTTCCAGAAATCCAATATCTCGTACCAGGGTGCGTACGGCTTTTACATCATTGCCCTGAACCTGGCCTCGTTTTATTCGGTGGCCTACCTGAGCAGCATCCTCAACCACCGCCTGCGCATCATCAACGACGAACTGCGTTCCAAAAGCCTGGACCTGAAAAAGCTTCAGGAGTTTCATAAGAACGTGGTGCAGAACATGGTCAATGGCCTGCTCACTACCAACCATGAAGGACGCGTCACCTCCGTCAACACCGCCTGCGAACAGATAACCGGGTGCACTGCCGATCACAGCCTGGGCCGCATGGCGTACGATTTGCTTCCGGTGCCGCCATTGAGGTCGTTTTTCCTCGACCGCCAGTCGGTGCAGTTGCCCGTAACGCTGGAAGGGGAATTCCAGCGCAAGGACGGCGAGACCATTCTGGTTGTCATGAAAATCAGCTCGCTCATCCGGCCCAGCATGGACCCGTTCAAGGACGGCTTCAAGTCGGAAGGCTACATCGTGGTGCTGGAAGACCTGACGGAAATGCGCAAGATGGAGGAAAAGATTTTGCAGTCGGAGCAGCTGGCGGCGGTGGGTCGCTTCTCTGCCGGACTCGCGCATGAAATCCGCAACCCGCTGGCATCGCTGAGTGGTTCCATCCAGGTGCTTCGCGATTCGCTGCAGGTGGAGGACCAGTACAAACGGCTCATGGATATCGTCATCAAGGAAACCGACCGGCTGAATTCCATCGTCAAGGATTTCCTGTCTTATTCCCAGCCGCGAAAGTCCAAGACCACGGTCATCGATCTCACGCAGCTGCTTCAGGATGTGGTCATGCTTCTCAAGAACAGCAATGAATACGATTCTTCCATCGACATTGTTTTGAATGTGCCGTCGAAACACGTGGTCGTTCAAAGCGAGGAAGACCAGATCAAACAGATGGTGTGGAACCTGTGCATCAACGGCATCCAGGCCATGGATAAGAACGGTACCATACGGCTGGAACTGCGGGAGGTCCAGGGTCACCGGCATCGCGATTTCCAAACCGAGCGCAAGGGCGTGCTGCTGATCGTGGAGGACCAGGGCCGCGGTATCCCCCTGGACAAACGCAAGCAGATATTCGATCCTTTCTTCACCACGCGTGAAGAAGGCGTGGGGCTGGGCCTTGCGACGGTGACCAAGATCGTCCAGCGCTTCGGCGGGCACATCGGGGTTGAAAGCGAAGTGGGCAAGGGCACCCGGTTCGAAATCTTCCTTCCCCAGGAACGCGCCCTGGTTGGAACCCGCAAACCGGAACAGGAAAAGCGGTCACAAACCCTGTTCCCGAACTGATTCCTCCGTTTCATGACTTCCTTTACGCTCTACCCGGAAAAACGTTTCCGCTTTCCCGATTTTAAAAACGCCCCGCGGTTGAATCGTCTTCGATGGAGCGTGTTCTTCGTCCTGTGCCTGGTGCTTGCGGCCTGTGCTTCCACCCGGGAAAACATCGATATCACCGACATGGTGGTCATTCCGGCGGGACCCTTCACCATGGGCCTCGACATCGACAACCCGCAGGGCTGGGGCGATACCGACGAGCAACCCGTGCATACGGTGCATCTCGATACTTACGCCATGGACCTTTATGAGGTGACGGCGCAGCAGTTCGCGGAGTTTTTGAACGCGCATCCGGAAAAGGCGGACCGTTTCATTGAACTGGGTAAAGCGGTGACGGTGGAGAAGGTGGGCGAACGTTACCGCGCGCGGCCGGGACTGGACCGGCATCCCGTCAACCGGGTGTCGTGGTACGGAGCGGATGCCTACTGCCGCTGGGTGGGCAAGCGCCTGCCGACGGAAGCGGAATGGGAAAAAGCGGCACGCGGAACCGAAGCACGCCTGTTTCCCTGGGGAGATGAATTCCCCACGAACGACCGCGTCACCTTCCGCCGTTCTTTCGCTGACCTGGGTTTTCAGGTGATGGAACCGGTCGACGCCCTGCCCCGGGGCCGCTCGCCTTACGGTCTGCATCACATGGCGGGCAATGTGTGGGAGTGGGTGGGCGACTGGTATGGTCCCGCCTATTACGAACGCTCGCCGCAAAAAAATCCTGCGGGGCCCGAATCCGGCGACTCGCGCGTCCTGCGCGGCGGCAACTGGTACTTCAAAGCTTATTACCTGCGCACCACGTACCGCTTCAACGAAGAACCGCACGTCTTCAAAATCTGGCAGGGCTTCCGCTGTGCCCGGTGAATCACCGGAGATAAATGGCTACTGCGTGGCGGGCGAACGATGGCCGGCGGGCGCGATCTTGATGGGGTTGTGTTGGCTTCGGCTCACAGCCGTGCGGCGGATCGCCGCTGATGGATGGCCAATGCGTGGTGGGCGAACGATGATCCGCAGGCGCAATCCGAATCGGGTTACGTGGGCTCCGATTCCCTGGCCGGTCCGTTTTGTTCCCCGGGTTGCTTGAGCAGTCGCTGAAACAAATCAGCAAGCACGGAAACCTCTTCTTTCCTGAAACATTCCATGAAATGCCGGCGTACGGCGGCGTGGTACACCGGCCGCATACGTTGTTGCAGTTTCCGTCCTTTGGCGGTGATCGCGGCATAGGCCCCCCGCGCGTCCTCCACGCAGGCCTCTCGCCGAACCAGCCCCTCCGCCGCCATGCGGTCGATCAGGCGGGTGACATTGAACTTTTTCAACAGGGTGGCCTCGCCGATCTCCGTCAGCCGGAGCCGGCCGCCGGTCACGCGGGACAGTTCCAACAGCACGTCGTACCAGACCAAAGGTGGAAATCCCTGCCGTTTCAGGGCGGACTCGACCCGGTCCATCGCCACCTGGTGCCCTTTGATGAGGCCCGTCCACGCTGTTTCTTCCAGTTGCGTCAAGTATTTAGCGGCCATGCGGTCACCTTACAGAATTTTTGTTGCAATCGCAACCAAAAAAATGCATTCTTTTAGTTGCAAATGCAACAATATTATTTCTTGATTGGGAGATTTTATGATGACAAGGAAAATCAAACGGAATGCGATTCGGCAACTTTTGAACGACGGCGCCAACCTGACCCTGGTGGAGGCACTGCCCCGGGAGCACTTCGAACAGGGCCACCTGCCGGGGGCCATTCAGATCAATTACGATGAAGTGGAGGAGAAGGCGCCGAAGCTGTTGCCGGCGAAGGAGGCGAGGATTGTCGTGTACTGCGCCAGTGAAACCTGCCAGAGTTCGACAAAGGTGGCCGAATCGCTGGTGGCGATGGAGTACACGGATGTGTCCCGTTACGAGGAAGGAAAGAAGGACTGGTTGGAACACGGCCTGCCCGTGGAAGGAGCGGCCGTTTCCAGGTAAAAACAAAAACCCCCGGCCCGTGCAAATCGGGCTGGGGGTTGAATTCCGGTTTATTTACCGCCGGCCTGTTTGGCGACGGCGTCCGCCGCTTTCTTCGCGGCTTCGGGGTCGCCCAGGTAATAACTCTTGATCGGCTTCAAATTGTCATCCAGTTCGTATACCAGCGGAATGCCCGTCGGGATGTTGAGCTCCACAATGTCGGCCTCGCTGATGCTGTCGAGGTGCTTCACCAGCGCGCGCAGGCTGTTGCCGTGGGCGCAGATGAGCACGCGCTTGTTCGCCTTGATCTCCGGCACGATGGTGTCGTTCCAGTACGGCAGGAAGCGGTCCACCGTGTGTTTCAGCGCTTCGGTCTTCGGCAGGTCGGTGGCATCGACCCCGGCATAGCGCGGATCGTTGTGCGGCAGGCGGTCGTCGCCGTCGGGCAGCGGCGGCGGCGGGATGTCGTAACTGCGCCGCCAGATCTTCACCTGGTCGTCGCCGTGTTTCTCCGCGGTTTCGGCTTTGTTGAGTCCCTGCAAATTTCCGTAGTGGCGTTCATTCAGCCGCCACGAGCGGTGGACCGGAATCCACATCAGGTCCAGTTCGTCGAGCGCGATCCACAACGTGCGGATGGCGCGTTTCAAAACAGAGGTGTAGGCCACGTCGAACGTCAGCCCGGCCTCGCGGATGAGCTGTCCCCCCTGTCGGGCTTCATCGCGGCCCTGGTCGGTGAGGTCCACGTCGGTCCAGCCGGTGAAGCGGTTTTCCAGGTTCCAGATGCTCTGGCCGTGGCGCATCAAAACCAGTTTATGCATTCGCAAATCCTTGAAAAGGGTTATATGATGGATGGCGGGCCGGGCCCGCCGGACTGAGTCCGGTGACAACAGGATAAATTCGGAATTGCGCCCACGGACCATCGCCGTAACCACCGGGCAGTAGCCATTTTGCGGCGGGCGTGGCCCGCGGCAATTGGCGTTTCCAAAGTCCCCGGTTTTCGGGAAGGCCCGATTGTACCGCATCGCCCGGAAAATGGCGAGTCCCGGCGGGCGTAGCCCGCAGCAAACGACCTAATCCTGAGAGGTCCCGTTATGTTTCTCGAAGTCGAGCCGTGCGGCAATATCGATCAGCCGTTCAGCATGATGTACCGCGAGATGGAATCCCCGCGCGAGGTGTACGCCATCAAGTACTCCGTGCAGGGGTCGGACCAGCCGGTGCAGGTGACCGGATGGGACGCGGAGACCAATGCGCCCTGCCCCGCTTACGCCTGCCGTGTGGAAGAGTCCGGCGACGGCGTGGCCCTGCTCATCTACGGCGGCACGGGCGGCCTGCGGCTCAAGGGGCTGGACGATGAATCCGCCTGGGACCTGCACAGCGCCCATCAATGGGGCGAAACCCACCTCGTCTATCCCAAAGACGCCTTCATTGTTTACAAAGACGAACTGTAACCGGATTGCGTCACTCGGTCCCCCCTTGTAAAGGGGGGTTAGGGGGATTCTTCCGCTTGAATCCTGAGCGTCAGCGAAGGATCTCGATGGTCAATGCAACTCTTTGAAAAAGTCATCCATCACTGCGTTCAGGATGACAAACCAAAAAGGAAAAAGCCCCCCCAGCCCACTTCGGAGAAGGGGGTGCCCATCTGCTTCCAATCACCATCGTTCGCCCGCCGGGCATTACTCCGTTCGCTCCGGGCCGGACGAGGCCGGTCAGCCTTTGGCGTCTTTTTGTTTGTGGAACTGGCGGCCGGAGCGGTCGCCGGGATCGCTGGTCACTTCCTCGAGAACCAGCTGGCAGATGCGCGTCTCGCCGGGTTTGGCCTCGATGACGAACGGACCGTGGTTCAGCATCTCCAGCGTGATGATGCCGAGGCCGGTGCCGCAGTGGATCATCGGTGCGGTCATGTGCACCATGAGGCCGAGGCGGGCGATTCTGCTTTTGCCTTCGACGCGGCCCGCCAGTCGCGATCCGGGCGGGAACTCGACTTTCTCGAATGTGGAGCCGAGGTAGATGCGTTTCGGTTCGATGCGGTAACATCCCTTCTCATCCTTCGGCACTTCAATCAAATACTGCTCGCTGAACTGGCGGTAATCGAAATGCTCCGGGTTGACGGTGATGCCGGAAACGCCGTGCGGCTCGTACTCCGGTTTCCAGATCCACAGCGGCTCGCCCAGATGCAGGTCGATCGACGTGGTGTCGATGTTGGCTTTTGACGGCGCGGGCTCGATGATCATGCGTCCGGCGGCAAGGGCCTTGTGAATGTCGTCGCCACTCAATATCATGCCTGCACCTCTTTCGTGATGTGTGCGGGTTCGATGGCCTCGCCACGACCGGCAGCCACGCAATGCAAAAGGTATTCGCGGTTGCCCTTTTGACCCGTGATGGGCGAGGCGGTGAGGCCGCACGCGACCCAGCCCTGCTCCGCCACAAACGCCGTCAACTCGGTGAGCACCTTTTCGTGTTTCGCCGGATCGCGGATGACGCCCTTGTGCTCGACCTCACTCTTCCCTACCTCGAACTGCGGTTTGACCAGCGCGACAAGGTCGGCTTCTTGTTTCATCACCGCGAACACCGGAGGCAGGATGAGTTTGAGCGAAATGAACGACACGTCAATCACTGCGAGGTCCACGGATGCGTTGTCAACGTCTTCCAGTTTCAGGTGGCGCGCGTTGAAGCGGTCGCGCAGGACCACGCGGTCATCCGATTGCAGTTTCCAGTCGAGCTGGCCGTACCCGACATCGAAGGCGTACACCTTCTTCGCGCCGTTCTGCAGCAGGCAGTCGGTGAACCCGCCGGTGGAGGCGCCGATGTCCGCCGCCGTTTTACCCTGTACATCGATGCCGAACGTGGTGAGCGCGTGTGTCAGCTTGACGCCACCCCGGCTGACGAACGGGTTGGGGTCTTCCACCAGGAGGGCGGCGTCTTCCGCAACCATTCTTCCGGGTTTGTCCAGCACCTCATCGCCCAGGCGTACGCGCCCGGCGAGAATCACCGCCTGCGCGCGCTCGCGCGAGGGCACGAGTTTTTTTTTACCAGGAGCTGGTCGAGCCGCAGTTTATTCGTCTTCTTCGTCATCGTCTTCTTCGTCGTCCGCCAGAGCCGCATCGCCGCCGAACAGCTCCGCCACCAGTTCGCCTTTCTGGTTGCGCGTCAGCTTTTCGATCTTCTGTTCCGCTTCCTGCAGTTTCTTGGAACAGATGCGCGACATCTTGATGCCTTCTTCAAAAATCTGGAGCGACTTGTCGATGTCGAGTTCGCCTTTTTCCAGCTCGGCGACGATCTGCTCCAGCCGCTGCAGCGCCTTTTCAAACTTCATCTCCGCCATATATGGACTCCCTTATAAAAAGAGAAGGTTTTTATTGGAAGGATCCTTGTTTGCATTTCACTCTTTCGTCCCGTCCACCGTGCAGTCGAGTTTGCCTTTCGACAGGCGCACCTCCACTTTATCGCCCGGCTTCATTTGCTCCGCCGCTTTCACCGCCTTGCCGGAGGCGGTGTCGGTGGTGATGCTGTAGCCGCGGTCGAGAATCGACAATGGACTGAGCGCGTTTAAATTTTTGGCAACGCCTTCGAACTGTTGCTTGTGCCAGCGGAACTGCGACGCCATCTGTTTCACCAGCCGGTGCTCGAGGTTGGCGCGCCGGTCCTCGCCGTGTTTGAGGTCCCACTGCGGCGACGCCTGCATGAGCCGGTGGACCAGTCCCGTGGCCCGGTTGCGTTGCACCAGCACCCATTGATCGAGCCCGCGAAGCAGGCGTTGTGTTATTTCATCCAGCCGTTGCGCGGGCTGTTCGAGGATGCGTTGCGGCTCGCGGAAAAAACGCCGGTCGATGAGCCGCCGGAGGTGCTCCCTGTACTCGCCGATCTCGTCTTCCATGCCGTCGATCAGCGAATTGATGAGCCAGCTCAGATCCTCCATCACGTCCTTGAGGCGCGGAACCGCGAGTTCCGCCGCGGCCGACGGCGTCGGTGCGCGCAGGTCGGCGACGAAATCGGCGATGGTGAAATCGATCTCATGCCCGACGGCGGAGATCACCGGCAACTCCGATGCGTGAATGGCGCGGGCCACCACCTCCTCGTTGAACGCCCACAGGTCCTCGATGGAGCCGCCGCCACGTCCCACGATGAGCACGTCGAGATCCTCGAGCGTGTTCATGTGGCGGATGGCTTCGGCGATTTCCTCCGCGGACCCCTCACCCTGCACCCGCACCGGGTAGAGGAGCACCGACACTTTGGGATTGCGCCGTGTGATGACGTTCAGCAGGTCACGGATGGCCGCTCCGGTGGGCGAGGTCACGATGCCGATGCGCCACGGGAATTCCGGGATGGGTTGTTTCTTTGCCTCGTCGAACAGGCCTTCCTTCTGCAGTTTTTCTTTGAGCTGTTCGAACGCTTTCTGCAGTGCGCCCAGTCCGCGCGGTTCCAGCGAATCGACCACAACCTGGTATTCGCCTCTCGGTTCGTACACGTTGAGCCGGCCGCACACCAGCACCTGGTCGCCGTCGGCGGGCTGGAACTTGGTTCGCTGGCGGTTGCCGCGGAAGAACACGCAGCGCACCTGCGACTTGTCGTCTTTGAGACTGAAGTAAGCGTGGCCGGAGTTGGCGACGACGTAGTTGGAGATTTCGCCCTCCACCCACACCATGTCGAACGCCTCTTCGAGCAGGGCGCGGATAGTGCGGGTGAGCTCGGTGACGGTGAAGACGTGACCGCTTTCGTCCTCGAGGGGGGCGTCGCCGAAAGGTTGCGGGGAGGACTGAGCCATGGAGGCGATTCCTTAAATACTCAAAACGAGTGCCGCGCTGCGGACAAAAGCAAACCGCGCGGGCGGCTCACAGATTGTGGATGGACTTGAACGCGGTCAGCGTGTTCTGCATGAGCATGGCGATGGTCATGGGTCCCACGCCGCCGGGCACGGGTGTGATGAACGAACACTTCTCCGCCACGTTGTCGAAATCGACATCGCCCACCAGCTTGCCATCCACGCGGTTGATGCCGACGTCGATGACCACCGCGCCGTCTTTCACGAAGTCGGCGGTGACGAACCGCGGTTTGCCGATGGCGCCGACCACGATGTCCGCTTCCCTTGCCACCTCCGGCAGATCCTTGGTGCGCGAATGACAGATGGTGATGGTCGCATTGCGCTGGAGCAGCAGCATCGCCATCGGTTTGCCGACGATGTTGCTGCGGCCGATGATCACCGCACGCTTGCCTTCGATATCGATCTTGTAGTGGTCCAGCATTTCTATGATACCAGCGGGGGTGCACGGGGCAAGCGTTTTGACCCCGCTGGCAAGGTGGCCGACATTCACCGGGTGAAAACCATCCACATCCTTGCGCGGGTCGATGGCTTCCAGCACGCGTTGCGAGTCGATCTGCTTCGGCAGGGGCAGCTGCACCAGGATGCCGTGGACCGAATCGTCGCTGTTCAGGTCGCTCACCAGCTTCAAAAGAGTGGCTTCGTCCGTTTCCGCGGGCAGGTTGTGGGACAGGGACTGAAACCCCATCTTCTCGCAGGTTTTGTTCTTGTTTTTCACGTACACGGCGGAGGCCGGGTCTTCGCCGACCAGCACCACCGCCAGGCCCGGCACCTTGCCGGTTTTATTTTTGAGCTCCGTCACCTCCGCCTGGACGCGGTCCTTGATGACCGAGGAGACGAGTTTTCCGTCGATGAGTGTCATGATGCGTGAGTTCGAGTGGGTTGGGGTTGCCGTTACAGGATTCCGGTTTCGAAAAAACAGGCCTCATCATACCAGAACCGGGAAAGATTGGAACCGCCCGGAAAAAAGATTCGTCGCCTCCGGAAAAGTCAGACCACCAGTTCCAGCAGGAAATCGAATTCGGGTTCAACCTGTTTTTTGATCGAGGGGACCATCTCGGGAATGAGGTCGAGGTGGGCCCAGTATTCGTCCGGCACGCTGCGGTTGCCGGACTCCATGTCCGGGCTGAACTCCATCTCATGGCACAGGTAATCGGCCATCGCCACGATGCGCGCGTCGTCACGGTATTCCCCGGCCTCTTCAGGCCGGTGGTGGTAGCGGGTGGCTTCCGCGTGCATGGGAGGCAGTTTCCAGGACTCGAACAACACCGCGCCCAGTTCCGCATGGTCGAAACCAAATTGTTTCTTTTCCAGTGCGCACAGGTCCTGTTCTTCCGCCGCCTGTTGCGTCAGGATGGCGGAAACCGCCCTGGGTTCACGCACACACAGGAGGATGCGGCCCATGTCGTGCAACAGGCCCACCAGGTAGTAGCGTCCGGGGCGATCACAACCCATCCGCATGGCCAGCCGTTTGGCCAGCACGCCGCAGGCCACGCTGTGCCGCCAGAACTGGTCTTCGTTGAACAGGTCGTGTGGCACGCCGCGGAAATTCTGGATCACGGACATGGAAAACAGCAGGTCGGCGAGGGGTTCCGTGCCCACCAGCGCGATGGCGTGGTCGAGGCTTTCGATTTTGCGTTCGAAGCCGTAGAAAGGGCTGTTGACGATCTTGAGCAGGCGGGCGGAGAACCCGGCATCGCACCCGATGATGTGGCCGATGTCGCGGAAGGATTTGTCAGGATCGGTCAGCGCGTCGTAGATGGCGAAAAAGTTTCTTGAAAGCGCATAAACTCTATCCTGATTGCGGATAAAATCCTGCGCGGTCTCGGTATTCACGACTTCCTCCCGAAAAAATACGTTCAGGCGATATTCAATTCCTTGATCAGTCGCGACAGGTAAGACCGCTGAACGTCCAGAATCTGTGCCGCCTTGGTGCGGTTGCCGCTGGTGGACTTGAGGGTGTTGAGTATGAACGAGCGGCGAAACGCGTCGGTGGCGTCTTTGAGTGTGGCGCCGACTTCCACATCCAGCGGCGCCTTGGTGGATTCAAACGGAAAACTGTCCGGCCGGAGTTCCTCCCCTTCTTCCAGAACGATGGCACGCTCGACCGCGTTTTCCAGCTGCCGGATATTCCCGGGCCAGTGGTAACCCTGGAGATAGTTGACCAGTCCCTTCGGAACTTTTTTAGGTTTTTCTCCTTCCGGAGTGTGCTTGCGTATGAAGTAATGAAGGAGGTCCTCAATGTCTTCATGGCGGTCGCGGAGAGGCGGCAGTTCGATATTGATGACGTTCAGACGGTAGAAGAGGTCCTGGCGGAATGTGCCTTCCTTCACCATTTTTTCCAGATCGCGGTTGGTGGCGGAGACGATGCGGACATCCACCTGTGTCTGCGAGGTGCCGCCCAGCCGAATGAACGATTCTTCCTGAATGACGCGCAACAGCTTGACCTGCATGTCGAGGGGCATTTCGCCGATCTCGTCCAGAAACAGGGTGCCCCTGTCCGCGGCCTCGAACAGGCCGATTTTGCGGCTGTCCGCTCCGGTGAACGCCCCTTTTTCGTGGCCGAACAGCTCGCGTTCCAGGATCGATGCCGGAAGCGCGCCGCAGCTGATGGAAACGAAAGGGTGCGTCTGCCGGGAACTGCGGTCGTGGATGAGGTGAGCGAACAGTTCCTTGCCCGTTCCGCTTTCGCCGGTGATCAACACCGCCGCCTTGGAACTGGCCACGCGCTCGGCCTGGCTGATGGCGCGGCGCAGAGGGGGGCTTTCCCCAACGATGGAATAACGCTGGCGGTACTTTTCCTGGAGGCGGTCGAACTCCTCGCCCAAAATTTCGTTGTTTCGTGTGAAGTTCAAAAACATCGCCATCATGCGCGAGAAGCGGTCGAGAAACACGTGGTCCCCGTCGTCAAACGGCGTGTCGTCTTCCTTGTCCAGCATCTGCACCACGCCCAGCACTTTGTCGTCGAGCATGAGTGGAAAGCAGGCGATGGACTGCACGTCCATGTCGGTCATGTCGCTGACTTCCCGGAACCATCTTTCGTCCTTGCGCACGTTGTTGGAAATGATGGGTTCGCCCGTTTTGGCAACGATGCCGGCGATGCCCACCCCGAGCGGCAGCTCCACCATTTTCAGCTTGTCCGTGCCTTCCCCCGAGGCCTGGTAAAATTGCAGGGTGCCGGTCTTCTCGTTCAGCATCAGCAACGATGCGTTGCGGCACCCCACCACGTCCAGCCCCGTCTCCAGGGAAATCTTGAGCAGGGCATCCACCTCCTCGAACGTGGTCTTGAACAAGGAAGAGATGTTGCGGATCGTCAGGATGTTGGCAAATTGATTGATCTGTTTCATGATTCAGGTGACAGAACTGCGCGGGTGTGTTTCAATCCGGTCAGTTTCTATTGGCAATGAATGAAGGCGGCACTCTGGCCCCACATCCCCTGCGGGTTCCGATACGTTTGATATTATTTTATAATTGCCCGTTTTTTAGCTTATTGTAAACGGTTTGATGCGGTATCGGACAATTTATTATAAACCTTTTTGCTGAAAGCATCCAAAATAAACCAGATTGTGAATATGTTTCAAAGCGGTATAAAACAACACCTTACTGCCTTAATGGTGCTTGCGGTGCTGGGTCTGGTGGCAGGCGGGGCCACACTTTCCACTCCTTTTGTCTACGAGGACCCCTCCTTCATCCTTGAGGACCCACGGGCGGGTTCCGTGGCCAAGGCCTGGGAGGGGCTCTCGCTGGAGAACGGGTACCGCCAGCCGGTGTTGTTTTTTTCCTATGCACTGGACGGGGTACTCGGAGGCGGCTCGGCCTGGGCTTTCCATTTGACCAATGTGTTGATCCACGTGGCGGCGGGTTGGGCCCTTTATTTTCTGCTGGTGGAAGCGGTTGCGCGAACGCGGGACAGGCCGAAGTCGGAATGGGTGTATGTGCCGATGGTGGCTGCGGGGTTGCATCTCATTCACCCGCTCAACGTTCAGGCGGTAGCTTATCTTTCCGACCGGGAATCCCTTCTGTCCACGTTGTTTTCGCTGCTGGTGGTGTGGAGCGTGGCCCGGTTTGCGCGGTTGAGACAGGAAGCCCCCAAAAGTTTTGCCGGATCCGCCTGGATGCTGGCGGCAGTGGCTTTTTTTGTGCTGGCGGCGGGCACGCATCCGGCCGCGGTGTGCCTGCCGGTGGTCGCGGGGGTGTACCTCATTTTGTTCGGTCAGGACCCGGCTCTCAAAAGGGAGCTCAAGGTCGGACTCGCGGTGATGATTCCCATTCTCCTCTACATGGCCTGGAGGGCGCCGGTGGATCCGTCGGCGCTGGCTGCGGACGATGGGGCTCCGGGCCGCTGGGATCACCTTGCAACCCAGGTTGGATACCTCTGGTTCTATTACGGGTTCAAATACCTTCTGCCGTTCAACCTGAGCTTTCTACCGGATGCGGCCCTCGCGGGTGTGGGCGATGCGGGGGTGTGGGCGGCCCTGGTATTGACGCTGGCCGTGGCGTGGCTGGCCTGGAAAAAAACACAATCGCCCCTGCTGCGGTTCGGGTTGATCTGGACCGGTGTTGCGTTTCTTGCCAACTCGGCCCTGGTGCCTCAATCTCCGCTGGTTTCCGAAGCGCGGTTTTATCTGCCGGGAGCGGGTCTCCACCTCGTCGTGGCCTGGGCTCTGGCGCGCCTCACCCACCGGGTGCCGGGACGTCTGGCTCCGATCGCCGCCGGACTGGGAGCGGTGTTGTTGACCCTCGCCGTGTTGCGGGGCCTGGTGTTCACTTCCGAGGAAACGCTGTGGCGGGATGTGCTGAACCAATCCCCCGGCCAGCGAGTGGCGGCCATGCAGCTGGCTTCGTTTTATGAGCAGGCGGAAAAGCCGGACGAGGCGGAGGCGGTGCTCAAACAGGCGATCGCGGTGCGGCCGGATTCCGAAAACCTGCGCCTCAAGCTGGGGCTTTTGTATATGAAGCAGGAGCGGTTCGATTCCGCCATCGAGCAGTTCGAGGCGGCCATCCACGGCGGCACGCAGAATCCCGTCGCCTACTACCACGCCGGAAAAGCGCTGGTCGAGCAGGACCGCGGGGCGCAGGCCGTGCCGTTTCTGGAGCGCATCATTCAGGGCGAGAACCTGCCGGGTAAATACTATTACCTGCTCGGCCGCGCCTACCACCAGGCCGGGCGGCTGGACGATGCCTTGAAGCAGTTCCGCCTCACCGTCAAAAAAGATCCGGGGAACGCGCTGGCATACAACCGCATGGGCGAAGTGTACTGGGACACAAAAAGTTACTTCTTCGCTGATGTCGCTTTTCAGCAGGCGTATGTGGCGGACAACGCATCGGTTCCCATCCTCAACAACCTCATCAGCTCCAGCATGCTGATGAAGCATTATGAAGAAGCCATCGAGTACTGCGACCGCCTGCTGGAGATCGATCCGGACAACCCCAACGCCCGGCAGTGGAAGATCGCCGCCCAGCGGCTCCTGAAAACGGAGAAGAAGGAAGAGCCCCCTGCGGTGGAAGGAGGAGATTTCAACCGCTCTTCTGAATGAGCGGGGGAATTGTTGTTCTTTCGACGGGGTTGTGGTAACTTTTCTGGCTACGCGCCGAAGTGGTGGAATTGGTAGACGCGCCGGACTCAAAATCCGGTGGGGGCGACCCCGTGTCGGTTCGACTCCGACCTTCGGCACCACCCCGAATTTGCAAGCCCACCCCGCCCCGGGTGGGCTTTTAATTTTTGTTGCGCGTCATACCCTCCCCGGCATCCCATAAAATCAATGCCCGCCGAGCAGCCCCACCTTTTCTCCCCCTTTAAAGAGTATTTTTATTTTTATTCCCGGCCCACCGTTGGTACAATTCCGCTCATCCCCCCTTCAATATTCCACGCAACTCACTTTCCTATGGAGGTCTTGACACATGGAGAAGACGGAACTCGTCCGCCGCCTGAAGGACGCTAAAAAAGCATCCGGCAAAACGTATGATGAAATCGCCGACGCCCTGGGCCTGTGCAACGGCTATGTGGCGCAGTTGTTCCAGAACCAGGCGCAGTTGAAAGAAGGCACGGCGGAGAAACTGCAAAAGGTCGTGCCCGGCATCAACGCGGAGATGATCGAGCAAATGAAGCAATGCCCGATGCGCTCGTACAACCCGATGCTCATTCAGGAGCCGAACGTGTACCGCATGACGGAGATCTGCCTGCACTACGGCGAAGGCATCAAGGAACTGATGAACGAGAAGTTCGGCGACGGCATCATGTCGGCCATCGACTTCAAGATCACGGTGGACAAGGTGAAAGGCGACAAGGGCGAAGACCGCATGGTGGTCACCATGAACGGCAAGTTCCTGCCGCACATCGAGCAGGTGCAGTAAAGGCGACGGTGGGGAGGGGTACGTTCCCTCCCCCCTGTGCGTCTTTTTTACGTCCCGCCTTCTATGGTAGAGTATGCGCTGTCAATTCTGCGGAGACAATCATGGTGGAACGGCGTCAACTGGACAAGGCGGAGATCGAGGCGTCCAAGAAAAACCTGGAGCGGGCCAGGCTCAACAAGTCGGACCTTGAAGGCATCGACCTGAGCGAAGGTTACATGAAGGAAGTGGACCTGGAGCGGTGCAACCTGAAGCGGTCCAATTTCAAGAACGCGTCGATCAATGGCGGCTACTTCAAGGGAAGCAACCTGTTCGGATCGAACTTTTCCGGCGCGTCTTTGATCCGCGCCGACTTCACCCGCACGAACCTTTCCGGCGTGAACTTTCGCAACACGGACCTCAGTGGCGCGAAGTTCCACCAGGCGCTTTTGAAACGGGCCCAGTTCCAGGGCGCGAACCTGGTGCGCTCGGAATTCCTGGAAGCCCAGATGAATGAAGCGAATCTTTCCGGCGTCCGCCTCAACAAGTCCGACCTGCGCGGCGCGATGATGATCGGCATCAATCTCGCCGGGGCGCAGATTCCGCAGTCGCACCTGAGCAAGACCAACATTTCGAAAGGCGACCTCACCGGCACCGACGTGAGCGGGTGCAACTTCACCGGATCCGACCTGCGCGAAGCGGTGCTCCGGGAAACCAATTTCGAGAACGCCATCCTCGACCGCACGTTTCTGAAAGGGGCCGACCTTGCGGGGGCGAACCTGACCGGTGCGCGCCTGCGCGGCGCCGACTTTGCCGAAACGGTTCTGGACGGCGCCAACTTTTCCGGGGCGGACCTCTCCCTGGTCACCAACCTTTCCGCAGAGAGGCTGCAAAAGGCGGTGCTCGACCAGAACACCAAACTGCCCGATCACCTGAAGGCCGAGTCCGACGGCAACGGCGGTTACACCGTCACCGAACTGCCGCGCGAAGCGTAACCCGGGTTTGCCGGGTTTCCACTCCCGCCTGCGATAACCGACGCCGATTCATCCCCACGTAGTGGTGTCAGCTGTACTTGGACATCACCTCTTCCGGATACGCTTCCAGCCGGTGGACCGACAGGTCTGACCCCTGCATCTCTTCCTCTTTAGAGAGGCGGATGCCGAACAGCGAGTCGAGCGTTTTGTAGATGACAAAGCCGAACACCACGGCAACGCCCACCGCGATGAGCGACCCGATCAGCTGCGAGAGAAAACTCACGTCCCCCAGACCGCCGAGCGCCTTCTGGCCGAAGATGCCGCAGGCAATGCCGCCCCACGTACCGGAGAGGCCGTGCAGGGGCCACACGCCCAGCACGTCGTCGAGCTTCAGCTTTTCCTGTTCCCAGATGAAGCCCTTGACGAAGATGATCGCCGCGATACCGCCGATGAATAACGCGCCGATCGGGTGCACCTGGTCGGACCCGGCGCAGATGGCCACCAGTCCCGCCAGCGCGCCGTTGTGGATGAAGCCGGGATCGTTCTTGCCGATGACCAGTGCGAACAGGATGCCACCGACCATGGCGAACAGGGAATTGATCGCGACCAGCCCCGTGACGCCGGTCAGCGTGGCGGCGGACATGACGTTGAATCCGTACCAGCCAATGCACAGCATCCAGCTTCCCAGCGCGAGAAACGGGATGTTGCTGACCGGGATCGGCGTGCTTTTTCCCGACGCGCTCCACCGGCCGAGGCGCGGACCCAGCACAATGACGCCGACCAGCGCGATCCACCCGCCCATGGAGTGCACCACCACCGATCCCGCGAAATCGTGAAACGGTTTGCCGCCCAGTCCGGCCAGCCACGATCCGTCCTGGCCCAAAAACGAGATCTGGCCCCACACCATGCCCTCGAACAGCGAATAGGTGAAGGCGACAAACAACGCCCCCGCCAGCGCCTGTGTCCAGAACTTGGCGCGTTCCGCGATGCCACCGGAAATGATGGCGGGAATGGCTGCCGCAAAGGTGAGAAGAAAAAAGAAATGCACCAGCTCGTAGCCCTGTTTGTCGGCGACGAGGGTCTCGGCGGAATCGTAAAAATACACGCCGTAGGCGATGGCGTACCCGACCGTGAAGTACACCACCGTGCAGATTGAAAAATCGACGATGATTTTGACCAGCGCGTTCACCTGGTTTTTCCTGCGCACGGTACCGACTTCCAAAAATGCGAAGCCGCCGTGCATGGCGAACACCATCACCGCCCCCAGCATCAGGAATAAAACGTCACCACTTGTCTCCAGAGTTTGAATATTCTGTTCCATACAGTCACACTTCCTCCCTTAACGTTTTGCACGTAAAGAATCCCCCTTCTCAGTGCGACTTTTCCTCCCTTGAAAAAGTCGGGTTGAGTATAATGGATGGACTGCCAAACGGACAGGGATTATTGGCCCGTCCGGGTGTTCAAAATCCAAACGTCCTTCCCTCCTGACACGAGCATTGCATGGCCCAACTCATACAAGACCTCACCATCCTCCTGCTCGTTTCCCTGCCAATCACGGTCCTTTTTCATCGATTCAAGCTGCCGACGGTGGTGGGCTTTCTGGTGACGGGGATGCTGATCGGCCCGCACGGGCTGGGGTTGATCGGCGACCTGGAATCGGTCGAGCACCTGGCGGAGATCGGCGTCATCCTCCTCCTGTTCATCATCGGGCTTGAATTTTCGCTGAGCCAGATGCTGAAGCAACTGGGGCGCATTGTGGGCACCGGCGGATTGCAGCTGGGCTTGACCGCGGTAGTGTGTTTTTTCCTGTTTTCGGCGATGTCGTTCCCGGTGAACCAGAGCGTGGCGCTGGGCCTGTTGATTGCGTTGTCCAGCACCGCGATTCTGCTCAACATGCTCAACGAACGGGTGGAGCTCGATACCCTGCACGGGCGCATCGCCGTCGGCGTGCTTTTGTTTCAGGATGTGTGCGTGGTGCCGTTCATGCTGGTGGTGCCGCTCCTGGGGCAGATGGAAACCATTTCCGGCTGGAGTTTTCTGTGGGCGTTCGTGAAAGCCATCGGCGCGGTGGGCGGCGTATTTTTTCTTTCCCGTCTGCTTGTTCCCCGTGCGTTGGGAAGGATTGTGCAGGTGGGGAAGCGGGAACACCTGACGCTGTTCGTCATCTTCATCATTCTCGGAACCGGCTGGGTGTCGCACCAGATCGGGTTGACTCTGGCAATGGGTGCGTTCATCGCCGGGCTGATTCTTTCCGAGACCGAGTACAACCACCAGATCATTCTCGACATCCTTCCCCTGAAGGAATATTTCGTCAGCGTGTTTTTCACCTCGGTGGGCATGCTGATGCAGGTGGAGGTGTTTCTGGAACAGCCGGGGTTTTTACTCATGCTTGCGGCGGTGGTCATTGTCGTCAAGGCGGTGATGGCGTTTGTTGCCGCCATTCTGGCGGGCACGGCGCCGCGCATCGCTTTCATCGTCGGCATCCGGCTGGCGCAGGTGGGTGAGTTCTCCCTCATTCTCGCGGCGGTGGCTCTGGAGACGGGGGTTTTTGATTCCAGGCTGTACCAGCAGTTTCTGATCGTCTCCATTTTGTCCATGATCGTGGCCCCGTTTCTGATCCAAATGTCTTCCAGCCTGTCCCTGCGCCTGTTCAAGGGCGGGCTCGCCGCCGATACCGGCACGCAAAGCAAGGCGACGCAGGTGAGCGATCACGTCATCGTGGTGGGGTACGACACGGTCGGGCAGAACCTGTCCAAGGTGTTGAAGGAGGTCCAGATTCCCTTCACCGTGGTGGACCTGGATGGCCAGCAGATCAAACGCGCTTTGGTGGAGCAGTGCCATGGGTTTTATGGGGACGCAACCCAGCGCTCCACCCTGCTGCGGGCGGGCATCCGCCAGGCCAAGATGCTCGTGGTGTCCATCCAGGAATTGAAAGCGCTGGAACAGGTGATCCGTCTGGCCCGGCAGTTGAACCCCAGCCTCTACATCCTGGTCAAGACCCGCCTGGCTTCGGAGGTGGAGACGTTGACCCATGCGGGCGCGGACCTGGTGATCCCCGCCGAGTTCGAAACCTCGATTGAGATTTTCTCGCGCGTGCTCCGCGAGTTCGGCATGCCGCACAACGTCATCGAGCAGCAGGTGGAGCTGATGCGCCTGGAAGGTTACCGCATGTTGCGCGGGTTGTCTTTGAACATGGACAGCCTGGCCAACTTTTCAACTTACCTCACCGCCTCGCTCAGCCGCTCATTCCTGGTTCTGGAGGGATCCTGGGCCAATGGAAAGACGCTCAGGCAGATTGAGCTCAAGACCAAAACCGGGGCGACCCTCATCGCGGTGGTGCGCAACCAGGTAGCCCAGCCGAATCCCGTCGCCGACTTCACCATCGAACTCCGGGACGTGCTCATCCTGTTCGGTTCCCACGCGCAGCTGGACCAAGCCCATCGCCTGTTGCAGGACGGACCTTCAACGAAATCCGAATCCCGAGCCAAGGTCAATTGAAGCGGCCGTCCGGGAAGAACGCACCCCTGTGGGCGGTCCCGTGTTGCAACCCGGTATGAGTTTTGTCTTTTAAACGGTGGCGCGGGTCGCGGGCTTCTTTTTTGGAATGCGTACGGGTATGGGGCGCGCGGAGCCTTCACCGCCTGCGAGGTATTTGGTGGGTATGCAGGATTTGAGAGTGGGCAGGGTGTTGCCCTTGATGTCGTGTCCCCGTACCCGTGCAAAGGCGGCCATCAACTGGGCCATGTAATGGGCTTCCACAATGTCTTCCAGATCGAAGCAGTTGACGGTGGTGGGCTTGGCGGGTTTATCCGGGTTTTTGATCACCAGGTGCGGCCGGAAAAATCGGCGGCTACCGGATTCCGTTTCCAGTGACACCGCGACCCGCTGAATCTGCTGGGCGTGATACGCTTGCTGTTTCCAGAAAAAAAACGAGTCCGTCATCAGCAGGGAGCGGCTTTCCGTATTCAGTAATATACGGGGCCGCCGGCAGACCCATTTTGCCAGGAGCCACGCCGCCAAGGCGGTGAGGCCGGTGTACAGGAAGAATTCAATGAAATCGACTGTCACCAGAAACAGGGTTACCAGGATCAGGGCCAGACAGCGAAGGTAGCGGACACCGTTTTTCTGGCTTCGGGTGAGCCTTTTGGTCAACACCACGTCCGTATTCTGGTAGGCTGTTTCAAGAGACATAGGAGTTCCGGGAGATCAGAGTGACACTAAATACTTTAAGGGAACCTGCCAGGGTTGTCAAACACGCTTATGACCACATCGGAAAACCCAACTCCAAATAAATCAAATAATAAGAACCGGCTTCCGGTGGCCGGCAGGTGGCTTCCGCTGGCCGGGCTGGCTTTGCTTCTGGCGGCGTGTTCCGGCACCCGGCCGGATCATCTGGGTGTGACCGACGGACGCCTCGCCCCCTGTCCGGATTCCCCCAACTGCGTTTCCAGTTTTGCTTCCGACGCCGAGCACCAGGTGAAACCGCTGATGTTTAAAAGTGAACCGGAAGCGGTGATGAAGGCCATCCAGGAGGAACTGGCCAGTCGCGACCGGGTGGAGATCATCACCCGGAATCCCCATTACCTGTATGCGGAGTTCACCAGCCTGGTCTTCCGTTTCGTGGATGATGTTGAATTCCTGATTTACGCGGAGACGAAGACCCTCCACTTCCGTTCCGCCTCGCGCATCGGACGCAGTGACCTGGGCGTCAACCGGAAGCGCATCGAGTCTATCCGGAAAGCCCTGGCCGCAAAGAACCTTTAGCGTTTTCCCAGAGTCGGCAGTTCCAGCTCCAGTTTTTCTGTGAAGTTCTGAAACAAATCCACGGCGTGTTTTTTGTCCGGTTTGGGATGGCTCCACTCTTTGTGGAAACCCGGGTTCACCTGCAGAAACGTTTCCTGAGGGTAGGTGGTGTTGGGGTACACGAAGTAGGCAAAATCCAGGAGATGCGCGTGCCGCCGGACGCGCGGAAACAACTGGTAGATCGACGGCCGCAGGGTGAAGTGGTTGCTGTCGGGAAGGAGCGGTTTTTCCGGCCACCAGAACGCGGGCACGAACACGATGTTGGGGTCGCCGAAAAGGTAAACGGTGATGCCCTCCGCCGGGTTGCCGGGCAGGCGCGGGATCATGAGGTACAGTTCGTAACCTCGTTGCTGCTGGTTCTTCACCGCCTGCTGGCGCAGATAATCCGCCGCCTCCTTCACACCATAACCGGAATTCATGCCTTCGACGTAGAGAAGCCGGTCGAGCTCGTGCAGGGATGCGGTTCGCGGATCGTTGAGCAGGCGGGCGTCCCACACTGCCGCGGTGAGACCCGTCACGAAAAGCAACAAAACCAGGGCGCCCGATTGCATGCGCGGCGGGACCGCCGATGAGGAAGCCCTGCGTTTGGCCAGGCGTCCGGCCAGCCATCCCGCCATGCGGTCCACGGCCAGACCGGCAATCAGCGCCGCCGCCGGAACCATCGGTAAAAAATATCGTGAGAAGAATCCGTTGGCCACCAGCACGATCGCCAGCCCCGGAAGAACCAGCCAGCTCCATAGTGCCATTTCCGCCCGGTCTTTTTTCTGGATCAGTTTCACCAGTCCCATCAGCAGCAGCAACGCCACAGGCCAGGTCAGGTAGGTGGCGAAAAATTCATGGGTGATCCACAGGTTTCGGATCCAGATCATGAACGGGAAACGGACCAGCTCTTCCAGCGGAATGAAGTAAGCGAGGTGATGCAGGAACGGCAGGCGGCCCGGCACGCGCACCGGCGGCGCCAGGTAATAGATGACCGCGTTCATCAACAGTGGAATCGATACCGCGACGCCCAGCTGCATCCAGAATCCGGTCCGCTTGTGCGCGCCCCACATGAAAAACATGAGGACGGGAATGAGGATCCAGAGGAGAGCGCTGGCCTTGGTCCACAGCATCAATGCCCACAGCACGCCCAGCACGCGGAAGGCTTTTTTGGGGTCCCGCGTTTCGTGGACGATGTGGAAGGCCCAGCGTAACGACCACACCCCCAGCGCGGTGAGGAGCCCGTCCACCAATGCCAGCCGGTCGAAGAACAAGGTGTAGGGGAGCAGCACATAAAGAAGGGCCGAGGCCACCCCCGCGCGGAGGGAAAACAGGTCGCGCCCGATAAAAAATACACCCAGCATGGCGGCCCATCCGGCCAGCACCGACACCACCCGTCCCGCCACCAGCGGATCGTCGAACAACGCGAGCGTCATCGCGTTCAGCCACATGAACAAGGGTGGCTTGCCGTCGGTCATCGAAATCAGGATCTGCGTCGGATCGCTCAGGATGATCTGCGCCCAGTGGATGTAGATGGCTTCGTCGGAAAAGATGGGCAGGCGCGTGAGAGCAAACAAGCGGGTCCACGCATACAGCAGGGTGAGGAGGGCCAGCGCGAGCGCTTGTTTACGACGGTGTGACGGGGATGGCGTTTGTGTTTGCATGGCGACGTTTAGGTTTTAACAGAAAAGCGCCACACAAAACAATGGTAACCAGCGTGATTCCCGCACCGAGGCGGAAACTCCACGGCCGGTACTCGAACCGGATCCGGTGCGTTCCGGCGGGCACCACCACCGCGCGGTACACCAGGTTGGCGCGGTAAAGCGGCACGTCCTCGCCGTCGATCGACGCCTTCCAGCCGGGATAATGCGCGTCGGACAGCACGAGCACCTGCGGCTCGGGCGTGGTGGCAGTGAGCGTCACCGAACCGTAATCGAGAACGAGATCGGCGACGGATCCCACCGGCCGGGGTGAAGGGGTTTCCGGATTGTCGTCGCCGGTGCATTCAAACCCCTCCGGCGGCTGTTCCAGGATGACCTGCCGGGAGAAGTCGTTGCGCCCGTCCAGAAGCTTGGCGATGATGTGTTTCTCGTCTGCAACCACCCGGCACTCTCCCACCAGAAACCCACGCGGCAGGAAACCGGTATTTTTGTAAACCTTCAACTCCGGGTAGGCGGGATCGTGAAATTCCACCGGCTCAAGTTTTGGCGATGCCAGCGGGTCCCGGCTCACGATGTACTGCACGTTGGCGAGGCGAAGCAGGTTGAGACGGTTTTCGAACGGCGGCACCCGGAGGATTTTGCGAAACTTGAGATAAAGGTTCTGCCGCATCACCGCCCAGCCGTCCGCCTGGTAAATTCCGGGCACGGTGCGGATGGGAAGCGGTACCTTGGGACCCTGGATGAGGTTGCCGCGCAGGTTCACTCTGGCGATGCCTCCATCCTTGGCCCGCTCGGCGTTGTCGGCAATGTAAATACGTTCCTCGCCGGCATGGGTCTGCATGAAACGGGTCAGGGGATCGGTCGCTTCAAAGTCTTCTATCGGCACTTTGTGATGAAAGCCGTAGCCACTGAAAACCAGGTCCAGTGCCAGCACGAACAATGCGGCACCCAGCCACCGCCGGGGTTTTCGCTCCGTGCGCAGAAAGAAAAACAACATCAGGCAGAACAACGACAGGAACGCCAGCAGGCGTTTGGAATTGAACAGGTTGATCCTCACATCATTGTAAGTGGGCGGCACCAGTCCCGCTTCCTGCATTGTCCTCTGAATGGCCGGTTCGAACGCATTGATCAGGCCGAACAGGACCATGCCCGCTGTGGCCAGGCCGATCCACACCGGCGCGCGTTTGATTCTGGCCGTGGGGGCGGACCCGGCCTCGCGGACAAACCCATCCCACCCCCACCCTGCAAGAAGGGCGAGCATCACCACCGCGGGCAGGATGAATTTGACCGGGTAACGGAAGGTGTCGAAAAACGGGACGGCGGCGTGAAAGAGCGGATACAGCCCGCCCGCCGGTCCCATCGCCACCAGCGCCGAAAGCACGGCCACCCCCGCGCAGACCCGGGCGCGCAGACCGCCGCGCAATAGCGCCAGCCCGGCCAGCAGGAACGGAATCGCTCCCACATACAGGGAGCGCAGCCACACCTGGTTGGTGCCGGAAGCATCCGGCTGGCTCAGGTAACCGTAAGGATCGAGGAAGAAAAACTGCAGCAGGTCCTGCGGCATCATCGACCAGCGTGCCGCTTCGCCGATAGGGAGCCCCCCGGCCCGTTCGGTCAGCTTCGATAGTTCATAAGTCGGGAAAAACTGCACCGCAATGAGTCCGATAAAGACGGCAAAGAAAGTGCCCAGGTATGCCAGCCGCCAGCGCCAGGCGGGAAGGGATTCCTGCGGGAACAGGCTTTGCGGCCACAGGGCGAACAGGGTGAGCAGGCCGAACATCTGGTAACACGTCTCCACGCCGCCCGCGAGGAACATGCACGCTCCAACCACAGACGCGGCCAGTCCCCAGCGCAGATCCCGATTTCGCAGTCCGGCGAAGAAACACAGCAGGAGAAGAGGAATCCAGGCAACGGGCATGAAAGTGGACAGGTAAATGCGCACGGTCACCAGGTACCCGCCGAACATGAAGATGAGAGCCGACACCAGCGACGCGCCTCGACCGCAGTGCGACGCGCGCATCAGGAGATACATGAACCAGCCCGCCAGTGCATAATGCAGGACCACCGTGAAGTTCACCGCCAGCACAAAGGGAAACGCGATGAACAGGAGACTCAGCGGGTAAAGGATGGCGGGTTGAAGCGTGGCGAACAGCGGGTTGCCGCTCAGGATGTACGGGTTCCACAACGGGAAGGTGAAATCCCCCACCTGTTCCAGCCACAGCATGCGGTAGGGAATGAAGAAGGAAATGAGGTCGCCGCCGCCGAAGATGAAATCGCCGCCGACCATGTCGTGAAAATACAACACGGCCAGGGCCAGAAAAGCCAGGCCGGAAAGGGCGATTTCCTTCGCCGTTAAAAAAATAGAAAGAGGACTCTGCCCGGGGGCAGGGTCCTCTTCCGAGAGGGGCGTCATGCTGCTACGATCAGTTCACGGTACCCGGGTTGAAACCAGACTGGTCGGCATACGTGAACGTGTTGGTCGTCGAGTCATCCCAGGTGATGGTGATGGAGGTCGCCGCGGAGGCGGTACCGGTCGTACCCGCCAGGTCCGTTTGCGCCAGTACCGAGGTGGCGTCGTAAGTGGACGTGGTGTCCAGCAGGTACTGGGCATGCAGCAACGTGATGGATCCACGCAGTGCCGCAAGCGCGCCCTTCTGGCGTGCCGTCGAAGCGGCGGATTGCAGGTCCAGGAATTTGGGAATGGCCACAGCGGCCAGAATGCCCAAAACCACGATCACCAAAATCAGTTCAACCAAAGTGAAACCTTTTTCATTCTTTTTTCTGGATTTCAACATGATTCCCTCTCCTCCCTTAATGTTTAACGGAATCTTCTTTAGATAATGTAGAATTTCTTACCCAATCAACTATTCAAAATGGAATGATCGGCTGTTTGTATACCCTGAATAGAGCAATTGTCGTGCCAAGCAACCATTTCATTCCCCTGCCAAACCCGAGAGATCAAATTAAAGTCTTATTTTACAATAAATTAAATTAATATTGACTCGAAAAAAGATTTTTTCATCTCAGTCCCCTTGGTGAATGGATTCTCACCCCGCCCCCGGCGCGGGCTCCTGTTTTCCGAGTTAAAACCATGTTAATACTAATGATGACAAGGGGTTAAGCGGTTTTTTCGGTATTCTGCCCCCATTCCGGGTTGCTGATTTGGAGGTACGAAAATTGTCCCAATCTGACATTATTTGTCAGTAACCGTCTATTTTTCAACACTTTTTCGGGCACCGGATATAGCCGGCCGGAACCCCGGCCGTGTGCCGGTCAATCCCAATCCGAGTCCGAAATCCGTTCCACCGCCTGCTCCAGTTCGCTGTCCGGTACTTGAAATTTCCGGCTGATCGCCCCCCGGGACCGGTCGTAGGCCCAGCGGAACACCTTTCCGTTGTTGCGCTGGTGGTAGATGAATCCATCGACGTCGAACGAGGTGAGCGTGGTGCCCGCCTCTTCGGGAGAAAGAATCTCGCTTCCTGTGGCCCGAACGTACACCCACAAATTGTCGTCCCTGTCCAGCCCGGTGGGTTTTTCCCTGCGGCGCGGGTCGTATCCTTCCGGGATTTTATTGAGGTCGGAAAACGGGCTTTCCGGGAAGGAAGCTTTTTTCCCCTGGAGCATTTGTTCTCCCATGACCGTCAGCAGATTCGAGCGCAGGATTTCGATGGTGGTGGCTTCGGCGGTGACTTCCGCCTGACGTGCCATATCGAACATGCGTTGAATGGCCACGGAGGCCAGCAGGCCGATCATGACAATGACCATGACCATTTCAATGAACGTGAAACCCAGCTCCGATTTCCAACCGGATTGGCGGCGGACCGAATCGTGATCGGGTTTGAACATGGCAGTCACCTCAGCGCCATTTTCGACATATCCCACATCGGCAGAAAAATGGACAACGCAAGAAACAGGACCATGACGCCCATCACTACAATGAGGATGGGTTCCAGCCAGGTGGACAGGGCCTTGATGCTGCGCTCCCCTTCCTGGTCATAATAATCGGCCACCTTGAGAAGCATTTCATCCAGGGCGCCGGAAGTTTCCCCTGCCGCGACCATCTGCACCACCAGGATCGGCACCCATCCGCTTTCCCGCAAAGGCCGGGCCAGCCCCTTGCCCTCTTCGACGCTATCGATCAATTTCATCAGGGCCCCAGTCAAAACGGTGTTATCCACGACTCGTGCCGACACGTGGAGGGATTCCAGAATGGGTACGCCGCTGCGCTGGAGGTTGCCAAAGACGCGCGCGAACTTGGCCATCGATGACCGCAGGTGAATGGGCCCCAGAAGCGGAATCTGGAGTTTGATGTAGTCCCACTGGTGTCGGCCGAACTGGGTTGCCGTGTAACGACGAAACAGGTAGATGCCACCCACCACGACCACCACAAACGAAATCCAGTGTTTCACGAACATGCCGTGGATCAGCACCAGGATCTGGGTTGGCATGGGCAGTTCCACCTTGATGGTCTGGAACAGGTTGATGAACACCGGGACCACCTTCCACATGAGAAAAGCGATGGCGATCACCATCACGCCGAGCACGATTTTCGGGTAACGAAAAGCCGCGCGTACCTTGGCGTCGGTCTCCTGTTGTTTCTCCAGCAGGTCCGCCAGCCGGGCAAGAACGTCTTCCATGATGCCGCCGGTTTCCCCGGCTTCGATCATGTTGATGTAAATATCGGGAAACACGTCCGGGTGACGGGCCATGGCCTCCGAAAGCGCCAGACCGTCGGCAATGTCATCCTGTAGTTTTCGAACGACCGCCTTGAAGCGCTGGTTTTCCACCTGGTCTTCCAAAGCCTGCAGGATGGAAAGAATGGGAATGCCGGCGTTGAACAGGGTGGACATCTGCCGGGTGAACAGAACGATCTCCTGGGTTTTGATCCTCTGGAAACGGGTAAACAGGTCCGTTTCCATTATGGAAGGCCGTTCCCGTCTGGCCGTCTCGATGGCCACGGGGTAGTGGCCCATGCGGCTCAATTCCAGGCCCACGTCCTGCTGGGTGGCGGCTGTCATCGTTCCCGATATCAGGGTCCCCATCCGGTTGCGTGCCTTGTATTGAAATTGCGGCATGACGGCTCCTGTTAAAACGTCGAGTCTTCGGTGAAAGTCATCCGGTTCAACTCTTCCACCGTGGTCATTCCATTCAGCACCTTGGAAAGTCCGTCCAGCCGCAGGGTACGAAGTCCCTGCGAGGACATGGCGCGGTCCCGGATGTCCATGGGTGCGCTGCGGTCCAGAATCATTTTGCGGATGATGTCATCCACCAAAAGCACCTCGTAAATTCCGACGCGGCCTCTGTAACCGCTTTTTTTGCAATTCTTGCACCCTTCGCCCTCGTAGAGGGTCAGCCCGTCCACTTCGAAACCCTGTATGTTGAAAATTTCGATTTCTTCCGGGGTGGGAGCGCGTTCCGTTTTGCATTCCTGGCAAATGCGTCGAACCAGGCGCTGGGCCAGGATGCCGACGATGGAAGACACCATCAGAAACGGTTCGATGCCGAACTCCGCCAGCCGCGAGATGGTGCTCGCGGTGTCGTTGGTGTGAAGGGTGCTCAACACCAGCTGACCCGTCAGCGCCGCCTGGATGGCGATCTGTGCGGTCTCCGCATCGCGGATCTCACCCACCATCACGATGTCCGGGTCCTGCCTCATCAGGGAGCGCAGCCCCGTGGCGAACGTGATGTTGGCCTTCGGGTTGACCTGCGTCTGGCGGATGCCATCCAGCCGGTATTCCACCGGGTCTTCAATGGTCTTGATGTTCTTGTCCGGCGTGTTGAGCTGGCTGAGCGATGCGTAGAGCGTTGTGGTTTTTCCGCTTCCCGTCGGTCCGGTCACCAGAATGACGCCGTAGGGGTTTCTCAGCAACTTCTGGAACTTTTCCAGGCTGCCGCCGATCAGGCCCAGGTCGTCCAGCGAGAGCGACAGCTTGGACCGGTCCAGGAGGCGGATGACGAGATTCTCGCCGTAAATGGTGGGGCAGGAAGAAACACGGAACTCGATGTCCCTGCCCTGAAGCTTGCGGGAAAATCCGCCGTCCTGCGGCGCCCGGGTTTCGGCGATGTCCAGGCTCCCCATGACCTTCAAACGGGAAATCAAGGCGGACTCGATGGATTTGGGTATGCGTTTGGCCTCGAACAGAACGCCGTCAATACGGTTGCGGATGAGAAGGAATTTTTCGTACGGCTCGATGTGGATGTCGCTCGCACCGTCTTCCAGGGCCTGGCGCAAAATCAGGTCCACCAGCTTCTTGACCGGCGCGTCGTTGCTGTCCGCCACCTCGGCCTTGACGGGTTCCTCCACCTTCTTCCTGGCTTTTTCGCCCACGCCCAGGTGGTTGACCACATCCTGGATGTGAGACGCCACACCGTAATACTCTTCAATCGCGCGGTGGACCTCGGATTCGGTTGACAGCCAGGTCACCACATCCATCCCGGTTTTCACCGCGATTTCATCGATGGCAAACAGGTCGAATGGATTGGTGATGGCCAGGTTCAGTTTTTTGCCCTCCACTTTGAATGGGATGAGCATGTACTTGCGGGCAAACTTTTCTTCGACCAGGTCGGTGGCCTCGTTCGGAATCTTGATGTTTTCCAGGTCGGCCTGCGGAATGTCCATTTGCTCCGACAAGCTGGATACGAGGTCCTTGTCCGTGATGTATTTCATCTGCACAAGGACTTTGCCCAACTGCATGCCGGTTTTTTTCTGGATTTCCAGCGCCTCCAGCAGTTGGGATTCGTTGATGGCGCCCGCCCGAATCAAAATGTCTCCCAACCGGAGCTTCGACTTGATAGCCATAAACCTCGGACCCAAAAAATTGAAATGATAGGGTGAAAACCCTAGTATTGTACCCTTAAAGCTTTGATTTTTAAAGAATAAAATGATATTTGGGCTATATCCGGTATCCGCAAACCAAACTTTTTGCGGTTGGACGAAAACCGGGGACACCCTGTTTGCCAAACAATCTCTCTATATTATTGGAACGCCGTTCCATCAAAATTCCAACTGTTTTCTCGTGGTTGGAGGGTCAAGCGGCCATCGGCCCGGCACCGGGTGGGGCGCGTTCATGCTGTTTTCAGGCGGCCCGGTTTCTGGTAGGTTGAGAAAAACAAAGCGACTGCCATGACTGCCGAAAACACAACCCATCTGGAGTGTCCCTCCTGCGGGAACAACCTGACTCCCCGCAGTGTGGCGGGGGTGAGCGTTCATGCCTGTGAAGGGGGGTGCGGCGGTTACTGGATCGGGAAGAACAGCCTGAAGCGGTTGCCCGAGAGGCTCCCGGGGGCCGGTGCGGAACTGCTCACCGTATCGCGTTCGGACGGGGTGCATGCGTTCCGCAATGTGGATCACATCTGTCCGCATTGTCAAAACACACTCCTGTACCGCCACTGGTTCAGCCGGAAACTGCAGCTGGAGGTCGACCAGTGCTCGAAGTGCGCCGGGTTCTGGGTGGAGGTGGGTGAGCTCGCACCCATCCTCACCGCCGGCCTGGACCCTGAAGAAAGAAAACAGCGCGCCGAGGCTTATTTTGAGGTGGTCATCCGCGACAAGGTGGGAGGCATGAACCTGGTCAATGACGACATGATGGATGCAGCGCGGCACATCGTGCAGATCTTCCGGTTCCTGTGCCCGAGGGAATATTTTCCGGATGCCGCGCTGTTGTCAAACATCCTTCGTTGACGCGCCGGCGGAAGGCGGGTCGATCTTCCCGTTATCCCCATCCGATTCGAACGCACCCGCTCCGGACGGAGCCCCCACTTCTGTTTCCTCGCCTCCCGGCCCGTTGTCGCTTGAGAATTCGGGATCGATGGCTTCCTGCATGGTTTCCGCCACCGATACGGCGGACAGGGGGGACGGACGCGACGGCACGGGCACGGTTGGCACGTTTTCTTCCACTTCCGGTTCCGGTGCCACCACCTCCAGCCGGAAGGCGTAACTGCCCAGAACCGCGAACACCATGGTCTGCATGGTGAAGAACCCCGCACTGCCCAGTACGTCCAGCATGATGCCGCCTGCAATCGGACCCAGGATGGCCCCCAGCCCGAACACCAGCATCAAACCACTGCTCGCCTGGATCATCTTCTCCGGCGGAACGTGGTCGTTGGTGTACGCGGAAAGGATGGAATACAGGGGCAGGGAAAATCCGCCGAACAACATGGCCAGAAACAGCAGTACGTTCATGCCTTTGTTTTCAAAAACCAGGAGGGCGAGAGAGACGAACGCGGCGGAAAACGCCACCACGGCAATCACTCTCTGCCGGGTCATGCGGTCCGCCAGCCAGCCCAGAGGCCATTGGAACACCATGCCGCCCAGAATGACCACCGCCATGAACAGCGCGATGTTGGAAACCGAAAGCCCCAGCTTGGATGCGTACACCGCACCCACCCCCCAGAAAGCGCCGGAGGACACGCCCACCGCAAGCGATCCCACGAGCCCCAGCCGCGCCAGGCTGAACAGGCTGGCCAGTTTGGGTTTCGGCGGGTTGGTGATCTGGGGCGCCACCGTCGCAGTGGACAGCAGGATCGGCACCGACGCCATGGAAATGACCACCGACACCAGGATGAACAGCATGAAGCCGTGCGGGTCGTCCACGTTCAAAAGCATCTGGCCCAGCCCGCTTCCCAGGAACTGGATCACCATGTACAGCGACAGGATTTTTCCCCGCATCTCGTTGCGGGTGAAATGGTTCACCCAGCTCTCCACGGTGATGAAGATGCCGACGAAACAGAATCCCGTCACCAGCCGGAACACCAGCCAGGCAACAGGATGGACAAACACCATGTGAAGGAGGATGGTGCCGGACGCGATGGCGGCCATCGCCGCGAACACACGGATATGCCCGACTTCGTGGGTGATGCGGATGACCCACAGCGACCCTACCAGGTAACCGATGTAATACCCGGACATGATGAAGCCGGTGAGGAAGGGGGAAAATCCTTCAAACGAGGCGCGCAGGCTGAGCAGGGTGCCCTGCAGACCACTCCCCAGCATAATGAGGAAAAGGCCGAACAACAATGTGCGCAGTGAGGTGAGTGTGGGCAGCATGGTTTCGAGTCGTTTTTTTATACCTTTTCGGGTTTTCGTCTGAATGCATTAAATTTCATATGAAAGGAACCCGCTTTTGATTTCAAGAACAATCCCTTCCTCAATCCAAATATTTTTCCGACCTGTTTCCCCACCTTAAAAATTGGGTTAATCCACTTGGGCTGGTATTGAAATGTTTCCTCCCGATCCGGGAGCAGGCTGGAAAAATTTTCCCTCCGGGGCAGGATTTGCCCGGCTCCAGGCCGGCTTCGTTTCCGCACCTTCAACCCCGCAACCCCGCTCCTGGTAAGAGTTTCCCGGGTTTTATCCGTTTTGGCACACCCTTTGCTTTTCAAGGGGGAACCAAAAAGCTGTGCCTCGGGCCAGCGTGATGAGGAAACCATCGTGAACACTCAAAACAAAAACATCCTTGCACAACTGATCGGGCCGGGGCCCCAGTCCAGGCAATCCGGGTTCCAGCCCGGGAGCAAGGAAACGGGCGCGCCGGACTTCGACAAGTTCATGCAGAACGACACGCGCACCGTGCGGCAGGACCATGTTTCCTCTTCAGACGCTCACCACCATGACCGCCGCTTCGACGACACCCGTACCGAATCACACAACCGCACTCGCGAATTCGTTCACGAACCGAAAACAGAAAACCGTTTTGCGAAAACCTATCAACCCCGTACCCACGACTCCAAATACACAACAACCGCTTCGGACAATACGCAAACGCAATGGGCGGATGGGAAACAGTCCGGTCCCATCCCGCAGGAAACTTCCTTGCAGGCGTTGCTCGCCTTGTTGCAGAACGCCGGGGGTTTGTCCCCACAGGCGCAGGCGCTTCTGGACTCAGCCGAAAATTCAAACAAGCCGGGCACCGATGCGCTCATGCAACTGCTCAATCAGCTCAAAACGGATCCGGACCTTCAACTGATGAACCTGATCTCCGGTCAAAACGGCGGGGCGTCGAAAGACATGCTCATCGAACAGCTCCGGCAGATGGACCTCGATCCCGAGGTGCTCGACCGCCTCATCGCTGCATTGAACGATGACATGAATCAAAACGGTCAGGGCGGTGCGTTCCTGATGGCGTTGAACGGATTGCTGCAGGCCCTGCAGAACCTCCAGGTTGAAAACCCGGATGATGGCATGGCCGTCCAGTCTGCGCAGAACAACGGGGCCAACGCTACCGTCCTCGAAAAGAAAGTGATCGACGCCTTGATGAAGGCCGGCCTCACCGAAGCCGAAGCGCGCAAGATCATCGAAGAGGCGCGCGGCATGAACGGCTCGGACAGCAAGGTGGATGGTCGCATGGTGCTTGCCAAGCTGGCGCAGAGCCTTTCCAAATCCAGGGGAGCCGGCCAGCCGACACCCGAAACGCAAACCGAATCCGCCGCGCCTTCCCGCGAACCCAAACTGAACCTCGACATGCGTTCCACCGACGCGAAGATGAAAACCCCCGCCGAACTGATGGGGGATAAATCCGGTTCGCAGACCGTTTCCAACCTGACGCACGAAGGCAAGGCACAGACGAATCCCGGCATGCAGCCGCTGAACCCGAACGCGGCTGCACCGAAACCCGCCGCCGTATCGGCGCAGGCGGCAACGGCAACGGCAGTCAACGGTATGAACACAGGTGGCGAAGCCACGCAGACCGCAAACCAGACCGCTCCGGTTGGCGCCACGTCCACATCACCCGTTTCCGACAAAGCCGGGGAGGGATTCCGGCCGATGATGGCGGAGACCTACAGCGCCCGTGGCGGGGTCGAAAAACCCGTGACCGCACAGATCATCGAAAAGGTGGCGTTCCGCAACCTGGGTCATTCGCGCGAGGTGCACATCAAACTCGACCCGCCGTCTTTGGGCACCGTGCGGCTGAACGTTTCGTCCAGCGGCGAAACGGTGCGCGCCACCCTGGTGGCGGAAAACCACGCGGTCAAGCAGGCCATCGAAGGCAGCCTCACGCAACTGCGCGACAGCATGCACAGTCAGGGCGTGAAGGTGGATTCCTTCACCGTGCTCGTCGGCGGCAACCACCAGGGGCAGTCATCGCACCAGCGCCAGGAACAGGTGCACGCGTTCCGGCCGTTTGATCCGGCACAGGGACCCGATGCGTCCGGACCGGTGGAAGAAGTCGCGTTCACCCGGCCGGTGTTTTTCAACGAATCGCAAACGATCAGTTTATTCGCATAACTCTTTAGGAGGCATTGGCCATGTTGGATGGTGTTTTACCGTACGCGGAATCGAACAAATCCACTGCGCCCACCAGCGCCAAGAACACACTGGGCAAGGATGATTTCATGAAACTCATGATCGCCCAGCTCAGCAACCAGAATCCGCTCGACCCGATGGACGGCCAGGAGTTCAGCGCCCAGCTGGCGCAGTTCAGCGCGCTGGAACAGATGACCAACGTCAACACCAACATCCTGAAACTGATCCAGTCGCAACAGGCCGCCACCAATTCCAGCATGATCAACATGATCGGCAAGCAGGTGGATGTGCAGGGCAACACCGTCGCCCATAAATCCGGCGACACGCACAACCTCAGCTACTCGCTCGCAGAGCAGGCGGACACGGTGACGGTTGAGGTGTTCGACGCGATCGGTTCGCTGGTACGCACCGTCACGGGTTCCGGCGGCAAGGGCGGCAACACCGCTGTCTGGGATGGATTGGACGCTTCGGGCAACCCGGTGGCCGAAGGCAACTACACCTTCCGCGTGAAGGCGACCAGTCCCGCCGGCAATACGGTGGAGGCCACCACCTTCACCAAGGGAACGGTGTCGGAAGTCCTGTTTGAAGACGGCGACACCTACGCCATCGTGAACGGTACCAAGATTTCGGCAGATAAAATTTCCAGGGTTTCGCTCTAATAAAAATCGATAAGGAGAGATGTCATGTCACTCATAGGCTCCCTGTTCTCCGGTGTTTCCGGTTTGCGGTCGAATTCGCAGGCCATGAACGTCATCGGCGACAACATTTCCAACACCAATACGGTTGGATTCAAAAGCAGTAAAAGCGTGTTCGGCGATCTGTTCAGCACCGTCCTGACCTCCGGGTCGGTGACCTCGCAGGTGGGGCAGGGCACGCAGTTCATAGGATCGTTGCAGGATTTTTCCCAGGGCGCGATCGAAAACAGCACCAACTCGCTGGACATGGCCATCGACGGCCAGGGTTTTTTCATCGTCAACAACGGCCAGGGAAATTTTTACACCCGCGCCGGGCAGTTCCGCATCAATGACAACGGTGTGGTGCAGGACATCGGCGGAAACATTCTTCAGGGATTCCGTGTCACCGGCGGTACCGTGAACAACACCCTGGAGAACGTGGACCTCGCCGGAGTGCAGTCCGCCCCCAATGCCAGCACGCAGTTCACGCTGGGAGCGAACCTCGACGCACGCTCCGCGGTAGGCACCACGTTCACCTCACCGATCACGCTGGTCAACTCGGTGGGCAACCAGGTGGTGGCTTCCATCACCTTCACCAAGGCGACCAACACCACGGCCACCTTCCCGGCCACCACGCACACGCAGTGGGACTATGCGGTATCGGTTCCCGCGGGCGAGGGCACGGTGGTTGCGGCTACAGCAAATAACAGCGGTTCGCTGGTATTCGACAATACCGGGACACTGGACGGCGTTCTGGACAGCGGCGGCACGGTGCTTTTCGGCGGCGACGTTCAGGATCTGACCGTCACCATCGACTTCACCACGGCGTCGCCTCCCGGTGCCGCGCAGAACATCACCTGGGACCTCGCCGACACGACTGGCATTGCCACCAACGGCAAGGTGACCGGGTTCGCCGCCACCTCCAACAACAACTCGGTGGTGCAGGACGGTTTTCCGACCGGCGTGTTGACGGGAATCAGCGTGGCCAACGACGGCACCATCAACGGCCTGTTCAGCAACGGCCAGTCGGAGTCGCTCTTCCAGCTGGGTCTGGCTGATTTCCTGGCCCCGACCGGGCTGACGCGGGTGGGACAGAACCTGTTTGCGGAATCCGGGCTGTCCGGGCAGCCGGTCATCGCGGCGCCGCAGACCGGAGCGTTCGGCTCCGTGCTGGGAAGCACGCTGGAGCTTTCCAACGTCGACCTGGCACAGGAGTTCGTCACCATGATCAAAACCCAGCAGGCGTTCCAGGCGAGCGCCCGCATCATCACCACCACCGACGACCTCCTTACCGAGACCGTGAATCTCACACGGTAATCGTCGAAACCTCCTGCCCGGGTCCCGTTTGCGGGGCCCGGGTTTTTTTATGGCGAATCGCTTCCCATGAATTAGCAGGCGGTCATGGGACCTCCGCCATCGTCTGCCAACAAAGTATTACCCATTTTGACACGGGCCAAGCCCGCCGGACTGAGTCCGGTCGCAACTGGATGAATCCAGATTCGCGCCCACGGATCATCGCCGTGGCCGCCGGACAGTAGCCAAATTGCTACGGGCCACGCCCGCCCCACGACGTGGGGAGGAAACGGTTGGTATCTGGAACGGGCCCGCCGACCATCGTCTGGAGACAAAGCATTACCAATAATTGCTGCGGTCCACGCCCGCTTTGGGCTTGACAAAGCGGTCAATAAAAATAGAATAAGCTCAAGCAATCTAGGTGATTACAGGCACGTAGCTCAGGGGTAGAGTACTTGCTTGACATGCAAGGGGTCGGCGGTTCGAAACCGCCCGTGCCTATTTTCTCAATATCAGGATCCTCCAAGGTCTTTTTAAGCAAAAAAAGGGCATCATGTGCGGATCGTCCCATGATGCCTTTTTACGTCTTATGAACGAACAAACCCAGAACAAACCGGCGCAAACGGAATTCGACCTCGACACCATCCGCCACAGCTGCGCCCACCTGATGGCGCAGGCGGTGAAGGAACTGTTTCCCGAGACGCAGGTCACCATCGGGCCGGTCATCGAGGACGGGTTCTATTACGATTTTTACCGCGAGACGCCGTTCGTTCCCGAGGACCTCAAAAAGATCGAAAAGCGCATGAAGGAGATCGCGAAGAAAGGTCTCGACATTCAGCGCCAGGAGATGCCGCGCAACGAAGCGGTCAAGTTCTTCAAGGACCTGGGCGAGGATTTCAAGGTGGAGATCATCGAGTCCATCGACCGGGACGACGCCATCTCCGCCTACTCGCAAGGGGATTTCACGGACCTGTGCCGCGGTCCGCACGTGGACAACACCAAGCGGCTGAAAGCATTCAAACTGCTGTCCACCTCCGCCGCCTACTGGCGCGGTGACGAGCGCAACCCCGTCCTGCAGCGCATCTATGGCACCGCCTGGCGCACCAAGGATGAACTCAAGGAATACCTCGACCGCCTGGAAGAGGCCAAGCGGCGCGACCACCGCAAGCTGGGCAAGGAGCTCGACCTGTTTTCGATGTCGGAGGACGTGGGCCCCGGGCTGATTCTCTGGCATCCGAAGGGATCCCGCATCCGCTACATCGTCGAGGAGTTCTGGCGGCAGGAACATTACAAGAACGGTTACGAGCTGGTGTACACGCCGCACACGGCAAAGTCGGATTTGTGGCAGATCAGCGGCCATTTCGATTTCTATAAAGAGAACATGTTCGCGCCGATGGATGTCGAGAACAAGGAATACATCCTGAAGCCGATGAACTGCCCGTTCCACATCCAGATTTACAAGTCGCACCTGCGCAGTTACCGCGACCTGCCCCTGCGCTGGGCCGAACTGGGAACGGTGTACCGCTACGAGCGGTCGGGCGTCATGCACGGGCTTTTGCGCGTGCGCGGCTTCACTCAGGACGACGCGCACCTGTTCTGCGCGCGCAACCAGATCGAGTCCGAGATCGAACGCGTGCTCGAATTCGTGCTCTACATATTGCGCGCGTTCGGCTTCGACCAGTACAAGGTGTTCCTCAGCACCCGGCCGGAGAAATCCGTGGGCTCCGACGACGACTGGGTCACCGCCACCGGCGCCCTGCAGAAGGCGCTCGACAAGTCCGGCCTCGACTACGAGGAGGACCCCGGCGAAGGTGTGTTTTACGGACCCAAGATCGACATCAAGATCAAGGACAGCCTCGGCCGGTTCTGGCAGGTGTCCACCATCCAGGTCGATTTCAACCTGCCGCACCGGTTCGAAATGTCGTACGTCGCCGAGGACGGCAAGCACCATCAGCCGATCATGATCCACCGCGCGCTGATGGGGTCCATCGAACGTTTTTTCGGATGCCTGATCGAGCATTACGCGGGGGCGTTTCCCCTGTGGTTGGCCCCGGTACAAGTGATACTTTTGCCCATCACGGATAGCCAGAACGCCTATGCCGAAGAGGTGGCGGCGAAACTGGAAGAAAACGGAATCCGGGTGGAAAAAGACTTGCGAAATGAAAAGATTGGGTTCAAGATAAGGGAGGCCCAAATGGCCAAAACCCCTTATATGTTGGTTTTAGGCGACAAGGAAGTGCAATCCGGGCAGGTGGCCGTCCGCAAGCGGCGCTCTCAGGATACCCACACCCTGTCATTGGATGATTTCTTGAAACAGTTGAAGCACGAGATCGACACCAAGGCGATCGATGTGCTTTAAAGCGTTTTTTCATTTGAAATTGAATAGGAGACCTTTGTATTAATAAAAAACAGCGTATCAACAACATGATCCGTGTCAAGGAAGTCACGGTGATTGGCGCCGATGGCGAACAGTTGGGAACGTTCCCCACGCACGAGGCCCTGTCGATGGCGCAGGAAAACGATCTCGACCTGGTGGAAGTCGCGCCTCACGCCAACCCCCCCGTTTGCCGGATCATGGATTACGGCAAGTACAAGTACAAGCAAAGCAAACGGGCGCACGAAGCGAAGAAAAACCAAAGGGTCATTCACGTCAAGGAAGTCAAATTCCGGCCGAATACCGACCAGCACGATTTCAATTTCAAAATCAAGCACGCCCAGCGTTTTCTTGAAGCCGGGGACAAGGCCAAGATCGTGATCTTTTTCAAAGGCCGGGAGATCGTTCACCGCGAAAACGGGCAGCGCCTGCTGGAACGCGTTGCCGAAACGCTGGAGGATCTTGCCGATATCGAACAGGCTTCGAAGCAGGAAGGCCGTACGTTGACGATGATTCTCGTGCCGAAAAAGAAAAAGGAAGTTCCGACGAAAAAGGAAGATGCGGCCGAAGCCTGAGCGCCGGACCGTGACAGGAATAGAGATAAGGAAAACGGAGTCAGCACAATGCCGAAGATGAAAACCAACAAGAGCGCCGCGAAACGATTTCGCAAAACGGGGACGGGCAAGATCCGCAGGAACGCCGCGTTCACGAGTCACATCCTGACCAGCAAAACCACTAAACGAAAACGCAACCTGCGCCGCAGCCGCACCCTGACCAGCGGCGACGCCAAGCGCATCAAAGCCCTGTTGCCTAATTGAGCGAACCGGGAGAACACCAGGAGAATCTGAAAAATGCCAAGAGCCGTAAACGGAACTGTATCCCGTAATCGCCGAAAGAAAGTGTTGAAGCTGGCAAAAGGCTTCCGCAGTGTGCGCAGCACCGCGTACCGCAAGGCCCGCGAGGCAGTTGAGAAGTCGCTCAGCTACGCCTACCGCGACCGCCGCACCCGCAAGCGTGATTTCCGCCGCCTGTGGATCGCACGCATCAATGCCGCCGCCCGCGCCGAAGGACTGACCTACAGCCAGTTCATGCACGGCCTGAAGAAAGCCAACATCGACCTGGACCGCAAGGTGCTGTCCGACATGGCGATCCACAACGAAAAGTCCTTCAAGGCACTGCTCGAAACCGCCCGCTCCAATCTGAATTGACCGGCCTGCGGCCAGACGAAACTGGCTGATGTTCCAAGGGCGGGTTTTGGTTTCCCAGTGCAATCGGAATACAACCTGTTTGCCCCCGGCCCAGCCGGGCCAGTTTTCCCCAGACCTTGCCTGGTATGATCGATCAGATTGACAACCACCGCCGGGAATTCGAAGAAGCCCTGGCCTCCGCCTCCACTTCCGCCGACCTCAAGGACCTGCGCACGCGCTACCTTGGAAAAAAGGGGCACGTCACCGTCATCCTGAAAGACCTGCGCGGTCTGCCGCCGGAAGAAAAACGTGCCGTCGGCAAACACATCAACGACCTCAAAACCCACGTCGAAGAACGCATCCAGGAAAAATCCGGCGAACTCGAACAGTCCGGAGGCGGCAAAAAATCCGGAACGTTCGACACCACCCTGCCCGGCCGGCGCGAACCCATCGGCACGCTCCATCCCGTCATGCAGGTGATGGAAGAAATCACCCGCGTCTTCGTCAGCCTCGGTTTCGACGTGGCCGAAGGGCCGGAGATCGAATCCGACTACTACAATTTCGAAGCGCTCAATATTCCGCAAGATCATCCGGCGCGCGACATGCAGGACACCTTCTATATCGGCGATCGCGTTCTGCGCACCCACACCTCGCCGGTGCAGATCCACGTCATGGAAAAACAGCAACCGCCGGTGCGCATCATCGCGCCGGGCAAGGTGTACCGTTGCGATTCCGACATCTCACACACGCCGATGTTCCACCAGATCGAGGGATTGATGGTGGACGAGGGCGTGTCGTTCAGCGATCTCAAGGGCGTCATGAACCTGTTCGTGCACCAGGTGTTCGGTCCCGATACGGGGGTGCGCTTCCGCCCCAGCTTTTTCCCGTTCACCTCTCCCAGTGCGGAAGTGGACATCCAGTGCGTCATCTGCGGCGGCGACGGCTGCCGCGTCTGCTCGCGCACGGGATGGATCGAGATCCTCGGGTGCGGCATGGTGGACCCGGCGGTGTTCGGCTTCGTCGATTACGATCCGGAAAAGTGGACGGGCTTCGCCTTCGGACTCGGTATGGAACGCATCGCCATGCTCAAATACGGCATCAACGACATCCGCCTGTTCTTCGAAAACGACCTGCGGTTCCTGCAACAGTTCTAACCGGAAACCGTTTCCCTTTCTCCATCTCTTCACCCACTGGAGGCGTACGATGGATCGTTACCGCCTGCTTCGCTGGGCTTTGGCCGTCGGGGCGTTGGGATTCGCCGCCCTGTGCTCGGTGTACTTCGTCGTCAACATCACCCCCGGCCTCATTCCGGACTCCCTCATCCAGAAAGTGCGCGAACCGGACCTGTTGAAATACCCCAAAGCGAAGCGGTGTGCCGATTGCCATAAAGATATTTTCGAAGCGTGGAAGAAAAGCCGTCACTCGGTGGCGTGGGTGAGCGAGGGTTACGTCAAGGCGTCGGAGAACCATTCCAAGGAAAAATGCCTCAACTGCCACATCCCGATCACCGTGTTCCCCGGAGAAAAACCGCAACCGCGCCTCAAGCACCGTGACGATGGCATCTATTGCGTGCCCTGTCATGTGAAGGAAGACGCCATGCATGGGCCTTACGACATCCTGTCGCCGCCGCATCCGACGAAACAGGACGATGCCTACCGGACCGCGAAGTTTTGCTCATCGTGTCATGAAAAAACCTACAAGCAGTGGCAGGCGACGGGATCGGACAAAACCTGCCAGTCCTGCCACATGCAGCGCAAACTGGCGCGCCTCACCCAAAGCTTTCCGAAAAGCCTGCTGCACGCCAAACGCGAAGTCGCCGATCACAGTTTTCCAAAACGGGAAATCACCGAGGTGGAGATTGCGGTGACCGGTTCGTTCGGCAAGCGCGTGTTCGAACTGGAACTCACCAACCTCAACGTGCCGCACTGGGTGCCGACGGCGGACAACGGCGACCCGCGTATGTACCTGTACACCACTTTTTTTGACGAAGCGGGGAAGGCCATCGACGAGTACAAGGAAATCCTGGCGCCGCAACAGGAAACCGCCCTGCCTTACAGAAAACCCGTGCAATACCGCTACTTGGCGGGAAATGACGTGCACCGCGCCGAGCTTCTCATCCAGTACACGCCCGCCTGGTCCAAGGAAAAAACCGACGTGAAACGCGTGCATTTCTCAAGATAAGCCCTTGCTTTCCCTCGGTTCGGTTTAGGTATAATGGAAGTCTCAATCGTATTTTACGATCACCCCAAACCGGGAGGGCTTCATGATCCGTCTTTTCCAATTCTCCGCCTTTGTTTTCGTTGCACTGCTGTTGTGGGCGGCTGCGCCCGTTCTGGCCAAGGACCTGGTGGTGAAACCGCCGCCGGACTCCCTCAAAAAACTCTACCCGCCTCAATCCAAGGAACCGAAGTGGATCCAGCAGATGCACGCCCTGTCCGGGAATTTCGGTGGGGTGTTCACCAACATAGCGGAGCAGGATTGGGAAAACGCGGAACAGCGTGCGGCCGATTTCGTGAAAGCCTACGAGGACACATCGAAGCTGGTTCCGGAATGGGAGGAGTATTTCGACCTCAAGGCGGCGCACAATTTCGCCCAGGCGGTCACGACCCGCGATGCCAAAAAAATCGGCGAGGCCTCCGGCGGGGTCGCCAAGACCTGCGGCAAATGCCACGCGGACAACTACGTCTCCGTATGGGCGCATTTCCACTGGCCGCACGTGGATAAAATAAAGATCACCGATCCGGTCACCGAGGAAGAGCTGCCCTATGGCAAGTTCATGCACAAGATTTCCGGCTCGTTCAACGCCGTCACCACCAACTTCAAAGAGGGGCAGTACGATCGATCGGCCAAGGCGGTGCGCGGATTCAAACAGCGCTTCATGGAATTGAAATCCACCTGCTCGAAGTGCCACACCACCGACGCGGTGAAACAGTTCTTTGTCGGCGACGAGGTCAACAAGGCCTTCGACGACATGCGCGACACGTTGATGCAGGACAAGCCGAATCCCGGCGAGTTCTGGAAAAGCGTCGGTATCATCGGCAAGGAAGGGTGCAAGAAGTGCCATCTCACCCACCGCGCTTGGGCGATGATCCAGGAATACTGGGAAAAGGGCACGCACAAGCATTGATGGGGCGTGACGGAATGGAATGAAACCACAACAAGGATCGTCCGCGAAACAGGCAACGGGCCGGGGAGCGGGGAGCAACCCCGCGAACCGGTTCAAGCCCCTCGACCGGTCCACGGCCGAGGACTGGCTGGACGATCCCCAGGGCCCGGGCAAGGACACCGAGTTCTGGCAGGACATCTCGAAGTCGATCCTGTCGTCGAATGACAGCCCGGACATTCCTTTCGATACCAGCCTCAATCCCTACCGCGGGTGCGAGCACGGGTGCGCCTACTGTTACGCGCGGCCGACCCACGAGTATTTCGAGCTGTCGGCAGGAATCGATTTTGAAAGCAAGATCCTCGTCAAGCCAAGCGCGCCGGAACTGTTCCGGCAGGCCCTTTCCAGAAAAAGCTGGACCCCGCAAGTGGTCGCCGTCTCCGGCGTCACTGACGCGTATCAACCCGTCGAGCGTAAACTGGGCCTCACCCGCGCCTGCCTGGAAGTGGCGCTCGATTTCCGCAACCCCATCGCCATCATCACCAAAAACGAGCTCGTGACACGCGACATCGACGTATTGTCGGAGCTTGCAGCGTTCAACTGCGCCGCGGTGTATCTTTCCATCACCACACTCGACGCGGACCTGGCGCGCAAGCTGGAGCCGCGTGCCTCGACGCCGGAGAAGCGGCTCGATGCCGTGCGTGCGTTGACCGAGGCGGGCGTGCCCGTTGGTGTGCTTGCGGCACCCATCATTCCCGGTCTCACGGACCATGAAATCCCCGCCTTGCTCAAGGCGGCGAAAGACGCGGGCGCGCAGTTTGCGGGATACCAGGTGCTGCGTCTGCCGTATGGATTGAAAGACCTGTTCCGCGAATGGCTGGAGACGCACGTGCCGACGCAGGCGGGAAAAGTGTTGAACCGCATCCGCGAAGTGCGCGGTGGAGAATTGAACGAGACGCGCTTCGGCGCACGCATGAAAGGGGAAGGGGTGTACGCGGAGCAGATCAAACAGATGTTTTCGCTCGCTCGCAAACAGGCGGGGTTTGCGGCAGGCGGACCGAAACTGGCCACCGACCACTTCCGCGATCCCACCGACCGGCAGGCCAAACTGTTTTAAAGAGACAGGAGACGGCCGGTTGGTATCATCGTTTCAACCAAACCTTTCTTCCCAGTGCTGAAGCAGGGCCCGGATGAAGTCGCGGTGCGACTTCTCTTCGCTTTCCAGCTCAATCAAAACCGACTTGGTTTCCACATCCTCACAACTTGCCCGCATCAGTCCATAGAATTCGACGGACATCTCCTCGCATTTCAGGCAGACCTCCAGTGCTTTTGGGATATCCACGGAATCGTGCATGCGATCAAGCATGTGGTCCACCATTGGAAACAGTTTTTTTTGAATCTGCGTGTCAATCAGTTCGCGCAACTTCGGGCTGTGGTTCCAGGCGCAATGCCGACTTTCCTCTGTGCCCAGCATGTCTTCAAAATGCTTTTCATGATGAGCTTCATCCCGGGCCATCAGCAATAAATAATTCTTAACCACCGGGTCATCAATGCGCCCGGCGACGTTGCGGTATAACTCCTGCACCTTCTCTTCCAATTCCGTTGACACTTCAAGAAGTTCCTGGCTTGCGATATCCATGACCCGTCCCGCCTCAAAGTTTTTATCGAGGATGCTCTATTATTAAATATAGGCCCCTGCCCGAAAATAAAAACCCCGGCACGCCACTTTGGTTCAGGAAATGTGGGGGCTTTTGATTGAGGTGGATTCGACTGTTTTCAATGAGAGAAAGGTGCCGGGAAGAAAGGCAGGTGAATTTCCCGGAAAGGTGCCCGGTTATTCCGCGTCAGGCCTTTGGGCGCGGCGGACGATGTCCTTGTCGAAGTAGTTGATGCTCATACCCGCATCGAGCACGATGCCCTGCGCGTTGATGCCGCTGGCCCGTTCGCTGAGCAGAAACACGGCGGTGTTCGCCACTTCCTGCGTCTGCAAGGCTTTCTTGCGGAGCGTCAACTGCTCGGCGTGCATGTACGAGTCGAGGTAGCCCGGGATGCCCGCCGAAGCGGAAGTCTTGAGCAGGCCCGCGTTCACCGAATTGAACCGCACCTGAGAAAACGCGCTGAACGACTTGGCGAGGAAGGCGAGCGAGGAATCGAGCGCCGCCTTGGCGGGTCCCATGTAGCCGTAGTTTTCCGCCGCCATGCGCGTGGTGGAGATGCCCACCGTCACCACCGACGCGTCTTTTGCGAACAAATCCTTGAACGCGTTCGAAAGGCGGATGAGTGAGTAGCAGGAAATGTCCACGCACTGCAGGAAATCGCGCTTTGCCGTTTCGTGAAACGGTTTGAGTCCATCTTCAAAATTGGCGAAGGCGATGGAATGCACGAGGCCGTGCAAGGTGTCCGTTGTTCTGGAAACGTCGTCGCGCAGGCGGTCGATCTGCGCCTCGTCCTCCACATCGCAGACGAACATCGGTGCCGGGTCGAGCAGTTTTTTTAAACTGGCCTTGCGGTCCTCCGAGCGCACGCTGTAAATAACTTTCGCGCCCTCAGCCTCCAGCGTTTTGCCGATGTGGCAGGCGACGCTCTTCTTGTTGGCGACGCCGGTGACGAGGATGCTCTTGCCTTCGAGGTTGAGGAAACTCACCGCTGTTCCTCCATGAGCATGGCGGTGAACTCGACCGACACCGCGGTCTTCCCGTTCACTTCGGCCTTGCCTTTCATGTAATGCGCCGGGCCGACACTCTCGCCGTACTCGACACGGATGTCGAGCACGCTGTCGGGATATACGGGCTGCTTGAATTTCACGTTCTGAATGCGCGTCAGCACCGGCACCTTGCCTTCCTCGGTGCCCAGTTTTTTGGCCATCAACAACGCCCCCGCCTGGAACACGCATTCGCAGATGAGCACGCCCGGCATGATGGGAAAGTCCGGGTAATGGCCTTTGAAGAACGGCTCGTCGGCATTAATGGTCTTGCGTGTGTGGATGCGGGTGTCCGTCTGCTCGACGATTTCATCGACGAACAGGAACGGTGGCCGGTGCGGGATGGTGTTTAAGATTTCGTCGTTCATAAATTTTCCACTCAAATTGATCCTTCGTCGCGTTCCGCTCCTCAGAAAAACAACTTAAGGAAAAAGCCCCCCAGCCCCCTTCGGAGAAGGGGGTGCGCATCGGCCTCCCACACACCCTCGTTCGCTCGCGGCGCGTTGACCACAAGCAACTGGATGCAGTGGGCCACGTTTCCTCCCAGCGTGGCCTGGTTACAATCCGCCGGTCACTTCGAGCACGGCGCCGGTGATGTAAGCGGCGTCGCGGCTGGCGAGGAATAGCACGCAGTGGGCGACGTCCTCCACGGTGCCGAACCGCTTCAGCGGCACCTGTTCGAGGTACTGCTGTTTCTGTTCATCCGGCAGGTCGGCGATGAAATCGGTGTCGATGAACCCCGGCGACACACAGTTGACGGTGATCTTTCGGCTGGCCACTTCCTTTGACAGCGATTTGGTGAAGGCCACCTGCCCGGCCTTGGTGGCGGCGTAGTTGGCCTGCCCGGCGAACCCGAACTTGCCGATGGGCGAGGTGATGTTGATGATGCGCCCGTAGCGTTTGCGCGACAGGTTCTGCACCGCGAGCTTGCTCATGGTGAAGGTGCCGGTGAGGTTGGTATCCACCACGTCGCGCCAGTCCTCCTCGGTCATCATGCCGACGATGGCGTCGCGGCGGATGCCGGAATTGTTGACCAGCACATGAAACGTGCCGAGTGTTTCCGTCACGTATTTGTAAAACGCCTCGACGTTTTCCAGGTTGGTGACGTCGCACTGCATGACGTGCAGGCGGTCTCCCGCATCGGCATGGTCTTTCTGGAACTGTTTTGCGGCGTCCCGGTTGGACAGGTAGGTGGCGACGACGGTGGCCCCGGCTTTCAGGAAAGCTTCGCCGATGCCGCGCCCGATACCACGGGTGCCGCCGGTCACGATCACCGTCTGGTCTGTGAAATCGAATTGCATGGAGTCGGTTGGAGAGAGGGTACGCCGGCTTTGTGCCACGTCTGCCGGAGGCCCGACTGTCAGGCGTTGACTGTTTCGAGTTTCGCCTTGCTGAGGGACGAAACGAACTTGTCCACCTCGTTGGCGACGATGACGCCATAGTTGGCGGCGCCCAGCCAGCCGGACATGATGATGCCCACCGATCCCGCGTGAAACAGCCCGGCGATCTGGTTGGGCAGTTCGCGACTGACTTTCAATCCCTCGAACTTGGTGCCGAACGACACGCCGCCGGGATGCGTGGTGTAGCGCTTGAACGTTTTCGGCGTGGACGCTTCCACGTGGTCGATCTTCTTCCGCACGCCGGGCACGTAACGCTCCAGGGCCTCCAGCGTGCGTTCGATCAACTCGTCCTTTTTCGCCTGGTATTCCTCTTCACTCAGGTATGCCCAGTCCTTGTAGCGGGCGTTGGTCGAGGCGACAATGGAGTACTGGTTGTGGCCGGGGCGGATCTCCGGGTAGTAAAACGAAAACGTGCGGCTGGTGGTGTGGAAGTCGAGCAGTTCCTCGGAATCGAACTCCTCTTTCTGCGAAGTGAACAGCAGGTCGCCCACGTTGTCGATCTTCTCGCCCTTTTTGATGCCGATGTACACCTGGCAACTGCTGTCGTTGAGGCGCACGTCGCGCACTTCCTGGATGAACTCCTCGGAAAAATGCTCTTTGCCGGTCAGCTTTTCGATGGTGTTCAGGATGTTGCTGTTGGAAAGCACCGCCTTGGCGGGGATCTCGCGTCCGTTCACGCGCACGCCGGTCACCTGCTTGTCCTCCACCAGCACTTTTTCGACGAGGCAGTGGGTGCGGATGTCCACGCCGTTTTTTTGCAGTTCCTTTTTCATTTTGCGGATCAGCTCATTCGTGCCGCCCTGAAAGGTGTAGACGCCCTTGTCCATGAAGTTGGAGAACACGATGCCGTAAGTGATGGCGGGGTCGTCCAGCGTGGACCCGTTGGCGTAGGTGATCGGTTCCATCAGCAGGCGGTGCACGTCGGTCCGGCCGGGAAAGAACTTTTCGAACAGTTCGCGCGTGGTCATCTTCACGTCGTCGTAGAAATTCATCGCCCGAACGGTCTCAAAAAATTCGTCGATGGTTTCCTTGAGGATGCCGAAGCGTTCGCGCATCAGGTCGGTGAAGTCATCCTTGTCGAAGGTGGTGCCGAAGGCGAACTGGGGGTTGTCGAAGCGGATGTTGCGCAGGCGGATGATGGAGTCGGCGATTTCTTTCGACCAGTATTTGCGGCAGGTCTTGATCATGCCGATGGGGAAGCCGTGGAGGGAGATGTCCATGATGTGGCCGCCCTTCCGTTTGAACCAGGTGGCCAGCCCTCCCAGGTTGTAGTGGTGCTCCAGCACCAGCACCCGGTGCCCGAACCGGGCCAGCATGTTGGCGGCGGTGAGCCCCGCCAGTCCGCTTCCTATAATGACCGTGTCGTAGGCCGACTTCACCCCTTTCAACCAGTCCTTTGCCATCAAATTCTCCCGTATTCCGGTTTGTTTTCGGCCTGCAATACGTGCAGATTGGCCATGGAAATGCCGCTCAAGGTCGCCCCAATGATACCCAAAAAACCCTGATCTGTCCCGCAAATAAAGACGTTGCGGATGGGCGTGCGCCCGTCCTTGATCTTGTGGGGGGCACCGTACACCGCGCCGTTGAGGTGTCCGGTGTATTTGAAGATGGTCTTGGGTGTAAACGCGTCCGTGAACACAACATTATGCCGGAAATCGGGGAAAAATTGAAGGATTTCCTCGATTGCGCGCTCGCGCCATTCTTTCTTGGCGGCGCGGTAATCGGCGCGGACCATGTCGTTCCACATGCCGTAATTGGCCTGGTTGGTGAGCCTCAGCATGCCCTCGCCGGGCTCGGGGTACTCGAAATTGTTGGGGGCACACAGCACGCCGCTGGTCACGTCGACCGCCTCGGCAGGCACGCGGTAGTCGAAGCGCGGCCGGGTGGAGAAGAACACGATGCTCTTGTCGTAACCCAGCTCTTTCGGCTGGCGGTCGAGCACGAACAGGCACTCCATGAACGACATGCGGCCCTCTTCGCATTTCGCCTCTTCCACCGGGCAGGGACGGCACAGGCGGAGCGTCTCGATGTAACCCGCCGACGAGATCACCTTGTCGGCCAGCACCGTCTCGCCGTTTTCGAGCTCGACCGACTGCAAAGCCCCGTCCGGCGCGTGGATGGCCTTCACGCCGGCGCCCATGCGCAGTTCGCCGCCCAGGGTTTTGTATTTGTCCACCAGCAGGTTCAGGATGTAGGGCATGCCACCCTGGGGCTTGGCGAAACCTTCCATGAAGACGGATTTGAACATGATGACGAATTGGTAGAAATCCATGTCGCCCTCGCTGGCGCTGCCGTAGTACATGAGCGGGCAGAACAGCATGTCGATGAGGACGGGATCGGTGATGCATTCCTGCACCACGGCGCGGGCCGGGGTGAAGCGGCTGTTGTTGAGGTTGAGTTCGTCGTAATCGCGGATTTGGGCGACGAGGCGGCGGAAGCCGTCGATCTGCGCCGGGAAGGCGCGCGCGACTTCGGCCTCCAGCACGGAAAAGTCGTTGGTGAAGCGGAGCGCGTGCCCGGGAAAGCGGATCTCGGACTGGTGCTGCGGGCAGAGGCGGAAATCCTCGTGGCGGAAGCGCAGCTGCTTGAGCAGTTTGCTCAAGGGCGCGTTGCGGGCGCCCTTCGGCACGTAGTTGGTCATGGCGTGCAGGCCGACGTCGAACATCCTCTGCTTGCGCACGTAAAAGGAGTTGAGTCCCCCCACCTCCACGTGCTTCTCGACGATCAGCACCTTCTTGTTGAACATCGCCAAGCGGATGCCCGCGGCCAGGCCGGAGAGACCGGAGCCGATTATGAGCGCATCGTACACCATGCCGTATTGTTAAGGATTCAGGCTTAAAAAACAAGAAAATCCCGGCCCCGGAGGGGTTGCGGGATGATCGGATTTGGTACGGATGGACAGCGCGGTGTCAGGTTACCAGGTGCCGGTCCTTGAGACGCGGGAACAGGTATTCGACACAGCTTTTCATCGTGACCAGCTGGGGGTAATCGGCTTCCGGCACTTCGAGGTTGAAGCGCTTGCGCAGTTCCATGACGATGTCCAGAAAGTCCATCGAATCAAGATCGAACTGGTCGCGGAGCTTCTCCTCGTCCTGGACGGTGCTCAGGTCCTCGTCCGGGGCGATTTCAGCAATGATATTCAGGATGGCGGTGCGTACTTCCTCTTTCGTCATCTAACCTCTCTCCTCCAGAGTTTCGATGGTAGGCGATGAGCCCCCAAATTTCAATCCTATTTTTGGTATTTTCGGACAATCAAAACGGAGTTGATGCCGAACATGCCGAAGCTGTTATTGACAATGATTTCCACCTGTTCCAGCTTCTCCGGCTGGTTGGCGACGAGCTTCAAAGGAGCCACGTCGCACTCCGGGTCCACCTCGTCGACGTTGATAGTGGGGTGGACCACGCCGTCGTCGAACGCGGGCAGGTTGCCGGTGAGCTCCAGGGCCCCCGCCGCGCCCATGGTGTGGCCGATATAACTCTTTGTATTATTGATGCGTACTTTCGATCCAGCAGGAAACACCGTGCGCAGGGCCTTGGCCTCCTGGATGTCGCCCAGCTGGGTCGCCGTGGCGTGGGTGTTGAGGATGTCGACATCCCCCGGCTCCAGCCCGGCCTTTTTGAGCGCCGCGTTCATGCACTCCGCCTGGCGGCCCGGCTCCGGCAGGATGTAGTCGTAGGCGTCCGAATTGCTGTGGTAGCCGACGATCTCGCCGTAGATTTTCGCGCCGCGTTGTTCGGCGTCGCTAAGCCGTTCCAGCGTGTACAGGCACCCGCCCTCGGAGCAGACGATGCCGTTGCGGCTCTTGTCGAACGGGCGGCTGGCTTTCGTGGGGTCGGCGTGGTGGGCGAGCGCCCCCTCCGCCTTGAAACTGGCGAAGATGCCGAAGGTGTGGATGCTCTCGGAGACGCCCCCGGCAAGGGCCAGGTCCACCTCGCCCAGCCTCAGCATCTGCACGCCCTGGATGATGCCCAGGTTGCCTGCGGCGCAGGCGGCGCCGATGGCGTAGTGCGGGCCGGTGATGCCCATGTTCAGCGTCACCTCGCCAGCCGGGTTATTGGCGACGGTGCGCGGGTTGTGGTGGTGCGACCAGTACTTGGTGTCGTAGTCGTACTGGCTGATGTTGTGCACCTCGTTTTCCGTCTCCACGTTGCCGTGCTCCGTGGTGCCGGTATAGACGCCGATGCGGCTTTTGTCGAGCGCGGCGAAGTCGATGCCGGAGTCGATGACCGCCTCGTTGGCGCAATAGACGGCGATGGACCCGGCGCGGGTGCCGCGGCGGACTTCTTTTTTCTTCTGGTAGCGGAGTTCGTCGAAGTTGCAGACGCCGGCCAGCACCTCGCCCATGAAGCGGGTCTGGAACTTCTGCACGCCGGAGCGGCCCTCCAAGAGGTTCTGGCGGAACTCCGGCAGGGAGTTGCCGTTGGGGGCGGTCAGGCCGATTCCTGTGATGACAATCCGATCCTCGCGGCGCACTGAAAAAATTCCCAAAAATGTGTGATAGATGGGGGTTCAAACGGCGGCAGTCCCGGCAGGACAGCACGGGACGCGTGTGGCTAACTGGACCTCATTCGGAACTGGTCAATCTACCACAAAACAAAGGCTTTGGGAAGGGGGAAAAGTGGTTGCTTTTGAAAGGTTAATTCACAAATCCTCGACTTCGATGGGGGTGGGGCAGGTTTGGATGAGGTACTGGGTGAGGAAGGAGCGGTGGCAGTCGGGGGCTTTGTCCTCGGAGCACAGAAAGCACGCGCCGTCGAGCTCTTTCGGATCGAGCGCCCTTTCCACCTTCCGCTGTTTCACCAGCTTCAAATATTTCTTTTTGAAATTCTCGACGCCCTTCTTTTCTTTCCTGTACTCGTCGATGAGCGCCTGCGTCGGCGCGAGGTCGGGGCGGTGCTCGTAGTCGATGCCGCCGATCTTCCTTAGAAAGAACGGCAGGTCCTGTTTCTTGGCGAAGCCGGCGATCTGCGATTCGTTGTTCAGCCGCACGTCGATGATCTTCTTCACGCCCGCCTTCTTCAGCCGCGCAAAAAAATCCTCCGCGCTTTTCTTGGTGAAGCCGATGGTGTACAGCCTGATGGGTTTCGTTTTGCGTGTTGGCATTTAGACTGGCTCAACTGAATTATTTAAACTTTTTAGAGAGTCGTTTTTTGATATCCGGGGGTGCAATAAAAATAAAGGCTCTTCCCGACTTTTCTTTCTCCAGTAATCCGTATTTATCTGACATTGCTAGGAGGTCCTTTCTGGCCGTGTCATAAAAAACGCCATGAGAGTTTTTGTGACTTTCAATTGTATAGACGAAATGAGGATGATCCAAGGCGTGCCTCAAAAGGGCCAGTTGACGATAATTGAGTTTCTGTTTTAGCCAATTTGTTTTCTCTAAAAGTTTTTTTACCGATTCAATTTCTACGGACTTTTTTCGGAGGTATTCGTTAAGTCGGTTTGCCGCTTTTCTTATTGAGCTTAATTGATGAATAAAAAAATAGGTGAGATCGTTTTCATCTGTTTCTACATATAAATAAGATTTTTTATATTGGCCGAACTCTTTTTTGAGGATCTGGGAAATGGAAATATACTGGATCATCCAATACTTGGTTTTAGCCATATACCAGTAAAACAAAGCCCGTGCTGTGCGGCCGTTGCCATCAACAAAAGGATGATCGTAGGCCAGCATAAAATGGAGCGTGATGGCTTTTAAAGGTGCTGGTAAAAAGGAATGATCACTGCTTTCATTAGCAAACTGGCATAAGCGCTCAAGCCGCTCTGGAAGTTCATCTGCATTTGGTGGAACATGCAAGACCGTGTTGTCCCGAGAATCCACAACCAGAACATTATCCTTTTTCGTTCTCAAGTTACCCGCATCATCTAGATTTTTTAAAGTATCTTCCACAAGAATCCGATGCAATTCTCTGATCATCTCCGGCGTTAATTTTTCATGCAAGTTTTCGTTGATGAACAACATAGCCTGATGGTTGTTAAAAATCATCTGCTGGCCAATATCAATAGGCTTCCTTCCTTCCCGCAACATTTCCTTGGCATCTTTATATGTGGTCGCTGCCCCTTCCAATTGACTAGAGCTTATGGCTTCGTCGAAAAGTGAACTAACCAAGTAGGTATCTCGGGATTCAGGGCTAGTAATGGACCTGTCCATTTGAATACTTCCTGCTGTATTCTTTTCCAACCAGAGTAAATCCTTTAAGACGCAATCTGGGATGGAGTACTTGAAAGAGTTTTGTCTTTTATCTCTCAATGAAAGCTCGCGATAGATCCCACGGCGGGCCATTTTGGTTCCAGCCCACCACTCCTCTGCCGTAAAATCCTGTGGAGGCTCCAAATATTTCATTTTTTCCCAATGAAGATATCGACCACGGTCATCTAACGGTTTAATTTTGGAAAAAATTTCAATAACCCGCTGAGGATCCTCTTTGTGGAGGTTGAAAATGATTTCATTAGGGTCTGGGGGTCTTTCAGGAATCTTCATAAATAACAAAACTCATAGCAAAGGAAATACCAATAAAATACCAACTTTAAATAATTGGTATTTTATTGGTATGTTAACCTGATTTCCGAAAATACCAAATTTAAAATTTTGGTATTTTATTGGTATTTAGAGTTTTTTCTAAATATAGGGGGGGGTAAAATTTTAACTACAATATATTGTGTAACAAACAATTTTTAGCAATGGAAGATTGCTGTGCCGTGGAAGGAATGGGCATGCTTACTGCTTACCAAGCGTTCAGCCCGTTTCCTCCCCCACGTAGTGGGGCCCGTTCGCCGAACACCCCGCCCGTAAACTGCCCGGAGTGTCAGGAATTGGTGTTGAGGACGGCCATGGGCAGGTTGCGGTCGAAGCGGCCGGAGGTGTCCGGGTGCTGGCCGCTCTTGGTGGCGCGGCGCACCTGCTCGGAGGTGTAGTCGATCATCTCACCCAGCGACACGATGCCGTCGCCGTCGGAATCGGCCGGACCCTTCAGCCCTTCCAGCATGAACCAGGTGAAGGCGCCGTGCCCGCCGCCCCATTCCGGCGACTCATGCGACAGCTCGCCGGACTCCGACGCGGTGAAGATGGCGCGGCCCTTGCCCGCCTTGCTCAGCTCCAGCAGGTAACGGTTGATGACGTTCTCGTCGCCGATGTTGCGGGTGGAAATCTCGTCACCCACGCCGGCGCTGTGACAGGCGTCGACCAGCACCACCACGCGCTCGGAGGGGATGAACCGCTCCAGCGCCGTCTGCAGGTCCCACATGGGGAACGCCGTCGAGCGCATCTGTTCGGGATCGGTGTCGTGCGTCAAAAGAAACAGGTTGCTCGGGTTGAGCGGATCCGGCGCGCCGTGCCCGGCGAAGTAAACCACCACGAGGTCTTCGCGGATGGCCTTGCCGAGGAAATCGAACAGCGACCGCTTCAGCTCCGCGAGCGTCGCGTTTTCGTTTTCGAGGAAGATGATGTGGTCGTCGGCAAACCCGCCGCCCTGCGGTGATTTCAGAAACTCATAGAACATGCGCGCATCGGCGTCGGCGTAGCGCAGGTTGGGGATGCCCTTCTGCGAATGCTCGTAGCGCGACACGCCGACCACCACCGCCCAGCGCTGGCCTTTGAAGTCCGCCGACAACTCCGCCGGCGCCTGGCCCGGCGCGGTGCGGGTGACGTGCATGACGTGCTGTTTCACCTGGCCGGATTCATCGACCGCGTTGATGACGATGATGTTCTTGCCTTCCTTCAACTCCACGTTGCGCGAAAACGCACTGCCCCGGGTGCCCTGCACGATGGACAGGTCGCGCGTCTGCGGCAGTTTCTCGCCGTTCAGCAGAATCTGCATGTCCCTGATCTCGGCGTTGGCCTCGATGCTTCCCGACAACAGAACGTGGTCGTCCTCGGTCTTGAAGTCGAACGGCGGAAACGAAATCTTGATCTTCATCTTGCCGCCGTTGGAAGAAGCCGGTGCCTGCGCCACCACGGTGCCGTTGCCGTACTCCTCTTTCACGCGCACCCGCAGGTCTTCCAGCAACGCCTTCGCTTCGAGGTACGGCTCGCCCTCGATCATGGGATTGCTCTTCTCGGCGGTCATGGAAACGTAGGAGCGGTTGCCGTTCTTGCCGGAGAGGGTCAGCGTGATGTCGGTGTTCGAAGCCACGCCCACCCAGCCGACGGAGTTCCCCGCCAGGTCGCCGGTGGTCTCGATTTCATAAACGACGTCCCCGCTCTCGAGCGCCTTTTTGGTGAAGGTGTACTGCCGGTCGTTCAGGTGGTGTTCCAGGATTTCCGCCAGCTTGTCCGGGGGCAGCGAGTAGTTTTCCTTCAGGGATGTCGCTTTGAACGACGCCGCACAGCCGCCCGCCAGCAGGGCGACGGCGATGCCCAAAATGAAAGTCCATTGCATGCGTTTCCAAACGTTGCCAGTCATGATCCTGTACCTTGTGAACGGTTCATATTTCCGGGTGATAACCGGAGTCGACAATCACGCGTTGAGCTTGACCACCAGGCCCTGCACGGTCACGCAGGACTGGCTCCAGAAATAAAAGAACGGAAGCGGAAAATAGTTCTGCTCCAGGTCGGCCGAGGTCTGGATCAACAGGTCGCCGTTGCGAGACTGCACGGCCTGGTTCACCGCCTTCTGGTAAGTCTGCTCGCCGGACGGAAACCCGAAGAAGAAATTGGAACACGCGGTTCCCATGCCCACCCCGAGGAGGGTGTAATCCTGTTTGTCCATCTTCAACTGCAATGCGGAGCTTGAAGGCTGCGACAAGGGTGTGTACAGACTGCACGACGACAGCATCATCAACAATCCCGACAGCGCGATCAAAACAGAAATGCGTTTCACGTTCATGTTCCCTCTCCCCTGAAAAAACGTTTGCGGAACGAAGACACGGTCCGTTCCCATCCCGGTTCCCCTCCGGTATTCTACCTTCCGCCCGCACACTGCCGGGCCCGTGGGCCATCCACCCTTCTCTTTAATGTAAAGGCAATTTCCCCGAAAAGGAATAACTCGTTATACCAAATTTCCAATCTTCTGTCTTTGTGTTTTGGCGTATCCGCGATGCTAAAAAACTGGAAAGGAAAAAGGAGAGTGAAAATTGAAAGGCCCGTTCGGGCGGTATTCTGAAAACAGCTGAATTCAGGATGTTTAAAAGGGGAGGCAGGCCGGAAGGGTCAGCGCGACTCGATGAGTGCGACGGCGTAAGCGGCGAGGCCTTCCTCGCGGCCGGCGAAGCCGAGTTTTTCCGTGGTGGTGGCTTTCACGTTCACCTGCGAGAGGTTGATGCCCAGCGTGTCCGCGATGTTCTTTCGCATCTGGTCGATGTGGGGTGCGAGTTTGGGTTTCTGCGCGACGATGGTGGCGTCGGTGTTGACCACGATGAACCCTTTTTCGCGAAGCGAAGCGTTCACCTTTTCCAGCAGGACCAGGCTGGAGATACCCTTGTACTGGTCGTCGGTGTCGGGGAAGTGATGGCCCAGGTCGCCGAGCCCGCACGCGCCCAGAAGGGCATCGCACAACGCGTGCAGAAGCGCGTCGGCATCCGAATGGCCGTCGAGGCCGAGCGTGTGTGGAATCTCGACGCCGCCCAGGATCAGCTTGCGGCCTTCCACCAGGCGATGCACGTCGTAACCGTTACCGATGCGAAACACAAAAGCCTCCGCAAGTAGCGAGTGGGTTGGGGGAAATCGGTTTTACGTTGGTTTGGATCGGTGAGGCGGGTGCGGCGTTCACGAAGTTCAGTGGGTTACGGTGACCAGCTTGCGGGTTTCTTCGCGCGCCCAGCGGTCCGCTTCCAGGACATCTTCGATGTCGTTCACCGCTGTCGGCTTGTGGTTGTTGAGCGCCATCCGGATGATTTCCGGGATGTCCTTGAACGGAATGAGTTCGTCGAGGAACGCCTGCACGGCGATTTCGTTGGCCGCGTTCAGCACGGCGGGCATGGTCTGCCCGATGTCGAGCGCGTCGTGCGCCAGTTGCAGACAGGGAAAGCGCTGGAAGTCCGGAGGCTCGAACGTCAGCGTGCCCAACTGCGCGAGGTCCAGCGACGGGAGGTCGCATTCGATGCGGTCCGGGTACGACAGCGCATACGAGATGGGAACGCGCATGTCCGGCATGCCGAGTTGCGCCATCACCGACGTGTCCACGAATTCGATGAGTGAATGGATGATGCTCTGCGCGTGGACGAGAATGTCCACCTGCGTCTCCAGCCCGAACAGCCACTTGGCCTCGATGTATTCGAGCCCCTTGTTCATCATGGTGGCCGAGTCGATGGTGATCTTGGCGCCCATGTCCCAGTTCGGGTGTTTCAACGCCTGTTCGCGCGTGACGTGCTCGAGTTGTTCGCAGGTGAAGGTGCGGAACGGCCCGCCGGACGCGGTGAGGATGATGCGTTTGATGCGATCGGATTGTTCGCCGTTCAGCGCCTGGAAGATGGCGCTGTGTTCGCTGTCCACGGGAACGATGGGGCAGCCGTGTTCTTCCGCCGCTTCAATCATCAGCTTGCCCGCCACCACCAGCGTTTCCTTGTTGGCGAGAGCCAGTGCCTTGCCCGCCTTGAGCGCGCTGTAGGTGGGCACGAGTCCCGCACAACCCACCATGCCGGAGACCACCATGTCCACTTCAGGCAGGGTGGCGGCCTGGATGGAGCCCGCCTGTCCTTCAACCACTTCGATGTTCAGTCCCTTGAGTTTTTTCCTGAGGGCTTCCACTTTGCCGGTGTCGAACAGCGAAACCAGCTTCGGCCGGAACTTGCGTGCCTGCTCGGCGATCACATCCACGTTGCTGCAGGCCGCAAGCGCGATGACCTGGAACCGGTCCGGGTTGCGTTCAATGACATCCAGTGTGTTGACGCCGATGGAACCCGTCGATCCCAGTATAGAAATTTTTTTCATTCAACAACCCCTGATAAACAACGTGGAGCCGAACGGCAGGACGAAACGTGAGCCACTCGCTTTGAAAAAATAAACGGTCAAACGGGGAGAGGATTGCGTATCAGGATTTCGTAGCAATAGAATGCCGGTCCGGCGAACATCAGACTGTCCAGCCGGTCCAATACCCCTCCGTGTCCGGGAATCAGCGCGCCCGAATCCTTCACGCCCGCGGCGCGCTTGAACATCGATTCCACGAGATCTCCGAATTGCCCGATGATACCGCAAAATAACGCCATAATCAAACAATGGTTTAAAGCCAACTCGTGCCAGAACCCGTACTTCGCGATGAGGCCGCCGAGCAATCCTCCAAGCAGCCCTCCCAGGCTCCCTTCGATGGTTTTTCCGGGACTGATTTCCGGCGCAAGCCGGGTTTTTCCAATGCTTCGGCCGACGTAGTAGGCGGCGGTGTCGCTTCCCCAGATCACCAGGAACAGGAAGTAAATCATGAAATGCCCCGGTTCCAGCTCCCGGATCAGAATGAAAAAGCTCATCAAACCCGCGACATAGCCGATGCCGAGAAAGGTGTAGCCCGTTTGGTCCAGATTGTTTTTCAGGATGGGACCCTGCGTGAGCGCCTGTAGAAGCAGGACCATCGGCGCCGCCGCCAGCCAGATCAGGTAAAACCCATTGATGTAAAAACACAGGGTGAGAAGCACGCACAGTGCCAGGCCCAGTTTGGGGAAGCCGGGTGTTCCCATGGCGTTCAGCATGCGCGAGTATTCGAACCACCCGGCCACCACCGCACCCAGCACCAGGATGGAAAATAGTTCCAGCGATCCGTACTGCACGATGCCCAGCACGACGGGGATCAATACGAGTGCGCTCAAGATGCGTTTCATGGTTCGGTGACTTTCTTGAAAAGTTGGAACGTCAAATCAACTTTGGCGGGTAACCCGTGCAAACCCGTTTCTTGATCGGGAAGGCCATCCATCGTTCGCGTGCAGGCCTTGGTTGATTCCAGACTCACGCATTGGGAACGTTGCCACTGGCCAGCTAGGCCTGGACGATCTGGTCGCCGATCATGCCGAAGCGGCGTTCGCGTCTCTGGAAATCGATGATGGCCTTCAGCAGGTCGTCTTCGCGGAACTCCGGCCACAGGACGTCGGTGTAGTGCAGTTCCGTGTACGCGATCTGGTAAAGGAGGAAGTTGCTTATGCGCAACTCGCCGCTGGTGCGGATGAGCAGGTCGGGTTCCGGCAGGCCGTGTGTCGCCAGGCTCGCTTCCAGCACGGGGAAGTCAATGTCCTCGTAACGCAGCTTGCCTTCCTGCACCTGCTTGACGATCTTGCGCACCGCATCGAGGATTTCCTGCCGCCCGCCGTAACTCAAGGCGAGGGTCAGCACCAGTCCGTCGTTGTCCGCCGTATAGTCCTTCGCGTGCTGGATGAGGTTCTGGATGTCGGCGGGCAGTTCGTACACACGGCCGATGGTGTTGAACCGGATGTTCTCGCGCTTCATCCGCTCCAGTTCCTTGTGCAGGTACGTGTCGAGGATTTTCATGAGTGCGTTGATCTCGGTACGCGGCCGGTTCCAGTTTTCGTCAGAGAAGGAGTAAAGGGTGAGCGCGGGGATGTGCATCTCCGTGCAGAGGGTGACGATGTGATCGACCGACTTCACACCCTGGCGGTGGCCTTCCACGCGGGGCATGAAGTTCTTTTTCGCCCATCGCCCGTTGCCGTCCATGATGATGGCGATGTGCCGCGGCAGGCGGTTTAAATCGATCTGATCCATGTGTGGGGATTTGTACAAGGACGACAACCTCCGAAGGGTACCGGTTCGCCGGGCGGGCCCTTCCGGTGCGGGCGTCCCCGGTGCGACCATTATACGGCAACGGTCAGTCTTCCATCACATCTTTTTCCTTGGACTCGGCGATCTTGTCCACCTCTTCGACGTATTTGTCCGTCATCTTCTGGATCTGATCGTGGCCGCGCTTCTCTTCGTCTTTCGAGATGGCGCTTTCCTTTTCCATCGCCTTGATCTTGTCGTTGAAGTCGCGGCGGATATTGCGGATGGCGACCTTCGCCTCCTCGGCGTACTTGCGCACGATCTTGGTCATCTGCTGGCGACGCTCGGTGGTGAGCGGGGGTATGTTGAGGCGGATCACCTTGCCGTCGTTCGACGGGTTGAGCCCGAGGTCGGAAGCGGAGATGGCCTTCTCGATCACCGGCAGCATCGTCGGGTCCCACGGTGCGATGGAGATGGTGCGGCTGTCCGGTGTGGACAGCGTCGCGGTCTGGTTCAGCGGCGTCGGGTTGCCGTAAAATTCGACCTTGATGTCCTCGACCAGGGCCACCGAGGCGCGGCCCGTGCGCACCTTGCCGAACTCCTGGTGCAGGTGGTCGATGGTCGCTTTCATTTTGCGTTCGGAATCTTTGAGTAAGTTGTCCATGAATCAGCTTGCCCCCACCCGGGTTCCAATGGATTCGCCCATGATCGCGCGCTTGATGGCGTCCGGATTGCTGACATTGAAAATGACCATGGGCAGTTTGTTGTCCATACACAGGCTGACCGATGTGGAGTCCATCACCTTCAGCCCCTTTTTCAAAACTTCGAGGTACGTCAACTCTTCGAACTTGACCGCGGTGGTGTCGAGCATCGGGTCGGCGGAATACACGCCGTCCACTTTCGTCGCTTTGAAAATGACTTCGGCCTCGATCTCGATGGCGCGCAGGCTGGCGGCGGTGTCCGTGGTGAAGTAGGGATTGCCGGTGCCTGCGGCGAAGATGACGATGCGGTCTTTTTCGAGATGACGGATGGCGCGGCGGCGGACGTAGGGTTCCGCCACCTGGCGGATGTCCAGTGCCGTCAACACGCGGGTCGGCACGTCCATCTGTTCCAGCGCGCTTTGCAGGGCCATGGCGTTGATCACCGTAGCCAGCATGCCCATGTAGTCGGCGGTGACGCGCTCCATCCCCAGATTGCTGGCGGTGGCGCCACGCAGGATGTTGCCGCCGCCGATGACGATGGCGATCTGCACGCCGAGTTTCCGGGCTTCGGCGATTTCCTCAGCGATGCCCTGCAGGGCTTTCTGATCGATGCCGAAGCCGCCCACCTCGGCCAGGCTTTCTCCGCCCAGTTTCAGCAGGATGCGTTTGAAACGTGCTTTCGCCGGTTCCGTGTCGTCGCTCATTTAGAGATTTCCATGCGGGAAAACCCACCCACGGTGATGTTTTCCCCCAGCGTGGCGATCTTCTGCTTGATCAGCTCCTGAACGCTGATGGACGTGTCTTTCACGAAGGGCTGGTCGAGCAGGCAGTTTTCCTCGAAAAACTTGCTCATCTTGCCGTCCACGATTTTCTCGATCACGTTCTCCGGCTTGCCGGATTCGCGTGCCTGATGGGCGAAGATCTCGCGTTCCTTGTCCAGCACGTCCTGCGTTACGTCCTCGCGGGACGTGAAGCGCGGCTTGGCGGCGGCGATATGCATGGCGATGTCCTTCAGCAGAGCCTGGTACTCGTCGTTTTTGGCGACGAAGTCGGTCTCGCAGTTCAACTCCACCAGCACGCCGATCTTGGCGCCGGGATGGATATAGGAGCCGATGGCGCCGTCGCCCGTGGTGCGGTCGCCTTTCTTGTCCGCTTTTGCCATGCCCTTCTTGCGCAGAAAGGTGATGGCTTCTTCGATGTCACCGCTGGTTTCCTTGAGCGCGTTGCGGCATTCCAGAATCCCCGCGCCGGATTTTTCGCGCAGGGTTTTGACCATGTCTGCTGTCACTTCCATTGTGATTGCCTCTCTTGTTGACTGGATCGATTGAGTCCGGGTTTTTGATGTGTGCACGATCCGGGTCCGGGCGCGGACGGGCCACCTTCCCGTGGCTGGCTTTCAGCCGGGGTGTGCGCCGGCCGGACCGGTCGTTGAATTTCGTTTTCTCTGGTTGACCTCAGGCAGGCCGGAAGGACCCCGAGGCCGGGTCGGTTCAAGCGGGAACGGATTTTTCCGCCTTCGGCTTGGCGTCCGCCTTGGACTTGGAATCGGCGGCCTCTTCCTTCTTCTTGTCGGAATCGGAGCCCGATTTGGAATCGCCCTTCTGGGCGTTTGCCTCCGCCTCTTCCTTCTTGTCCTTCTGTTTCGCCTTGTGCATCTCGTGACCGTCGATGGCGATGTCCGCCAGCCGCTTGGTGAACAGGCTGATCGACCGGATGGCGTCGTCGTTGCCCGGGATCAGGTAGTCGATGCCGTCCGGGTCGCAGTTGGTGTCCACGATCGCCACCACGGGGATGCCCAGCTTGTTGGCCTCGGCCAGTGCAATGCGCTCCTTGCGCGTGTCCACGATGAACACCGCATCCGGCAGGTCCTTCATGGTTTTGATGCCCTGCAGGAATTTATTGAGCTTTTCGATTTCCTTGCGCCGTTGCTGGGCTTCTTTTTTATGAAGCAGGGCGAACTTGCCTTCTTCTTCCATGCGTTCCAGTTCCAGCAGGCGGTCGATGCTCTTGCGAATGGTCTGGAAATTGGTCAGCGTGCCGCCCAGCCAGCGCTGGTTGATGTAGAACATGTTGGCGCGTGCGGCTTCCTCGGCAATCAGCTCCTTGGCCTGCGTCTTGGTGGCGACGAAAAGAATTTTCTTGCCCTGCTGGGTCAGGTTCTCCACAAACTTTTCCGCCTCACGGAATTTGTGGATGGTCTTCTGCAGGTCTATAATATGAATGCCGTTTCGGGCACTGAAAATATAGTCTCTCATTTTGGGATTCCAGCGGGTGGTCTGATGCCCGAAGTGAACCCCGGCTTCCAATAGTTCTTTGACTGCGATGTCTGCCATGAAACAAAACTCCTGAGTGCGAATGGTTGAGCCTCCGTCTCCTTCTTCCCGTACCAGGAACCCGTCGAGGTTTGTTCTGCCTGCCGCCGTAAAATGCGGCCGCGACTGCGAATCCACAAGGCTTCGCCGCCGCCATGTTCGGGCAGGACCCACCGGGTCACCCCTGGTCCAGTCCAGAGACGTGCGAGATAAATGATTACAAACAAACGGCTTGCGCCGTCATCAGGCCAGTAGAGGGCTTCCAGATAGAGTATCATACCCCCCTGACCAAGACAAGGCAAAAGAGCTTCTAAATGGCCCAGAAACAAGGCTCCGCTGCGGGGAGGCCACCGGGCATCCGGGCCGGGTCCGTGCGCCGCAACGCGCCCCTCCAGACCAGCGCCTGGTTTCCACTTGCAGGGGGAGGCGGGTTCTTTTTAAGAGCGTCCCGGCACGAAGCGGGGGATTTCGATGTCTGTCTTCGGGGGGAAGTGGGGGAGGCGGGAATCGCAGGGTGTTTGGAAAGGAGCCTCGTTCTTTCGTCTCCTTTTGATTTTCAAAAATAAAAAAGCCGGAAGAGGTGGACCAGGACGCCACCTCCCCGGCTTTCACTGCGCCGTTTAAGCGATTACTTGCCTTTGGACGGTTTCGGTTTTGCCGATTTGCGCTGTTCCGGCTGGCCGGTCTGCTGTTTCGGGTTTTTTTCCATCTGCGGTTTGTTGCTGCGAATGGTCTTGGACATGGGTCTCATTCTCCAGAAAAAATAAAGTTGCCTGTACAGGCGTTTTTAAATTTCTTGACGGAGAGTCCAATTTGGGTTGCCCGCATCCTGGTCATGCCTTTTAGCGTTCCCATTTTGTCTCGATCAAGCAAAGAAAAGGAACACCAAAAAACCATAGGCGTCGTGGCCTACGTACTTTTGGATAACGCCCCAAAAACCGGGAGGTTATACAAAAAATATAAGATTGTCCGCAGAGGAAAGCAAAGTAATTTTTAAAATATTTTTGACCTTTTTTGCAGGGCGGAATCCAGAGGTTTTGGGAGCCCCGTTCAACGTCCCAGGCAGATGCCCACCGACTCGGCGGTGCGGATGAGCTGGGAGTCGAGTGGCACTTTCCGGACGCGTCCGGCCAGGTCCTTGAGCGGCACCAGGTTCAAATCCGGGGTGCGGAGCGCCACCATGGTGCCGAAGCGTCCCTTCAACGCCGAATGCAGGGCGAAACTGCCCAGCTGGGTGCCTAAAACGCGGTCGAAGGCGATGGGAGTGCCGCCGCGCTGGATATGGCCCAGTACCGTGGACCGCACTTCCAGGTCGATGTCCCGTCCCAGCCGGCTGGCGAGGTGGTTGCCGATGCCCCCCAACTGCGGCACGCCCTGCAGGCGGGTGGTGGCGGCTTCCTGGGTGATCGGCCGGCAGTCCTTTTCCATCGCCCCCTCGGCCACGACCACCAGGCTGAACGGTGCCTGCATGGCCTGGCGTTCCCGGATCTTCCCCGTCACCAGGTTGAAGTCGAACGGGATTTCCGGGACCAGGATCACGTGTGCGCCGCCGGCGATCCCCGATTCCAGCGCGATCCACCCGGCACTCCGTCCCATGACTTCCAGGATCATCACCCGGTCGTGACTGCGCCCGGTGGTTTGCAGGCGGTCGATGGCGTCGGTCGCCACCTGCACCGCGGTGTGAAAACCGAAACTGTAGTCGGTGCCCTCGAGGTCGTTGTCGATGGTCTTGGGCACGGCGATGACGGGCAGGCCCAGCTCACTCAGTTTGTAGGCGATCTGCAGCGAGCCGTCGCCGCCGATCACGAACAGGCAGTCGAGTTTGAGGTCGCGGAAGGTCTTTACGGCGCAAGAAGAATAATCGTGGGTGGTGATACTGCCGTCTTTATGGAGTTCCTTGAAGGCGAAAGGATCGCCCTTGTTGGAGGTGCCGAGGATGGTGCCGCCCTGCGGCAGGATGTCCCGCACGCTGCGGAGCGTCAGCTCCTGGGAATGATTGAAGACCAGCCCCTCGAACCCTTTTTCGATGCCGATGACGCTCAGGTTGTGGTTGCGGATGGCGGACAGGGTGAGGGCGCGGATGACGGCATTCAGGCCGGAACAGTCACCGCCGCCGGTCAGTATGCCAATCCGCTGTATAGGCATGTTCACCTCCTGGGTGCCGGGTCTCCGGTTGAGCCGGTATGTCTTTTAAGGAACGGATCGGGCTGACCCGCAGGGATCAATCGGTACCGTTGTCCACCGTGGCGACGAGGTCGTAGTCGAGCGATCCCGTGATGCGCATGGGGACGATGTCGCCGGGCTCCACCGGGCTGTTTTCGATGATCACCTGGCCGTCGATGTCCGGTCCCTGAATGGGCAGGCGGCCCATCAAAAGCATGCCGTCGTCATCGAGTCCCTCCACCAGCACCGGGTGCACCTGCCCCACGCGAGCGGCGTTGTTGCGCACGGCGATATCGTGCTGCGCCGCCATCAGGTGGTCGCGGCGTTCCTCGCCAAGAGCGGGATCGACCTTGTCGGCGTAGTCGTACGCCGTGGTGCCGGGTTCGTCGGAGTAGGCGAACACGCCCAGGTGATCGAACTCCATCTCGCGCACGAAGGCTTCCATGTGTTCGAAGTGTTCCTGCGTCTCGCCGGGAAAACCGGTGATGAACGTGGTGCGGAGCGCCACGCCGGGGATGCGGTCGCGCAGTTTCTTCAGCATGGCGCGCACGCCGGCTTCGCGTTCCTGCCGCTTCATGCGCTGCAGCATGACGTCGTGCGTGTGTTGCAGGGGCACGTCGATGTACTTGACCACCTTGTCGAGCCGCGCCACGGCGTCGATCAACGCGTCGTTGACCACCGTCGGGTAACAGTAGAACAGGCGGATCCACTCGATGCCCTGAATGTCCGATAGTTTTTCGAGCAGTTCAACCAGACCGTTCTTCATACGCAGGTCGTAACCGTAAAGCGTGGTGTCCTGCGACACCAGGTTGATTTCCTTCACGCCCTGTTCGGCCAGCGCCTGCGCTTCTTCGAGGATCGAATCGATGGGGCGGCTCTTGATGGGTCCGCGCAGTTGAGGGATGATGCAGAACGAGCACTGGTTGGAACAGCCCTCCGCGATTTTGATGTACGCGGAGTAAAACGGCGTGGTGACGACGCGGTGGTTGTACGCTTCGAAATACTGCGCCGGTTCGTGGATGAGGTTGCGCTGGCCGCCGTTATTGCGGATCAGGTTCTTAAGCAGGGGGTATTGTTTTGTGCCGAGCAGGTGATCGATCTCCGGGATTTCTTTCAACAGTTCATCCGGGTGGCGTTCGGCCAGGCAGCCGGTGACGATGAGGCGTTCACACTTTCCGCCGTTTTGTTTGTGCCGCGCCATTTCAAGGATGGTGTTCACCGATTCTTCCACCGCCGATTGCAGGAAGCCGCAGGTGTTGACGATGAGCACGTCCGCCTCAGCGGAGTTGTCCGTCAGTTCGTAGCCGTTCTGTTTGAGGTCGCCCAGCAGGCCTTCGGTGTCCACCAGGTTCTTGGGACAGCCCAGGCTGACCATGCCGATTTTTTTCATGCGGATTGACTGAGTTTTAAGGAGTAATAAGGTTCCGCCATCATACCGCAGGGCGGGGGCGCGGGCCTAATTTTTCTGGTGTGAGGGGGATCATCCGCCGCCGCGGGCGGTGTCCAGTCGCTCCTGCATGCGGGTCATCAGGCCGGCGAAGTCTTCCTTCTTCAAGATCTGGTAGAACTGCGTCCTCAGGTTGTTGCGCATGCTGACGCCGTCGAGGATGACGTCCACCACGCGCCAGCGGCTGGTGGATTCCAGCAGGTCGAAGTCGATACGGATCTCGCCTTCCTCTTTATGGTGCACCAAAACCGGCACCGTGGCGGCATTGCCGTCTTTCGAGTTGCCTTTGTATTCGATCCTGAGTTCGCGGAAAAACTTGGCCGAGTTGGGAAAGGCCACGTAGCGGAACAATTCGCCCAGAAGCCGGGTGAACTGCTTGCGTTCTTCCGGTGAGCGCCGTTTCCAGTGTTTGCCGAGGGTTTGTTTGCTCACCTCGGCGACATCCAGGTAGGCCAGCGCCCGGTCCATGTTGTGACGGTTGGCCTTCGCTTCCTCCGGCGACAGGGACTCGACTTCCTTCACCTGTTGGATGGTGACGAGCAGGTGCTTCACCGCTTCCTGCGGCGACTCCGCCCATGCCGGGGCGGCGGTGAACAAGGCTGTCAACAGGCACAACCCCAGCGTCATTTTAAATAGCGGGGAACGGATTGGTTGCCTGCGGGATTTGCAGTTGTGGTAAATTGTGGGAAATTTCAAAGCGTGCGTAAGTCCTGCCATACAGTTTGCGACGTAATGCTACCGATTATATCGTAAACGCCCTTTCCACGTGGGAATGAAAAATTAAAGATTGAATATTTCCTAATAGTCCAGTCCGGCAACTGGGCGGGCCCGTATCCTCGTTAATAATGACATCCATCCCATTCAAAAAATTTTTGCGAAGCGCGGTTCTGGTTTGCGCGTTTGTTTCGGTTCCGCTCGTAGCCCATTCCTCCATCGTGGAAGCCGCGCCGTGCACCCTGTACCAGGGCGAGGCGGGATGGGATGCGGTGCAGCGCGCAAAAATTAAACTGGTGAAACACTTTCAGTACCAGCCGCTCACCCACCGCGACTTCTGCCAGCTCGCGCACCTCGATTACAAGCTGGCGCAGTGGGAGCCGCAGGTGAAGGCCGAGCACCTGAAGCGGTGCCTGGATAACGTGGACAAGGCCATCGATCACAACCCGCAGGCGGGCATCGCCTACTTCCTGCGCGGCCTGTGTTTGGGACGGCAGGGGCAGATGCAGGGACTGTGGGCCAGCCTGAACATCATCGATCCCGTCCGCACCAACATGGAACGCGCGCGGCAGTTGGCCCCGGATATCGACGGCGGCGGACCCGACCGCGCGCTCGGCCGCATGCTTTACGAATTGCCTTTCTTTTTGGGCGGCGATCTGGAAAAATCCATAAAGCATCTGGAAACCGCCGTCCAGCTGGGACCGGACAACTGGGAAAACCATTACTACCTCGCCCAGTCGTATCTGGCCAACCGCCGGTACCGCGAGGCACAGCGCGAACTTCAGGATGCCCTCCGGTTGGCCGGGACCGTGAACGAGGAACCCCAGATGGAGGACCACCGCCGGCACATCCGCGAACTGTTGCGCGACGTCGAGCGCCGTTTGGACTGATCCCTTCCATGTTGCAGGAACTGAGAATCACCAACTTCGCCATCATCGACAACCTGAGGGTGACGTTCGGCCCGGGTCTCAACATCCTCACCGGCGAAACCGGCGCCGGCAAATCCATCATCATCGACGCCCTGAACCTGATCCTGGGCGGACGCGCCGACACCGACAGCATCCGCTCCTCGGAATCCTCCGCCACGGTGGAAGCCGTGCTGGCGGTGGACGACCCGGCGACGCTCGACACCATCCGCGAACTCGGCATCGAGGTCGAGGACAACGAAGTCCTCATCAAACGCCTCATCACCCTCGAAGGCAAAAACCGCGCCTACCTCAACAACAGCCCGCTCACCGTCTCCGCTCTGGCCACGGTCGGCCAGCGGCTGGTGGACATCCACGGCCAGCACGATCATCAATCGCTCCTGCACGCCGAGCACCACGTGGGCCTGCTCGACCGCTACGGCAAGCTCGGCAAGGAAAAGGCCGCGTACCAGGAAGCGTGGAGCGGATACCGCAAGAAGGTCGAGCAACTCAACCACCTGCTCAATCACCAGAGCGACCGTTTGCAACGACAGGACCTGCTGCAGTTCCAGGTGAAGGAAATCGACGACGCGGCGTTGACGGTAGGCGAAGACGAAGAACTGCGCGCCGAGAAACACAAACTCAATCACGCCGAAAAACTGAATGCGGCCCTCGAACAGGTGCTGGCCATGCTGAGCGATTCCGATGGCTCCGTTTTGGATCTGCTGGGACGCATCGACCGCGAGCTGGGCAAACTGCCGGAGATCGACCCGATTTTGGAGCCGCAGGCGGTGCGTGCGGGCAACGCTTATATCGAGGCCCAGGAGCTGGAGGCGGAACTGCGCGATTACGTGAAGCGCATCGACTTCAGCCCGTCGCGGCTGGAGGAGATCGAGGACCGGCTGGCGGAGATCAACGGTCTCAAACGCAAGTACGGCAACGACATCGCCGTCATCTTGGAACACCGCCAAAAAATCGGCGAAGAGCTGGAGTCGCTGTCGCTGGGCGAAGAGGCGGTCGACGGGTTGAAACAGGAAATCGCCGAACACCAGAAACAGGTCGCGAAACTCGCGGTGGACCTGGCGAAGAAACGCGAGCAGGCGGCGGACACGTTGCAGAAGGCGGTGGAGAAGGAACTGAAAGACCTCAGCATGAAGCACGTGCGGTTGGGCGTGCGCTTCGATTACGAACCCGACCCGGAAGGGTTCACCACGTACAACAAAAAGGCCGTGAAGGCGCACGCCGACGGCATCGGTTCCGTCGAGTTTCTGTTCTCGCCCAACCTGGGCGAAGCGTTGAAGCCGCTGGCGCGCATCGCGTCGGGAGGTGAATTGTCGCGCGTGATGCTGGCGTTGAAATCGATTCTGAACGAGCAGGACGACATCCCCATCCTCGTGTTCGACGAGGTGGATGCGGGCATCGGCGGCAAGGTGGCGGAGAAGGTGGGCGTGAAGCTCAAGAAAATCGCCGCCACCAAGCAGGTGTTCTGCATCACCCACCTGCCGCAGATCGCGGGCATGGCCACGGCACATTTCCGCGTGCACAAAACCGTGGCGGGCAAACGCACGCGCTCGACCATCACCGAACTTTCCTATGATGAGCGCGTGGAGGAGATCGCGCGCATGTCCGGCGGCGAAACCATCACCGACGCCACCCTCCAGTACGCGCGGGAAATGATCCAGGCCACGCCTGAGGAAACGGGGTAATACCCGGTGGGCGGACGATGATCCGTGGGCCCGTTCCAAATACAAACTGTTCGCTCCCGGCCTGGCCGGGGTCCGCTATTTTTCGTGTTGGAGGGCCTGGATTTTCGGCTTGAGGTTTTCGACGCCGTCTTCGTCGCCGATTTCCTCGCAGAGTGCGAGCGAGCGCCCATAGTAATCGAGCGCTTTGGCGTTGTCGCCTTCGGTCTCCCACGCCCAGCCGAGATTGTGGAGCAGGGCGGCGATGACCTCGCGGTTGTTCCCGCCGTGTTCGCTGTTGAAGGAAAGGGATTTTTCAAACTGGTGGATGGCCTCGCCGCTGCGCCCGGTTTCGGTGAGCGCAATGCCGAGGTTGCAGCGCAATTGTGCCGTTTCGGCCGTCTCTTCCGTGGAATGTTTCAAATGGAAGCCGAGCGATTTGAGGTAGGAGTCGGCGGCCTGGTTGAAATGCTTTTCCTCGAAGTACGAATGCGCCACCCCTTCCCAGAAGTTGCGTGCGAGATCCTCGTTGGTCGCATACAGGTCGCGGAAATGCACGCCCTGCGTTTCTTCCAGCTCGGCAAGCGGCCGTAAGAACTCCCGGTGCTCGTCCACGTCCACGCCCAGCACTTCCTCAAAAAACTTGCGGTCTTCCGCCGAAAACTGCGGCTCCGGTTTTCCCGGTTGCAGGGGAATCTCCCACGGCGGCTGTTCGCGGTCCGGGGGCGGCTCGTACTTGCGCGAGCGGAACACATAAATCGCCGCCCCGAATATGAGGATGCCGACGATGATGGAAAGGATGGTGTCGAGGTTGGTCATGACCGGTTTCCTGAGGCGTGTTGGCCCATCCTAACAAAAAGGGGCGGATTTGCGCCAGACTTTGAATGCAAAACATTCACCCCCTTTGGACGAAAGAAGTCTATCAGGATTCGGATATCTTTTGGCGATGTTTTTATGATTGTGGTTTTTGCATCCACCCGAAACTTTCGCATCGATAACTGTTTTAATTTTAAACGATCCCAAAGTTTCCCTGGTTTTCAGGCGAATTTTTCTGTCATGAACGCATTAAAGGGGGGTTGGAAAGAGTTGGTTGGGTTACCTTAATTATATTGGTTTTCTGGTCTTTAAAATAAAGTCTGAAGGGGAATCATTTTAACCCGGCCCGCCTGATCTCGGAAAAGTACAGCACTGGGGTTGATTCACTCCACGCGAGCGCGGGTTGTTTTCAGCACTGTGGTGCCGCAGGTCAACCAGGCACCGCCCTCTGGGGGGAGGCGTGTATGAAACTGGGGCAAAAACTCATTCTGTTTATTTTTTTGATGGGTCTCGGCATCGGAGTGGTCGGGTATTTTCTGTTCAATCATTCCCAGGAGGCCTTCAAAGAGCAAATCGGCACCGAGTCGTACAACCTCACCCGCAATTCCATGGAGATCCTGGAGAAACTCCTGAGGATGCGTATTGAAGCGGTTCAGGAGCTGGCCAGCGACCGACAGATTCTGAAAGACATCGAGCAGTCCAACCGGTTTTTTCAAAAGATGGACAATCGCCAGACGTTCATCGAGGAAATCGATCGCGCCTGGGCCAGGTGGGAGCGGCATTCCTTCATCGACCAGGTGGTGGATAACGCCCTTTCCTACACCCTGTTTCTTAAAATCCGGTTCTTCTGGAAGAAAAACGGTCACCGGGTATTCAATGAGATGATGGCGGTCAACCGCTTTGGTACGGTTGTCGCCGCCTGGCCCAACCCAGAGGATTATTACCAGGCCGATGAGGAATGGTATAAAAACGGCCTGAATACTCCCAAGGTCTGGCTGGATGAAGTGCATTTCGATGAAAGCACCCATCGGGAGACCCTCCCTGTCATCGCCAAAATCCCCAATCTGGCCTACACCCTGGGTTACAAATCGGAAGGCCTGCTCAAGGCGGGGATCGATCTCGAGGAAATCCGGAAAAACCTCGACCATATCCAGCAGGATTCCCAGTACAAAAGTTTTCAATACTACCTGGTAGACGAAAGGGGCCACCTGATTTTAAGCGGCCTCAACAGTTCCGACGTCGCTTCGGATAACAACCAGGATAACCGGTTGTCTTTTGGAACGGACCTGTCGGAATGGGAACCGGTCAAGCGGGTGCTGGGCGGTGAAAAGGGGGGATACCTTTACGAAAACACCAGCCAGAAACGGGAACTGGTCGGTTATGTTCACTCCCTGGGTTACCTCGGGGTCGACGGCCTCGACTGGGCTCTTGTTCTGAAGCTCGATACCGAGGAAGTCCTGGCTCCGTTGTTCGAACTCAAGCAATTTTTGCACTGGATGTTCGGCAGCAGCGTGCTGGTGTTTCTGGTTCTCGGTGCGTTTTTTGTCCGATCCATCACCCGGCCGGTTTCCGACCTGATGCAACGAACGCGGGAACTGGGTGACGGCAACTGGAATGTGAAGGTTGCCATGGATACCCGGGACGAGATCGGTGAATTGTCCCGGTCCGTGCAGGACATGGCCGAGCGCATCCGCGATCATGCGGTCGAACTGGAGAACCGGGTGAGTGAGAGGACCCAGGAACTGAATGCGGCCAAGGAGAGCGCGGAACAGGCCAGCCGGGCCAAGAGCACCTTTATATCCAACATGAGCCACGAAATCCGCACCCCGCTTAACGCCATTCTGGGTTACGCCCAGATTCTGCGACGTGTCAAAACCCTGGACCAGGCGCAGATGGATAAAATGCAGGGCATTTACCGTTCCGGCAATCATCTGCTGGTTTTGCTTAACGACATTCTTGATATCTCCAAGATCGAAGCGGACAAACTGAAATTTGTCGAGCAGGATTTCAACCTGAGTGACCTGATAATCGACCTGAAGCAAATCTTCCAGCTGCAGTGCAATGAGAAGGATCTGGAGCTGATTATCCAGGGCATTGATCTTGAAAAAAGGATTCTGGTGCGTGGCGATCAGGGCAGGCTGCGCCAGGTGTTGGTGAATCTGTTGGGCAATGCGGTCAAGTTCACGGACGAGGGCCAAATCGTGTGGCAGGTCCTGGCAATGCCAAACCAGCAATTTTATTTCGAAGTGGCGGATACGGGGCCCGGCATCCCGCCGGAAAAACAGGAAATGATTTTCGATCCCTTTGAGCAGGATGAATCCCTGTCGCGGGGGGGTACCGGGTTGGGACTGTCGATCAGCAAGCGTTTGATCGCGCTGATGAGTGGAGAACTGAAAATGGATTCCAGGCCGGGCGAAGGGTCGCGATTCTTCTTTACCATCACCCTGCCTCCTGCGGAGAGTGCCGTGCCCTACAAGGACCACCGTTTGAAATGGGTGACCCGTCTCGCCGACGGCTTCGATGTCAAGGCCCTGGTGGTGGACGACAACGAATCCAACATCGAGATCCTGGTGGACATGCTCCAACCTCTGGGCATCGACGCCCGGCCCGCGGACAGCGGCGCCGAGGCCCTGCGTCTGCTGGATATCTGGCAACCGGATATCGTTTTAATGGATTACCGCATGCCCAAGATGAACGGCGTGGAAGCTTCCCTGCAGATCCTGGAACGATTCGGCAAGGATACAATAAAAATCGTCATCGTCACCGCCTCCCCGTTTGCGGCGTTGAGCAAGATGTGCTTCGAAGGCGGCATCCACGGCGTGCTGAAAAAACCCGTGGAACGCGATGAACTGTTGGCGATGTTGAAGGACCAGTTGAATGTGGAATACATCTACGAAGACCCCACCCAGAAACAGGACGCCGAGCGAAGCCGGGAGAAAAAGATCGATCCCTTGACCCTCGGCATACCGGACACCCTGTTCGAGAAAATCAATCAGAGCGCCCGGTTGGGCATTCTTTCGCAGCTGGAGGTTCATCTGGATGAACTGGAGCATTTGAATGCGGAGGCGGCCGTGTGGGCCCACAAGCTCAAGGAATACGCCCGCCATTTTGAAATCAAAAAAATCCGGGACGAGCTGAGTAAAGTGACCACGTCGAATGGTCCGTAACGATTTTTCCGGCCCCCCGGCCGCTTGCAGTCTTTCCGGCTTCTGGAAGCAAAAAACCCGCCCGCACCTGGCAATCGGTGCAGGCGGGTTTTTCTTTATTTGAGGTGTTGAATGTTGGCAGGCGGGCTTTGCTGCTTTCTATTTGGATTTCTCCGTATCGGTTTTGATGGTGGGAGGGTGAAGAAACTGGGCGATGCGCTTCAGCCGGCTTTCCAGGTGATCCATGTCGTCAAGCACGTCAATGCCCACCTCCTCGAAACGGTGGCGCGAGGTTTTCATGGCCTGCCCGCCGGCCCACATGGGGCAGAGTGGCAGGACCTCTTCCTGGTATTGCCGTGCCAGGGATTTGGCCTCGCCATCACTCAACTGGTTGCTTGCAGACAGCAGGACGAGGTTGGGATGCACCAGCGTGCAGAAGGCGGCCAGTTCCTTCACCGGCAGCTGGGCGCCGAGGTAATGCGGGTGACAGCCGTGCAGGGCGCACAGGTAAGCCGCGGTCTGGGCACCCATTTCGTGAAGTTCCTCAGGCGGGCAGACGATCACGATCTTCGGCCCGTCCTCGCCGGTTCGAAGGTGATTGAGCACCGCCATGAACTTCTGGCGCACCTGCTGGGTGACAAAATGCTCCACGCCCACCCCCACGGTACCGTCCGCCCACATGTCACCCACCCGGTGCTGTAATGGAATGAGGATTTTGAAGAACACCTCTTCGAAGGGAAGCAGGGCCACCGCTTCGTTGAAGCGGCGGTCGAACTGTTGCCGCTGAAACGGGGCCAGGCTGGCAACCAGGTCATCCAGAATGCGGTCATGGGCGGCACTGGACCGTTCCCGGTTCTTCTTCTGCGCCGCACGCATGCGGCGTAACAATTCCGGCCGACCCGCCGCCGCGAGCTCCCCGATGCTGTACCCCTGCCCGAGCTGCTCGTTGAGGTAGATCAGCAAATCCACGTCTTCCTGATCGTAAGCCCGGTACCGGTTTTCCCCCCGTTTGGGCTCCAGGATACCGAACCGCTTTTCCCAGGAACGGATGACGTGCTTGGAAAGTCCTGTCAATTTAGCAACATGATCGATTCGAAAGCTGTTCATAACCATAAATATAATAGTGATTTCTAAAGTTTGTCAAATTTTTTTTGAATTTATATTTGACAAACTTTAATTTAGAGCCTATCTTTAGACAAAGATTAGATAAAGGATAGATGGTAGTAAGTTCCGGCGTAAAACCTTGAAAGCCTTATAAGGATAAAGGTCGTGCTTAATTCATTAGGAAAAATACCTATAAATGGTAGGAAAAATTCTAATAATAAGTGGTCCCGTACCCTGAAGGTAACTACATTGCTTATAGGCGTGATGCTTGCAAAGCGCTATCCCATAAATAACCCCAAAACACATTTAAAGGAGGCGGCTATGAACGGTGAAAGAACGCTCAAGTTGGGTTTGACATGCATGGCGGTGGCAGTGGCGGTCACGGGATTCGTCGGACTCGTGACTCCGGAAACATCCCGCGCGCAAGAGTCGATGCAGATTCCGACGGGTATGGTGATGGTTCCGGGCGGTCCGTTTGTAATGGGGGTGGACCGGGAGCCGCACTCCCCGAAGCCCAATATGTCCGCGGCGCAGAAATTGAAATACCGGGTTTCCCGTGAAGCGTTTCACGATGAAGGTCCGGCGCACCAGGTGATCCTCGATCCTTACTATCTCGACAAGTATGAAGTGTCGAACCGCCAGTACGCCGATTTCCTGAAAGCCACCGGCCACCCGGCTCCGGCCTACTGGGATGACCACAAGCGGAACAAGCCGGACCAGCCGGTGAGCGGCGTGAACTGGCATGACGCAGACACTTTCTGCCGCTGGTCGAACAAGCGCCTGCCCACGGAAGCGGAGTGGGAAAACGCCGCCCGCGGGCCGGAAGGCTTCAAGTACCCCTGGGGCAACGATTTGGATGCCAGCAAAGCCAACTTCGGTCGCAAAAAAGAATTCACCGCCAATGTGGACCACTATCCGGAAGGCAAAAGCCCTTACGGTGCGTACAACATGGCGGGCAACGTGTTTGAGTGGGTGGCGGACTGGTACGACCCGCACTACTACAAAAGCAAAAATAACATGATGAATCCGAGTGGTCCGGTCGAAGCTGTCATGCTGGGTTCCACGGGCACCTATGTCGACCGCCTGACCACGGGTAAAAAGAAAGTCATCCGCGGTGGTTCCTGGTACGCCCCGGCGGAAAGCACCACCACCACGCACCGGTTCTGGAACGACCCGATGAACAACAGCTACGGCGTGGGACTCGGTTTCCGCTGTGCCCGGTCGGTGGAAACGGAAGGGGTGATGCAGGCTCGCACGTTCTACATGGAAGCGCTGATCCATATGGGTGCTGAGAAATACGGGGAGGCCATGCAATCCATCAGCAGGGCGATCAAGCTGGATCCGCAGAACGAGGAGTACCGGACCCTGGAAGGCATGATCAAAAAGCAGGTCAATTGAGCATTCCGGGTGAAGGATATACGGGTTCCAATCTCCCTCTTCGCAAACCCTCCCCTTCGTAAGTTCCCTTGCGGAGACGGGGGGTTGGAACATCCTTCAAACTTTTGTCAATCAAGGGGGCTGCGTCATGAAATACGAAATTAAAAATGAAACAGAGGCGACCCGCACCCGTGATTTCATCCTGCTGGTTTCCTGGATGATTCTGGGGATCACTTTAGTGGCAGTGGTGTCGTCCTCAGCAGAAACAACGCGCCAGGACCCGGTGGGTGCCGGCAATCCCTGGTCGAGCAAGCAAATCATTGAAGCCAGGAACGCGGTGGAGTTCGCCTGGGAGGTGTATCACCACGCGGCTTTGGGGGGGACTCTGGCCTCACCCACTGTCCAAACCCAACTGGAAAGCAAGCTGCACCAATGCCGTCAACTTCTGGCCGAAGCCTACACGGCGGCCGAAAACCGGGACTGGAACCAGGTCGATAAACTTCATACGCAAATATTAACCCTCAGCCACCACGTCGTGGAGGCCAGCCAGGAACCCAAACAATGAATCCGGTACGCAACAGACAAAAGGTGACGCCCGTGATTCAAAAATGGCGGGCGGTTTTGATCTGGGCAATGTGCCTGTTTGGAACGGGCCTGTCGCCTGCCAATGCGGGGCAGGTGGAACCCAGCCGGGACCCGGTAAAAATGGTCTGGGTTGAGGAAGGAACGTTTTTGATGGGCAACGTCGATGGTTCAGGTCGCGACGACGAGCGGCCTCAGCGCGAGGTGTTCGTGGACGGTTTTTACATCGATTCGGTGGAAGTGACCAACACCCGTTACCTCGCTTATATAAAATCCACCCACCGCAAGGAACCGACCAATCCGTATGGAGACGGACCCCTTTCCGCTGAAAAGGGCATCGGTGATCGGCCCGTGGTGCAGATCACCTGGTACGACGCGGTGGACTATTGTCTCTGGGCGGGAAAGCGGTTGCCGACGGAAGCGGAGTGGGAAAAAGCGGCACGCGGAACCGATGGCCGCATGTTCCCCTGGGGCGGGGACCCGTGGTTGCAGAATGCCGCCAACTTCGCCCGCAACTGGGAGGATCGCAACACCCTGTGGCCGGTGGGATCTCAACCGCAAAACGTTTCTCCGTACGGCGTGCTGGACATGGCGGGCAACGTCCGCGAATGGGTGAGCGACTGGTATGCACCGGATTTCTACCGGTGGGGACCCGCCCGCAATCCAACGGGTCCGGAGCGCGGCATTCTTAAAGTCATTCGGGGCGGCTCCTGGCACAGCTTTGCGGCAGACATCCGCACGGCAGCGCGGGGCAAGGGCGGATTTGCGTTGAAGACCGACGGCATCGGGTTCCGTTGCGCACGGAGTATGAACGAAATGGAAATGAAGGAAGCCAGACCATGAAGATTTTATGCATCGGGCCAAACCAACAACAGGCAATGCTCCTTGAGCAATATCTGAAACTGGGTAGTTTCGGGAAACGGCTGAACTTTTATCACGCCAACACCATGAGGGAGGTGGTGGTTTCCATTTTGAATGAGCAATTCGACCTGATTGTGATCGACCCGGATTTTCCCAACCTGGGAGGCATGGGTCTGATCAAGGTTCTGGACGAAAACATATCAAACACCCCGATTGTGGCCATTCATCTGGATTCCAACAATTCATGCCGGAAGGAGTGCGCCATGGTGTGCCTGGAGTACGGCGCCCAGTGGCATTTCAACCGCGTCTCGGAACTGGAGCAGGTGATTGAATGGATGAGCACAGCCGGACAAACGAATTGAAGCCTGTCTGAAATTTTGGGAAGGGGAGCCCATTGTGAAGATGAGGGTCGAAAACCAGGAATCCGGCATGAGCCGGGAACTGAATTCCACCTCCGGTGTGGAACGGGGTGTTGTGGCAATGAGAATTCTGATTCTGGATCAGAAGCAGGAATACGGAGCTTTGCTGGGGGACCTGCTGGAACTGTCCTGCGTCTCTGAGGATGTGCAAATATTTCACGCACAAACGCTGGAGGAAGCGATTTTTTCCATCTCTTCCTTGAACATCTACTTCGTTGTGGTGCAACCGGAAGCATCTCACACCCAGGAGATGCGCCTCATCAAAGTCATAAAAAATCACAAACCGGCCATTCATGTGCTGGCCGTTCACATGAGTGCGGACAATCCGTGCTTCCCCGGATGCCGGGCCCGCTGCCTGCTGGATGGTGCCACCTGGCATTTTGAATCGCCAAGGGAAGTAAATGAGGTCATACGGGTCATCAAGTTTTGCGTTCACTTTAATGTTTGATAGTCAGGGATCAAGGCAAGCCGGACTGGTCCGGGAACTGGAAAACGTTTTTAATGAGGAGTGCAGCAAAAAAGGGCTGAGCTTTGGGGTGGAAGGGGTTCCCGAAGGTGCCCTGATTCCGGTTCATGGCGACAACGTCAAGCTGCGACAGGTGTTGACCAGCCTTTTGGATAACGCCATCAAATTCACGGACAGGGGTCAAATCATCAATGGAAAAATAATCGATCTGCTAAAGAGAGTTGAGAATTCCGATCAGGCGATGAATCTGTCCTGGGTGAGAATCCGGTTTCCGTTGCGCACGGAGTGTGAACGAAAGAGAAATGAAAGAGGCAAAACAAGGCGGCATCCCTGGCTGGCCGCCCGCCCCCCCTTTCCCTCATATCCGTTTACCGTAAAAGGGCAAACGCTGTAACGGACTCCAAAGAGTTGCTTGGATTGAGGGACATTAGAGCCACCCCGACCCTTTCCCGATAAGGTTAAAATTCCAAAATTGTCAACAAAAGGCATTGGTTTTGGGTCAAAGCCACTTATACTAAAAAAGTTACTCATAAGAAAAATGAAGAGCATTCCGGGAAAATATTTTGGTATCTCAATGAGAATTACAGGAACTCTTTGCTGCTGGATTGCAGGTTGGAGACGAAATTATTCCAAGAGCGTTTTTCGCCCAGGCGCGCGACAATCGGTGCAAGGTATGAAATGAATACCTGTAAGGGGAACCCAAATCCATAATGGTTCGAACCAATAATATTTTCGAATTCAAAACTGACCCTTTGCATCGTGGGGAGGGACACAATGAAAATCAAAAATGTTTTGGTTTTGGTTGTGGTCATTTTCATTGTATTCATCGGCCTTTTCGGCGCGCTGTCCCTCGATCAATTCAAAAAATTCTATATTGATCAAACCGGGCAAAATGTTGAACTTTTGAGCCAGGAAATCCTCGAGCAAATCGAGGAACTGCTCGATCTTCAGGTTCAAAAACTCCAGACCCTGGCCAGCAATCCCATCCTGGTCGAGCATGCAAAAGCTTCCAATAAGCGATTCAACCCTCCCAATGGAAACGCACTGATCGAAGAGGTTTCCGATTCCTGGAACGGTCGGCAGTTGCACCCCCATATCGGCCGGGTTCTGGACAACAAGGCTTCCGACCTGATCTTTCACTTCATCCGGTTTCCCTGGCGGATTTCCGGACACCGCGTTTTCGATTCCATCACCGCCATCAATAACCAGGGTGTTGTTTTTGCCGGGTGGCCCAAACCGGACAAGTTTGTTTTCTCCCAGGAAGAATGGTTCCAGACCAGCCAAAACTATGGGTACCTGATCAAACCGAAAGTGAGTAATGGGTCCAGCCAGGTCCAATCCCTGTCCGTCATCGTCAAAACCCCCTTCCGGTTGAAGCGCAGACTGGGGCAGGAGTTTGGAATGCTCAATGCGGAAATCATGGTGAGCGAGCTGGGACAAAACCTGGCGAGGGAACTGAGATCGCATTCGTATAAAAGAATAGATTTTCTGTTAACTTTCGGCCGGGACCTGGTGATGAGTTCCGGTCAAAAAGGACCCGCTGGTTTCCAGGAAATTCCAGTGGGGGATCACCTTGATATCCTGAGAGCCGAGGAGGGAACACTCGAAACCCTGCAACATGGTTACCAGGCCAATCTGGATGACCATGTTTTGAGAAGTTTTGCGTTGCGCAAACTGGAAAATGATTTTGGTGACATGAGGCTGCTGCTCGTCTTCGATATCGATGAAATCATGGCTCCCTATTATCAATTAAAAAAGGGCCTCCTGGCGACCATCGGAATTGCGGGTCTCCTGCTGGTTGTAATCAGCTTTTTTCTGTTCCGTTCGATCACGAACCCGATTAAAAAACTGCTGGCGGGAGTGGAAGCCTTTCGGCAGGGAAAATGGAAGAAGGCGGACTTTGCCCTCGATACGAAGAGTGAGCTGGGAGAACTGGCTTACGGGTTCCAGGGCATGGCGGACGAAATTTCAAACTACACCGCCAACCTTGAACAAATGGTGGACGAGCGGACCCGGAGTTTTCTCGAAGCCAAGGAACACGCCGAAAAAGCCAACCGGGCCAAAAGCATATTTTTATCTTCCATGAGCCACGAAATCCGGACTCCGCTGAACGCCATCATGGGCTACACCCAGATCCTGAAACAGGATTCCCAATTGGACTCGGTCCAAAAGGAGAAAATATCCAACATTTTCCGGGCCGGCAACCACCTTCTGGGTTTGATCAACGACGTTCTGGACATTTCCAGGATCGAGTCCGGCAAGCACATGGTCAGCGAAGAAGAGTTCAACCTGGCCAACCTGATCGGGGACCTCACCATCATGACCAAGTGGAAATGCGATCAGAAAGACCTGACCTTCGTCGTGGAATTTGACGAGACCCCGGAAAATTCGCTGGTGACAGGCGATGTCAACAAACTGCGCCAGGTTCTGATCAACCTGCTGGGCAACGCGGTCAAGTTCACGGAAAAGGGCCGGATTATCTTCCGGGTCAAAACCCGGGACCACGATGGTTTCTATTTCGAAGTTTCGGATACAGGGGTGGGAGTTTCTGAAGATATGAAGGAATCCATTTTCGAACCATTTTCCCAGGAAGAGATTGGGCTGAAAAAGGGAGGAACCGGTCTGGGGTTGACCATCAGCCAGCGCCTGGTCGAAATACTGGGAGGGAAACTGGAGATGGAAAGCCGGCCCGGGGAAGGGTCCAGGTTTTACTTCACGCTCACCCTGCCACGCCTGGGTGAGGAAGGATCGGAAAGCAGCACCGAATTCCTGGAACGGGTCAAGGGGCTGGCCCCGGGCGAGCACGTCAAGGCTTTGATTGTGGAAGACACCGACACCTGCGCCAAGGTCCTGTCCGAACTCCTTTCCGGAATCGGGTCGGATGTCAAGGTGGTCAAAAGCGGCAAAGGTGCGCTGGAATTACTCCAGTCAATGAAGCCGGACATCATCTTTCTGGATTATTTCATGCCGGAATTGAATGGTTTGGATGTGTTTGAAAAAATCCTGGCAAACCCCGTTTTGAAAGACATCAAGGTGGTCATGGTCACCACGGCTGCCTTCAGTCACAATCATGAAAAGTTTATGGAAAAAGGGGTTCATGATGTGATTATAAAACCTATAAAGCGGGAAAAAATTTTCGAGGTCTTAAAGAGGCTTCTGGGAGTGGGCTTCGAATTCAAAACGGATGAAGAGTTGGAACAGGCCAACCCCGAGTCCATGTCCATCGATTTCGAAAAAATTTACATCGAGGAATCGGTTTTCACTCCACTCGACCGTTCCGTCAGGCTGGGAATCGTTTCGGAAATTGAAACGAATTTGACCAGGATGGAAACCCTGGGAAGCGAGGCCTCCAAGCTGGCGAAAAAGTGGAGAACGCTTGCCAGAAAATTCAATTTCAAGCAAATAAAAGAAGATATGGAAAAGATCTCGGTAGTCATTGGCCGCTGACCACCCCGGGGTCACCGCTTGTACCGGAAGCACCGCCACCGATGAACCCCTTCAGCTTCTCCCTCTCGGAAGGAGAGGCTGAAGGGGTTTTTTATTTTACATCTGGTGGTAGATTTCCGCGCCCTTCTTCTTGAAGGTCTCGGACATGTCTTCCATGCCCTTCTCCAGCGCCTTCTCTTCCTCCACGCCCTGCTGGGCGGCGTAGTCGCGCACGTCCTGCGTGATCTTCATCGAACAGAACTGCGGCCCGCACATCGAGCAGAAGTGCGCCAGCTTGTGGCCTTCCGCCGGAAGCGTCGCGTCGTGGTACTTGAGCGCCGTTTCCGGATCGAGCGACAGGTTGAACTGGTCGGCCCAGCGGAACTCGAAGCGTGCCTTGCTGAGCGCGTCGTCGCGCACCCGGGCGCCCGGATGCCCCTTGGCGATGTCCGCCGCGTGCGCGGAGATCTTGTAGGTGATGACGCCCTGCTTCACGTCGTCGCGGTCGGGCAGGCCGAGGTGTTCCTTCGGCGTCACGTAACACAGCATGGCGCAACCGAACCAGCCGATCATGGCGGCGCCGATGCCGCTGGTGAAGTGGTCGTAGCCCGGCGCGATGTCCGTGGTCAGCGGCCCCAGCGTGTAGAACGGCGCTTCCTTGCACTCCTTCAACTGCTTGTCCATGTTCTCCTTGATGAGGTGCATGGGCACGTGGCCCGGTCCCTCGATCATGGTCTGCACCTCGTGCTTCCACGCGATCTCGGTCAGCTCGCCCAGCGTTTCCAGCTCGCCGAACTGCGCCGCGTCGTTGGCGTCCGCCCCAGACCCCGGCCGCAGGCCGTCGCCCAGCGAGAAGCTCACGTCGTACGCCTTCATGATTTCGCAGATGTCCTCGAAGTGCGTGTAGAGGAAGTTTTCCTTGTGATGCGCGAGGCACCACTTGGCCATGATGGAGCCGCCGCGCGACACGATGCCGGTGACGCGTTTCGCCGTCCACGGCACGTAGCGCAGAAGAACGCCGGCGTGGATGGTGAAGTAATCGACGCCCTGCTCCGCCTGCTCGATCAAGGTGTCGCGGAAGATCTCCCACGTCAGCTCCTCCGCCTTGCCGTCGACCTTCTCCAATGCCTGGTAGATGGGCACGGTGCCGATGGGCACGGCGCTGTTGCGGATGATCCACTCGCGCGTCTCGTGGATGTTCTTGCCGGTGGACAGGTCCATGACCGTGTCACTGCCCCAGCGCGTCGCCCACACCATCTTCTCGACTTCCTCCTCGATGGACGAAGCGATCGCCGAGTTGCCGATGTTGGCGTTGATCTTCACCAGGAAGTTGCGGCCGATGATCATCGGCTCGATCTCCGGATGGTTGATGTTGACCGGGATGATGGCCCGGCCCCGCGCCACTTCGTCGCGCACGAACTCCGGGGTGATGACGTCCGGGATGGCCGCGCCCCAGCTGTTGCCCTTCAGCCGGCCTTCGCGCTCGGCGTCCTCGATGAGCTGACGACGCTTGGCGTTTTCGCGGATGGCAATGTATTCCATCTCCGGGGTGATGATGCCTTTCTTGGCGTAGTGCATCTGGCTCACGTTGCGGCCCGGCTTGGCGCGGTACACTTTGCGTCCGGCACGCTCAAAGCGTTCGATGTCCTGCATCTGGTCTTCGGATTTGTAGCCGTTGTCTTCCGGGCGGAGGGAGCGGCCCTCGTAGGCCTCCACGTCGCCGCGGTCGAGAATCCATTTCTCCCGCAGCGGGGCGAGGCCCTTGCGCACGTCGATCTGCACATCCGGGTCGGTGTAGGGCCCGGAGGTGTCGTAGAGCAGGATCGGCTCGTTCGGCTCTTCCCTCGGCTGGCCGGGCTGCGGGTTGTGGATGGCGGTGGGCGACAGGGTCACTTCCCGAAACGGCACGCGGAGGTCCGGAAACAGTTTGCCGGATTCGTACACCTTTCGGCTGTTCGGGGAAATGGGGTCCCGCGTGATGATCAGTTCTTCCTTCTGGGCCGAGCCGGAAGGGCGCTTGGGCATATTCATCAGAACTCTCCTTTGATGGCTTGCATGTATTGCAAAGATGCGTCTTCGATATGTGTGCTGTTCCAGATCCCGCGAATGAGGGCGACGCCGTGGGCGCCGTTCCGCATGACTTCCGGGATGCGTTCCAGGTTGATTCCTCCCAAAGCCAGGACGGGAATCTTCATCCCTCCGGCAATTTCTTTCAACGCCCCCACTCCCTGCGGCGCGCCGTACTCCCGTTTCGACGGCGTGTCGTAGATGGGACTGAAGGTGATGTAGTCCGCTCCGGCTTCTTGCGCCTGCCGGGCCGCCTCCCACGAATGTGTGGAGACGCCGACCAAGAGGTGCGGGTAACGCCCCTTCACCTCGTTTGCAGGCAGGCCGGCTTCCGGCAGGTGCACGCCGTCGGCATCGACCATCAACGCCACGTCCACCCGGTCGTTGATGTAAAGCCGCGCGCCATAGTGCGCCGTCAGTTGCCGGAGCACCAGGGCCAGTGAAAACAGGTCGGGCAGCGGCAAATCCTTTTCTCGCAGTTGCAGGTCGCGCACGCCGCCTTTCAATGCGGCCTCGACCGTATCGAGGTGCCGGTCGCGCGGAAACTCTTTCAGGTCCGTGATCAACAGCAACCGCAACTGGTCTTCTTTCACTTCCGCCACGTCTTTTATGAGCCGCGTTTTCATCGGCTGATCTTCGCCGGTCATGGTGCCTCCGGGCGCAAGCCGGTCACACGTCGATCAATCCGTCGAGCGGGCTGCTCGCCGTGGCATACAGTTTTTTCGGGATGCGCCCGGCTTCGTACGCCAGCCGTCCGCACTCCACGCCCAGCCGCATGGCTTTGGCCATCTTGAGCGGGTCCTTCGCCTGCGCGATGGCGGTGTTCATCAGCAGGCCGTCCACGCCCAGCTCCATGGCGCGCGCCGCGTCGGAGGCGGTGCCGACGCCGGCGTCGATGATGACCGGAACTTTCACCGCTTCCAGGATCAGTTTCACGTTGTAGGGATTGCGGATGCCGAGACCGGAACCGATGGGGGCGGCCAGCGGCATGACCGCGGCGCATCCGGCGTCTTCCAGCTTCTTGCACAGCACCACGTCGTCCATGCAGTAGGGAAGGACGGTGAAGCCGTCCTTGACCAGAAGCTTGCACGCCTCCAGCGTGGCTTCGTTGTCCGGGAACAGGGTTTTCTCGTCGCCGATGACCTCGACCTTGACGAAGTCGCCCAGTCCCGCCTCGCGCGCCAGCTGGCAGGTCATCACCGCCTCCTTCACGTTGAAGCACCCGGCCGTGTTGGGAAGGAGCTGGTATTTTTCCGGGTCGATGTAGTTGAGGATCGATTCCTTCGTCTTGTCCAGTTCTATGCGGCGGACCGCGACGGTGATCATCTCCGCGCCGGACAGTTCGAGCGCCTGCTTGTTCATCTCGAACGACGGGTACTTGCCCGTGCCGACGATGAGGCGCGAATTGAACACCTTGTCGCCGATTTTGAGTTGGTTCGTTCCGGATTCAGTGGCTGTGGTTGTCATAATGATATTTTCTCAACAATGCGTTGCGGGTTATCGGGTACGAGGGAGAAAGGGTCGCGCCCCGCCTCCCACGGCGTGAACGATTTCGATCTTGTCGCCTTCCTTGAGCCGGGTTTCGGCATAACGGGAACGCGGAATGACTTCCAGGTTGATGGCCACGGCGATGTGCGGCGCGTTGATGTCCAGCTCTTTCAGCAATTCTTGCACGTTTCCGCTGGAATCGGTCTGCCTTTCCTCGCCGTTGATGACCAGCCGCATTTTCCGTTACCTCGATTTCATTAAAAAGGATGGCCAAACAAAAAAAGCCGCACCCTCGTCGAAGAGAAGGGTACAGCTTAATGACGATTCATTATGATGAGTGCCTTCCCTTCGCTGGCATTACCCAGATCAGGTTCAGAGGGTTGCTCTTTAAGAGCTCTCAGTTCTGACGAGAACACCCCCGGCAAAATTTCATCCAGATTACTGAAAATAAAATCTAAGTCAAGAGTTATTGACCTTTCCGAAAAAAAGGTTATTCTTTTAGGATGTTCCCTTTAAATAACAAATACATATGGGCCCTCACGGGGCTCCTGATGCTGTGGGTCGCGGCCTGCGCGCCGAAACGCCTGACGCCGCATTACGAGACTCCGCCCCCCGACCTCAAGGTCGAGGACAACCGGCTGTATTACAAAGCACTGGATGCGCAGAACCGGGGCCGCCTGAAGGAGGCGGAGGAGTTGTGGCAGGTGTTTCTGAAACGCTACCCCGATTCGGTTCACGGCCACAACAACCTGGGCCGCGTCTATTATCTTGAAGACAAGCTGACGCAGGCCACACAGCAGTTCGAGCAGGGCCTGGCGCTGGAGCCGGCCGATCCGCGCCTGCGCCAGAACCTGGCCGACGCCCTGAAGCTCCAGGCCAACCTCCTGTATGAGGACAAGCGTTTCGACGCCACCATCCAGAAACTCGACCGCCTGCGCGAAATCTCCCCGCAGGAGGAACAGCAGGGCATCCAGATCCGCATCGAAAAGGTGGAGGACAAGATCTACGAACAGGTGCGGAAGGTGGACACCCCCGAGAGCTACCGCGATTTTCTCCAGAAGTACCCGGAAGGCATCAACGCCCAGCGCGCCCGCCAGCGGTTGAAGGAACTGGACGGCGGTGTGGAATCGTCCGGCCTGTCGTCACTCATCCCCGGTATGCCCGACCTGTTCGGCACGGAGTCGGAGTCCATGGAAATGCCCATGGGTTCCAAGACTCCCCCCGTCACGCCGGAAACGGTGACCCCCCAACCCGAGGTGAAGCCGAAAGAGATGGCCACTTTCAAGGACCCGTTTACGGAAGAAACCCTGCCGGAGGTTCCCGTGAGTGGCAAGATAACACCTGGAAAAAAGGGAATGATCGAGGAAGAGCCTGTCGCGCCGTCCGGTGATTCCTTCTTCGACACCGAGAATTTCGGCAAGGCGGGGGTGCAGAAGCCGCTACAGGAGAAACCGGAATCGACGGAAGTGGCGAAGACGGAACCTGAAAGCCCGCTTCAGAAAAAAAAGGTGAAGCCGTATGGCTCGGAGGTCACCGACGAGGCGCTGGATGATTTTTTAAAGAGTCTCGACGATCAGGATATCCAGGTTCAGCCATCGGCGCCCAAGCCTGAGGCGGTGGAGCCGATGGACCAGACCAGCGAGGTGCCGCTGGTGCCGGAATCCGGGGAAATTCCGGTGACGCAGCTGACCGAGCCCGTGGAAATGCCCGAAAGCGTGCCGCCCTCCAGCAGCAATGTGCCGTCGCTTCAAACCGAGGTGCAGGACGTGCCCGAAGAGCTGGAGATGATCGCCCCTTTTGAGGCGTTGGCCAAGCAGGAGCCGAAGAAAATGGTCCCGGACAAAACCAAAAAGGTACCCCTGCCCAAACCCAAACCACCCGTTCAGGTAACGGAGAAAAAGAAAAGCGGCCCCGGCGAACTGCCGGTGATTTCCTCTGTTGAAGTGGAAAACCAGGCGCTCCCGCAGACCGCCACCCTCGACAACATGAAGCCCACCCCTCCCCAGACACTGAAAAAAAAACCTGACCCGGTTCCAGGCAAACTCTCCGCTTCCAAAGAAAAATCTCCGGCCAGGAAAAAAACCGAAGCCGAAAACGAAAAGCTGGCCAAAAAAGAACCTGCGCCCCCGGCTGAAAAAGTCATGGTGGAGGTGGACGTTGAGCCCGGCACTTACCTGAACGTGCGCTCCAGGCCCTCGGTGGAAAACGGCAAGTTGATCGGCAAACTCAAAGACGGGGACACCGTGCCGCTGGTCAGGGAAACCACGCTGTGGTTCCAGGTGGAGTACCAGAAAGGCAAGCAGGGGTGGATCAGCCGCACCTACTCACACAAGCTGTCCAGCCTTCCGCCGGGCGAACTCATGAATTACAACGACGCTCCCTCGACCGTTGCATCCTGAGCGGTGTCCTAGTACAATCCCCAGTTCTTATGCAAGCCATCATCCTGATTGCCGGCTACGGATCCCGCCTTGGCCGCGACGACATACCACATAAAAGCCTGTTGCCGTTTGGCGAGGACACCCTGCTGTCGCGTCACTTGCGTATCCTGCAGGACCTCGGTCTGGAAAAAGCCGTGCTCGTGGTGGGGCACAACCGCGACGCGGTGAAGGACTACGTCGGCGGCCTCGACCTGACGCTGCCCGTCGAGTTTGTGGACAACCCGGAGTACCGCACCACCGGCAACACGTTGTCGCTGGTTCTGGGTCTGCGCGGCCGCGAGGGCGACCTCCTGGTCATGGACGGCGATGTGCTTTACCCGCGCGAAGTGCTGGAAAAGTACGTCTCCAATTGCCCTCCGCCGTCGTTTGCCATCGTGCCGGTGGACATCGACGACACCGAGGCGACCAAGGTGCTCCTCGATGAGACCGGGTACATCCATTCCTTCGTCACCAAGCGTGACCTCACCGGGGAAGAAAAATCACGGTACCAGTGCGCCGGCGAAGCCATCGGATTTTTCCTGCTGACACAGGAACTGACCCAGCGTCTGATCACGCTCTACGATACCCGGCCCGGGGAATTCATCTCCACCCTGTGGGAAATCCCGTTTTCCGAGGTGGCTCCCGGTGGCGAGATCAAGCCCTTCTTCGTCGTGAGTGAGGGGTGTATGGAAATCGATACACCGGAGGATTACAACGAAGCCCTCTCCCGCTACAACGCGAACCCCGAAGTTTACTGAAAAACCCTCAAATAAATACAAATTCCATTCTTCTCAAGCCAAACCCCCCTTCCACCCTCTGTTTAAAAGTTTATAAATATAAATATGATGTATGAAATTTTATTAGTTCAATCAGGGTAAGTGTATTGTTTTTTATAAACTCTCCGATCTCAAGTCGTCCTCGTTGCCAATCCTCCATTTCCCGCTCCCCTCATAACCTTTTGAAAATATTATAGTTAATAGGTTGAGGCGAAAAACACACCCGGTTTTCCCGGCTTTTGGCATATGGCTTGCTCCTGTTACTGGCATAAAACTTCGTTCAAACCTGACTGTATTGGTTTTCTGTTTTTGGGAGATGTTTCAAGCCATGGACGTAATGGTAGAAGTCGCAAAATATCTCAGCCAGTTGAATCTGTCGTTTCCGATGAACCAGCTTGGCCCGATCCTCGCGGTGGTGGGACTGCTCCTGGTATGGGGCAAATACAAGACCGCCCTGTGGATGGGGTTTTTGTCCTGGATGTACCTGGCGGTCACCACCAACAAGTTGACCCTGATCGCCATGTTGCAGTCGCCGCCGACGAGCGTGATCGTGGTGATGTTCCTCACCATGACCACCGGGTTCCTCCTGCTTTTCACTGTCGTGCATCAAGGGCACCGTTGAGCACGGATAGATTGGAGGGAACGAACATGTGGCCGACGCATTGTGAAGTGACCGTTGAAGGAACCATCATCGTGCTGGGGGTGGTGTCCATCCTCTGGCTGTTTGGACGGCTGTACCTGGGACTTTCGGTCCTGTACTTCTTTGCCATGTTCTGGTTTTACACCGCAAACCAGACTCCCCTGATCAACCTTTTCGGCAAAAACGCCCTGGGCTGGTACGCGGCATTCTCCGCGGTCCTGTTCGGCGTGCTTGTCACCATCAGGAACCTCTTTCCAGACCGGCACTGAACGCATCCTCCTCCTTGCATTTGGTGTTATACTTGCCTTCGCGGCAAGCGGGCGCGCACCCCTTGGGTGCGCGTCTTTTTTTTCGGCAGGATTTCAGGAGCGGGTGGCGATGATCCAGGATTTCAAGGCGGTGTTTTTCGATGTCGGCGGAACCCTTCTGCGCGTGCATCCTTCGGTGGGCGACGTGTACGCCAGGCATGCCCGGGCTTACGGCTTCGACGGCGAGCCGGACGCGCTCAACAAAGCCTTCCGCTCGCACTGGAAAAGCATGGGCGGGATGGAGTCACTGGGCACTGCCAAGGGACCGGAGGTGGAACGTGGCTTCTGGAAGGAACTGGTGCGGCGCGTGTTCGAGCCCTACGGACTGCAACGCTTCGACGCCTACTTCGACGAGATCTACGACGTCTTCCGCAGTGACGCATGCTGGCGGGTGTTCGAGGACGTCACCGGGTCCGGCCTGCTGGACCGGCTGAAAGAACGCGGCGTGGTGCTGGGCATCATCTCCAACTGGGACTCGCGCCTGCCGGAGATCATCGACAACACCGGGCTGGGCCGGTATTTCCAGTTCGTGCTCGCCTCCACCGTGGTCGGCTCGGCCAAACCCGACATCGGCATCTTTAAAGAAGCGCTGAGATTGAGCGGCGTCCAGCCGCACGAGGCCTGCCACATCGGGGATGAAGTCGGCACCGACGTCACCGGCGCGAAAAACGCCGGGGTGCACCCCATCCTGATCGACCGCACCAACCGCTTCCCCGACACCCACCCCCGTATCCAGTCCTTCCACGAACTGGTGCTGGAGGAAGTGTGACAGAGGGCCCGGTACTCACTGTCCGGGCCGCAGGGGTTCGTCACTACCTGTACTCGTCGTACACCTGGTCCACCATCTTGTGCCACCTGTAGAACACCGGATCCTTGGGAGCGTTGCTGGGTCCTGCCATCTCTCCGCCGATGTTCACGTGCACCCTCCCGTGCCAGCCGAATTCCATCTGATCGGACAGGTGTTTGGCGCTGGCGAATTCCTTCAGCTTCTTCACCCCCGCGTTCTGCGGACAGCGTGCGAGCACGTTGCGGCCGTTGCCGTTCAGGTCATACATGCCGGGCTTGGCGTTGAGCGCGGTGCTGAAGCCGCCGCCCCGTGCATTATGGTTGGTGGCGGGGTCGGTGGGGGGAGGGCTCGCGCCGGGATCCCACGCGGTGAGCACGGGATAGTTGAACAGCAGCCGCCAGTGGTTGGCCGCGCCGATGAAGCCTTTGTGAAAGGTGAAGAAGGCTTCGCCGGAGGCGCAGTGCGAGAACGTGCTGCCGTAATGCCACGCGCGGTGATCGACCAGCACCTTCGCCTTGTGGTTCCACGTGTAGAAGTCCTCCATCTGGCGGTCGATGTCCGTCTGGTCCGTCTCCACCACGAAGTCGCGCTGCACCGTCGCCTGCTTGTCCACGCCGTTTTCCTTATACGCCACGTCGGCATAGACGGTGTGCGTGCCGGTGTTTTTCCAGTAGAGCTGGATGGGATTCATCCGGCTCTTGGCGGCGTCGAACTGGATGGAGGCGATGCTGCCGCGGAAGTCTTCCTGGTAATCCCAAAGCGCGGACCCGCCGATGCGCCAGAAGGTGGAAACCAGCTGGCACTGAACGCCGTCGCCGTCGGTGATCTCCAGCGCCAGCGTCACGTACTGGCCGGTATTGATCTCGTCGCTGGTCACGCCCATGTTGAGGCCGAGGTTGTGGGTGTTGGTCGCGGTGCCGCCCAGGGTGGAGACCTTGGGATTCGGGATGTGCCCGCCGCCGGTGATGGCCAGCGTGCATTCGGTGGCGGCGCGGCCGCCGTCCCTCACCCCGATGGGCACGCCTCCCTTCATGAACAGGCCGTTTTCAAACCGCACTTCCTCTTCCGGTTTGTATTGTTGCATCCGGTATTCGCCTTTGGCCCCCATGGGCGGCGGTTCGTAGTCGTCCAGGGCGCGCCCGGTCCCGGTGACGGGCACCGAGATCAGCGGGTTGCCCTGCAGATCGTAATAGATCAGGGTCACGCGGCTTCGCGCTTCGAGCGTCGGGAAGTAGCAGACGCGGTCGGGCAAAATTTCCCCCGGCCCCACTTCAAAACCGGGAAACTCGAGCCCGCAGGTGTCGAACGGGTTGACGGGTTCCTCGGTCTGCACGTCCGTCAGCTTCATGGAAGCGAGTTTCACCGGCTCGTCTCCGGTGTTGTGGATGTAAACCGCCATGGAGTTGGCCCAGTTCATGTATTTGTGTGCGTCGTCCCAGCCCTCTTGCGCGGCGGGCAGGGCGCCGAAATCCAGCTCCCCCACCGGTTCGGTCATCCGGGATCCATTGACCTTCAAAAACGGATGGTCGATGGAAGTGAGAAAGGGTTCGGGTGCAGGCCCGGGAACTCCGGGTTGTTTGCTGAACAGGGAACAGCCGCTGGACAGGAATACCATGCAAACCATGGAAATGAAGAAACGAAATTTTGTATTCATGCGTCTTCTCCGGGGAGGTGAAGGGGGATCGGGCAGGGGTCATGCCGGTTCGCCAAATCAGGCAAACCGAATAATAAGGTTATATCACATAGGAATTCAGATAGGGCGGGGTTTTTGGGGACTGAAACCCAAGTGGAAGCGGGGGGCATGCAAACAAGAACTCAATTCTGCAGGCTGTCGATGATGGGGCAGTCGGGGGCGATGCGGCCGGTGCATTGATTCACCAGTTGTTTCAGTACCTTCTCCATGGCCTTCAAATCGCGGATGCGCGATTGAATGTCCTCCAGATGTGTCTCCGCCAGCGTTTTCACCTTGCCGCAGGATTTTTTCCGTCCCTCGGAAAGTGTCAGCAACCGGCGCACGTCCTTCAGTGAAAACCCCAGCGCTCGCGCCCGGCGGATGAACTGCAACCTGCGCGCGTGGGTTTCATTGTACACGCGGTGGCCGCCTTCGGTGCGGCGCGGTTTGGGGAGCATACCGACCTTTTCGTAATAGCGGATCGTCTCGATGTTGCACTCCGTCTGTCTGGAAAGCCCGCCGATGGTCATTGAGTCCGTCATGACGCACCTCGAAAAAATTTTTAAAAAATTCCGCTTGAACCTGTAGTTACTACAGGTTCTAGACTAAACCCATGATCAACGAAATGGAAATGGAAATGTCATGAACTGGATCAAGCTCGTTTACGACAGGGATTGTCCCAACGTGGATGCTACACGGGATAATTTACGGCAGGCATTGACCGAGTCGAGCCTGCCGTCCACCTGGCAGGAGTGGGAACGGGGATCGGCGGAATGCCCGCCGCATTACCGGCGTTATGGCTCGCCGACCATTCTGGTGCACGGCCGCGATGTGGCGTTGTCTCCCGACACGGAAGCCGGGCATTGCCGGTTGTACGCGGATGGAAAAGGCGAGTTCCACGGCGCGCCGCCGGTGGACGTCATCGTGGATAATCTGAAGCCGTATGCTGAAAAAAATCTGAAAAAATTTTCCGGCGTGGTTCCGGTGCTGGGCGTAGCGTTACTGCCGAAACTCACCTGCCCGGCCTGCTGGCCCGCGTATGCGTGGCTGCTGGGGGTGATGGGGTTGGACTTCATCAATTATACGCCGTGGCTGCTGCCCATGATGGCCGTGCTGTTGGTGCCCGCGCTGGGCGTGCTGGCTTACCGGGCCGGACGGCGGCGGGGATACGGTCCGTTCTTTTTAGGACTGGCCGGAGCCGCCCTTCTCATGACAGGCAAGTTTCATTTCAACCAGCCCTTGGTGGAATACGGGGGCATGGCGATTTTGCTTATGGCTTTTGTCTGGAACGCTTGGCCTGCAAACAAGAGCCAGACGGAAGCGGGCTGTCCGGCTTGTTTTAATCCGGAAGAGGCCCGTTGAAACTCAACTTGAATGAAAGGAGGTCATCATGACCGCTCAACGAAACGTCGAAATTTACAGCGCCGGGTGCGCGGTGTGCGAGGACGCCATCAAAATGGTGCGCGATCTCGCCTGCGACTCCTGGAAGGTCACCGTGAGGGACATGACTCATCCGAAGGTGGCGGAACAGGCCCAACGGCTGGGCATCCGTTCCGTGCCTGCCGTGGTAATTGACGGACGGCTCGCCGACTGTTGCGGCGCGGGGCTGGACGCCGAAGTGCTCAAACAAGCCGGACTCGGCCAACCTCTTTAAAACGGACTGGCCTTCATATCCGGGCCGGTCAAACGATTCGGGTTTCCGCCGACTGGAGTCGCTACCCCCTCCCACATTTCCTTTCGGCGGAACACCCACCGGATTAACAGATGAATTGTGGGAAGAACTTCTTAATAAGGCATAACCATGTTAAAAAAATTCTTGGTGCTAACCGGCATGGTTTTTTTTCTTATTTCTCTTGCGGCAGGAGCGCAAGCGGAAAATGCGAATGAGGATTTCACTCCAAAACATTTTTTAATTCATGTCAAAACTTCATTAGATGAAGACGATGCCCAGATTTGCGTTGCTCCCAATGTGGCCCTTGCGGCATTACGCAAAGGGCACCGGGTGACGTTGTTGTTCGATGGAAGCGCGGTCACCTCCGTCAAAAAAGGTGGATGGTTTGGCTCGGATCAAACCCCTATGGACAAAGCGGCTCTTCCAGAAAGAGAACGCGTGACGCTTGCCGAACAATTTGGAATGAATCTGAACCGCATCCCTCATGACTACGGGGAGTACCTGGCATTTCTTAAAAGCGAGGGCGCGGATTTGAAAATAAACCGGACTATGATGCTTCTTTACAAAATTGAACCGGAGGACATCGATTCCAACCTGAGGCCCATCCTGCTTTCTGAAATGATTGAAATTATCCAGAAGGCGGATCATTATCTTGTCTATTGACTACTGTAAAGTGGACTGGTTTGACCCCGGTTCATGGCTTCGTCGATACACCCACCACTCATAACCGAAGGCGAGGTAGAAGGGGGTGAACTCGATCCAAACGATCCACGGGATGAGGGGCTTCATGTCCTGGTACTCGAAATAGAAATCGAGGTAGTACAGGCCGACCAGCCCCGTCAGCAGAATCCACGACCGCCACGGAAAGAAGCACAGGTACGGCACCACCCACATCAGGTACCACGGGTTCTGCACCGGGCTCAGCAGGAACACCAGTCCCATGATGACGAACTGATCGCCGAGGCAGGCGCGGTCGGCGTCCTCCCCCTGCCGCGCCTTGCGGAAAAACAGGTACGCCAGCACGGCGAGCACGATGAGGAGCACGGTGATCTTGGCCAGCAACGACGGCAGGTCGTACGAAAACCCCACCGGCAACTCCGACGACAAACCCAATACCGTGCCGTAAAACCACAGCACCAAGGCGAACAGGCTGTCGTTGTTCTGCCAGTAGGTGGTGAACGTTTCCAGCCCTTCAAACGCGTCGCGCCCGATGTTCACAAACGGCAGGTATCCCACCGCCACCACGCCTGCGAACAGCCCTGCGCCCAGTGCGCAGGCTTGCCACGGTGAGTCTCCCTTTTCTTTTAGATTCTGAAACTGGCGCTTGAGGTAGAGCGGCAGCAGGATGGCCGGGTACAGCTTGCCCAGCACGCTGAGCGCGAGGAAGAAGTACGCCATGTAATAGCGCGCGCGCACCAGGAAATACACCGCGCCGGTCAAAAACGCGATGCCGATGATGTCGAGGTGCGTCGAGTTGAACGTCTCCTTGATGACCAGCGGACACCAGTAATAGACGAGGCACAGGTTCGGGTTCTGCCCCAGCGCGCGGAGCGTGAAGGCGATGAAGGCGACGGCCATCAGGTCGAACACGAAAAACGCAAGGCGCATCATGGCGATGCTGTCGGGTTTGAGCGTGTGCACCAGGCGGAACACGTACTGCGCCATCGGCGGGTAGATGGTGGGCACCGCCGGGTGGTTGATGCGCTCCATGTACACCAGGCTGCGGTCGCTTGCCCATTTCAACTGATACAGCCGGGTCAGTTCGCGGATCTGGTCCGGCGTGTAAGTCGCCTCGAAGCTGGCCGGATCGCGGATCATGAACTCTTTCATGCGACTCACTTCATTCGGCGAGTACTTGAACGGGTTGATGCCGTGGGCGAACACCTTGCCGTCCCACAAATACCGGTAAATGTCGTCTTCCTGGATCTGGTTGGCGGGCAGGATGGCGCCGCGGAACAGCAGGCCCAGGATGAGGATCAGCCACAACGTGTTCCAATCGTAACGGTTCTTCGAAATTTTCCACGCTGCCCACGCGTAGAGACCGAACAGCGCGGCGTAGAGCGCCAGGTAGGTGAGAATCGGCCGCTCGGCGTAGCCTTCGCCCCAGTTGAAGGCGAGCGACAGCCGCCACAATGCGAGGTATAGGAGGATGGAGCCGATGCCCGTTATGAGGAGGACGGTGCGGGTGCGCATAAGGACTTCAGTAAACCACAACTGCGCCCGCCGCGCCACGCGCGGAGGGAATGGGGTAATGCGTTTCTGGGCGGAGCGATGGTCTTGAGGGCCCAATCTCAAATCCAATTCGTTGCCTCAGGCGTTGCCTGTGCCGCGCCACGCCCCGTCATACGGGGAGAGAAAGGGGTAGTGCGTTTTTGAAAGGAACGATGATCCGTGGGTGCAAATCGATGGGCACCCCCTTCTCCGAAGGGGGCTGGGGGGCTTTTTCCTTCAGGCTGTCATCCTGAACGCAGTGAAGGAGGACCTTTCAATGAGTTCACAGTAAGCATCGAGATCCTTCGCTTTCGCTCAGGATTCAAGCGGAAGAATCCCCCTAACCCCCTTTACAAGGGGGGACCGGCTAGCCCCCGCGCCAACCATCGTTTGCCCTTAAAGCATTAGCCCCTGTTCGCTCCGCGCCTGGCGCGGCGGTTACCGGTACAGGTCGTCGCGGGTGAGGGGCAGGCCGGAGGGACCTTTCGGGCCGCGTTTGGTCGCCACCACCTGGCAGATGTGCATCGAGCCGTCGCGGAACCCGGTCGAGACTCCGGCGAGGTACAACGCCCACATGCGCAACCGCTCCACGCCGACGAAGCCGATGGCCTCCTCCCGGCGCGCTTCCAGCCGCCGGTACCAGTGCTGGCAGGTCAGCCCGTAATGCTCGCGCCAGGCCTCGATGTCCCGTACCTCGAACCCGGCGATCTCCATCAGGTCGGCGGTGTGGCCGATGTTGTCGAGTTCGCTTCCGGGGAATATGTATTTCAACAACAGGCGGCGTTCGGGCCGGATCCTGCGGGCCTTGCGGCGCGACGCCTTGGCGCGGCGCGAAATGCCGTGGTTCAACAGGATGCCGCAATCCTTCAGCAGGGAATGGATTTTCCGGAAATACGCGGGCATGTTGGCGATGCCGATGTGCTCGAACATGCCGACGCTCACCACCTTGTCGTAGGTGCCTTCCAGCGTCGAGTAATCGCGCAGTTCAACGGTGACGCGGTCTTCCAGGCCGAGCTTTTTGATTTTTTCCGTGGCGAAATCGAACTGCCTCTGCGACAGGGTCACGCCGTGCGCCTTCACCCCGTAATGGCGGGCGGCATAGCAGATCAGCCCGCCCCAGCCGCAACCGATGTCGAGCAGGGTTTCATCCGGCTGGAGGCGCAGTTTGCGGCAGATCATTTCCAGCTTGTCCTGCTGCGCCTGGTCCAGCGAGTTGCCGGCGTCCTTGAAGTAGCCGCAGGAGTACTGCATTTCCTCATCGAGAAACAGCGCGTAAAACTCGTTGCTGATGTCGTAATGGAACTGGATGAACTTTTTGTTGTCGCGCCGCGCTTCATCGCGGCCGACGGCATCGTCTGTGTACCGGTGTTGGACCGTTTTGTGTGCGGCGGGCGCGAACAACAGCGGCAGGGCCTGCCGCAGGAGGAAGAATTTATTGAGCTTCTTCAGGTTTTTTTTCATCTGCCGGTCGCGCAGGAGGGCGATGAAGTCGATCAGGTCGCCGTGAATCTCGATGTGGCCCTTCACGTACTGGAGAAGCAGGTTTTCCAGCGTCGGTTTCCGCAGAAGTCCGCCCAGCACGCCGGAGCCGTTGATGGCGATGAAAAACCGCTCGTCCACCTCGCGGCCCAGTGGGATCAGCGATCCCTCCCACAGGCGGACGGAGAAACGGGCGTTGAGGGTGTCGCCGACATGTTGCAACAGCCGCCGGGTGGCGGCCAGCCGCTTTTCTTCTGAGAAAAAGGACATTGCCCGGCATTATAATCGGAATCCGGCGTAATGAATATCGAATATCGGGGTACGGCGTGCCCTCAGGGCGGAGGGGTTTGCGAGTGGATTTTGCTGTCGGATTGCGTTACACCTGACAGCACGCCGTCAATATTCAGACGAAAACGATTGCTGGCACCGCAACGGAGGGAGCCCCATGAAAGAAGAAGACATCCAGCGACTGCGCGACCAGCTGCTTTCCACGAAGGAAGAGTTGACAGCGCTCGAGGCCGCGTCGAAAGCCTCGACCAAACCGGTCGAGCTCGACCAGGCCCGGCTGGGCCGCCTGTCGCGCATGGACGCCATGCAGGACCAGCAGATGGCGCAGGAAGCGGCGCGGCGCAACCAGCGGATGCTGGTGAAAATTGAAGGCGCGCTTCGCCGTATGGATGCCGGACGCTTCGGCGATTGCTTCGTGTGCGGCGAGGAAATCGACCTGCGCCGGTTGGAGTTCGATCCCACCAGCACCCGCTGCATCGACTGCGCCGAGAAGTGAACCGGTACTCGAGTCCGGCAAACCTTCCCAATTCCGAATCCATCGATTTAGAAGCCATTTCGCAGGCGATTCACCTGCGTGCGCTGACTTCGCACAATAAATGGTTTCAAAAGGGTTCCGCTCCCATTAAAATAGTTCAATAGATGGAATCAGGAGTGTTGATCATGAAAGACGGGTCCGGCCGCACACAGCGTTGGACGTCGATTCGCAACGTTCTTCCCGACGTGCTGACGGCCATCCCGGAGCAAAGCGATGAAGACGTGACCGAGCGCATCGGTTTCGCCTGGGAGATCCTGGTCGGTGAAAAGCTTGCCTGCCACACAACCATCACCCGGGTCACGGAAAAAACGCTGTTCGTCCAGGTGGAGGGTCGCGAATGGCTGGCCCCGTTGAAGGCGCTGGACACGCGGATTCTGGAAGGGTTGAACCGGTCCCTCCGGACCTCCCGTTTCACCCGCATTCATTACGATATCCAGCCGGAGACCCAGCCGTCGTCCGCTAAAAGGAAACCCAAACGTATGCGAAACACAAAGTTGCCGCACCCCAATCCCGCTTTGCCTGTAGACGCGGGTTCGCTGGACCGCATTGCGGATCCGGCTCTCAAGGAAACCCTCAGCCGGCTGGCGCACAAGTTCCGTTTCGTGGCGCTGGCGTTGGTGGCCGTGGCCGGGTTGTCCAACTGCGCAACCATTGCCGACACCGTGCCGGGTATCGATATCCAGATGGAGGAGGGCACCCCGGATTTTGAAGACAGCTACGCGGTCCGTCACATCAGCAAGCTCAACGAACAGAACCCCGGCCGCTTTCGTGACCCGCGCGCGTACTACCACTTCATGATGGACCTCAAGTATGAGCGGGAAGGCGATTTCGACCGCGCCGCCGACCACTATTCGAAGGTGGTGGAATTTGAAGCCGAACACGAACCGTTTCTCACTCACATGATGGTGCTCTACCAGCGGATCGGGAAACTGGAAGAGGCCCTGCAGCTGGGACAGCGCGGCCTGCGCAAGTTCCCCGATAACACCCGCATGCACACCATCCTGGGCGACATCCTTGCCAGCCGCGGCCGTTATCAGGAAGCCCTCGAGCATTACAAAAAAGTCACCGAACTCGATCCCAAAAGCCCGCGTGCGTTTTTGATGGCCGGTGCCGCGCTTCGGCGGTTGAACCGGTTTGACGAGGCGCGTGACTGGTTCCACAAGGTGTCGGTGGTCGATCCCGCCAACACGCTGGGATTTTATTACTACGGCCGCACGCTTCTGGATACGAAGGATTACGAAGACGCCGAGGACAAGCTGAAAAAGTCGGTTTCGCTCCGGCCCAGCATGTTCGAGGCTCGGCAGGCCCTGGCGCTGGCACTGGAACAGCGGGAAAAATACCAGGAAGCCATCACCCAGTACCGCATTCTCAAAAAACTGGATCCGTCCAACCTGCACGTGGCGGACCGCTACGATGTTCTCAACCAGGCGTGGGACCCGGTTTCCGAAACGCTTTCCGGCAATGTGACCCTGGCTGAGATGGAACTGCCGGAGCCGGACATCCATCGCATGATCGGCGCCATCTTTTATCAGCAGGTCATGTACCTGGAAGCGGTCGATGAATTCCGCCTGGTGCTGGCGAAAGGCGAGGACAGGGAAGTGCGCTTCACCATCGCCCGCATTTACGAAGTGCTGGGCCGCCCGGACAAGGCCATTCAGGAAATTGAGGCCTACCGCCGTCATGCCGGTGTTGCGGATTCGGTGGAAGTCCTGCTCAAACTGGCCCGGTTGTACGGGCTCAATGCAAACATGCCGCAGTCGGTGAACCTGCTTGACCGCGCAGTGGAACTGGATCCGCACAACCACCGTTTGTACCATGCGCTGACTTTGGCTTACATGTCGCTCAACCGCAACAAGGAAGCGTTGAAGGCGATCGACCGCGCCATTGCGCTCAACAAGACGCACGATGCCTATTATTTTGAAAAGGGAGCTTTGCTGGAACGGATGGGCCGGTACGAGGACGCCATCGCCAACATGACCAAGGCGCTGGAGATCAACCCGAACCACTCCAACGCGCATAACTTCATCGGCTACATGTACGCATCGCGCAACATCAAGCTCGACCGCGCCCTGTACCACCTGGAGCAGGCGCTCAGCATCCAGCCACGCAACGGGTATTTCCTCGACAGTCTGGGCTGGATTTATTACAAGAAAGGCGAGCCGGAAAAAGCCCTCACCCACATCAAAAAGGCGCTCATTTATACCGAGCCGGACCCGGTTTTATATGACCACCTGGGCGATATCCACTTTTCGCTGAAAAACATCGGTGAAGCCCGCAAGGCGTGGAAGACCAGCCTTGTCCTCACCCGGCAAAAGGGGAGCGCTCCCGGCGGCGAAGTTCCGGACCTCGACCAGCTTGAGGAAAAAATCCGCAAAGCCGACGAGATGCTGGGGACACGCTGACCCCGGCCGGGTGGCAACGAATTCCGGTTCACTCCATGACAGTCTTCCATTCCGTGCGCAGTTGTTTTTTCGGTCTCGCTTTGCTGGCGCTGGCCGCCTGCCAGACCACGCCCCCCACGCCCGAGCCGCAGCCGGTCAAGGCCGTTTCCGATGAAACCATCCTCCAGGCGCTCGAACGCCATCACGACAGCGTGTACAGCGTTCGTTCCTTTGTCACGACGCGCATCCGCACGCGGCTGGTGGATCACGTGCTTCGCCAGACCGTGGTGGCGAGGAACGACCAGTCCATTCGCCTGGACACGCTGAGCAATTTCGGCCAGCCCCTGGGCGTGTTCATCTTCAAACCCGGCAACATCCAGATCTACGACCCGCAGAAAAATGTCGTGCATACCGGCGCCGAAGCGTGGTACATGATGGCCGACCTGTTCGGCACGTCGTTCGATTTCGCGGAATTCATCAGCGTCTTTCTGGGAAAGGTGCCGCGCTACGACCGATTGAAGCTGGAACGTATCACCGCGCACGCAGAAAACCTCTACGTGATGGATGCCGAAGACCCCGTCCGCAAAGAACGCACCGAGATCGAGATCGACGCCGACACGCTGCATCCCGTTGGCATGACACGGTTCAGGAGCGGGGAAGCGTTGTATTCCGTAGCGTGGACGGAGGCGAAATGGATCGGGGCCGTGTACTTCCCGCACCGGGTCACGGTCCAGCGCCACAAGGAAAATGACGAAGTGATATTGAGTTACCGCAACCCGCAGGTGAACCCGGTCATCTCCGATGACGTGTTCGAATTGTTCCCCGGCCGCGCCGCACCCTGACCCGAAAACGTTCCATGAAACTGAAATTCCGCACACCCGCAAAGATCAACCTCGGCCTGTTCGTTCTGGGCAAGCGCGACGACGGCTTCCACGAACTCGAAACCCTGTTTCAGATGGTGAGCCTGTACGACCACATCGAACTGGAATCGCAGGATGAGGGCGTTTCACTCGATTGCGACGCCCCCGGCATTCCCACCGACGGCAGCAACCTGGTGGTGCGGGCGGCGGAGATGTTGCGCGACTCGGTTCCTGCCGCAGCAGGGCGCGGGTGCCGTATCCTTTTGAAAAAACACATCCCAGCCGGCGCCGGTCTGGGCGGCGGCAGCGGCAACGCGGCGTACGTGTTGTGGGCTCTAAACCGGCTCTGGGACCTCAAACTGGACCGGTCCGCGCTCCATGAATTTGCTGCCCGTTTGGGCTCAGATATTCCGTTTTTCCTGTCTGCGCCGCAGGCCGTCGGGCGCGGCCGGGGGGAGGTGCTCGAGCCTTTGGAACCCTCTGAAAAAATGCACATTGTCATTATTTTTCCGCGTCTGCTGGTGCCCACCGGAGAGGTCTATCGCGGCCTGAATTTAGAATTGACAACCCCCCCGAAAACGATTAGTATTTTGCAAAAATTTTTTTCTCGATCGGATGTCGCCGGTCTGGCCGCCCATCTCCACAATGACTTGGAACCCTATGTTTTAGAACGGTTTCCGGTCGTCAAGCAGGCCCGGGACGCGTTGAGTGCGCTCGATGCGGAGGGGGTGCTCCTCTCCGGCAGCGGTTCCGCCGTGTTCGGCGTTTTCACCCGCCGGGAGCAGGCTGAGCAGGCCTTTGCCCGTCTTCAGGCAACCGATTGGGACGTCTTTGTGACCGAGACGGTTTCCCGGTTCGCGGAGTTCCTGCCTGAAGAGATGCTCGATTATCCCTGACAGGCAGAGGACCGAACGCCAACCTGCGGGAAGCCCCAGTCGAACCCGGGCTCAATATCTCCTGCCCATATTGTCATAATTTAAATTTCACCGGACAACCAAGGCGAATGCGGGGGGCCGGACTGTTTCGGCGGGGTGCACACAGCTTTTTGCGTGAGGGAAGAGGAGCGCGAAAACCAGATTTCAGGTTGAACGAATTTTTGGGGCGTCGTCAAGTGGTCTAAGACACAGGATTTTGGATCCTGCATTCGGAGGTTCGAATCCTCCCGCCCCAGCCACCACTGTTTCCAAGGACAGGGACCGATACAGGCATGAGTGATAACGGAAGAGTGCGGGTGTTCTCCGGCCGGGCCAACACGGATCTGGCACACGAGATCTGCCAGTACATGAATATCGAGTTGGGCAGGACCGTGATCAAGGATTTTTCCGACGGCGAAATCTATGTTCGCATCGAGGAAAACGTCCGGGGCGGCGACGTGTTTGTCATCCAGCCCACCTGCTCGCCGGGCAACACCAACCTGATGGAGTTGCTCATCATGATCGATGCGCTCAACCGCTCCTCTGCGAAGCGGATCACCGCGGTCATCCCCTACTACGGTTACGCCCGCCAGGACCGCAAATGCGAGCCCCGCGTGCCGATCACCTCGAAGCTGGTTGCCGATCTCGTGCACATCGCCGGCTGCGACCGGGTGCTGACCATCGATCTCCATGCCGGGCAGATCCAGGGATTTTTCAACATTCCCGTCGATCATTTATTTGCAGTCAATGTCCTTATCAGTTACATTAAAAGCCTTAAATTGCCCAATATTGTCGTGATTTCCCCGGATGCGGGCGGTGTGGAACGGGCGCGGGCGTATGCCAAGCGCCTCGGTTCTTCTCTGGCCATCATCGACAAGCGCCGGGACGGGATCAACGTGGCCAAAGCCATGCACATCATTGGCGATGTCCGCGGCAAGGTCGCCATCATCGTGGACGACATGATCGACACCGCGGGCACGTTGATGGAGGCGACCAACGCGTTGCTGGAAGCGGGTGCGGCGGAAGTGCACGCCTGCTGCACCCATGCCGTTCTTTCCGGGCCGGCCGGGGACCGCATCCGTGAATCGCCCATCAAGTCCGTCATCGCCACCAACACGATTCCGTTGCGGGATGATTTGAAATCGATCGACAAAATCAAGATTCTGTCCGTTGCCTCCCTGCTGGGTGAGGCCATTTTGCGGATTCACAGTGAGTCATCGATCAGTTCGCTGTTCGATGCGGAGGATAATTTGTAGTCATGTCAAAAGATCTGAAAGGCACCATCAGGGAACAACGCGGCAGTGCCGCCAATCGCCGTTTGCGTGCGGAAGGCTTTCTGCCCGGCATCATTTACGGTCAGCAGGACCCGGTCTCGATCACCGTCAACCACAAGGACCTGCGCAAGCTGATCGAAGCATACGGCATCAACACGCTCATCAACCTGTCCGTGGAGTCCGACTCCGTGCCGAAGCGCACGGTGATCGTGAAGGACCACCAGAGCCACCCCATCCGTGAGGGCTGGGAACACGTGGACTTCTACGAAGTGGACATGACGGAGAAAATCAAAACCGTCGTTCCGATCCTGCTCGACGGCAAATCGCCTGCGGAAAAACTGGGCGGCATCGTTGAGCAGTCGCTGGACGAGTTGCACATCCGCTGTCTGCCGGGCGACATTCCGCACGACATCAAGGTGGACATGACCAAAGTGGAAATGGACCAGGTCGTGCATGTGTCCGACCTCCCCCTGCCTGCGGGCATCGAGGTGATTGACGACCCGGAAGAAGCGGTGGTCTCCATCCACGAGGTCAAGGAAGAGGTCGAGGCTCCGGAAGGCGAGGAAGCCCTGGTGGGTGAAGAGGCCGAAGCAGGTGAAAAGGCCGCCGATGAGGGTGAAGGCGGTAAATCCGACTCGTGACTTCGTCACATTCTTGAGACGTTGTGTATCTGATTCTTGGGTTGGGCAACCCCGGGCCGCAGTACGAACTGACGCGGCACAACGTGGGGTTCATGGTGGTGGACAACCTGGCGGAGAAGCACCGCATTCCACTCAACCAGCACAAGCACCGTTCCCTGTACGGACAGGGAAAGATCGAGGGGCGTCCGGTGGTCATCGCCAAACCCATGACCTACATGAACGAAAGCGGCCGTGCCGCACAGGCGCTCCTCAATGCCTGGAACATCCCGCCGGAACGCATGGTCGTTGTTCACGACGACATCGACCTGGTGCTGGGCAAAATCAAACGCAAGTTTCAGGGTGGCGATGCCGGACAAAAAGGCGTTCTGTCCTGCATCGAGCGGTTGGCGACCGACCGCTTCGGCCGCATCCGGGTGGGCATCGGCCGACCCGATAACAAACATGAAATCGTGGATTACGTCCTCTCTCCGTTTTCTGAGGGGGAAATGGAGCCACTCAACCACATGATTGAAGAAGCGGTGGAAAGAGTGGAAGCGATTCTCACGGAAATCGAAACGCAAGCCAATCAAACGACGGAGGAAAATACGGAATGATTCAGGAATATAAAGGGGAGGTTATCTTTGTCGGCCTGTCCCTTCTGCTCTATATCGTGTTCGCGGCGTTTGATGCGTCGTACAATTTTGCTTATCTCGGATTTGTGTTCGGCATCTTCGGCCTGTGGGTTGCGCTTCGCACCTACGAGTATGTGGACGACCAGCCGGAAGGCAATGACAAAATGGTCGAAATCGCCGAATCGATTCACGAGGGGGCGATGGTATTCCTGGGCCGCGAATACAAAATCCTCGCGTATTTTGTGGGCGCGGTGTTCATTCTCCTGACCTTCGTCATCGGTGCCCAGAAGGGATTCTGGATCGGCATCGGAACGGCAATCGCCTATCTCATCGGCGCGGCGTGTTCCATGGCCGCGGGTTACTTCGGCATGAATGCGGCCACTACCGCCAACGTGCGCACGGCTGCGGCGGCGAATGAATCGGGCCAGGCCAAAGCGCTCGACATCGCGTTCAACGGCGGCGCAGTCATGGGCCTGTGTGTAGCCAGCCTCGGCCTGCTCGGTGTGGGCGGTCTGTTTGCCCTGTTTGCGCGCGGCGAAGCCGTCAGCGTGATCAGCGGTTTCGCCATGGGCGCCAGCTCGATTGCCCTGTTCGCCCGCGTCGGCGGCGGCATCTACACCAAGATCGCCGACGTTGGTTCCGACCTCGTCGGTAAAGTGGAAGCCGGCATTCCCGAAGACGATCCGCGCAACCCCGGCGTCATCGCCGACAACGTGGGCGACAACGTGGGCGACGTCGCGGGTCTCGGTTCCGACATTTTCGAATCCTATGTCAGTTCCATGATCGCCACCATCGCCATCGCCACCAGTATGTCGGTCATGCGCTTCGAATACATGGCGTTGCCGGTCATCGTCGCCATGGTGGGCCTGATCGCGTCCATCATCGGCATCCGCTCCATCCGCGCCATGACCAGCCTCGACCCGGCGGACGTCCTGCGCTATTCCACCTTTGTGAGTGCGGGTGCGATGCTGCTCGTTGCGCTCATCGTCATCAAGGTCATGGGTCTGCCGACGGGCGTGTTTGTTGCGCTGGCATTCGGCTGTCTGGCCGGTGTGGCGATCGGGTTGATCACCGAATACTACACGGCGGGCAAACCGGTGGTGAAGATCGCAGAATCCAGTTCGACCGGCGTCGCCACCGTCATGATCACCGGCCTCGCCATCGGCATGGAAAGCTGCGTCGCCCCGATTTTGACCATCGCTCTCGCCATTTTCGTTTCCGCCAGTGCGGCAGGCCTGTACGGCGTGGCCCTCGCCGCGGTCGGCATGCTGGCCACAGTCGGCATCACCATGTCGGTGGACGCGTACGGTCCGGTTGCGGACAATGCGGGCGGCATTTCGGAGATGGCCGGGCTGGGTGAGGAAACCCGCAAAATCACCGATGGCCTCGATGCCCTGGGCAACACCACGGCGGCCATCGGCAAAGGCTTCGCCATCGGTTCGGCGGCCCTGACAGCGCTGGCCCTGTTCACGGCTTACACGCAGGCCGCGGGACTGCAAACCATCAATATCACGGACACCACGGTTGTCATCGGCGTGCTCATCGGCGGCGCCATTCCGTTCCTCGTAGCGGCGATGACCATGACCTCGGTCGGCCGCGGCGCATTCACCATGGTGGAGGAAATCCGCCGCCAGTTCCGTGAAATCGCCGGTCTGATGGAAGGCACGGGCAAGCCGGACAACGCCCGCTGCATCGACATCAGCACCAAGGCGGCGCTGAAGGAAATGATCGCACCCGGTGTGGTCGCCATCGTCATGCCCATCCTGATCGGTACCATTCTCGGTGCCGAGGCATTGGGCGGCATGCTGGTCGGCGCCACCCTGACCGGCGTCATGCTGGCCCTGTTCATGGCCAACAGCGGCGGTGCCTGGGACAACGCCAAAAAGTACGTCGAGGGCGGGCAGCTGGGCGGCAAGGGTTCCGATGCGCACAAGGCCACCGTGGTCGGCGACACCGTCGGCGACCCGCTGAAAGACACCTCGGGCCCGGCGATGAACATCCTCATCAAGCTGATGTCCATCGTCTCGCTGGTACTCGCGCCGCTGTTCATCTGAGGCGTTATACTTTGATCGACTTCAAACCGGGATGGGTTCGCCCATCCCGGTTTTTTTTCGGACTGCGTCCGAAAGCAGATGGCTAATACCATGTGGGCGAACGATGATCTGAGAGCGCGTTCCAAATACGTTCTATTGCCTTCGCGTCCTACCCGGCGGACTGCGGCCGGAGGCAATGGATTGTATTGGCACCCGGTGGGAACCTTCTCCCATGGTTCCTTTTACCCTGCCTGGTTTCTTTTTGCCGCCGTTTCCCTCTAAGCCATGTCTTCACCTTTGAAATTCGGGTTTCACGATTTCCTGAACGCGCAACCGCTCCTCGTGCCGCTGGAAGGCACCGCACGGGAAGCGGGCTTCGAGATCGTCAAAGACGTGCCCGCCCGCCTGGCGGACCGTCTGCATGCCGGAGAACTCGATCTCGCCATGATTCCGTCGATCGAGTACCTCAGCCACACCGACCAATACCGCCTCGTTCCCGGCGCCTGCATCGCCTCGCGGGGTGCGGTGGACACGGTGCTTCTTGTCACGCGCGGGGAGATCGAATCGGTGCGCACGGTGGCGCTCGATGAACGGTCGCGCACGTCGGCAACGCTGCTTCGCATTCTGTTTGAGGATGTGTTCCCGCCGGAGGTGCAGTACTCGCGCACGCACCCGGACCTCGAGCACATGATGCGCACCTGCGACGCGGCCCTGGTGATCGGCGACCAGGGTTTCTCCGCCCGCACCAACAACGAAGGATGGACGGTGATCGACCTCAGCCAGCGCTGGTGGGAGCAGACCGGACGCGCCTTCGTGCATGCGGTGGTGGCGGTGCGGCGCGAAGTGACGCTCACACCCGAAAGGCTCAAGGCCGTCGCCGATGCCCCGGCGCAGGGCCGTGCCGCGATGGATGCGATCGTGGCGGATCAGGTGGAGAAGACCGGACTCGATGAAAGCGTGGTGCGGGATTACCTGGAGAACAAGATTCTATACACGCTGGGCGAGGAGGAAGTGGCGGGACTCACCCTGTTCCGCGATTTGTGTTTCCAGAAAAAAATCCTGAACGTGCGTCCTGAATTGGAGTGGGCTTCGGTTTAAGCGGGATATTCTATTCGGGGAGCGGGGGTCTGGCGGATCAGAACTTTTCTTTGATGGAATCCCACAATTTTTTCGAACCTTCCTGGACCCATCCCCATGCTTTGGCGGCGGAGTCTTCCACGAAGTCAATATAACTCTGCGCTTCTTCACTGCGCTTGGGACCGTGCGGCGTTTCCGGCGGCTGCGTCGGTTCGGGTTGCTGGGAGACTTCCGGTTGCGGTGGCGCTTCGGCGGTCTCGACGGAAGGCGTCGGTTCCGGTTGGGGCTCCGGTTCCTGCATGGCGGTCTCTTCCGCGACCGGTTCTTCTTCCATTTCCGGGGCGGTTTCTTCGCCCGGAGTTTCCTCAGCCGAAGATTCGGTGCTTTCTTCCTGCGACAGCTCTTCTTCGGTTTCCGTCATTTCCGGTGTACCGGGCGTGACCTGATCCATGGGTTCTACGGAACCGGTTTCGGTTTCCTTCAGGGCGGTCTCTTCGGTTGTTTCTTCCGTTTCTACGGGGGTGGTTTCTTCAGCGGCCGCTTCGCCCGGTTCTTCTACCGGCGTCTCTTCATCCGCGACCGGCTCTTCCGCGGAAGCTTCCTCCGTTTCCCCGGCAGGCGTTTCTTCCGCAGGCTCCTCTTGCGGTGGCTTCACCACTTCCCCCGCCACCGGTTCCAGTTCTCCTTCCGCACCGGGCACTTCTTCCGTGGATTGCAGTTGGATGGTGCCAATGCGCACGCCCTCTTTCAGCTGATCGACTTCCCTTTGCAACGCCTCCAGAGCGGCGCGCTGGGCTTCGTTGTTTTCGTCGATCCGCGATTGTGTATCCTCGATGCGCGCTTGCGTTTCCTCAAACCGGGCGATCAACTGCTCCAATTGCGCCGCATTTTTCTGGGGCAGTTGGTTTACCAGCTCCCGAAGTTTCTGGATGTCTTGTCCCAGTTGGTTGGACTGCTGGTTGAGGGAGGCGAGCGATCCCTGGTGGCCGCGAAGCATGAGGAATCCCTTCCATCCGAAATACCCGCCCGCGGCGAGGATCAGCAGGAGCACGAACCAGATCTTGCCCGTGCCTTTGGATTTGGCTTTTTGGGGAGGAGTGTCCTCGGGTTTGGTTTCTTCCCCCGAAGGAGTGTCTTGGGATTCCGCCTTGGAGGATTCCCCTTCAGGCGCGTCACCGGAATCGGTGAAAGGATCTTCGCTTTCCGGTTTTTCGCTGTCGGAGGCGGTTGTGTCGGCAACTTCGTTTTCACCCGCGGGTTCCACGGGCGGAGAGTCCGCCTGGCCCTCAGGTACCTCCGGCGGTTGGGACCGGGATTCCGTGGATTCGGAATCCGCTTCCTGTCGTTCTTCGTCCCTGGCCAATGGATTTCCGGTTCAGTGGATGATTTTGTTGAGCGGGAACTCGACGATGTCTTCCGCCCCCGCCTTTTTGAGATCCGGCACGATCTCGCGCACCAGTTTTTCTTCCAGGATGACCATCAGGTCGGCCCAGGCGTCGTCGGTCAGGCTGGAGATGGTCGGCTTGGTGTTGGGAGGCAGGATTTTCATGATCGCCTCCATCGATTTGCGCGGCACGTTCATCATGATGCCGACCTTGCGGTTGGCGGCCATCGCGCCTTTCAGCATCAGCACGATGCGCTCCACCTTGGTGCGCTTCCATTCGTCCTTGAAGGAGTTCTTGTTCATGATGAACTTGGTGTTCGACTCCATGATGGTGTCGATGATGCGCAGGTTGTTGGCGCGGAGCGAACTGCCGGTCTCAGTGATTTCAACGATGGCGTCGGCGAGTTTCGGCGGTTTGACTTCCGTCGCGCCCCAGGAAAACTCGACCGAGGCGGTGACGCCGTGCTGTTTCAGGTAATCGACGGTCATGTTGACCGCTTCGGTGGCGATGCGTTTGCCCTGCAGGTCCTTGACATTGTTGATGGGGGAATCGTTGGGCACGGCGATCACCCAGCGCACCGGCCGGTCCGATGTTTTCGAGTAAACGAGGTCGGCGATCTCCTCGACCTCGACGCGGTTTTCCTGCACCCAGTCCTTGCCCGTCAGGCCCGCGTCCAGCACGCCGTCAGCGACGTAGCGCGCGATTTCCTGCGCGCGGATCAGCAGGCACTCGATTTCATCGTCATCGATGGTGGGGTAGTAGGAACGGCTGCTGAATTTGATTTTCCACCCGGCTTTTTCAAAGAGGGCGGCGGTGGCGTCCTGCAAACTGCCCTTGGGGATTCCCAGTTTCAATACGTTTCCACTCATTCACTTTCCTGTGGTTGATAAGGTTGCGGTTCTTACTTTTTATAAACTTTGTCGGGGTCGAAGACTTTTTCCTCGACGGTGGTCAACTCGCCGTTCAGCTTGCGGAAGAAACAGCTCTGGTAACCCTTGTGGCAGGCGGCCTCGCCGACCTGCTCCACTTTCAAAAGGACGGTGTCGTCGTCGCAGTCGATGAACACTTCCTTCACCTTCTGCACGTTTCCGCTTTCTTCGCCCTTCATCCACTGTTTGTCGCGGGAGCGGCTGTAGAACCAGGCGTTGCCGGTTTCCAGCGTTTTCTCCCAGGCAATCTGGTTCATGTAGGCGAGCATCAGCACTTTGCCGGATTTGGCATCCTGAATGATGGCGGGCACAAGACCGCCCATCTTGTCAAAATCAAGCTTCATTGAGGGACTCCCGGTAAAACAGCGAATTGTAAATAATATTGATTTTCTGTCAACATTATAATAGCCTGTCGAGGTACTAAACCGACAATTTTAAAGGCTTTGTGGATTCGGGATCGTTTCCGTCCAATGTATAGGCATTGGGGTCTTAAATCAAGGTTTATAGTTTGAAATGATGAATTTTCAGGTCGAGGGAACATGCCTTCACTAAGTGGATACCGCATTTACGACACGGCGGAACCGTGCAACTACACCGGCCAGAAACTGATCGACGCCATGACCAAGGTGGTGAGCGACAAGTTGAGCGAGGACGGCCGGGAACTCAACCTGTTCGGCTGTTGCGTCGGCGTCAACGGCATCAAGGTGATCGCCGAGGACCCGCGCATCGTCAAGGTCAAGCGTCTCAACCTGGGTGGCAACAAGATCGGAGATGCGGGCGCGCATTTCGTTTCCGAGTGCGAGGCGTTTTCCAAGGTCAACTGGGTCGAGTTCGGCGGCAACGAGCTCGGCGCCAACGGCATCCGCGCCATCGTCAAATCGAAGGTGTTCCAGAAACTGAGGACGCTCAACCTCTACCGCAACTACCTGCGCGACGAGGGCGCAAAAGTGCTGGCGGAGGAAAACGAGCTGGAACGGCTGGAGGAACTGGATCTCGCGCAGAACGAGATCGGCGATGTGGGCCTGATCGCGCTGGCCAATTCCACCAAACTGCCGAGCCTGGTGTCCATTGCCATGGACAACAACTTCACCACCATCGAAGGGCGCGAGGCCGCGCGCAATGGGCCGTTGTTCCGCAAGTGCCAGTCCGTAAACCTGTAACCGAACGCTCATTCCCGTTCAGGTGAATTCATGTCCGAAGACGCTTACGGCAAGGGCACCTTCCTGATCGCCAACCCGGTACTGGGCGACCCCAATTTCTCCCGCACGGTGGTCCTGTTGTGCGATCACAATGAGGAAGGCTCGTTCGGCCTGGTGGTCAACCGCAAGGCGGGGCTCATGGCTTCCGAACTGTTCCAGAAAGCGGAATTTCTGACCGGCTACGACAACGAAGTGTTTGTCGGCGGCCCGGTGGCGCAGTCGCAGGTGTTTTACCTGGTGCGTTCGGAACTTCCACTGGAGGGGCTCGATCCCATCTGCGACAACATCCACCTCGGCATGAGCTGGGAACCGCTGGAGAAGGTGTACCGTCAACTGGAAAACCCGGCGGAGAACCTGCGCTTCTACATCGGTTACTCCGGCTGGGGAAGCGGCCAGCTGGCCGGGGAAATGGAACACCGCAGCTGGTTGACCTGCGACGCGAAAAACGACCATATTTTCGGTGACCCCGAAAGCAACATATGGGGCCGGGTGGTGAAGTCGCTCGGCAAGGAATACGAATACCTTCTGAGAGCGCCGGTGGACCCGCGCATGAACTGAGGGATCGCCCATGCCCTCCCTGTCTCCTTCCGCCCCCAAAGCTCGAAACCCGATGAACCGCCTGCACACGCCGCCGCCACAGGAGCAGATCTACGCTTGTCACCTGCCGGGCCGCTACATCGGTTACACCATCGAAGCGTATTTCTGCGACCGCTTTCCGTACTTCGGGCGTGAGGAATGGGAGCGGCGCATCGTGAAAGGCCGCATCACGGTCAACGGCCTGCCGGTGGCACTGGGCACGCGGCTCAAGGAACACGACTACATCGTCACCAACATGGGCGTGCGTACGGAACCGCCCGCCGACCGCAAGCTGGAAGTGGTCTATGAAGACGCGCATCTGCGCGCGTTCAACAAGGGGGCGCCGCTGCCCGTGCACCCCAGCGGCCGTTATTTTCAGAACAGCATGACCGAGCTGTTGCGCGAGCGCTATCCGGACGAGGTGCCGCGCCCGGTGCAACGGCTGGACGCCACCACCACCGGGCTCGTGGTGTTTGCCAAAACGCGCGGAGCGGCGTATAAACTGTCTCAGGAGTTCACCCAAAACCGTGTGCACAAGGAATACCTGGCGCTGGTGGCGGGGGAGCCGAAGTCGCCGCGTTTCGTGGTGGACCTGCCGGTGGGCAAGGTGGTGGGCTCGGCCCGCGGCGTGGGACCGGACATCCGGAACCCCAAGGCTGCGGTCACGGTGTTTGAATGCCTGGCGGTGAAGGAAGGCGTGTCGCTGATCCGTGCGGTGCCCCACACCGGGCGCACCAACCAGATCCGCGTGCACCTGGCGAGTGTGGGCTTGCCGATTCTGAATGACGGGGTGTACGGCAAAAAGATCGAGGGCTCGTACGAGTACGGCCTGCACGCGTATCGGCTGGTGTTCAACGGACCGGACCGGGCGATGGAACTCACCGCGCCCTGGCCGGAACATTTTTCCCCGCTCATCGGTCACAGTGTGCTGGCGAAGGAAACGTAAGAATAAATAATGAACGCACCGAAAAAAAATCCGACGACGTTGGCCGCTGCGGAAACCGCGTATACGCTGATCAAGCGGATGCGCAATCCGTACTGGATGGCGCCGATGTCCGGCATCACCGACCTCTGCTACCGTCACCTGATGGACGAGATGGGCGCGGGTGTGCTGATCTCGGAGCTGGTGTCGGCGAAGGGACTGGTTTACAGCTCGGAACGCACGGCGAAGATGATCCGTGTTCACGAAAACCCCGGCACAATGGTGGGAATTCAGTTGTTCGGCGAGGATGCCGACGACTACGTCCGCGTCGCACCGCAGGTGAAGGATCAGGGAGCGGACTTCATCGACATCAACCTCGGTTGCCCGGTGAAGAAGGTGGTGAAGAAAGGATGCGGGTCGGCGCTGATGCGCGATCCGGATAAGCTGTTTGTTTTTCTCCAGCACATCCGCACGAACATCGACCTGCCGCTCACGGTGAAGATGCGGACGGGATGGAGTCATGAAGAGCTCACCATCCACGAATGCGTGGACGCGGCGAAGCAGGCGGGGTGCCAGTGGGTGGCCATCCACGGACGCACGCGCCAGCAGGGGTACAGCGGGCAGGCCGACTGGGAATTGATCACCGACGTCAAATGCAAAACCGACATCCCCATCATCGGCAACGGCGACATTCGCAGTGCCGACCGCGCCCGGCAATTGCTCGAGGAAAGCGGCGTCGATGCGGTGATGATCGGCCGCGGGGCTTTGCGCGATCCGTGGATTTTCAAAGAATGCACAGGTGAGTTGGGAGACACGTTGTCGCCGGCGCCGATCGAGCTGCTGCACCGCTTTCACGAAATGCTGGAGCCGGTGTACGACATGCGCCGGACGTTGTTGTACCTGCGCAAGCTGGCGGTGTGGATGGCGTACGGCTATCCCGGGGCCGCGGCGTTTCGCGGTATGATGTTTTCACTGCCCACGGTGCGCCAGGTGTTGACGGAGGGCGAGATCTTTTTTCGTAAAGTGGCGCACCTGCCCAGGCCGAAGTTCGACGAGGCGGAGGCTTTCATGATGGGGGGGCACGGTTAAAAATGGACCTGCCGAGTCTTGGTCATTGAGTTGCAGGTCATCATGGGGGAGGGGTGATGATGGATCAGGCGAACCTGCAACACTGGGTGGAGGCAAACAACTTTTTCCAGTTCATGGATTCGGAAGAGCGGGCACACCTGTACTCGTTCAAGGACCACTGGAAATTCGTGAAACCTGGCGAGTGTGTGGTGCGTGTCGGTGAGACGGATTACGGCTTCTTCGTCATCGTCAAGGGCACGTTCAGCGTCATCAAGCCGGAAGACATTTTTCTCGCGCATCTGAACCCCGGGGACCTGTTCGGTGAAGTCAGCCTCAAATCGCGCCGCAAACGTTACAGCAACGTGGTGGCGGACGATGAGGGTATCGTGTTCAAGGTAGATGACATCCTGTTAAAAAAAATCAGCCCGGCACTTCATTTGAAAATCAAGAACCAGGTGATTGAAGTGTTGATCCGCCGGCTGGACGACATGAACCAGCGGCTGGTCAAACTCACCCGCATGCGCTGACCGGCAGGCGGCGTCCATTTCCCTTTTTTGAGGTTCCATCCGTGACCGCCCGCAACCCCTCCACTTCACGCGATCAAAACCCGCGCCGCAAAACGCCGCCGAAAAAAAAGCACATCCCCGTCAAGGAACGCGAATGGACCCTGTGCGGCTGGAACGCCTGCATGCGCGCGTTCGAGGAACGGCCGGGGGACCTGCTTCGCCTGTACTATCACAAGGACCGCTCGAAGGCGTTGTACCGGGTCAAGCAGTGGTGTGCGAAACGCAAACTGCCGTATCGCGAACTGGACGACGACTCGCTGAACCGCGCTGCGGGCGGGGTGCATCACGAGGGGGTGGTGATGGTCACGCGCCCGCTTCATGTGCTCTCCCTCTACAAACTGCTGGAGAAGCCGGTGCACGCCGACTGGATCGGCGTCGCCTTCGACGGCGTGGCCAACACCCACAATGTCGGTGCGGTGCTTCGTTCGTGCGGCTACTTCGGGGTGCGCGGGGTTCTGCTGGACAAGGAACAACGACAGGTGGCGGTGGCTTCCTCCACGGCGCGCACGGCGGAAGGCGCACTGGAAGTGGTGCCGGTGTACGACTGCGCCGACCTCGCCTCCGGCCTGCGCGATCTCAAGGGCAAAGGCGTGTTTGTGCTGGGCACCGACCCGGAGGCCAGGGAATCCCTCTACGAAGCTGACATTCCGTTCCCCTGTGTGCTGGTGCTGGGCGGCGAACGCGAGGGGTTGTCGAAACGCGTGCGCGGGCGTTGCGACCGGGTGGTGCGCATTCCCGGCGAAGATACGATTCAATCGCTCAACGTGTCGGTGGCGGCGGGGGTGGTGCTGGGCGAACTGTTCCGCCGCCTGCACGCCCCTCCCAATTCTTCATCATCATGAACTTCGCGCTGGTGCATCCTTTGATCGTGCATTTCCCGGTGGCCCTGCTCACCAGCGGGAGCGTTCTGGAGTTGTACGGCCGCCTGCAGAAGGAACCGGTGGCGGAGCGCGCCGGGCGCTTCAACGTGCAGTTCGGGTTCTGGGCTCTGCTTGTTGCGGTGGCGGTGGGTTTGCTGGGACTGCTCGACCTGGAAGTGCAGGACAAATTCCGCTCGTTTTTAAGCTCACACATCCTGTTCGCTTTCACCACGGCGAGCGTGTACGCCCTGGGCATGGTCTGCTACCGTTTCCGTTCCAGAGCCTGGGCGGACGGTTTGTATCTTTTGTTATTGGCGGTGGGACTGTGCACCACGCTGGCGACGGGTTACTACGGCGGCGAACTGGTGCACCGATTCGGCCTGCCTTCGGGCGATCAGCCGCTGGTGGAGTGAAACACCAGCAGGTAGCCGCTGTATGCGGTGGCGCCCATCAGAAGCACGTTGGCGATGTAAAAAAAGAAAGCGTTGCGCGACAAGGCGTTGGTGTAGGCGTAAATGGTGCAGATGATGGTGACAATGACGAAGGCGAAGGAATAGCCCTGGTGGCCTTCGACTTCCACCACCGGCCACTGCCCGAGGTCCACGGCGAACAGGCCGGAAAAGATCGCCATCACCCCCATCAACAACGCGGCGCTGAAGTTGAACGCGGCGGCCTGCACCATCTGGGTGTCGTTGCGCCGTTTGGCGAACCCCATCATGAGCAGTCCGGCCGCAGCCAGTGCCACCGGAAAATGCGACAAAAATGGATGGAGTGAAGGTGTGCTCAGCATAAACGGCCCGGACGGGCGTGGCCCGCGGCAAATTGGCGACTGCCCGGTGGTTGTGGCGTTGGTCCGTGGGCGCAATCCAAATACACTCCGTTTGCGTCACGTCCAACGTGGCACGGACCGCGTCCGATGCAACCGGCTACTAATTAATGAGCGAGCGACGGCCTGAAAGCAAGTTCCATGTACACACTGTTGGCTCCGCGGCCTGCGCGGGAGATCAGTTGTCGTTGGGCCGGATGTCGGTATCCAGGTTGACGTCGACGTCCACCTTGGTGGCGGCGGAGACTTCCTGTTCCAACTCCTGCATGTTGGCCGTTTGCTTGACGGTTTCGGTTTCGTCCAGCACTTCCTGCTTGAGTTCATTGAAGGTGCGCTGAAATTCACCCCAGCCTTTACCGATGGCCTTGGCGAGACGGGGCAGGTTGGCCGGTCCAATGATGAACATGCCAATGCCCATGAGAATCATGATCTCAAAAAAACCGATATCGAACATAAGGGTTTCCAAAAAAAAGGATTCTGGTATGATTCGATCTTATCAGACTCCGTGGGGGGCGGCAAGAAAAGACAATCGGGCTTGCCCGTGGCCGCCGCACCCGGAATTTGACACACCCCCGGGACTTGGCTAACCTGTACCCATTCCTTCCCAGACTGGGAACCGGTGGCTCCGAATCCAGCCGATGCGCAATCCGAATCACCCGAAACGCCTTTCATGAAAATCACTCGAGGGACCAAGCACTTCAAAGGCCCGTTGCCGCACCCGGTGGTGGCGCTGGGCAACTTTGACGGGGTGCACCTGGGGCATCAGCTCATTTTCCGCAGGGTGGCGGAAATCGCCAGGGAGAAACAGGGGGCGGCGATGGTGTTCACCTTCGAGCCGCATCCTTTAAAAATCCTCGCGCCGGAAAAAGCGCCGCCGCTCCTCACCACCTTCCGCCAGAAGATGGAGTTGATCGAGCAATGCGGCATCGACGAGGTGGTGTGCGCCGATTTCACACAGCAGTTCGCCGACCAGCGTCCCCGCGACTTCGCCAAGGACATCCTGGTGGACCTGCTGGGGTCGAAGGAGATCGTGGTCGGCTACGACTACGCTTTTGGCCGCGGGCGCGAAGGCACGCTGACGTACCTGCAGAAAATGGGAGAGGAATTCGGCTTCGCCGTGCACGTGATCGAGGAGATCCGCATCAACGGCCAGCGGGTGAGCAGTTCCCACGTGCGGGAATTGATCGAGGACGGGCAGGTGGAGGAAGCGCGGCAGTTCCTTGGCCGTTACTATTCCATCCACGGTCCGGTGGTGCACGGCTATAAAACCGGCCAGCGTATCGGTTTTCCGACGGCGAACCTCGACACCAGCAAGGTGCAGATTCCCGGCACCGGCGTCTATGCCGTTCGCATCATCCACAATCAGAAAGAGTATGACGGCGCGGCCAACATCGGTTTCAATCCGACGTTCCACCGCGACCGGCTGAGCGTCGAAGTGCACATCTTCGATTTTCACCAGGAGATCTACGGCATCGACCTCGAAGTCCAGTTCATCGCGCGCATCCGCGGCGAAAAGGAATTCGCCAATGCGGAAGAGCTTGTGATGCAGATCGAAAAAGACATCGAAACCGTCAAATCCATTCTCGCCAGGCACACGTTTTGAAACGATCCGGTCAACTGATCATCGGCATGCTGGTGGCCGTTGCGGCGGTGTATTACACCGTGCGCAACGTCTCGATGCAGGAGTTGCTCGACTCCTTCGCCAACGTGCATTACGGCTACCTGGCCATCTCCGCGTTGATGATGATCCTCACCTATGTCGCGCGGGCCGTGCGCTGGCGCGTTCTGCTCGCACCTGTGAAGGAAGTGCGGACCATCGAACTGGGCTCGCCGCTGATGGTGGGTTTCATGGCGGGCGTCCTGCCGGCACGCGCCGGGGAATTGATCCGGGCTTTTTTGCTGGGCAAGAAATTGAACATGTCGTTCGCCAGCGCGCTGGCTACCATTGTCGTCGAGCGCCTGTTCGACATGGTCCTGCTTCTCATGTTGTTTGCGTGGCTGCTGGTGTTCCATGCCGACATGCTGGGCGCGAACATCGCCTGGTCGGGTATCCCCGTTCAGACCCTCGCCTTCCAGTTCGGGCTGGCGAGCGTGGTGCTGGTGGTGGGGCTGGTGGTGTTTATTTACCTGTTGATCTACCACGAAGAGCGCGCCATGAAACTGGTGCACTGGTTCATGAAACCGTTTCCGGAAACATTCCAGTACAAGATCGTGCAGATGGCGGAAACGTTCAGCCAGGGGTTGCATGTGGTCAAGAGCCTTCGCTCCCTGATGTGGGTGTTCGTGGCGACGGCGGCGGTGTGGGCGCTGGTCATCCTGCAGTATTACCCTCTTTACTTCGCCTACGACCTGAATGAAAAAACGCTCGCGTCCACCATCCTGCTCACGGTGATGATCTGCATCTTCATCACCATCCTGCCGACGCCCGCGTTTCTGGGGTCGCTGAATGCAGGGGTCCTGATTGCCCTCCACGAAATCATGAACGAGCCGGAGGTGGCGGCGGTGAGTTTCGGCTTCGTCGCCTGGGGACTCAACTTCATCGTCGTCATGGTGGGGGGCATCTACTTCATCCTGCACGACCACATCTCCGTCAAGAACCTCGTCGAAATGGAAGAAGAAGTCTAGCGGGCGTGGCCCGGACTGCGTCCGGAGACAGATGGCTGATGCCCTGCGGGCGAACGAGGGTCCGTGGGCGCGGAAAGCGTCCGAAGCAGGGGACCTGCGCCGATTGCAGACTCCTTGGCGACCGCTTCCGGCAGTGAAATTAGCATTCCATTTCCCAGGGCGTTATGCTATTTTACCTGCTCAAAATGAACATGCCGAAGTGGTGGAATTGGTAGACACGCATGATTCAGGATCATGTGGGGGCGACCCCGTGGAGGTTCAAATCCTCTCTTCGGCACCATCTTGCTCTGCCCACCGGGCCGGATCCTCTCCGGTCCGGTTTTTTTATGCCTTGGAGGGGATGGAGGCCTCCGCCCCGCGCAAAAGGGGGAATCCCATTTCCTCGCGCTGGCGCACGTAACCTTCCGCGCACAGGCGGGCAAGTTTCCTCACGCGGCCGATGAACCCCGTGCGCTCGGTGACGCTGATGGCGCCGCGCGCGTCGAGCAAATTGAAGGTGTGCGAACACTTGAGGGTGTAATCGTAGGCGGGCAGAACCAGGTCCTGCTCCAGCAGCGCCCGCGCTTCCGCCTCGTACATGTCGAACCACTGGAACAGGCGTTCCTTGCTCGATGCTTCGAAGTTGTAGCGCGAAAACTGTTTTTCCGTTTCCAGGTGGATGTCGCCGTAGGTGAACGCGTCGTTCCACTGCAGGTCGTATACGTTGTCGATGTTCTGCAGGTACATGGTGATGCGTTCCAGCCCGTAGGTCAGCTCCACGGTCACCGGTTCGAGGTCGAGGCTCCCCACCTGCTGGAAGTAAGTGAACTGCGTGATCTCCATGCCGTCCAGCCACACCTCCCAGCCCAGTCCCCACGCACCCAGGGTCGGCGACTCCCAGTCGTCCTCGACGAAGCGGATGTCGTGTTGCAGGGGATCGATCCCCAGAGCGCGCAGGCTTCCGAGATACTGTTCCTGCACGTCTTCCGGCGAGGGTTTCAGGATGACCTGGTACTGGTAGTAGTGTTGCAGGCGGTTGGGGTTCTCGCCGTAGCGTCCGTCGGTCGGCCGGCGCGATGGCTCCACGTACGCCGCGCGGAACGGTTCCGGCCCCAGTACGCGGAAGAAGGTGGCGGGATTGAACGTGCCCGCACCGGCCTCGGTGTCGTAGGGTTGATGCAGGACACAGCCTCGCGAGGTCCAGTATTCGTTCAACTTCATGATGACGTTTTGAAAATGCATGGTCCGGTATTTAGCAGAGAACGAAGAATCAAGTCAAATATTTAAATGCACTCCGGCCTGACCGTTCTGGCGTTCAGGACGGGGCTGTCTCCTCGCAAAAGCTGACCCGCTTTCAAAAACCAACGAAGCCCCACTCGAATAAATTCCATTCGTCATTCGAAGCAATTCCCCCTGTATTTTGCAGTTTTGAGGATATTTTAAAATTGCCTTCTTTTATAGAGTAGCCAGCATGGAACACATCGGGGTTTCCGGCCGAAGGGAAACCGGGTGAGGCAGGGAACCTCCAAAGATGGGTGAGACGGCTATGAAGGCTAATGGAAAAGAGATGGAATTCAAGCAGGAAGCCGGGTCTTTTCAGGATAAATTGAGGAAATTTTTTAATAGCAAAGCTCATAACCTGCGCGGCGACATATTCGGCGGCATCACCGCAGGCGTAGTGACGCTTCCCCTTGCGCTGGCGTTTGGTGTGCAATCGGGTCTGGGTGCGACCGCGGGATTGTACTGCGCCATCGCGCTGGGGCTGCTCTCCGCCGCGTTCGGCGGCACGCAGACCCTGATCAGCACCCCGACCGGACCGATGACCGTCGTCAGCGCGCTCATCATCGCCCGGGTGATCGACCAGACCGGAAGCCTGGCAGCCGGGCTGGGATTGATCATCGCCATTTTCATGCTGGCGGGGCTGATCCAGATCCTGCTCGGTGTCTTTCGCATCGGCAGTTTCATTCAATACATGCCCTATCCGGTGATTTCCGGCTTCATGACCGGCATCGGGGTCATCCTCATCATTGTCGAGTTGTTCCCGTTCATGGGTCTGGAGTCGCCCAAGAACGTGCTGCTGGTGCTCAGCCAGTTTCCCGGCGCCATTCCCGACGCGAACCTGGCGGCGGTGGCCCTGGCCACCATGACCATGGCCATCATCTACCTGTTCCCGCGGGTGACCCAGTCGGTGCCCAGCACCCTGGTGGCCTTGATTGTCGGGACGCTGGCCACGGCACTGATGGGATGGTCCGTGCCGATCATCGGCGATATCCCGCAGGGCCTGCCCTCGCTCAAACTGGACGAACTGACCGGCATCAATGCATCGCATCTGTCGATGATCTTCATTCCCGCGTTGACACTGGCCGGGCTGGGAGCGATCGATTCCCTGCTCACTTCCGTCATCGCCGACACCAAAACCCGCACCCAGCACGACAGCAACCGCGAATTGATCGGCCAGGGTTGCGGCAACATGCTGTCCGGCGCGCTGGGCGGGATCGTCGGGGCGGGCACCACCATGTCCACCCTGGTCAATATCAACACCGGCGGACGCACCAACCTGTCCGGCATGATCTCGGCGGGATTTCTTATGATGGTGCTCCTGGGGCTCGGGGCCTATGCCCAGTACATCCCGATCCCGGTGCTCGCCGGCATCCTGATGACGGTGGGCCTGGACATCATCGATTACAAGGGGCTCAAGCATTTGGCTGCCATGCCGCGCTCGGCCTCCTTCGTGCTTGTGACCGTGTTCCTGCTCACCGTTTTCGTGGACCTGATCGAAGCGGTGGCGGTGGGCATGGGCATCTCCTGCGTGGTGTTCATGAAAACCATGAGCGACCTGGGCCGCAAGCAGACGTCACTGGCGCCGCTCAATGACCTGAAACTGAATTTCAACGGAAACGGGGATGGCAGGCATTTTCATTCGCTGGCGGAGGTCTCCGAGCAGGTGTACGTGAAAACCGTGACCGGTCCCATCTTCTTTGGCTTTGCACGAACATTGACGCAAAAAATCCGCGGCCTCAAAAACACGCGTTGCGTGATCCTGGATATGGACCGCGTTCCCTACATCGACCAGACCGGCCTGTTCGCCATGGAGGACATGGTGCGCGAGTTGAACGATCAGAACATCGAAGTTTTGATGGCGGGCGCCCAAAACCAGCCGCTGGAGATGATGAAAAAAATGAAAATGGTGCCCAACGTGATTTCGCCGGAAAACGTGTTCCCCAGTACGTACGATTGTCTGCATTCACTCGGACAAAGATTGACCCCCGCGTCGGATCATGCCCGGTGATCCCAGGGCGGCTCCGCAAGGGGCCGTTACCCCGGCCCTCTCCTCCTGCATCGCGTCATGTCAGCCACAGGCTCCTCGTGGAGCCTGGAAGAGGGGACCGGGGGTCATTTATTTATCCAAACGGTTCGGCAGTTCTTCTTCTCCCTCACAAAAGCGTCCTCAGGAAGAATTGCCGAACCCCCCCACCAAGGGACCGCTAAACCGGCGGTTCCTTTCATGGACTCATTCCAAATCACTGTAATCCCGCCGCACTTTCTCGATGTGCTCGCGGTAGCTGTTGCCGTCGCCATAGTCCAGAAAGAATTTGTACCGGTTGTGCAGGTCCTTGACCTTGCGCGCGTGCTTGATGGGGCACCAGTGCTGTTCGGTGCGCGCCGCGATTTCCCGCGTATAGGCCACGAGCCCGTTGAAGTAACCGCAGTACATGCAGTTGATTTTTTCGATGCCGTTCAGGTAGCGCAGGTAGTGACGGTCGATGACGATGTAGTCCGACCGCTTCACCTTGGGTATGCCGTACACCGGAAAACAGATGGCCTGGTAAACGGACACCATCAAGTCCATAAAAATGGCCGGAAATATGAGAGAGTAAATGACCGGTGCGGTGACCACCGACATGATGCGCGCGTCGTGCAGGTAGCGGTAAATGGTTTTCATCAACAGCTTGTGCTGTTGGCGAACCTGTTGTTCGAAATACACGCGTTTGCGCTTGATGTGGTAATAGAACTTTTCCTGCCGGGTTTCGATTTCCTGCTGGAGTTGTCCTTCGAGTTCCTTGATCTTGTTCAGTATGCTCTGAATGGTGTCTTCCATGATCGATCTCGCGCGTTCACAGGTTGATGAGATACTTTCAAGGTATCACACTTCACGGCGTGCGGATTCAGGCAAGGTATGGGGTTGCGATAAAGGAAGCGGGGCTAGAAGATGGCGAGGGAAGTGGGTTTCAGCAACAGCCGCTCCACCTGGAACGACACGCCCATGGATTCACCGTTTTTCTGTTTGAGGAATGCTTTCTGTATTGCCATGCCTTGGATGTCGGTCAGGCGAAGCAGGTTGTCCTTTGCGAAAAATCGGCCCTTCACGACGCGTTGAATTTTCATCGTCGCTTCCGTCATCTCCATCCGAGGGATGGTATCCTGCATGGGCTGACCGCGATTGAGGAAGGTGCCTTCCAGCTTGCCCTGTGGCCCCTTGGGGCACTGGATGTCAATCCGGCCGCGCTGGGAGGTGAATTTTTGAATGTCCCTGGAGCTGAATTCGAGGATTTGCAGAAACGGGTCGAGCGGCACCGAGCCGCTTCCCTGCGCCGCCACGCGGCAGATATTCTTGATGAGCGTTGCCGCGTTTTTGCGGTTGCGCCCTTCAAGCGACCACTCGAGGATGGCCTCCGATCCGAACAGGACCATGGATATTCCCGGATAAGGCTTTTAAAATTGAAAAGCGGAACCGCGCCCCGCATAATCCCAGTATATCGCAAAGGCCACTCCATGCATGAAGTATATAAAGAAACGACGATCGCGGACATTCATCGCATCCTGAATTACTGCCACCACCACAACGTGACCCGGGGGGGCCTGTTCGAGGTGTTCACCACTCCCGGTACCGACGTCCACATGGTCATCGTCAATTCCGGAGGCAACGACCAGCCGCTGGAGCAGTTCCGGCCGCTGGGTGCGTTTTACCTGAACTACACCCAGCCCGGCGCCATCACCATCGAAGTGGACGACCCGCATTTCGACGGCATGCCCGAACGCAAGTACCACGTCGCCGCCATCCGCCAGGTCATCGACCTGCTCCTGGAACACGCCCGCCCCGGAACCACCATTTCTTTCAACGACCTGCCGTCCATCCCCAAATCCTGATTGCATTTGCCTCCGCGTGGGGTGATACAATTGAGGAAAGCAAAAGAAGGGGGAATACACGCCCAAATGGGCGTATCATTCCACACTCATCTGGAGATTTCGACATGCACGGAATCAACACATCGGCACGGTTTTACCTCGGCTCCTTGTTTTTGGCGGGGCTTCTGCTGTTTGGATCCGCGTTTGCCGCACAGGCGGAAACGGGCAAACACCGCACCCCCGACGGCAAACTGAAGGTGCTGTACCACATCGACGGCAACGACGTGGCGGTCGCCAAGTACGCCATGGCGCTGGTGAAAAAACACATTGAGGCGGAAGGCGGCATGGACAAGATCGACATCAAGGTCGTCGTGCACGGTCCGGCGTTGATGCTGTTCGACCGCGACGACGTCGACCCCGAACTGAAAGCAAAACTAAAGTCGGTAATGGACATGGGCGTGGAGCCGGAGATGTGCCAGGTGTCGATGAAACTGTTCGGCCGTCCTTTGGACAGGCTTGTGGCCGGGTTCATTCCCACCGAACACCCGGTGGCGGTGAAACGCATCGCCGACCTGCAGGAGCAGGGTTATCTTTACATCAAACCCTGACCGATGCATTTCAATCTCACCCGGATTCCCTTCTCAATCCCCTCCTGTTACGGGGGAGGGTTGAGGAAGGGTGACCCAGGATCCTTCCCGGTTTATTTTTCCGGAAAGATAAAACAAATGAAGAAGCTGCGTGCTGGATGACTCGGGTGGGTCCGGCTGTGATTACTTTCCTGCCAGGCCGGGGGTCGGATAGGTGGTGAGCTTGCTGTAGAGCAGGGCCTGTGTTTCGCGGTCAAGCCGGCCGGTCACTTCCAGCCGGTGGGCCTGCTGAAAACGCTCGACGGCTTTTTCCGTCAGCGGACCGAACTGCGGCGCGTCGGGCTTGTTGAAAAACCCCAGCGCTTTCAGCTGCGCCTGCAGCCACAGCACCGTCTCACCTTCGTCGTTGCGGCCGAGCGACTCCGGCAGGTTCTCAAAATTTTTCCACACGATTTCCGCCTTGCGGTCCCAGACGGGATCGATAAAAGTCAGGGGCACCTGCAACAATCCCTTCGCACCAAACAGGCCGATGTTGCCGATGCGACCGAGGTAGGCCACGTGGTGCCGTCCCGTAGTCTCTCCCAGGTCGAGGGTGATGAGCGCCGGATAGTTCAGCGCGGTCAGGCGTTCCAGGTTGGCGTTTAAAGGAAGCGTTTGCAGGTTGTGCTCCGATTGCAGGTTCGCCCAGCCCGCCTGCCTCAGTTCCGCAATGGTCTCCATTGTGATGCCCCAGGTTTTCAGCATCCACCGCTGCGCGTAGGCCTTGCTTTCCTCGCCTGTCATTGTGGAAAAGTAACCGTGAAGCTGGCCCGCATGCACCACCCGGTATGCGCCGGAAGGCGTCACCAGAGGCGGCCCGGCGGGAGCGTTCAGTTTGGCGGGGGATGGTGTCAACGACTCCAGCTTGCCCGCCCGCCGGGGGCTCATCAGGTTGTGCTGGATCACGGGATCGAGGTCGAAGCCCCACGCCGGACGCCAGTCCACCTGGTCACGCACGGCGTAAAACAATCCCGCCCCGGCAACGAGAGCCAGCAGGATCAATACCAGGATCGCCTTCACGCATTTGTGCAGGAACGACGGTTCCCGGTCCAGTCCGCCAAGGTCGTCCGCCGCCTGTCGAATGAGTTTTGCCGGAATTTTTTTCGTGCGCTCGTTGTGGGCGAGGGTCAGGGCGCGGTCCATGAGGGCGTTGATCATGCGCGGCACGCCCTTGGAAAAACGGTACACGTTGTCAAAAGCGCGGTCGTCGATCAGCACCTTGCCCTTGCCGCCTGCGCGCTGGAGGCGGTAGCGAATGTAGCCCCGCGTCTCCTCGGGGTTGAACGGGGTCCACACGCGTTGCAGGGCGATGCGCTGGCGCACCGACTTCCATTCGGCTTTCGATAAAAAGCGGTCGAGTGCGGGTTGGCCGAGCAAAATGAACTGGATCAGTTTGTCCGTTTCTGTTTCCAGGTTCGACAGCAGCCGGATCTCCTCCCATACCGGGGCCGAAAGATTCTGCGCCTCGTCGATCAAAATCGCCGTCCGGCGTCCGGCCCGGTACTCGGCCAGTAAAAACTGCGACAATTCACGAACCAGTTCCTTTTTGCTGGTGGAATCGGCGGGCAGGCCGAACTGCTGGTTGAGTGATTGCAGAAGCTCGATGCCGTCCTCCGCCGGGATATGGATGCAGGCGAAGCGGTAGGGGCCTTTCAGGTTTTTCAGAAAACTTTTGCACAGCGTAGTCTTGCCCGTGCCGGGTTCGCCGATGATTTTCAAAAACCCTTTGCCTTCTTCAAGGCCCATCAAGAGCGCCGCCAGCATATCCTTGTGGCGGTGCGGCAGGTACAGGTAATCCGGGTTGGGGGTCAGGTCGAACGGCTTCTCGGTGAAACCGAAAAACTCCGGGTACATCTGGCGTCGGCGGGCGCGCGGGGCCGCAGGAGCGGATGGAAGCCCGACTTCCGCGCAACCGGGATCCGGCACGTCCTGGCTTTCGGAATTCAGTTTGCCTGAAGACAGTGCGTCCAGCAGTTGGTATGAATCCAGTTCGTGCGGTTGGCCCATGTCTGCGGTTCCAAAAGGTTCTGTCTGGCTGGCGGTGAGGCCTGTCAAGCCACCGTTGTCAGGCAGCTAAGTTTAAATAATTCAATGAAATATGGTCAATTCGCGGTGCGGAAAATTATAATGCATTACTATACAAAGGTTTAGTGTTCATGTAAACCGAAAAAGAATTTTAACTGATTGATTTTTAATGATTTTCTGGTTTGGGGAGATTGGCTTCAGGGAGAGGGGTGACTGAATCCGGAAAGGCCCGGGGTTGCGCGGCAATGGAAACTTGCGGCACACTTGACGGTGGAATCACAATACCCTGAATTTTGTCATGGACCGACTTGCTGTGAGCGCTTCATTCCTCAAATGCCCCACCTGCAGAAAGAGAACGGAGAAAGAGGGCAATGCGTTTTTTCCGTTCTGCTCCGAGCGTTGCCGGCTGGCCGATCTGGGTAAGTGGCTGGACGGTGCCTACGCCATACCGGACACACAAACCCCGCCTTCGCCGGAAGAACCGGATTCCGAAAACAATTATTGACGTGGGTTGAGGAGGGGTCGGATCGGGTGGAACGGACCTTGCCCAAACGAAGCGTCTCCGGCCGGGCCATGTCTAACCGGGTTGTGCCCGGTCAGGACTGGATGTTGCGCGCGGGGATCTTGCGCATCAGGATTTCCAGGATGGCGTTGTCGTAGAGGATGATGGCGACGTCTTTCATGCCGTCCTTGTTGAAGTCGCTTCCGGCAATGGCCCACGGGTGCCTGCCGACGGGGTAGTTGAAATGAGGATAGATGAAGGTGCCGTCGCCGCGTCCCTGCAGAAGGCTCACCGAGTTGTCCCGTTCGTTGAGGATCAGCAGGTCCGGCACGCCGTCACCGGAAAACTCGCCGGGAATGATGTGGCGCGGACCCTTCTCCGCCGCGAACTCTTCGGTCGGACGGAACCCGCCTTTGCCGTCGCCTAAAAACAAGGTCAGGCTGTCCGTGGTGGGGCTGGACACGATGAGGTCCATGTTGCCGTCCTTGTTCATGTCCGCCTGCTCGATGTAGGTGGCCTGATGCCCTCCGCGTATGGTTTTCGGCGGCAGGAAGGTGCCGTTGCCGTTGCCGAAAAAGATGCGGATGTAATCGGCCTTCACCCCGTTGAACGCGACGGCGAGGTCCTGGTTGTTGTCATTGTCGTAATCGCCCACCACCACGCGCACCGGCAGGCTGTGCGCCTTGTAGGCCTCCGCCAGTTTGAAAGTCCCGTCCCCGTTGCCGAGAAAGATGATCAGTTTGTCAAAACGGAGCGAGACCACGAGATCGATCTTGCGGTCGTTGTTGAAATCGCCGGTGGCGATGTTGATCGGCAGCTTGCCCGCTTTCACCGTGCCCGCGTTTTTGAACACGCCGTCTTTCTGGCCCAGGAAAACCTGTATGTTGCCGTCGCCGTAGTTGCACACTGCGATGTCGGCGATGCCGTCGCCGTTGAAATCCTCCGCCGCCAGCGCCATCGGTTCGCGCCCGGTGTCCATGGTGAACGGGTCCTTGAAGGTGCCGTCGCCGCGTCCTTCAAAAAACATGATGTTGTTGTCCTGCGAATTGGCCACCAGGATGTCGGGAAAATCGTCGCCGTTCATGTCGTGGGCGATGATCATCGCCGGCTTTTTACCCACGTCGTACATGGTGGGCATGTGGAAGGGATCCGGGTCCTTGGCGCGCGGACCGGAATCGCAGGCGGACAAAGGGACCCACACCAGGGCGAATACAGCGAAAAACAGGAAAAAACGGTGAGACACGATACGGAATAACCGGGAACCCGGCCGGACAGAGGGTTTGAGGAATCAGGTCAATGCCTGTTTCTCATATATACAGAATATCGAGCGGCTTGTAAAGCGGGGAAAGCGCCTTGACTCCCTAAAGGCTGGTGGTATAATTTTAGTGTTTTCAATCACTTATAAAGTCAGCCTGCGTCATGGCCCCAATCCGTTTATTGAAATGGGCGGCCCTTCTGGCCGCCGTGCTGTTTCTGACCAGTTGCAGTGTGCTCGACGCCTGGCGCTATCCCGGGCCGCAGGGCGTGTACCACACCGTTTCCAAGGGGCAGACGCTGTATTCCATCTCGCAGGCCTACGGGGTGAAGGTGCGGGTGCTCATGCGCGTCAACGGGTTGGAGGATCCCACCCAACTGCGCGCTGGACGGCATTTGTGGATTCCCGGTGTCGACTCCGTGAAACACGTGCCGCCGACGGTGGGTTACGCCGAAAAAAAATCCCAGCGCAAACAGCGCACCGCCTCTCGCAAACGCAAACCCACCGACAAACGCGTGGCGCGCAAGGCGTTTTCCAAGTACCTCATCTGGCCGGTGAACGGCGTCATCACATCCCGGTTCGGTCCGCGCGGACGCAGCACGCATGAAGGCATCGACATCGGTGCGAGTTCCGGTACACCGGTGTTCGCCGCTGCCGACGGGCTGGTCAAGTTTTCCGGCTGGGGTCCCACGGGATACGGACGCATGGTGATCATCAAGCACCCGAACCATCTCACCACGGTGTACGCGCACAACTCCCAGAACCTGGTGAAGAAGGGACAGAAGGTGACGAAGGGACAGATCATCGCCAAGGTCGGCGCCACCGGCCGCGCTTCCGGTCCGCACCTGCATTTTGAAGTGCGTAACGACACGCATCCCAAAGACCCCCTGTTATATCTGCCCTGAATGGGCTACAATCCTGCGGCATTCGAGTGACACCCGCCCAGAACCACATCGCCCGTCGAACGAGAGGAGACACCACGGCATGAAGGAAATCAAAGAATACATCCGCGATATCCCGGACTTTCCCAAGGAGGGAATCGTCTTCAAGGACATCTCGCCGCTTCTCAATCATTCCGACACCTTCAACCGTGTCATCGAAATGTGGAAGGAGCGGTATGCCAACCATGGTATCGACACCGTGGTCGGCGTGGAGGCGCGCGGTTTCGTGTTCGCCGCCGCCGTGGCCTACGCCATCGGTGCGGGCTGCGTCATGATCCGCAAACCCGGCAAGCTTCCCTTCAAGACGTTCAGCAAAACCTACGACCTGGAATACGGCACCGACACCCTCGAGGTGCACCAGGATGCCATCGACCCGGGCAACAAGGTGCTCGTGATCGACGACGTGCTCGCCACCGGCGGCACCATGGAGGCGGTGCTGGAGTTGTTGATGGACAATTTCAAATGCGAGCTGGTGGAGGTGACGTTCCTGATGGAGCTGTCGTTTCTGGGTGGCCGCGACAAAATGAAAAACCTGCCCGTCTATTCCCTCGTCAGTTACTGATCCGAAAAGACCGGATTTCAATCGGCGCGCACGCGCAAACCCAGGTTCTCCGCCATTTGCCAGGCGGGTTCGAAATCCGGGTCCAGATTGAGCGCCTGCTGCAGGTGCAGCACGGCACGGTCGAAGGTCTCCTGCGTGACGCCCCCGGGCCATGAAAGCTGGTAGTGCGCGAACAGGGTGTGGTAGCGCGGATCGGCATCAAACAGGAACAGGGCCGACCCCAGGGCAAGGCCCGCCTCGGCCACGCGGTTTGCCAGCAAGGCATCCACCCCTCTGCGGTAATACTCTTCCGCCGCGGGATGCCCGGTCCCGGTGATGGCGATCGACCCTAGAAGGTCGTTGAATGAATCCGTAACCGGTCCGGTGAACATGCCTCCCCCTGCAGTCAGGCCCCGGCGGTACACGTGAAACAACTGGACCCGCTTTCTCCTCTCCCCTTTCTGCACCACGTACGATTCGGTGAACAGGTCCAGCTGGTTGCCCGGAATATGCCGGGCTTTTTTTTCCGAGCGCAGGCGGAACTGGAAGTCCAGCTCCAGCCCGCGTTCCATCACGAACAGCAGGCCCATGCGTTCCTCATGCCATTTGCGGCCGAGCTCCAGTTCGGTGGCCTTGTAGTTGAGGTGATGGAAGTACGATGCCGCGGACAGGGAACCCAGCAGGCTTTGCACAAACGTCCTGTCCTGCAGAAAAACCTGCGTCCCGTCCGGGGTCTGCAACGCCATTGCGCGCAGGGTGAAGTCGTAATGAAGGAAACCCTGCTTCAAAATGTTCTGCCTTTGCGTGCGGAAAGTTTCAGAATCCATGCGGACGTGAAACACATCGACCATCCGCGTGCCTTCGGGGAGCAGGATGCGATATCCCATCGGAAGGAGGAAGGGTGTGGCGTCCAAAGGCGTGCGCACTCCTGCCACCGGAGAGGTTTTCATTTGCGGAAAGTTCAGCGCCACGACGAATCCCGTGACCATGGGCACCAGGCCCACGAACAGGATGGTCAGACCCACGTTCCTCAAATGACGCCGCGGCCGTTTCAGCTTCACCGTCTCATCGATGAAGCGGGTATAGATGTCGGGATGCTGAAGAAACGCGATGGCGGCGGCGAAGACCGTGAAATGAAAAAGGTAAAACCATCCCATCCCCCGCACCCCCAGAAACACCATCTTCAGGTACACGTAGCCGAAATAGAAAACCACCAGCGTCAATTGCGCGAAGAACCATCCCCAGAGCCGGGGAAGGAGCAGGCCGTACGCGGAAATCCAGCAGGATGCGATCAGCATGACCTGCCAGTTCAGCCAGAAGTAATCCCAGTAGACATTGATGTTGCGGGGAAAGTCGTCGAGGTAAAGGCGCGCCAGGAAATACAGGCCGAGGCCCAGCGCCGTCATGCCCATCAAGGGCGGAATGATTCTGCGGGTCGGTTTTTCCAAAAAAAGCCCCCCGTCGTTGAGGGCATTATTGGCCAGTTGGGAGAAAGATGCAAAGGGAGAATGCCATTCCTAATGGCATGGGATGCCGGTGGCTCGTGTGTTTCCCGGTGAACGGGGATCCGAGGGTGTAAACCGGTGGGCTCCCCCTTCTCCGAAGGGGGCTGGGGGGCTTTTTCATTTTCGGCTTGTCATCCTGAGCGTTAGCGAAGGATGACACTGCGACGAAACTTCGGGCATCGAGATCCTTCGTTGACGTTCAGGATAATAGCGGAAGCATCCCCCTAACCCTCTTTACGGGGGATCGAGCCACACCCGGAGGCAATGTCTTGTATTGGGAATGCGCCCACGGACCATCGTTCGCCCACTGGGCAGTAGCCATTCGTTCCCGGACGCAGTCCGGTCAGCGCGACAACACCTGCACGGGGATTTCTTTGGAAAGGGCGTCCACCACGCTTGCGACATCGCTTTCGAAATCCGGCGCGATCATGAGCTCGATGTGCCCGCGCCTGGGATCAAGTGTGCGTACCACGGCGAGGCTGTCGCAGGCTTCGAAGATGCCGACGATGTAGGCGATGTCCTTCGGCTCGACTTCCAGGATCCATTGAACCGAATCGGTATGCGGCGGTTGCATGATGTGGGGAATCGTTACGCCGCGGGGGCGTTGGTGGTTTCGGTGGAGCCGTGGAGCCCGCGCGAGCGCCGCTCCAGCAGCAGCATGAGCAGGCTCACCGCGGAGGGGGTGACGCCCGAGATGCGCGACGCCTGGCCGAGCGTCGCCGGACGGATGCTCTCCAGCTTCTGCACTTCTTCGCGCGACAACCCGGCGATGTCGCCATAAGAAAGATCGTTGGGGATGACGTAGTTTTCGAGCTTCTTCTGTTTTTCGACCAGGTGGTTCTGCCGCTGGATGAACGCCTCGTACTTGACCTCGATCTCCACCTGTTTGGCCACCGCCTCCGGCACCGCGTCCGCGCCGTCGCCGAACACCTCCATCAACTGCGCGTGCGTCACCTCCGGCCGGGTGAGGAGGCCGCTCAGGGGCGTCGGCCCTTTCAGATTACCAATGCCCAATCGGGCGAGCTTTGGTTTGGTCAGCTTGTCCGGAACGACCGTCGTCGTGCGCAGGCGGTCGATCTCTGCCGCGACTTTGCGGTGGCGCTCGACGCACGCGGTGTGCGTGTCGTCGGAGACCATTCCCAGCGCGTGGCCCTTCGCCATCAGGCGTTGATCCGCGTTGTCCTGCCGCAAGAGCAGACGGTACTCGGCGCGCGAGGTGAACATGCGGTACGGCTCCAGCGTGCCCTTGGTGACGAGGTCGTCGATCAGCACGCCGATGTAGGCGTCCATGCGCGTCAGCACGAACGGTGGTTTGCCCTGCACCTTGAGCGCGGCGTTGATGCCCGCCATCAGGCCCTGAGCCGCCGCTTCCTCGTAACCGGAGGTGCCGTTCAACTGCCCGGCGTGGAACAGGCCTGACACGCGTTTGGTCTCCAGCGTCGGTTTGAGTTGCGTCGGCGGGATGAAATCGTATTCCACCGCGTAGCCCGGCCGCACCAACTCCGCCCGCTCGAGGCCCGGGATGGTGCGCACGAACTCCTGCTGGATTTCCTGCGGCAGGCAGGTGGAGATGCCGTTCGGGTACACCCAGTCGGTGTCGAGTCCCTCCGGCTCCAGGAAAATATGGTGCGACGACTTGTCGGGAAACTTCACCAGTTTGTCTTCGATCGACGGACAGTACCGCGGGCCGATGCCCTCGATGACGCCGCTGTAGAGCGGCGACTTATCCATGTTGGCGCGGATGACTTCCGCCGTGCGGTCGTTCGTGTAGGTGATGTGGCACGGCACCTGCGGCCGGTGCGAGACGGATTCCGTGGAAAACGAAAACGGTTGCGGGTCGGGATCGCCGTCCTGCACCTCGCAGACGGAGAAGTCGATGGAGCCGGCCCGGATGCGCGGCGGCGTGCCGGTCTTCAGCCGTCCCACTTCGAAGCCGCAGGCGAGGAAGGAGTCGGAGAGTTTGTTCGACGGCTGTTCGCCCATGCGCCCGGCGGCGTGATGCTCGAGGCCAATGTGGATGCGGCCTTTTAAGAAGGTGCCGGTGGTGATAATCACCGCCTTGGCGTAATACTCGTTGCCCTGGGCGGTGCGCAGTCCCTGGATGACATGGTTGGCGACCAGCAGTTCCTCGGCCTCTTCCATGACGATGTCGAGGTTCCTCTGCGCCTCCAGCACGCGGCGCATTTGTGTTTTGTAGGCGTGCTTGTCCGCCTGGGCGCGGTTGCCCTGCACGGCGGGGCCTTTCGACGCGTTGAGCATGCGGAACTGGATGCCGGTGGCGTCAATGACTTTTGCCATCTCGCCGCCCAGGGCATCGATCTCGCGTACCATGTGGCCCTTGCCGACGCCGCCGACGGCGGGGTTGCACGGCATGAGGGCGATGTTGTCGAGGTTGAGCGTGAGCAGGAGGGTATTGCACCCCATGCGCGCCGCAGCCAGCGCCGCCTCACAGCCGGCGTGCCCGGCCCCGATTACAATGACGTCATACCGTTTCATGAAACTTCCAATTCCTTCCCCCCTTGTGAGGGGGGCCAAGGGGGTTTTTCCTTAATATTAAAACAAAAAAGAATCAACCACAGATGAACACCGATGTACACAGATGACCCGGCTGAGCCGCGAAGCAACAAGGGCAATGTCTGTTATGACAGTCCCGTTTGTAGCGGACCATGTCCGCTGTCATTCTGAGGAGCGCAAGCGACGAAGAATCTCTGTTTTCCTCTTTTTCTTCGAAGCATCAAGGGTACTGTGAAACCGTTTATCATACAACAATATGAACGCTTTTGCCCTACCCGCGTGCATCTGTGGTTCCTGTTTGGTTTTTGGCAGGGAGGGAAGTTGAGGAAGGGGCATCGGTAACCTCCCCTGTATCCCCTCCTTGAAAAGGAGGGGAGGAAAACTGCGGAACGCGCCCGCCGACCCTCGTTCACCCGCAACGCACTAGCCATCTGCCTCGGACGCAGTCCGCGCCCACGGACCCTCGTTCGCCCTCAACGCATTAGCCCGTTGCCTCCGGACGAGGTCCGGCCCGTTTCCCGCAGGCGTTGCCTGCCGTTGACTTTGTCGGGGATTGGCGGTTTAATGTGCGGCGACGCTCACCCGATCCACTTCCTTGAAAGTTAAGGTCATGCCCGAGTTGTTTTTCGAAATCGGAACGGAGGAAATCCCCGCCGGCTACATCGAGCCCGCGCTCAAGCACCTGTCGGGCCAGCTTTCCGATTACCTGGAGAAGCACCGCCTGCACGCCGGAAAACCGGTGTGGATGGGCACGCCCCGCCGCCTGGCCGTGTGCGTGCCGGACGTCTCGGAGCGGCAGGAGGACGTGGTCGAGACGCACCTCGGTCCCAGCGTCAACATCGCCTACGATAAAGAGGGCAACCCGACCAAGGCCGCCATCGGCTTCGCCAGGGGCAAGGGCGTGGAGCTTTCGGAGCTGACCACCGAGTCCACGCCGAAAGGCGACGTGCTCTGCGCCCGTGTCGAGAAAAAAGGCCAGCCGACGCCGGACATTTTGAACGCGTACCTGCCGGAGCTGTTCGGCTCGATTCCGTTTCCCAAAAAAATGCGCTGGGCCGACGGCAAACTGGCGTTCGCCCGGCCGGTGCACTGGATCGCGGCGTTGTTCGACGGCCAACCGCTCAAATTCGAATTCGGCGGCATCGCCGCAGGCAACACCTCATACGGTCACCGCTTTCTGCGTCCCGACGCGTTCTCCGTCAAAAATTTCGACGATTACCTCAAGCAGGCGGAGGCGCACTGCCTGGTGGTCGATCCCACCGTGCGCCTGCAAAGCATCCGCGAGCAACTGGAACAACTCGCCTCCGAGGTCGGCGGCACGATCCAGGAAGACACCGAACTGCTGGGCACCGTGACGCACCTCGTCGAGTATCCCGTGACGCTGCGCGGCGAATTCGACGCCCGGTACCTGGAGCTGCCGAAGGAACTCTTGGTCATCACCATGAAGCACCACCAGAAATACTTTCCTGTGTGGAAGGGCAACGACCTGCTGCCGTACTTCCTCGCCGTCAGCAACATGAAAACGCAGGACGGCACGCTGATCCGGCAGGGCAACCAGCGGGTGCTGCGCGCCCGGCTCGACGACGCGCGTTTCTTTTATGACGAGGACCGCAAGCGCAAGCTGGAAGAGTTTGTTGAAGAGCTCAAGGGCGTGGTGTATCAGAAGGACCTCGGCACCGTGTACGAGCGCACCGAGCGCATCCAGGCGCTGGTCACCGCGCTCACCGGGGAGATCCAGCCGGGTCAGGTTTTGCCCGTTGACGGCAAGGCCACCCGCCGCGCGGCGATGTTGTGCAAGGCGGACCTGGTGACGCAGATGGTGTACGAATTCCCGGAGTTGCAGGGCGTCATGGGCGGGTACTACGCGCTCCATTCCGGCGAGGGCGAAGACGTGGCGACGGCGGTGAAGGAGCATTACAAGCCCGCCTTTGCCGGCGACAGCGTGCCCTCCACCCTGACCGGGGCGCTGGTGGCCATCGCCGACAAGCTGGACACCATCGTCGGCTGCATCGGGGTCGGGCTCATCCCCTCCGGTTCCGAGGACCCCTACGCCCTGCGCCGCAACGCGCTGGGCATCATCCAGATCCTGATTCATTACGATCTGCAGACCAGCCTCGAGTGGCTGATCGACCAGGGCATCGCCATCCTGGGAGAAAAGGCCAAACTGGAACCGGACAAAATCCGCTATCACTGCCTCGAGTTGTTCTCGCAACGGTTGAAAACGTTGCTGACGCAGGAGGGGTTCGAGTACGACGTCATCGACGCCGTACTGGGCACGCGGGTGGATTCGTTCAAGGACATCAAGGAAAAGGCGACCGCGCTGTCCGACCTGAAAAAACAACCATATTTCGAGGCACTGGCCATCGCTTTCCGGCGGGTGGCGAGCATCATCGAAGGCCAGGTTCCGGATGAGGTCAATCCCGATTACCTGAAGGAGGAGCCCGAGCGGGCACTCAACGACAAATTCATGGAACTGCGTCCCATGGTTGAAAGCTGTCTCAACATCCGTGATTATTCGTCGGCACTGGCGAAGATCGTTGAGATCAAGCCGGCGGTGGACCGGTTTTTCGATCACGTCATGGTGAACGTCGAGGACCCGAAACTGCGGCAAAACCGCATGGCGTTGCTGAAATCCATTTCCGCTTTGTTTTCACAACTGGCGGATTTTTCGAAAATTGTAGTCAAAAAAAGTTGAAATGAAAAAGCGGGTTCGCTAACCTGAGGCCCGTTTTTCCGATTAATCTTATAGGAGTCAATCCCTTACGCGCCTCTTAACCGGGGTGTTCATACAAATGAGTCCCAATTCCAAGTACGTTTATTTTTTCGGAGCCAACCAGACCGAAGGCAAAGCAGAAATGCGGGAGCTGCTCGGAGGCAAAGGCGCCAACCTGGCGGAAATGGCCTCCCTGGGCATCAACGTCCCGCCCGGCTTCACCATCACCACCGAAGCCTGCAACTACTACTTCAAAAAAGACAAGACCCTGCCCCCGTCCCTGTGGGACGAAATCATAAAAAACCTCAAAAGTCTTGAGAAGGCCATGGACAAGACCTTCGGCGGCAAGAAGGATCCGCTGTTGCTGTCGGTGCGTTCCGGCGCGCGCGTGTCCATGCCGGGCATGATGGACACCGTCCTCAACCTCGGCCTCAACGAAGACACGATGAAGGCGCTCGCCAAGAAGACCAGCAACAACTGGTTCGCCCACGACTGTTACCGCCGCTTCATCGCCATGTTCGGCAACGTGGTGCTGGGCATCGAGGGCGAGCATTTCGAAACCATCCTCGAACGCAGAAAAGAAAAGCGCAAGGTGGAGTTCGACACCGAACTGCTGGTGGACGACCTCAAGGGCGTCATCAAGGATTTCAAGGCCCTGGTGAAGAAGAAGGTGGGCCACGCGTTTCCGGAAGACCCCGTCGAGCAGTTGCGCATGGCCATCGAGGCGGTGTTCAACTCGTGGAACATTCCGCGCGCCATCCATTACCGGCGGCTGAACCACATTCCCGAGGACTGGGGCACGGCGGTCAACGTGCAGTCGATGGTGTTCGGAAACATGGGTCCGACCTCCGCCACCGGAGTGGCGTTCACGCGCAATCCCGCTACCGGCGAGAAGAAGTTCTACGGCGAGTACATGATCAACGCGCAGGGCGAGGACGTGGTGGCGGGCATCCGTACGCCGCAACCCATCGCCCGGCTGAAAGAAGACATGCCCGCCAGTTACGAGGAACTCCTCGAGGTGTACCAGACCCTGGAGAACCACTACAAGGACATGCAGGACATCGAGTTCACCATCGAGGACAACCGGCTCTACATGCTCCAGACGCGGGCAGGCAAACGCACCGCGGCGGCGGCAATCCGCATCGCCGTGGACATGGTGAACGAGGGATTGATCAGCAAGCAGGAAGCGCTGCTGCGCGTTCCCGCGGAACAGGTAGACCAGATCTTCCATCCCATGATCGACCCGAAAAGCAAGGTCAAGGTGCTGGGCAAGGGATTGGGGGCGTCTCCCGGCGCGGCCACCGGCAAGGTGGTGTTCTCGCCGGAGGCGGCGGCGGAACTGGCGCGCAAGAAAGAGCGCGTCATCCTCGTGCGTACCGAAACCTCGCCGGAAGACATTCACGGCATGAGCGTCGCACAGGGCATCCTCACGGCGAAGGGCGGCATGACCTCCCACGCGGCGGTGGTTGCGCGCGCCATGGGCAAACCCTGCGTGTCGGGTCTCGGCGAACTCAGCGTCGATACCCGCAAAAAGAAGGCGTGGCTGAACGGTACCGAGATCAAGGAACACGACGCCGTCACCCTGGACGGGGCCGACGGACGCGTCATCCTGGGCTCGGTGAAACTGGTTCAACCGCGCGTCACCGGGTACTTCACGCAACTCATGAGCTGGGTGGACAAGGTGCGGAACCTGAGCGTGCGCGCCAACGCGGACACCCCCCACGACGCGCTGGTGGCACGGGAGTTCGGCGCGCAGGGCATCGGCTTGTGCCGCACCGAACACATGTTCTTCGACGAAGACCGCATCCTGCTCGTGCGCAAGATGATCGTCGCCGACAAGGAGAAGACGCGGGAAGAGGCGCTGAAAAAACTCCTGCCCATTCAGCGGAGCGATTTCACGCAGATCTTCAAGGCGATGGAAGGGCTGCCGGTGACCATCCGCCTGCTCGATCCGCCGCTTCACGAATTCCTTCCCGCCGACCCGAAAGAGATCAAGGCCCTCGCCAAACAGATGAAGGTGCCGCCTTCCAAACTGACCAAGAAAATCCACTCCCTCAAGGAAGCCAATCCCATGCTGGGCCTGCGCGGTTGCCGGCTGGGGCTGATGTTCCCGGAAATTTACAAGATGCAGGTCAGCGCCATCATCGAGGCCGCCTGCAAGCTGGTGAAGAAGGGAACGAAGGTGTATCCGGAGATCATGATCCCGCTGGTCGGGCATGTGGAGGAATTGCGCCAGGCCCGCGTGCAACTGGACGAGGTGGCGCAGGGCATCATCAAAAAGGCGAAAGTGAAGCTCGATTACAAGGTGGGCACGATGATCGAACTGCCACGCGCCGCCATCACCGCAGACGAGATCGCCGCCGAAGCGGACTTCTTCTCCTTCGGCACCAACGACCTGACGCAGACGACCTTCGGACTCAGCCGCGACGACTCCGGCATGTTCCTTCCCGAATACATCGAGATGGGTGTGCTGGACCGCGACCCGTTTGTCAGCGTGGACGTGAGCGGCGTCGGCGAGCTGGTGCGCATTGGGGTGGAGAAAGGCCGGGCGGCGAACAAGAAAATCCATCTCGGCATCTGCGGCGAACATGGCGGTGATCCGAAGTCGATCGAGTTCTTCAACAGCCTCAAACTGGATTATGTCAGTTGCTCTCCGTTCCGCGTGCCGACGGCGCTTCTGGCCGCGGCGCAGGCGGCCATCAAGGACCCGAAACCCTGATTTTTCCTTCGTTGGGTGGTTTCCAGAATCGGGTTGACTTCAAAAATGGGGGCCACCATAATTGGTCCATCCTGAAGATGGTCATGTCGTCCCGCGGCTTGGACCGCATCCGTTTGAGGGCGACTCTCCCAAAGAAATGGCAACCCGGCGGAGCCCGCCGGTTAAGGAAAGGCTCGGAGGTTTTTTCATGAAGATTGCAATGACCGGCATCACCGGCATGGTCGGGTCCCACCTGATCAACAAGCTCCACGGCAAAAAGTCCGGTGAGGAAGACCCGAAACTCGGTCCGGCCAATTTCGACGTGCGTGCCCTCATCCGCGAAGGCAGCGTGGTGGAGCACCTCAAGCCGTTTGAAGAAGTGGATTACGTCATCGGCGGGCTGGAGGACAAGGAATCCCTGAACAAGCTGGTGGAAGGCCGCGACGTGGTCATTCATCTTGCGCATTTTCCCGGTCCGGTGCAGACCGCCGACCAGCTGGTGAACGTGAATGTCAGCGGATCGTTTGACCTGCTGGAAGCGGCGCGCCGCGCCAAGGTGAAGCAGTTCATCTTTATAAGTGCGTGCAACGTGTTCGGCCAGGTCCTTCCCACGGTCAATGAAGAGCACCCGCTGGACGAAACGCATCCCGTTCAGCCCGGTACGCTGTACGGGTCCATCAAGTCGGCGATCGAATCGTTCTGCTTTTTCTTCCAGAAGAGCCGTTATTTCGATGTCACCATCTTCCGTCCGGTGCTCATTTACGGCGTTCGACCGGAGATTCAGAAATCCGAGTGGTTCAACACCGTCGATTTCCTCGCCACCAATTACAACGTGGACGTGAAGGGAAGCACCAAGTACGTGTCCATCGATTCCGTGGTGCAGGGCATCGTCAACAGCCTCGGCAACAAGGACTGCGCGGGCAAGGTGTACCACCTGGTGGACGACCACATCCACAATATGGAACTGGCGAAGATGATTGCGGAGACCATCGACTCGTTCGGCGAGGTCGAGGGCACGATGGGAGAGAACGGCGTTCCCATGTCCAACCAGGCGGCGCGCGACCTGGGTGTCACCTTTCGCGGCCGCGACGGCATCCTCGATTACATCAAGAAAATCCACGAACTGCAGATGACCTACGGAGGCGAGCGCAAGATCGAGAACTGGTGAGCGTCGGCTCCCGTTCGATCATCGTCTCATCAAGCCCCATCACCCTTCGCACACACTCGACATGCTGGCATCCGATTCCTTTATTGAAAAATTAAGAGAGCGCGGGTACGACTTCTTTACCGGAGTGCCGTGTTCGCTGTTGTCCGGTCTCATCTCCGCCCTGGAAGCACGCGAAGACGTATCGTATTTTCCGTCGGTGCGGGAGGATGCGGCGGTGGGCCTGTGCGCGGGTGCGTTCATGGCCGGCAAAAAACCGGTGCTTCTCATGCAGAACTCCGGCCTCGGTTACAGCCTGAATGCCTTCACTTCACTCAACCTCATTTACAACCTGCCGGTGCTGGTGATCATGAGCTGGCGCGGGTGCGGTGGCAAGGACGCGCCGGAACACATCATCATGGGCGACGTGAATGAAAAACTGCTGGACACGGCGGGCATGATGCACGAGGTGATCGGCGAGGACAACGTCGATTCCCTGCTGTCGCAGGCGGAAGACGCCTACGCCAAACACCTGCCCTACACCCTGCTGGTCAAGAAAGGCATGTTCGATGAAAGGCATTGAGGTTTATCGGGAACTCGCGCCCCTGTTGAAGGACGAACCGGTGGTGTGCGCCAACGGGTACATCAGCCGCGAATTTTTCAACGTGGACGACCGCAAGGGCAATTTTTACATGATCGGGTCGATGGGCCTGGCGTCCTCCATCGGCCTGGGTGTGGCCATGGCGCGGCCCGACCGAAAGACGATCATCCTCGACGGAGACGGCAACGTGCTGATGGCGATGGGGACCCTGGCGATGATCGCCGCCGCCCAGCCGAAAAACCTCCTGCACATCTGCATCGACAACGAGGTGTACGAGTCCACCGGAAAACAGCGGTCCCTTTCCAATGTGATCCGGCTGGAAGAAGTGGCGAAGAGTTCCGGTTACACGCAGGTCCTGCGCGTGACGAAGAAAGAAGAGTTGAAGCCCGCCTACGAAAAGCTGTATGCCGCCGAAGGCCCCACGTTCCTTTTGGTGAAGGTGGAGCCGGGATTCGATCCCGGAACGGGCCGGGTAACGCACACTCCAGAGGAAATAAAAAACCGGTTCATGGAAGCGGTCGCCGGGTAGCGATCCCCTCCACAAACCGGTGTCCGTGCCGGTGGGTATTTATTCTGGCTGTGCGATGGGCGTGAAAGTCCCCCCTGTTGAAGACAGCCTGATTGCCATTGCCTGGAGGGCGTGCAAATCAGCCGTCCTCGCGCTGTTCCTCGATGATCTCGCTCATCGCCTGTTTCAGACGAAGGTGATCTTCGGAGGGAACCTGCCGGACCACTTCATTGCTTTCCGGGTCCACGAACTTGACCACCAGCCGGTGGTCTTCCGTGACGTCGCGCACCGCTTTGGTCGGCGCAAACGGGTTGCCGGATTCCGATCCGGGCCGGTTGGCTCCGGAGGCTCGCAAGCCGCGCGTGGAAAGCGATACGGTGTCGCCCCTGGCATTCTGTTTGCCGGATGCCACCTGGTTTGCAGCCTGGGACGCCTGCGCTGTCGCCGCAGGACGGGCCGTCGCAGACTGGGAGGCCGGTTTGACCGGTACCAGGTTGGAAATCGCGGTTGGATTGACTTCTGCTGCCATGTTGCATCACCTCACATTTCATTTCGCTCTAAAATGGTGCTTTGGAACTTCAATTAAGGCTCCTTTTTGGGGGGCCATACATTGGTTCCGTACATCTCTACGGCAGGAACAGGTTCCGACTTGAGGGGTGTTCCTGATTTTTTTTCAATAAAATGCGGGATTCCGAAACGGGGCCGGGTGCACCATGAAAGCCATTGATTTCAGGGTGATTTTTATTGAATCTCCAGTCAGGGATTTGTTGAATTGAGGGCGCCTTTGGCGGTATGATGAGCGATTTCAAACGACAGCCTGCTGAAAAGAGAGCCAACGGGGGAGACCCCTCTTTTTCTGGGTGATATCCGGTTCATGAAAGAATTTTCCAAAATCCTGCATTATGCCAGGCCCTACACGAAAAACATCGTGCTGGCCTTTTTGTGCCTGGCCCTGACTTCGGTCATCACCCTGATCCTGCCGCTCATCGTGCGCAACATGATCAATGCCGTGGTGGTGCAGAACAATGTGGAGGCGCTCAACAGCCTGACGTTCGACCTCGTCGTCATCATCACGTTCCAGATGGTTTTCGGCGTGACCACCAACTACATCCTGGGCTTTGTCGGCAACCGCATCACCGCCGACTTCCGCATGGAGTTTTTCGCGCACATCCAGAAGCTGTCGCTGTCGTTTTTTCATTCCCGGCGGGTGGGTGAAATCCTGTCTCGCATGGGCAACGACATCACCGTCATCCAGAAAGCCCTCGTCACTATTCCGGTCGCCGTTTTCCGGCAGACCATCACCCTGCTCGGCGGGCTGGCCATCATCATTTACCTGAACTGGAAGCTGACCGGGCTCATCCTGCTCATTTTGCCGCCGCTCATGCTGTTTGCGCGGGTGTTTGGCAAGCGGCTCAAGGACCTGTCGGCACAGGTGCAGGACCGGCTGGCCAACGCGACGGTGGTGCTCGAGGAGATGGTGTCGTCCATCAAGGTGGTCAAGTCCTACACGCGCGAACCGTACGAGCAGAAACGGTTCGAGGAGGGCATCGAGGACGCCTTCGACGCCGAAGTGAAGAAAGTGAAAATTTCGGCGGCGTTCGGTCCATTCATCCTGTTTCTCACGTTCCTGGTGTCCACCGCACTGGTGTGGTACGGCGGCCGGCAGGTGATGCTGGGTGCGACCACACCGGGCGAACTGGCGGCGTTTTTCCTGTACGCCATCATCATTGCCGGGCCGATAGGCACCTTCGTCCGCCTGTACACGCAGATCCAGGAGGCGTTGGGCGCCATCCGCCGGGTGTACGAGATCATGGACCTGAAACCGATCGTCCAGCAACCGGAGAACCCGGTGGTGCTGGAGCGCATCGACGGGCGGATCGAATTCGATCACGTCACCTTCGGATACTCGCCGGAGCGGCCGGTGATCGAGGACGTGACCCTGCGCATCCAGCCGGGCGAGCGCGTGGCGCTGGTGGGTCCGAGCGGCGCGGGCAAGTCCACCCTCATCCAGTTGTTGCACCGTTTCTTCGACGTCAACCAGGGCGCCATTCGCGTGGACGGGCACGATGTGCGTGAGCTGGACCTCACGGCGTATCTGAAACAGGTGGCGCTGGTGCCGCAGGAAACGCACCTGTTCGGCGGCACCGTGCGCGAAAACATCCTTTACGGCAAACTCGACGCGACGGAAGAGGAGCTGCAACGCGCCGCGAAAACCGCCAATGCCGAAGCTTTCATCCGGAATCTGGAAAAGGGTTACGACACCATTGTCGGCGAAAAAGGCGTGAAGCTTTCCGGTGGCGAACGCCAGCGCGTGGCCATCGCCCGTGCCATGCTGAAAGACCCGCGCATCCTCGTGCTGGACGAGGCGACCTCGTCGCTCGACACCCAGTCGGAGCACCTCATCAGCGAAGCGCTGGAGCAGCTGATGAAAGGCAGGACGACGTTCATCATCGCGCACCGGTTGAGCACCGTGCACAACGCCGACAAGATCGTGGTCCTGGAAAAAGGCCGCGTGGTGGAGGTCGGCACCCACACCGAACTGATGGCAAAGGAAGGTTTGTACTACCACCTCTACACCCTGCGCCTGTTTGACGACGCGCCCTTGACGCTGGAAGAAGAAACCTGATTTCGGCCGGGCCGTTCCAGCCCGATCCCTTCCCCTTTCCTCAAACAGATTTTTCGTGTTTCCCCGCCGGGTTTTGAATTAAGCTGTGTGGGTCGATCTCTTCATCATCCCCCTTTTAAAAGATGTTTTCATGCAAAAGCTGAAACTGCTGTTTGGCGTGCACAACCACCAGCCTGTGGGCAACTTCGACCACGTGTTCGAGGAGTTGTTCGAGAAAAGTTACCGGCCCTATTTCGATGTGCTGGAACCGTTCGAGCACCTGCGCACGGCGGCGCACTTCACCGGGCCGCTTCTGGAATGGATGCAGAAGCACCGCCCGGATTTTTTCAAGCGCCTGCGCGGCATGGCGCAGTCGGGTCGCCTGGAAATCATGAGCGGGGGTTTCTACGAACCCATCCTGTCCAGCCTGCCGGAAGAAGACGCCGTCGGCCAGATCCGCATGATGAACGAATTCATCGAAACCGAGTTCGGCCAGGCGCCGCGCGGACTGTGGCTGGCCGAACGCATCTGGTCGCCGACGCTACCCAGCCTCCTTGCGCAGGCAGGCATCGAGTACACGGTGCTTGACGACACGCATTTTTATTACGCCGGTCTGGAGACAGACCAGATCTCCGGTCACTACATCACAGAAAACCAGGGACACGCGCTCAAGGTATTTCCCATCAGCAAAACCCTGCGTTATTCCATTCCCTTCGACCTGCCTGAGAAAACCATCGAGTATCTGAAACGTTTTCGCGATGAGAACGGTTTCGACGCCGTCACCTACGCCGACGACGGCGAGAAGTTCGGCGGCTGGCCGGAAACGTACGAATGGGTTTACGAAAAGGGGTATTTGAAAAACCTGTTCGGCGCGCTGGAGGCGAACCGCGACTGGCTGGAGACGGTGACCTTCGGCGACTACATCCAGAACACGCCGCCGGTGGGACGGGTGTACCTGCCGATGGCATCCTATGATGAGATGATGGAGTGGGCCCTGCCGCACCGCGCCGCCTCGCGTTTCGAGGACCTGAAGGCTCAAATGAAAGAGCGGGGGATGGATGAAGACGGCTATCGCACGTTTTTAAGAGGCGGGCAGTGGGACAACTTCCTCACCAAGTACGAGGAAAGCAACCTCATGCACAAGAAAATGCTCTACGTGAGCCGGAAGGTGCATCGCCTGACCCCCGAACAGCAGAAGGAAAGCGGCGCGTTGCGGGAACTGTACCGGGGCCAGTGCAACTGCGCCCAGTGGCACGGCCTGTTCGGCGGACTGTACCTGAATTATTTGCGGCATGCCTTGTACAACCACCTCATTGCGGCGGAGAACATCGCCGACAATTTGCTGGATGGAAACGATCGCGGACTGAATGTGGACGTGCTCGACTACAACCATGACGGGCACGAAGAGGTGATCGTGTCCAACCGGGCCCTCACCGCGGGCATCGTCCCGGCCTGCGGCGGCGCGTTGTTCGAACTGGACTGCCGTCCGCTGTGTTTCAACCTCAGCAACGTGCTCAAGCGCCGGGAAGAAGCGTATCACCGGCGGCTGGAGTCGGCGGAAGCGACGCACGCCGGGGACGAGGCGGCACCCGCATCCATCCATGACCGGGTGCGGGTGAAGGAAGCCGGGCTGAAGGATCGCCTGTTCTACGATGTGCAGGAACGGTATTCGTTCATGGAGCGCTTCCTGCCTCTCGATACCACGTTGGAGGCAATGAAATCCAGCCGCTACCGGGAGCTTGGAGATTTTGTCGGGAAACCGTATACGGTGGTTCGGAAGATGGAAAACGGAACGCATGCCGCCCTCGAGCTGGAACTCCAGCGGGAGGGAAGGGTGGTGGATGACGCCGGGGTTCATCCGGTGATTTTGAACAAGCGGTACGTGTTTTCACCCGACCGGGGGGAAATGACGGTTGCCGTGACGGTTGCCAACACCGGAGACCGGGTACTGAAGGTGCTGTGGGCCGAGGAGTTCAACTTCACACTGCTGGCCGGCGATGCACCGGACCGCTATTACGTGTCCCCCGGGTTTGGCTCCGAACGGCCGCGCATGAACAGTGAAGGTGAATTGGAAAAGGCGGGGAGTTTCGGCCTGCGTGACGAGGCTTTCGGATTTGCCTTGTTACTGGAAAGTCAAGCGAAGGCCCGGTGGTGGTGGTACCCGGTCGAGACCGTTTCGCAGTCGGAAGAAGGCTTTGAGCGCACCTACCAGGGTTCCTGCCTGCTGAATTTGAATGCTTTACAGTTGAATGCGGGAGAGAAGGTTGAAACGGTGTGGCAGTTGAAATTGCGGGTGGAAGGCAAAGAAATGCCTTGAATTGAAGGGGTTTTTCCTGAGGTGGAATCCCTCGGGCCAGAGGCTCATTCCCCCGGGTCGGCTCCGTTGACAAATCCGATCAGGTGCGCCCGCTTTTCCAGCCCGCCCTTTTTGTATATGCGGACCACCTTCTCAATCACCTCGCGCAGTTTTTGATCTTCCCCATACTGCTCCAGCATGGAGCTGACCATTCCCTCCTCCTGAGCAAAACCGGTTTCATCGCGGGTCATTGGGCCTTTCCCGGTCAGCAGCCAGACTATATTGAGGTTGGAAAACTGGTACAACTTGGCAATAGTGTCGGCAGACGGAAGGGATTTTTCGTTTTCAATATCCGACAACGACCCCTGGGATATTTTGATGAGCTTGGCCAGCTCGTAAGATTTCATCGGGATGGTTTTTCGCCACTGACGCAGGCGTGACCCCAGATGTTTGGCGGTACCTTTATGTTTTTTTTCCGGCATATTGGTGTACTTGGTTGTTAGTTAGACAGAAAGTGGTACCTAAATGCATGGAATCCAAGTGTCATTATGGAATAAATCCACTTTTATTCTCATTGAAAATAAACTTTACCTGAATGCTCGTGGTTTTCGGTTCGCTTCCCCTAAGCGAGCTGTAAACTCAGCATCAAAAAATAACTTAATACTTACTCTAGCTATTCCAGCATTTTCGTCAATCAAAACATTGAAAGTCGGGGCTTAACGTATATCTCCACAGACCCCCGGACTTCGGGAGATTAGGGGTGGGTCCAGGTATTATTTGGCATCCCGAATGGATGGTGTCGGATATGTTTATCGGTATTCCAAATACACCATTTGCGTAATAGGTAATACTATGCGCATAGTATAAATACTATGTTTATGATTTTGAACTTATTTTCTAAGGCTCTCAATAATCAGGTTTTTATTTTGGGTTGTTCCTGAACGAGGGGGTGGCACATAAATATTGAAAAATAATCCCTTTTCCCAACTTTTGGGAAAGAAGAAAACGGACCCCATATTAGGCTTGTCGATATGAATTTTTTTTTGCCGGGCTTGTTAATTTTTTGCCTAAATAGACATATGTATCGAGTCAATAAGTATTGGCTGGTCGAAAAAGCGGCCAAAGCCTGTAAGTGAATACAAAGATATGATTAATTAAGGGTTTTGTAGCCCGGGTTCAAGCCGAGGACTCGGCCGCCTGTCGCAGGCGGTCCGCAATGGGCTGATGGTAGGAGGTCCAGCCCGCCGGTTCCGGCGGCTGTTCGGGAGCCGGTTTCAGTTTTTCCTTCATTCTAAGCAGCCGCTCGACGGAGCTCTCAATGCGGGTGCGGTCGATGCGGCCGCTTTCCACTCCCCGAATCAGCTGGTCTTGCAGGGCCTCCACCTTGTCGCGGTGATGGCAGATCAGGAACACGTCCAGCCCCGCTTCCACCCCGCGTTCGGCGAAGGTGTCGAATGAAAAGTGCTGGTCCACGGCCTTCATCTCCAGGTCGTCGGAGATGATCACTCCCTCGAAACCCAACTGGCCGCGAAGGATTTCCTGCAGGATACGCGGCGAAAACGTGGCGGGCAGGGCTTCATCCCACGCAGGATACATGACGTGGGCGGTCATGATCGCTTCCAGTCCATGCTGAACGGCGTGGACAAAGGGAGCCAGCTCCACCTGGTTCAGCCCGCTTTCATCCCTTTCCACCCACGGCAGGTCGTGATGTGAATCGAGGTGGGTATCCCCGTGGCCGGGAAAATGCTTGCCGACGGGGAGAACTCCGGAATCGCGGCACCCATTCATGAACGCCACCGCCAGCACTCCGGCCCAGTGCGGGTCTGCGCTGAACGCACGGTCCCCAATCACCGGGTTGTCGGCATTGGTGTGGACATCGAGCACCGGGGCGTAATCCATGTTGACGCCAACATCAAAAAGCTCCCGGGTGAGCGCCCGGCCGAACTCATAGGCAAGGTCTTCAGACCGTATGCGGTCCAGCCCGATCGCCGGGGGGAATTCCGTGAACGGTGCTTTCAGGCGGGCCACCCGGCCCCCTTCCTGGTCCACGGAAACAAACAGCGGCAGGCCGGTGGACGACGCGGCCGCCACCTGTTGCAAGTCCCGCGTCAGCGCGTGCAATTGCTGGGGGTTCTCGTAATTGCGGTCGAACAGGATCAATCCGCCGATGTGACGGTTGAGGATCAGGTCCTCGGTTTCGCGGGTGACGCGGGTGCCCTCGAACCCGGAAATCAACATCTGCCCGGTCTGTTCGCGAATGGATAAATTCAGTTTCAACGGCGGCGCGCTCCTAAGGGGGATCCCGCAAACGGACGGCTTGCGTTCCGGCAAAGCATAGCACTAAATCCGGGAAGTGAGAATATTTCCGAGTGTGCCTGGCGTAAGGTCTGCTCCCGGTTCAAGGCTCAGCCGTATATAATAGAAGCTTTGGGTGTGGTAGAATCCCACCTTCATCTTATTTCTGTTTGCCATAAATGAGGTTATGTTTCCAAGACGCGTGGTGATCACCGGCCTGGGTGTCGTCAGCCCCAACGGCATCGGTAAAGACACATTCTGGCAGAATACCTGCAATGGGGTCAGCGGTATCGACCGCATCCGGAGTTTCGATCCCGAGGGATTGGATTGCATGATCGCCGGGGAGGTGACGGACTTTGATCCGCGGCGGTATTACGGCGAAGCCGAACTCAAAAAACTGCCGAGGTCGGTGCCTCTTTGCGTGGCGGCGGCCACGGAGGCGTTCGAGGACGCGGGGATCAACTTCAAGGATTTTGAGGAAGAGGATTTCGAAAGCCTGGGCGTGCTGGTGGGCACGGGTGGCTCCGGTTTCGATTTCTCGGAGAAGCAGTTCGCGTTTTATTATTCCGACGACCGCCACAAGATCAGCCCCTACGCCATTTCAAACTCGCTGGTCGGCATGTTGTCGAGCGAGGTGTCGATGCGTTTCGGTTTGCAGGGGCGGAGCCACGTCATCTCCAACGGGTGCACCAGTTCGACCGATGCCATGGGCTACGCTTTCAACGCCATCCGTTTCGGGCAGGAAGACTGGTTTCTGACCGGAGGCGTGGAGGCCTGTGTGACGCCGGCGATGATGACCGGTTTCCAGCGCATGCGCGCCAACCCCGTTCACTTCAACGGGGATCCGACGAGAGGGTCGCGCCCCTTCAACCGGGACCGCGAGGGTTTCGTGCTGGCGGAAGGCAGCTGGATGCTGGTGCTGGAGGACCTGGAGCACGCGCTGAAACGCAGGGCCAAGGTGTACGCGGAAATAATCGGTTACGGCACCACCTGCGACGCCTACCACCGCGTGGCCATCATGCCGGATGGCAAACAGTCCACACGCGCACTCAAACTGGCGCTCAAGGACGCACGGCTGAGCGACATGGACGTGGATTACATCAATTTCCACGGAACCTCGACCGTCATCAATGACAAAATTGAAACCCATGCGGTGAAGCAGGCCCTGAACGGGTATGCGATGCAGATTCCGGTGAGTTCCACCAAATCGATGGTCGGGCATCCGCAGGGGGCCTCGGGGGCGCTCGGGGTCACGGTGACGGCGCTTTCGCTCAAGCAGGGAGTGCTGACGCCGACCATCAACCTGGAAAACCCCGACCCGGAATGTGACATGGACTACATCGCAAACGAAAGCCGTGAAACCTCCATACGCACCGCCATCAGCAACTGCATCTCCTTCGGCTCGAAAAACTCCGCCCTCGTCCTGCGCAAATTCGAGTAGGTGTGGCCTGCAGCAAGAGGGCTGATCCCCGGTGATCCCCGCGATGGTTTATGGTACAGGCCGACGATCCTGACCGGTTTCCCCTTTGCAGGGGGTAGAATGTATCCGCCGGACGAGGGTTGGTTTGGTCCGGACCACGCCCGGCAGGTGCAACCCGGTTGAACTCCGTTCCGGGGAATTCTATAATGGGACCCAACTCAAAGATACGAGATCAGGTTTCAACCGTTTATTATAAATAAGGAGTGCGTCATGTCTGAACAGCACGCTCACGACATAGAAATCAATTACCGAAAAATTTTCGCGCGTCTGCGCACCCGAAAAAAGTTCGCGATCCAGTCCATCGAAGGGACCAGGGTCATCGTGGAGCAGGACGAGGAAATCTGTGGACAGAAGGAACCGCGTACGTTCGAGTTCAACAGCGAAAAAGAGCTGGAACAGTTTGTCACCCAGGAAAACCAGATTGAGCGTGACATCGAGTCTCAACTGTCCGGCAACCAGATGCCCTATCGTTGATCCGTCAACCACGGAAAAAACGATCGAAGCAAATGCTCATTGCCTCACCCGGTTCGTTTCGCTTGAATGGAGAACGACCGGGTGACGGATGCAGGATGAACTTCCAGTATTCTTCCCTTTTCATTCGTTTGCTTTCCTGAGTAAACAGGGGTACACACCGAAAAAAAATTGTGCTAGCATTTGTCCAGCACATCGGGTCGCAGATTCCCACAAGCGGCCCATCATAGCCTGCCTTGACTCAACGGGAAGCATTCCTGCCGATCCGGTTTCAATTCGTTTTTCATGGAACCCTAACCGAACCGGATTCTTTAAACTACATGTCTCAGAGACTAACGCTTCAAACCCTTGCTGAAAATCTGATCCGCGAATCGCAGACCCCCTTCACATTGGAAGATTATGTTTCCCGCATTCAGGAACGCTGGCGGCGGCGCATTGCACCGGACACACTGGACCACCTCAAGGCCAAGCTCAACAACCACGATTATCTGATCGAGGTCGGCGACAACGACTTCCTTCCGTTCCGCCTCATTCTCAATCGGCTGGGACGGATTCCGCTTGTGATCAATCCCGGTTCAGTAGAACAGGAGAAAGGGCTCCTCGTCCCGGGTCACCGGCTGGCTCCCTTTGTTTCGTGCGAGCTGGATGAAGGGGAACTGGTGTTTGTCGATGCCGAAGGCCGCGACGTTCCCAAAAAACGCAAAACTTTTTTCATTGAAGACGTGATCCCGTTTTTTCAGTATTGCGACGAGCGGCATTTTCCGGACCAGATCAAAGTCAACCAGTTCGTTCCCGGTAAAAGCATGCTCACCCTCACGGCTTGGGACGTGAGGCCGCTTTACTCTGCCTACAGCCTGAAACCGGGCGATGCCCTGCAGGCGCGATTGGAGGATTACCGCGGTGGGGTGTTTTCCCTGCATCCGTACCCGGCGGAAAAAGGGAGGGAAGACCGCATTCGCCTGCGCTCGTTGTACATTGCTCTCGAACGGGTGTTGTCGGATTTGTTCACACGGAAACGGCAGAGCCCCGACCGGCTGGACAAACAGCTTCTTTATGCGCTGTTCACTCTGGCCGAAAGACGGGTGGAGATCCCTGCGTTCTCCCTGCCGGAGATGGTGGAAAACCTCAACCGCATGCACGTGGTGCGTGATGAGGTGCGGGGCATTCACATGGCACCGGCCCATCCTGCGGGACCGGATCCGTACGTGTGGGAAGCGGTGGAGCAAACCCCAAGCGGGCGGACGGGATCGCTTGCTGAAATTTTCGAAGACATGGGCCTCGCGTTCAACGATCTCGAGTTCAAGGCCATCCTGGTTTCGATGATGGCGACGGACGACTTCGATATTGAAGCCGTGTTCGATCTGCTCTTTGGCGCCAAGCGCGATCGCTTCTATGACGACCGGCAGCACAAGGCCTTCTACCGCTACCTGCGCAAAATGTTGCAGGGGATCTGCGAGGACCTGCAATGCCCGGAACCGAAACCGGTGTCCGATATCCGCAACGAGACGGTGGGCATCAAGCTGCGTCTCATCCAGATTTTGCGTTACCTGGAATCCCAGATGGTGAACCTGGAAGACCTCCCCGCGGAAATGCTGGAAGTGCTGGCGGACCTGGACGAATTCTGCACCGAGACTCTGGAAAAACTTTCCGACCGGTTGAACCCGCCGGATGTGAAGTCCATTCGCGATATGCGCCTGACCCTCCACATGATCGGCCCCGACGCCGACCTCCTCGAGGAAGACATCTACAACAACCTGGGAATTTATTAACCGGGCGTGGCCCGGGGCAAACACGCTGATGCTTATTGGGCGGACGATAGCCTGTGGGCGCGGGCGTGGCCCGGGGCAAACACACTGTTGCTTTGAGGGCTCTCCGGGGAATCCGTGGGCCCCATACCAAGCTCCTCCCCTTTTCCCGAAGAGCCGCACACGACCAGGAAACTTTTTAAAGAGTCTTTAAAAGATGATTTGGTGGGAGTACGAAAAGGAAGGATTTACAACCCGACTGCTGTTGCGGGCGCGGTTTTGGCAACGAACTCGCCTTTGAGGACATGACCCTGCGCGCTGTGCACGCGCACGCAGGCGAGGTCGCCCGTCTGCAATGCGCCTTCCCCACCTGAGAAAATCACCATCCAGTATTCCGGGTTGCGGCCTTTGAAGGTCATGTTCTGGCGTGACGTGCGGCTTTCAACCAATACCTCGACTTCCTCATCGAGAAACTTCTGGCTCAATCGATCGGTCAGCCGTGATTGCAGGTCGATGGTGGCGTGCAGGCGGCGTTTCTTTTCTTCCTCCGGCACGGAGTCTTCATACAGCGCGGCGGGGGTGTTGGGTCGCGGACTGTAGGCGAACATGTAGCTGTTGCTGTAGCCCACCTTCTCCATCAGCCGAAGCGTGTCCTCGAACTCGCTTTCCGTCTCTCCGGGAAAACCGACGATGATGTCGGTGGACAGCGCGATGCCCGGCACCGCGTCTTTCAACGCGTCGATCTGTTCCATGTACTCCGCCACGGTGTGACTGCGCCGCATGCGGTCCAGGATACGGTCGTTTCCGGACTGCACCGGCAGGTGCAGGTGGTTGACCAGCTTGTCGAGATCGCGGAACGCCCGGATGGTTTCCGGTGTGAAGTCGCGCGGATGACTGGTGGTGAAGCGCAAACGCTCGACGCCCGGAATGTCCGCCACGCCGTAAAGCAGTTCGTGGAAAGCCACCGGTTTTTCGAGACCCCGTTTGCCGTAGGCGTTGACGTTCTGGCCGAGAAGAATGATTTCCTTCGCACCCTGGTCCACCAACTGCCGGACCTCCTCATAGATCTCCGACGCTTCCCGCGATTTCTCCCGCCCGCGGGTGAACGGCACCACGCAGAACGAGCAGAACTTGTCGCACCCCTTGATGATGTTGATGAAGGCGCTGGGTCCGGGAGGTTTCACCGGCGCCACTACGGGGATGGAGTAGTGTTTCTCGCGGTCGAACTCCGTCCAGGAAAGCGGTTTGCCCTCGCGGCGGACGCGATCGACCGCCAGCGGAATGTCCTCCACCGCGTCGGGTCCGATGATGAAATCCAGAAACGGCATGCGTTTCAACAGGGATTCCTGTTCCTGTTGCGCCAGGCAACCCGCAAGGCCGAACAGCAGGTCCGGATTCTGTTTCTTGAGCGGGCGGAACGAACCGAACAGCGAATACACCTTCTGTTCCGCTTTCTCCCGGATCGAGCAGGTGTTGACGAGGATGAGGTCCGCGTCCTCCGCGTGTTGCGTGCGGGTGTAGCCCGAGTGGAACAGCAGAAGCTCCATGCGGTCGGTATCCGCCACGTTCATCTGGCAGCCGAAGGTTTCGAGGTAAACGTGTTTCATGGCGGAAGATTGTAGCGGAATTGCCGGTTCATTCCAACCGGCATTTGGAGCGAGGGGGGGAGTGCGTCCCTCGAGGCTCGGGAATTTCCCCCGCCCGCCCAGGGCAAAAAAGGGGGGTGGTTGAGGAAAAATCACCGAAACCCTTTTTGCCGTGCCGGGGAAGCGCGGGCGGCTGGGAATCCCGCGCACAGAGCGGATCTGCGGCCTGTCCGGCGGCGGGGAGGGCAGATATAAATTTGTTTAAATTTATATAAATTAATATTAATAGCAATTAATTCAAAAAAATTATTGACATAATAATAAACATTCAAGTATATTGATTAGCATCCGTAAAAATTGAATAGCAACTACATTTAAGTCATGCGCAATTCGTCCCATTTTTTTAGCCAAAGGAGGGGAATATTGTGGCCAGTGTGAATAATGTCCGCAAAATCCGCGAGTCGAAGATGATGAGCAAGGCCGAGCTCGCACGGAAAGCCAGTGTCACCGTGCAAACCATCGACCGGATTGAAAAAGGGAACGATTGCCGCTTGGACACCAAACGCAAAATCATACTTGCACTCGGGTACAAACTGGGGGAGCGCTCGAAAGTCTTTGGGGAGGAAACGTCTGCAGACGACCGGGCATCCAGCCAGGTCAAGACCAAATCCAAATCCAAGGTCAAGGTGCGTCGCCAGGCCGGAAAGGGGAAAAGGCAGGCATGATTCCGAACGGAGTTCAACGGTTTCATCAATCAACAGGGCACTGCCAGCAAGGTCGCAGGTGCCGTTTCGAAATAAAGCAGGAGGAGGGGACCGGGTTTCCGGCTCGCCGGACGGTTCCCGTAAAGAGCGCAACCTAACTCATACGCAGAGGACGTTACATGTTTCTTTCGGCCAAAACTCCGTTGTTGGCTATTGATATCGGGTCGCATTCCATCAAGGTCGCCCAGCTCGATGGGGATCCGGGAAAGTTTGAGTTGAAAAACTTCGGACTCATGCCCCTGGAACCGGAATCGGTGACTGAGGGAGTGGTGCGCGATGAAGAGCAGGTCTCCGACGCCCTCACCCGTCTTCTGGCCGCGGAAAAGATTAACAACCGGTTTGCGGTTGTTTCCGTTTCCGGTGAGGCGGTGATGATCAAAAAGATCAAGGTGCCCGCTCTGCCGGAGGAAGACCTGGCTGAAGCCATCCAGGAGGAGGCGGAACAGTACATTCCCTTCGACATCGACGACGTGCGCATCGACTACCAGATTCTGGAACCAAGCATGGCATTCGACGAGCATGAATTTGAAGATGAGGAGGAAGAGAAGCTGGATATCCTGCTGGTTGCTGTGCAGAACGAAATCATCGACAGCCGTCTGGCGGTGCTCGCGGCCGCCGGCCTGAAACCGGTCATTGTCGACCTCGACGTGTTCGCCATCGTCAACGCTCTTGGCAATTCCAGAAATGTGAAGGACATGGGTTCGGTGGCATTGCTGGATCTGGGACATACGTTCACTCACCTCAATATTCTGATGGACGGCGTCAGCACCTTCACCCGCGACATACCGGTGGGTGGCGGCTTGTGCACGAAAAACCTGGTGAGCCGTTTCCAGCTGGAACCCAAAGATGCCGAGGCCCTCAAGTACGGCGTACTGCCGGAAGAGATGGAAAAGGACGATGTGATCAATGTCATCCTCGATTCTATCGATCCGATCATCGAGGAACTCCATAAGGCTTTCGAGTTTTTCAGCTCCACCTCCAACAGCCAGGTGGAGAAGGTGTTTGTCATGGGAGGGGGTGCGTTGATTCCGGGGGTGGATGGATTTATCGCCGATCGCATGGCGGTGCCTGTGGAATTGTTCGATCCGTTTGAGTCCATCAAGATTCCGTCGACTTTTGACAAGAAAGCCCTGGCGCACATGGCACCCATGTCCGCCGTCGCCATCGGGCTTGCTTCGAGACGGTTCGATTACCTGGAACAGATGGAGTCCAAGAAAAAAGAACAAAAGGTGAAATAATTCATGAATCTCATTCGCGTCAATCTATACGACTACCAGCGCATTGTCCGGGAAATCATCATTCAAAAGCTGTTTGCCGGCATTGTGAGCGCCGGCTTGCTCGCAGGCGTGGCCTGCTTTCTGGTGTGGGCATGGCAGCTGGTCACCGTTGCGCAGCTGGAAGGCGATATCGAGGAAGTGCAGTCCCAGGTGAACGCGTTGACCCCGGATTACAGGAAAGTCCAGAAGCTCAAAAAGAAAAAGGAACGTTACGGGGACATCATCAAGGGAATCGACGGGCTTCGTACGAAGCGAAGCCGCACGACCGAGTTGCTGGAAGACCTGGGGCAGAGCCTCCCGGACGGGGTTTGGCTGACGGTGGTGGAGCAGCGGACGCTGGACGACCTGGCGAATATCCCGGATCTTTTTCTCGGTGTCAACAAGGCCGCCATCAATGAAGAGAAGGCCAATGCGGAGAAGGAAGGGCGCGAACACGAACCGCACCAGTTTATCCAGATCACGGGCCAGGGGGACGACCATCAGGCCATCGTTCATTTCGTGGAGAGACTGAGGGAACTTCCCTACTTCGACCATGTGATGCTGGCCAGGACCGAGCAGAAGTGGAAAAAGAATTATCCGGTCAAGGAATTCATCATTTACAGTCACGTACTCAAACTCGAGGCTCCGCAAAAGGGATGATCCATGGATAAAATTTTAGACAAGATTCCATACGACAAACTGGATCGGTTCCAGAAACCCCAGGCCATCATGGTGGGAGCGGCGCTGTGCTTCGGCATTTTTATTGCCTATTACCTCTTAATTTACAGTGCCTACCAGGATGAGTATCGCGAACTGGAAACCAAGATGAGTAAAACCGAGGACAAGCTGAAACTGTACCAGCAGGAAGTGTCGCAGAAGGAATTGATCACCAAACAGGTCGCCACGCTTTCGGGTACGCTGGTGGAAAAGAAACGCCAGCTTCCGCTGGTTGAGCAACTGCCCACGCTGTTGAACAAAATTTCGGATGTGGGCCGGTTCCTGGACGTGAACATTGTGACGTTCCGGCTGGATGAAGCGTCCGAAAAGAAATTTTACAAGGAAATCCCCATCACCATGACCATCACCGGGGATTACTACCATACGGCCGGTTTCTTTGACACGTTGCAGAGCCTGTTGCGCATGGTGAATATTTCCAAGCTCAAAATGGTTCGGGAGACCACCCAGGTTCCTGTGAAGGGCGATATGGGTGAGGCCCAACGCAAGTCGGTCCTTTTACTGAAGACGGACATTCAGGCGAAAACGTTTGCATACATTGAAGGCTCCGAGAAAGAGGGTGAATAAAGCCATATGTGGAACGCGACGATGAAAACGCAGACACAATATTTAAACGGATTCCCTGACACCCGCGGTGTGCGCTGGTTCGTGGCGGCCCTGATGGCGGCCTGGATGGTTCTTGCCGTGTGGGTCCCGGAACTCCAGGCGGCCAGAACGCAAAACAAGACTTCACTCGTTCGGCAGTTGTTCGTGCTAAGCGGATCCCAGAAGGAAAAGGCTCTGGTGGCGCGCATGACCATGGAACCATCCGTGTTCACCAATCCGAACCTGCTGTCGTCTTTGGGGCTTTCAAGAGAGCACATCACCCTCATCAATGAAGTGTACGAGGGAGCGTTCAACACCAACGAGTTTTACAACACCAAATTCCGGGCCCTTCGAGATGGTTTCAACCGAACGCACATTCGCCGGGCCATCCGGTTTTTCCGTTCGCCGCTGGGGCGCCGCATTGCTGCGCTGGACTCCAGCTATGTGAAGCGATGGGGCGAATACGAAAGCTTTCTCAAGCGCATCACGTCACACCCTCCGGACAAAAAACGCCTGGAGTTGATGGACCGTTTGGAGAAAGCCAAGTCGCAGGTGGATTACGATATCAAGTTCAAGGCATCGATGCTTCGTACCGTGGCGCCGCTGAACGATTTCTTCGCCGTAGGCAGCGCCGAAAAGCTGGTCATGAAGTTGAAGATGGAGATGCGCGACCATCAGCGGTCCCTGCACATCATCGACAATCTGTTCCGCTACAAAGCCCTCAGCGACCGTGATGTCGAACGCATGGTCCGGTTTTATGAATCGCCCGAAGGGCGCTGGTACAACCGGATGGACCAGGAGGGCAACGCCGCAGGTATCGCCAGAATGAATCGGCGGGCGGAAAGTGCCTTGAAGGAAGTGGTGCGACGGCTCAAATCCACGAAAGAAGATTTTGACACTCTCAAAGCCGTGTTCGCTCCCGGTCTGCGCTACATGTTCACGGACAAACGGGATCCCTTCGTGCCTCAGATTGATGAAGTGGATATTGAAGCCATTCAGAAGCAGATGCAGGAAGACAAGGACCGGCGGGAACGCATGAAGGAAAGAATGGAAGAGAAACAGTTGTTCCGAAGCCGTATGGACCAGGAACTGGGAACCCTTCCGTCGATTCCTTACGAGGTCTACCGCGCAGTCAAACGAACGGATCCGAGACTCCATTCCGACCTCGAATACTATGCGGCGCTGTTTAAGAACAAGAAAGAGCTGCGGGACATGAGTAAGGACGAGGTTGTCGAGGAAATCAGCAATTATAAGAACCTGATTGAAAAGGCCAGTGGGGTTGGGTCCATGCAGATCGGGTCCGACCTGCAGAATGAACTGGGTCAATTGAAACTGTCCGGCCTTATCTGGAGCGGTCAGGAGACCGTTGCCCTGGTGGAGACCCCGGATACTTTCGGACATACCATCCGCGTCGGTTCTCTGCTTGGACCGCGTTACGGCGTGGTCGAAGCCATTGATCAGGAAAAGATCACCATTATTGAACGTATCCGCGATTATCAGGGCAACATCCGGACCCAAACCCGATATCTGGAGTTTACTAAACCGGCCGATGAATGAGGAGCGTGTTGTGAAAACCAAAAACATGAAAATTCATATCTCTTGTTTGACCGCCGTCGTGATGGCTGTGTGCCTGACGGCGTTCCCGGTTTTCGGCGCCACGGGGGACAAGGGCCACACCTCCGTCAAGCCGGAAAACATGAAGGGGATTTCTGTCACCAAATCCGGGAAAACCATCAATGGAAAAAAGGGAAAGGTCTGGAATGTCGCCCAGATGACCGAAGAGGCGCCCGCTTCGGCCATAAACGAAATTCAGAACCTGACCGCGGACCAGCAAGGCGACGAAACTTCCATTCAGCTCCAGATCAGCGGCTCGGTGAATTACACTGCCTTCAAACTGGAAAACCCGCTCCGCCTGGTGTTGGACTTTCCGGGAACGTCTCAGGGCATGCTGACCGGAGCCATCCAGGTCAACAAGGGAGTGGTCAGTACGGTCACCCCGACGTACTTTGAAGAAGCCAAAGTGCTGCGCCTGGAGATCGGTCTCAACCAGACCGCCAGTTACGAAATCGTCAAAACCGGACCCAACAGCCTGGACGTCCGCATTCAGGCCGCTTCCATGGAAGCAGGAAACAAGGACACCCGCACCGCCTCCTCGTTTGAGGAAGAAATGGGCATGGCCAGCGGAGAACAGGAAGGCTCCCTTTATGAATCGGGATCCAAGGCCAGCGTGGAAGACACCTGCGGCAACCTGCTGGGTGGACAGAAGGAACGCTATACCTTTGACTTCCAGGACGCGAGCCTGAAAAACATTTTCCGTATCATTTCCGATGTCAGCGGATTCAACGTGGTGTTGTCTCCGGACGTGAGTGGAAATGTCAATGTCCGCCTGGTGGATGTCGGCTGGAATACGGCTCTTGAATTGATACTGGACAACTACGGGCTTGCCCGCAAATGCCAGAAAAACATCATTCGCATTGCACCCAAGGCGGCGCTGGAGGAAGCCAAGAAATCCGAACCGCTGGTGACCGAGATGATCCGCATCAGTTACGCGGACATCGAGGAGATGGTGAAGAACCTGGAAAAAATCAAGTCGATCGACCGGGGCCAGATCTCCTCCGACACCCGCACCAACACGCTGATCCTCACCGACATTGAGGACAAGATCGAGGAAATGGTGTCGGTGATCCGGACGCTGGATATCCGAACCCCGCAGGTCATGATCGAGTCGCGTATCATCGAGATCGCGCGGTCGTTCACCCAGGACCTCGGACTGCAATGGACGTTGAACAATAACATCGACGTGGCCAACCCGGGCTTCCCGACCACGCTGAACGGCGAGTTCGTGGTGGACCTCGCCGCCAACGTGGCCAACCCTGCCGGCCTGTACACCCTGACCATGAGCGATGCGGACCACCAGTTGCAGTTGATCCTGGCCGCAGCCGAAAGTGAGGGTAAATCGCGGACCATTGCGAATCCCAAGGTCACCACGCTGGATAACAAGGAAGCCAAGATCCGCAGTGGCCGGGAGATCCCGTATCAGACTTTCTCCGCGAACGAAGGCACCAAGATCGAGTTCGTCGATGCGGAAATCAACCTGACGGTCAAACCGCACATCACGGCGGAAGAGGACGTGTACATGAAGATCACTGCCACCCAGAACCAGGCCGACTTTGGTCAGCAGGTCAACGGCGTCCCGACCATCATCACCAAGGAAGCCAATTCCGAAGTGCTGGTGGACAACGGTGCCACGGTGGTGCTGGGCGGCCTTTTCCAGCAGGAAATCAACGAAGCCCGCGTGCGGGTGCCATACCTGCACCAGATTCCGATTCTCGGTTATCTCTTCAAGAATCGTTCGCAAGATGATACCATCTCGGAATTGCTGATTTTCGTTACGCCCACCATCGTGCGGGAAAACATCGAATAGGATTCAATGAAAGTTTTGAGGATAGATCTGGCCGACAGGAGTTACGAAATCCTGATCGGCCAGAATCTATTTGGCACCTTCAGCGGCCGCGTGCCTTCGCTTGCCGGTTTGCGCCGCGCCGTGATCGTCACCCATCCGTCCATCCGCGCCTTGTACGGCCCTGCGCTGGAGGCCGGCCTGAAACAGGCCGGCATCGAAAACCGCATCGTGGAAATTCCGCAGGGCGAGGCGCACAAAACGCTGGCCAGCGCCGGGGTGGTGTATGATCACCTCATGCAACACGCCTATGACCGCAACACGTTGATGGTCGCTTTGGGCGGTGGCGTCATTGGCGACCTCACCGGCTTCGTCGCCGCCACCTATCAACGCGGCGTGCCGTTTCTGCAGGTGCCCACCACCCTGCTGTCGCAGGTGGACAGCAGCGTCGGCGGCAAAACCGCCGTCAACCACCCGCTCGGCAAAAACATGATCGGCGCGTTCTACCAGCCGCGCGCCGTCATCATCGACCTCAACACCTTGAAGACCCTTCCCTCCGACGAGTTTCGCGCCGGCATGGCCGAGATCATCAAGTACGGGGTCATCGAGGACCCCGATTTGTTCAAGTATCTCGAGGACAACGTGGATGCGATCCAGTCCCAGGACCCGCAGGCCCTCACCCACATCATCGAAACCTCGTGCGCCATCAAGGCGCGGGTGGTCGAAAAGGACGAGCGCGAAAGCAATTACCGCATGGTGCTCAATTACGGCCACACCATCGGCCACGCCGTGGAAGCCCTCACCGAATACACGCAATACAAACACGGCGAGGCCGTGGCCATCGGCATGGTGATCGCGGCGCACCTGTCGCACCAGATGGGATACTGCGACGCCGCTACGGTGGAGCGGATCACGAAACTCATCGACCGCTACGGCCTGCCCACCGCGCTTCCGGAATTTCCAGCCCGCGCTTACATCGAGTCCATGTACCGCGACAAAAAAGCGCGCGAAAAGAAGATTCGCTTCATCCTCGTCCGCTCCCTGGGCCAGGTGGAAATCGTGGACGCCGTCCCCGAGGCGGAACTGGAAAAAGTTTTGATTTCCAAGTGATTGGCCCGGACCGGGACGCCCCTTCCGGCCCGCTTGACTTCCCTTCATCATTTACCTATATTCCAATTGAGCGGTGATTCAACCGCATTTTCTTTTCCAGGCCCCGGTTTTTCATGAACCCGGGCTTTCATCGGTCTCCGGAGGGTTCCGGCCTGTGTCAACGATCGATTTCCTTTCGCTCCGCCAGTCTTATCTCAACGCATTTCCATTCGGAGGTGTTGCATGACCAAGGAATACAAAAACTACATCAACGGCAAATGGGTGGCCTCATCCAGCGGCGAGATTTTTGAAAACACCAACCCCGCCAACTGCAACCAGGTGCTGGGACGGTTTCAGAAATCGAACAAGAAGGATGTGGACAAGGCCGTCGCCGCCGCGGCCAAGGCCAAAAAGATGTGGCGGGAAACCCCGGCGCCCAAACGCGGCGAGATCATGTACAAGGTCGCCGAACTGTTGGTGAAGCACAAGGAATCGCTGGCTCAGGACATGACGAAGGAAATGGGAAAGATCATCTCCGAGACGCGCGGCGACGTGCAGGAGGCGATCGACCTCACCTACTTCGCCGCGGGCGAAGGCCGGCGCATGGCCGGGGAGACGGTTCCCTCCGAACTCAGGAACAAATTCGCCATGTCGGTGCGGATGCCGCTGGGCGTCGTCGCCTGTGTCACGCCGTGGAACTTTCCGCTCGCCATCCCGTCCTGGAAACTGATTCCGGCACTCATCTGCGGCAACACCGCGGTCATCAAACCGGCGGAAGACACGCCGCTGACCGTGGTCAACTTCATGAACATTTTCGAGAAGGCGGGACTGCCCCCCGGCGTGGTCAACATGGTCACGGGTTTCGGACCCGATGCGGGCGCGCCGCTGGTTGAGCACAAGGATGTGGACATGGTGTCGTTCACCGGTTCCACGCAGACCGGGGCCGGCATCGCCAGCACCTGTGCCCAGAGGATGAAGCAGTACTCGCTGGAGATGGGCGGCAAAAACGCCATCATCATCATGGACGACGCCAACCTGAGCCTCGCTCTGGAGGGGGTGATGTTCGGTGCGTTCGGCACCACCGGCCAGCGTTGCACGGCCTGCAGCCGCGTCGTCATCCACAAAAAAGTGGCGAAGAAGTTCACCGACATGCTGGTCGAGCGGGCGAAAAAGCTGAAACTCGGCAACGGCCTCGAAGAGAAAGTGGACATGGGTCCGCTCATCAACGACAGGGCGCGCGAGAAGGTTCACCGCTACGTGCAGATCGGCAAGGACGAAGGCGCGAAGCTGCTGACCGGCGGCAATTACGCCAACGGCAAGGTCCTCAAGAACGGCTGGTTTTACCAGCCTACGGTGTTTGCCGATGTCGATTCCAAAATGCGCATCGCGCAAGAGGAGATCTTCGGTCCCGTGGTCGGCGTCATCGCCTGCAGCAGTTTTGAGGAGGCGGTGGACATCGTCAACGATTCCTCCTACGGTTTGTCTTCGGCGATCTACACGCAGGACGTCAACCGCGCGTTCAAGGCCGTCGAGTCTCTGCAAACCGGACTGACCTACGTCAACGCATCGACCATCGGTGCGGAAATCCAGTTGCCGTTCGGCGGCATCAAGGGAACGGGCAACGGCCACCGCGAGGTCGGTATCGCCGCGCTCGAAACCTTTTCGGAATGGAAGTCGGTGTTCGTCGATTACAGCGGCAAACTGCAGAAAGCCCAGATCGACCACGACTAACGGGCGTGGCCCGTGTCAGGCCGGGTGATGCCCGATGGGTGAAACGAGGGTCAGTGGGACCGTTCGAAATATCAACTGTGCTACCGGACGCAGTCCGGGGCGGCGCCTCCGGCCGAATGGCTGCGGCTCTTTCACTCCCTCCTTATTAAGGAGAGAGTGAAAATGGAATTCAGAGGGGAATTCCTTTAAACAAAGTTTTATAGTGGGGTGACGAATCCACGCGTTTCCCGGACGGTGTCCGAAAAGGGGAGGAGAGGGTTATTCTAAAATTTTCCGTTTTATCCAGCGGCAGCAAGGGCAACGCGTTGTTTGTCGAAAGCGACCGCGCGCGCATCCTCATCGACAACGGCCTGTCCCTGCGCGAACTCAAGCTGCGCATGGCGGCGGTCCAACGCAACGTCACCGACCTCGATGCCGTTTTCATCACGCACGAGCATTCCGACCACATCCGCGGTATGAAGTTGTTGCTCAACAAACACGGCATTCCCGTATACGCGACCCAAGGCACGTTCGACGCGGCACGGCGGCACCACGATCCGTTTGACAAGGCGCAGTGTATCGGTCGCGAGGATGAGGTGGCGGTGGGCGATCTCTGCATCGAGTCGTTCCCCACGCCGCACGACGCCGCGGAGTCGGTGGCCTACGTCGTCCGGTGCGGATCGGTGAAGCTGGGTCAAGCCACCGATCTCGGTTCCTCCACGCCCACCGTCGAGGCGCGATTGAAAGGGGTGGACGTGTTGCTGATCGAGGCCAATCACGATCCCGACATGCTGATCAACGGATCGTACCCGTGGCCGCTCAAAAAACGCGTCGCCAGCGATACGGGTCATCTTTCCAACCAGACCTGCGCCGAAATGTTGAGTGCTCTCAATCACCCCAATCTTCAGAAGGTGGTGTTGATGCATCTGAGCGAAAAAAACAACCGGCCGGAGCTGGCGTTGAATCACGCGCACCGTGCGCTCGCCGCTTCACCGGTGCCGGTGGAGGTGGCCCGGCAGGATCGGCCCACCCCCCTGTTTGCCATCCGGTAATTCCCATTCCCGTTTCCATGAAGCCCGCCTCATGAGCGCCTCCGACGACAAAGCCCTCGGCAGCTGGTACGGCATGGCCGTCGGCGACGCACTCGGCCAGTCGGTGAAGGGCCTCAAACCCGAAACGGTCAAGCAGTATTTCAAAACCGTCGATGCCTATCACGATGTGAAACCTCACATTGGGAAGGGTGTGAAGCGGTACCGCATGAGGGGTCTGTACGGTGTGCAGACGCAGGCGGCGCTGGCGGTGAGCGAGGTTTTGCTGACCACGAAAAAACCGCAGCCGGAAGCAGTCGCCGATGTGTTGATGCGCATGGGGGCGAACGGACCCGAAGGCTACTTCGGCGTGTTCCGCCGGCCGGAAGGGTGCTTTTACAAGACCGTCGAATCGTTTCCCAATCGCACAGCCGTGGCGAAGTCGGGTGAACCCTATGCCTTCGGCTCGACGTTCTCCGTGGCCGTGCCGGTCGCCGTGTACATGAAACGCAATTCCGTCACCTTCCGCAGTCAGTGCGTGGAAGCGGCGCGGCTGTTCAGCCGGCATCCATGGGAGATCGTCGGCACCGCGCTGACCGGGTTTCTGGTGACCCGCTGCCTGGACCTTGAACCGGCTGCCCAGCCCGGTGGGTTGCAGCACCTGTTTGGCGACGCGGCGGCGTTTTGCGGGGAAGTGGAAACGACCCTGCAGACGGAGCACGGTGATGTCTGGCATGCGGTGGAGAAAGATCCGCAGGCGTTCAGCAAAACGTTTCGCGAACTGGAAACGCGGTACGAGCCGGGGCAACGCGATGCTCTGGGCAAGTGGATCGCGAAGAATGCGTCGCACTTCACCGGTTTGGACATCGTGCACCCGACGCAGGGGCATGCACTCACCCTGCTGCCGTTTGGGTTGCTGATGCTGGTGGAAGGGACAGGTGGTTTCGATGCGCTGCTCACCGCCACACTCAATCATGGACGCGAAGCCGACAAGCTGGGCGGGCTGGTCGGCGCCTGGGCCGGAGCGCTTTACGGGTTGGATGCGATTCCCGATGCATGGCGGAGCGGGCTGGTCAATGCGAAAGAGATCAAGACGCGCGGAGAAGCGCTGGCACGCCGGAAGAATCTGAAAAGTGACAAGGACCTCATTGCGATGGAACTCGGCCTCACCAACAAGGAAGCCGAGGAGCGAAAAAAATTTTTGCCGAAGGAAACGAAGAAAGCGGCGAAGAAATCGACGCCCCTCGATGATCTGTGGCTGGAAGAAGAGTCGCGCGATACCATCAGTCAACTGAAAGAGGACCCTTACAAGTGGCGGCAATTCGAACGGGACAAGGCCAAAAAGAAGCGGGACCGGCGACGCAAACCGGAGTTTCCGGATTAAAATTTGCCCAAATAGCCCGTAAAATTGGCAGTTTTGGGGGAAGTCATTGATTTTTTGCAGGAAAATTCAATTATCCGCTTAACCTGAATGTGAAAATCGGCTATAATGTTTGTCATAATCCATTGATAGATAAACTGTTATGAGGGGGACCGGGGCCGGTTCCAATCTGAAGGGTGCAGGATTTGACAAGATTAACGGGTCCACTTTTGTAGGAGAGAGTTGTGAAATCCGGAAACTATTTTTTGCTGGTCATGAGCCTCGTTTTTGCGGCGCATCCGGTATTTGCGCAGGACGCGCCCAAGCCTGCCCCGGCACCGGCGCCGGTGCAGGAACAGAAACAGGAGTGTGCGCCGCGCCCCGGTGAAACCCAACCGGCGGACATCGTGGTGGGCAAAAACCTGTCGGTGGACATGCCCCTGCAGGCAGCTGTCGACCTTCTCGGCATTCCCGAATTCATCAAGATCAATCGCGGTACGGATCCGGGTCTGGACAATATCGAGATCACCTATCCCAATCATGATCTCGTGATCCGTGCATTGACTGAGGGCAAGGTGGTGGAAGCCATTGAGATCGGCCCGAATTTCAAAGGCGCGTTCAGCCAGGGAGAAATCCGCCTCGGTGCGAAATTCGAGGACGTGGTGGCGAGTTACGGGGTGCCGGCATCGCTGACGGCCCAGGTGGCGCGGTATCCGGATGAGGGTCTGTATTTTCTCTTCAGCGACCGGATTCTTTTGTCGGCGAAAACGTATTCCAAGAATACGCGTCTGCTCGATGCGCGGTTGATGAACCCTTAAGCGGTCGGGCGGAACAAAAATTCTCGCAGCACCGGCGCAATGCCGCAAGCTTACTTGGAGGAGGAGAAACATGGGTCTTCGGACCCATGTTTTTTTTTGGCCTGAAACCTGGAATTAAAGGGAGATTTCCACCTGCAACTGCAGGGTGTTCCAGGCATGGCATTCCGGACAAAATGCATACCAGGCATTCCCTTTGTGGTGGCAGGCCGAGCAGATGTACTGTTCGATGGCGGTGGAGAGGCGGTTGTGGGTGGCGTGCATGATCTCGTCCACCTGCGCATAATCGTTACGATCCAGAAGGGCTTTGATCTTGTACATCTGTGTGGACAGCGAGGGATGTTCGATATTGTTGAGCACTTCCATGGCCGTGTCTTTTTCTTCGTGGTGGAAGAGATGGTGCACGTAGAGCATGGAAAACAGTTCACGCCGGGGGTCACTGGAAGCTTTACTGATCGCCTCCTGGTACAGCTTGTAGCTGTCATGGACTTTGTTTATGTCTTCGTAGAGGTTCTGCAGGCGGATCAGGAAAATGGGTGACTGGGTGATGTCGAACCCGTCCTTCCAGAATTTGATCGCGGTTTTGGGGTTGCTGTTTTCCAGGTAAAGCTGGCCAAGGGTGAGGTAAGCGGGAAGACACCGGTTGTTCTCGCGAAGCGCGCGCTTGAGTTCCACAATCGCCGGCTCGATTTTCTTTTCCTGGTAAAGCTGGTATCCCTTCGAATACGTGATCTGGCTGAACAGCTCCTGTTCCTGCGCGAGCTCGCCGGCGTCGTGGATGAGGGGCATGACCGCTTTCTGCATCTGGTACGCCTGGTCCGGATTGCCCGCTTTCAAAAACGCATCCCGCAACTGACGCAGGGTGGGAAGGGAGTTGGGATTGCGGCTGCGGATTTCCTTCAGGGTGGCGATTTCATTTTCAACGTGGCCCAGAGCAGCGTAGTCCCTGGCCAGCGCGAACCGGACCGGCAGGTTGTCCGGGTCCAGCTTGATCGCCCGTTGGTGCATGGTGACAGCGCGTTCGGGGTCGCCTTCCTCCCGCAATTGATCACCCAGATGAGCGAGCGCTTCAAAATGTTCCGGCGCCTGATTGAGAATTTTTTCCAACAGGGCGATGCCTTTGGCCCGCTGGCCACTGGTGATCTCGTTGATCGCTTTCTGGAACAGCTCTTCCCATTTGCGGTGCAGTTTTTCCTGTTTCCGGACCACCCGCTTACTGCCGTACTGTCGAAGCGAGTTGCGGAACTGCTGGAGCCCCGTCGCCAGTGCCGTGCACACCACTCCGACCAGGATCGACCCCAGCATGAACACCACAATGGGCATTTTCAGGGAAAAGTGCTGGGTGAAATAAACCTCGACGTCGCTGGGATTGAGAAACGTGAAGTAAACAATCAGCAGGACAAAAACGATCAGGGTTGAGATCAGTTTTAAGGTCACGTCGCGTATTCAGGTTGTGAAATGGTTGATCAAACAGTTTGTGTCGCGGAATTCAGGAAATGGATCCCGGATCGTCTCCGAAGGATTCCATGCGCCTGTTGAGCTTTTCTTCCTGTTCCAGTTTTTCCAGGCATTTTACACAATACCGCGTGAACGGCACCACCTGAAGACGGGCCTCGGGAATTTTACCCTCACATTCCGAGCACACCCCGTATTCACCCGTGGTGATTTTTTGGAGCGCCTCTTCCACCAGTTTCAGTTTTTGCCGTTCCTGCTCACCCAGGTTGAGCAGCATCTGCCGGGAGGAGGAACGCGCCGCGTCGTCGGACACATCCGAGACAAGCTTGGTGAATTCTTCATCCTGGCTGGATTTTATGTTCTTTTCCAAGTCTCCCAGAATTTCTGATCGGATCTGAATCAACTGGGACTTCAGCTCGGAAACTTTCTTCTTGTCCATGGTTCCGGAATCTCCTCACGTTCACTCGTTCATTCGCTCATCGCTGCAATCACGGGGACATCTCCCCAAAGCCGCTCCAGGTCGAAATGCGTCCGGACTTCCTGCAAAAATATATGAACTATCATGTCTCCAAGATCGAGGATCACCCAGTTGCCCTGCTGGTACCCTTCCTGTGCGACCGCGTCGTAGGGAGTGCCGGAGGTTTTTTCGAGGATGTTGTCCGCGATGGCCTGAACCTGGACTTTGGAATTCCCACTGCATATCAGGAAATAATCCGTCAGGTCCGTGCGGTTTCTCAGATCCAGAAGAATGATATTGGAAGCTTTTTTTTCGGTGGCCGCGTCAACCACCAATTGTTGGAGTTCGCTTAAAGACTCTCTCATCAAGACATCGGATGGGGGTGTGCTTGGTATAAAAGATGGGCCATGATATACCCTGCAACGGCAGGTGGCAACATCTTTTTGACCGCGTCACCCCGCCTCAATGCATCCCGGATTTCCGTTGAGGATACGGCTTCCGGAGGGATTGGAAAGAGTGCGATGCGGCGTCCGGTTTCCCTGCAGAAATACGTCCGCCGTGTGTCGTCGGAATCCTCCGGCCGGTAGGAAAACGGCAGGTCGGAGATCAGGGTTTTCATGTCTTCGGCGGCTTCGTCGAGCGTGTGGCCGGGGCGGGACGCCACCAGGACGTGACTCGCTTTCAACACGCGGTCATACTGCTTCCAGGTTGAAAAATCGCGAAACGTGTCGGCGCCCATTATTAAGGAAAGCTCGGCGTCGGGCCATCGACTTTGCAACCCTTCCAACGTGTCCAGCGTGTAAGACACTCCCCCTCTTTCGATTTCAATTTCCGAAATTTCGAATCCGTTTTCATCCTCCAGTGCGCGGCGGAGCATCTCCAGACGGTGGTGCGTGGGCGTGATCTCCCGGTCTCGTTTATGCGGGGGAGTGGCTGCGGGAATGAACAGCACACGGTCCAGGGAAAAGGCGGCCCGCGCCTCGCGCGCCAGGCCCAGATGGCCGTTGTGGACGGGATCGAAACTGCCGCCCAATATTCCGATTTGTTCGTGGGATGGTGTGGTCATGAAATCGAGTCGGGAAAATGGATGCCGGACAGAGGAAGGTGCCGCTGCCTGCGGTCCCTGCCAATACCGCCATCTTATCGGTTTGATTTCTTTTATTTAAGAAAAAAACGCAAGCGTCGAAAAGGGATAAATGCCCGGTTCTTCTGGCCAATTCCCTGCACGCCGGATTGGGGTTAAGTTCACCCGGCCTGTTCTTCCAGCCGGGGGCTATAGTAAAGGAATGGCACCGCATTCCAATGAAGAGGAGCCGCAACCTTTAAAATCAAAAGGGTTTTCACAATTTTTGTCTCCGGGGGTGACAATAATTGTCTTTTTTGGGAGGGAAAGCAGTGCGATTTTTATTGGACAAATGGCCCTCTTATTTTTTAAATTGTTGTTATTAAACGAATTATTAAAATTAAGTCAGAATTTGGGTGTTTTCGGCATATAGCTTGCAACCTACGTGGGCAAACGAATACGACGAGTATCCCAGAAGTCAGGTTTTGTTCCAGAAACTGTTAACTCTCATCAGGAGGAGAAGTAATGATTAGTCGAAACGAAAAAGGTTTTACCTTGATCGAGCTGCTGATCGTAATCGCCATCATCGGTATCCTGGCGGCGATCGCGATTCCTCAGTTCAACCAGTACAAAGCTCGTGCCTACAATTCGGACTCCAAGTCCAACCTGCACAACCTGTACCTGGGTTGTAAAGCTTACTGGGCCGAGCAGGGTTCTTCCCAGGCGTGTAACGTAGCCACCGTTACCGCTGCGGAATACGGTTATGTTCAGTCCACCCGTGTCAGCATCCAGGGTTCCGGTAACGAAACCGGCTTTGCCGCTACGGCTCAGCATCTGGACAGCACGACCAGCTACACCATGGATGCGAACGGCAACATCAACTAATCCATGGGTGTCGTAAGACACACGGGTTTGTGTTGAACCAAACTCACCAGCACGCTCCCACCCCGGAATCCGGGGTGGGAGTTTTTTTTCGCCCGGACACTGCCTGCAGGCCTGCGTCTGAATACCGGTACACAGGCAGGATTGACATGCGACCGGTAAGGGAGTCCAATAGCATGGGAAGTATGACTTCGTTTACCGTTGGCGGTTCGGCCGCCGGCTCCTTCTAAACGAGAATCGACTGGTGCCCACCACTCCAAACGACGCCTCCAAACATTCCAAAGACCGCGCTCCCTTCACCGTGGCGTTGCTCAGTTTCCTGGTTTACATCCATTCACTTCGCAACGGGTTCGTCAACTACGACGACATCGACGAGCGCATCCTGAAAAATCCCTTCATCAACACGCCCTGGGACTGGAACTTCATTCCGCAGGCCTTCAGTCAGGCGACAGCGGGATATTACGATCCCGTTTATGTTCTTTCGTACGTCCTCGATTACCAGCTGTGGGGCATGAATCCAGCCGGGTTTCACTTCGGCAATGTGCTCCTTCACACGGTCAATTCGCTTCTGGTATTTCACCTGGTGAGGGCCATGACGAAACGCCACGACCTGGCGTGGGTGACAGGACTTTTGTTCGCAGTCCATCCGGTGCACGTGGAGTCGGTGGCGTGGGCCACCAGCCGCAAGGACACGCTGTCCCTTTTCCTGGCGCTGCTATCCATGCTGGTTTACTGGATCGGGGCAGGGAAGGGCGCCCGGAAGTATGCGGTTTGCGCTGCGGGATCGATTGTCTTTTTGATGCTGGGCATGATGACCAAGCCGACGGTGGCGGTGGTCCCCGGGATGATCCTGTTTGCGGATCTGCTTTTTGGGCGCCGTCCGTTTCCCCGGAAACGCATCGTCGGGTTTCAAACCGTCGCATGGGGTGCGGTTCTGGTTTTCGTTGCCGCGACGTACTCGATGACCGTCGGCATCGCCGTCAAGGAAACCATCCACTTCACACCCCTTCAGCACGTCAGCCTGTTTTTCGATTTGTATGCTTCTTTTATTAAAATCATTCTTTTCCCGGTGAACCTGTGCGCCCTGTACCTGATCGAAGTGAAAGACCGTTTCGATCCATTGACTCTGGTGTTGTTCATTCCCGGGTTGCTGTTTCTGGTCGGTTGGATGCTGGTGGAAATCAAACGGTGCGTTGTGGACGCCGACCGGGCCCGGCGGTATGGCCCGGAAGTGTGGGGGGCGGTGGTGTTTTTTGCCGGACTCCTGCCGTACACCAACATCATGCCGCGCACCATTTATCTGGCCGACCGCTACCTGTATCTGCCGTCCATCGGCTTCTGTTTGATTGCGGCGTCCATTCTGCTTCGCATCCCTGTGGTGCGGTTGCGTCTGGCAGGCATTATAATGGTGGTGGTGCTGTACGGCGCGTTGACCGTGGAACGCGTCCCGGTGTGGCAAAACAGCGTCACCCTTTGGTCGGACGTCACGAAAAAGACGGATATGGACGCAGACCGCCAACACGTCCTCATGGCGCGGGCTTATGGGTTCGAAGGGCAGTGGGACAAGGCGGTTCTGGAATACGCACAGGTGAACCTGTCGGCAGAACCGGATCCCGGGTTGTGGATGGACGTGGCGAAAGCCTACGTCACCGTCAACCGGCTTGAATCCGCCCGGGACGTACTCGATCGGCTGGCGCGGGCCTGCCCGCATTACCCCATCCCGAGTTTGCGCCTTGTCGCACTCGACATCGAACAGAACCGGCTGCAGGCGGCAAGGCAACGCAGGCGGGCTTTGACCGAACGTTTGACCGGGGAGGAACGCGCTCTTTTGCATTCCGTCTTTCGCTTGCGTGCAGAAGGGCGAACGGAACCCATGTGGCATGCGTTCTCGCGGCTGGACCAACGTATTGAACAACGCATCGCTCCTCGAAAACCTGAATTGTTGAAGCAATGCGGCAAGCGGCTTCTGCAAAGTGATTGAAGGGGACTCATTGCATGGACGATAAAAATAACGAAGGGTTCCGGAGACACGCCCTGCCCCTCCTGCTGCTTGCGGGCGTGATGGTCTGGTATTTCCTGCCGGTGCTGTCCCTGGGCCATACGTTTTTTTTTCGCGATGTGATGAAATTTGGGTTGGCTGAGAAATGGTTCCAATGGCACACCCATCTGCAGGGCGCCATGCCCTACTGGAATCCCACCATCTTCAACGGCGTGCCATTCTTTCCGCTGTTGCATCCCAACGCCGCATACCCGCTGAATATTCTGTTGTTCACGGGTGACTTTCCTTACGGGTTCAACCTGTTCGTCGTGGCGCACCACGCTGTTCTGGTGTTTTCCGTGTACGCGTTGATGCGCTTCTGGGGGATGTCGGCGGCGGCCGCCACGGCCTCGGCGTTTGTGGCGGGACTGGGTGGCTACTTCCTTTCCATCGTTTCCCTGGGCAATCAGCTGGTGTCCACCGTATGGACGCCGCTGGTTCTGCTGGCGGTGCAGAAATACCTTATGCGGCCGCACTGGGGATGGCTGACGGCGGCGGTGATTTTTGTGGTTATGCAGATCCTGGGCGGCAGTCCGGAAAGTTGCGTGATGTCCACACTGATGGTGTATTTCGCCTGCGTCTTCATCACTCCCGGGCGTGGCACGCACTGGAAACGTCCCACGCTGACGGTGGCGGGATTGTCATTGACGGCGATTGCGCTCACGGCGTTTCAACTGGTTCCAACGTATCGCGTCATTCAGCGATCCGTTCGCGCGTGGGACCTGGACCCGGCGTTCAACACGAAGTGGTCGCTGGAACCGGAAACCCTGCGTCACCTTTTCGCCGCGCGGGATTTCGACACGTTCATGACGGCATCGTCGCTGGACGCGGTGCCGTACTTTCCCTCGGTGTACATGGGTGTCATCCCGGCTCTGGCCCTGGTGTCGGCGGCGGTCCTGGTCCGCCGACGGGAAGTGATTTTCTGGACGGCCGTGTTTTTCACGGGACTTTTCTTTGCTCTGGGCGGAAACAATCCGGTTTACACACAACTGTTGCCTTTCAATCCGCTTCTGCAGATGTTCCGCTACCCGGAGAAATTTTTCTTTTTCTCCGCGTTCGCGATGACGTTCCTGACCGGGTATTTCATCGATCACCTGTTCCAGGCCAGGGCGCGCCATCGCTTGTCTCCTTTCATCCTTGCCTGTGTGATCTTCGGCACGGTGCTTGCCTCTGTGGCGGTGTATGCGAACGACGACCGCACTGTTCTTTCCGCAGGCGTGTTTGCGGCGGTGGTGGCACTTGCGGTGATGGTGTTTACGGGGCGCATGGAACCGCGCTGGGGCCGGGCTTTGCTGGTGCTCGTGGTGTTCATCGACTTATGGACGGCACACAGCCGGCTGGTGCCTTTTATCGACAAAAAGCTCGTCACTCAACCGCCCGAAGTGATGGCGGGTCTGCCGGAGCCGCCGCCTCTTTACCGGGTGTACACCGGGGCTCTGGACCGCGAACGGTTCCGTTCCAAGAACCTGTTCCCGCAGGCACCCAACCTTGTATTGAGCCATATCCTCGAAAAAGAAACCGCCAGTCCCAATCTCGGTACCGTGTTCGGCCTGCAATACGCTGATGGATTGATGGCCATCGAACTGGAGAACGTGTGGTTGTGGACGCAGATGTTCCGAAAGTCTTCCATGGAAAAGAAGCAACGCATGCTGGAGCGGAGCAACGTGCGCTACTGGGTCGCCGGAGGGGACCTGTTCGGACCGGAAAGCCGGTCACGCCGTTTTGGTTCGGATTCCGTCCGTGAATTTCAAAATGCCCTGCCGCGCGCCTTTCTCGTGCCTGCCATGCGGCAGGGGCCGGAAATCAAACTCATCAACACGTTTTTCGCGAAAGACTTCGATCCACGCAAGGAAGTTCTGCTCGACCGGCCGGTGGATTTTCAGCCGTCGGAACGATTCGACGGCACGGTGCAGTCGATCGAGTATTCACCCAACCACGTCACCGTACGCACACGGCAGGAGGGCAACGGGTTCCTGGTCCTGCTCGATTCGTACTTTCCCGGCTGGACGGTGCACGTGGATGGCAAACCCGCACCCCTTCTCCGCGCCTACCATTTCTTTCGGGCGGTGCCATTGGAATCGGGCATGCATCTTCTGCAATTCAAGTACGTACCTGAAGGGTTGGTTGCAGGACAGGCCGTTACCTTTCTCATGATTGTGATTTCCCTTGCGGTTTTGCTGGTGCGGGCATTTGCACGCCTTCCGGTCAACCGGTGGGATTCCCTTAAAACTTCCTGAGCCCAAAGGGTTCGATGACGACTCCAAACTCATCACTCCTGTCCCGGATACAAAGCGGTCTCGGGTTGTTGTTGCTCGGGGGCGGGCTGCTGCTTTTTTTCTGGCCCATGTTGTTTCAGGGGAAGATGCCGTTCGACCGCGACTTCACCCTGGTGACCTATCCCGTCAAGCATCACTTGCATCAGGCGTACCAGCAGGGAACGCTTCCGTTCTGGAATCCCAACGTACACATGGGCACACCCTACTTTGCGGAATTGCATCCGGGGGTGTTCTATCCACCCAGCCTTTTTTTCTTTATTGAAGATTTTTCCATCGCCCTCAATCTGTACTACATTTTCCATTTCGTCATACTGGCCGTGGGGACGTACCTGCTGCTGCGCCGGTGGGGGGTCTCGCGGACGGGTGCCGTGGCATCGGCGTGGACTGCGGCGCTCAGCGGATTCATTTTTTCTTCGACCTATCTGAGCAACCTGTTTCTCGGGGCGGTGTGGTTGCCCATTCTGTTCTGGGCATTCGAAAAATTTCGTGCCACGTGCCGGGCGCGCTGGTTTGTGCTCACTGCGTTTCTGGTTGCCTGCCAGACGCTGGCCGCCTGCCCGGAAATCAACATTTTCACCTGCGGTCTTTTGGGATTGTGGACGTTATTTGTGCCCGCAGAACGGGAACATCCCGGTTCCGGACGGCATCTGCCGGCTTTAAGGCACGTGGGCATGCTGTTGCTGGCGGTGATTTTGGGGCTTGGTATCATTGCCGTCCAGCTTCTGCCGACGTACCAGTTGATGCAGCACAGCCACCGCACCGACGGCATCGATTACACCTTTCACACCGAATGGTCCCTGAGTCCGGCCACGTTCGAGACGTTTTTCCTTCCGCACGCGGCGCAGGCGAACATGACCCGGAACGTGATTCCCGTGGAGCAGAGCGGGTTTCTGGAAAGCGTGTACCTGGGTGTCTTCGCACCCGTGTTCATCGTGGTGGGCATTGGGTTCTGGCGGGACAGGCGCGTCTTGTTCTGGCTGGTGATGTTTGCGGTGGGACTGTTTCTCGCTTTCGGCAAATACAACCCGTTGTACGCGTGGGTGTATCAAGGGGTGCCGGGCCTGGACCGGTTCCGTTACCCGGAAAAGTATTTTTATGTTTCCGCCATGGCTTCGGTGTTTCTGGTGGGGCTGGTCTGGGACCGGCTGGTGGCCGCCACCACGAAACGCAGCCTGGGTGAAAAATTCGTTCCCGGCGCGGTGCTGATCGCTGCCGCGGCAGTGGTCAATACGGCGCTGGCGCCGGAGGTGCGGGATGCAGCGCCCTCCCTGCTCATCCTGTTCGCCTTTGGCATCACGCACACGCTGTTCTATTTTCGCAAGATCGGCATCGGGTTGTTCAGGGCGGTTTTTCTTGGTTCGCTGTTCCTCGATCTGGTAGTGCGAAATTTCGGCCTCTTCCCGCTGATCGACAAAGAATATTATTTGAACCAACCGGTGATGGCTTCCACCATCCAGTCCGATCCGGAACCGTACCGACTGTATTCGGGGCGGGTGATGGAAAACCCGGACCGGTTCCGCCTGCCCAACGGACCCACCCGTCTCGCGGCGCTCATTGCCATGAAGGAATACATGTACCCGTTTCTCGGCACCGTGTATGGCATGCAGTACGCCGACGGCATGCCGGGACTGGCGATGGGACTGAAGGACCACTTCCTGTGGTACCGGGCGCTCCTGCACGCCAAACCGGAAACACGGTTCCGCATTCTCAAGCGCAGCAACGTGAAGTACTGGATCGACGTCGATCGGCTCACGGCATACGTCGATGGCATTCCGCTGATTCTGCCGGACCGTCTGCACGTGTTCGATGACTCCCTGCCGCGTGCCTTCTGGGTGCCGCGTGCCCGGCAGGTGTCGGATGAACGTTTGCTGGGTCTTTATTACGACCCGGGATTCGATCCGTTGCGTGAGGTGCTGTTGACCCAGGCGCCTCCGCTGAAAAACGTTCCGGCCTCCACCGGCTGGGTGAAGTCCCTGAAGTATGCCCCCAACCGCGTAACCGTGCGCACCCAGCAGACGGGCAACGGTTACCTGGTCCTGCTCGATTCGTGGATGCCCGGCTGGTTGGTGACGGTCGACGGCGAACCGGGAATCGTGATTCGAGCGAACCGGTTTTACCGCGCCGTGCCGCTGGGCCCGGGGCCGCACCGGGTCGAATTCACGTTCACGCCCGCCGGGTGGCGGGAGGGACTCGTCGTCAGCGCCGTTTCCACAGCAATCCTCGTTCTGGGGGCACTCTGGCTGCGCCGCCGGAACCGGTCGGTTTCAACCCAGCCACAAGTCCAAAAGCCACTGTAAAATCAACATCTTATTGATTTTTCGGGGTTTTGGCGGTACAATTTCTCCATGAGAATCACGCGCGATTTCATCGTCGTGGGCAGTGGCCTTGCCGGGCTCACTTTCGCCCTCAAAATTTCCGAGTTCGGTTCGGTGGCGCTCATCACCAAGGACGCGCTGGACGAATCGGCGACCAAGTACGCGCAGGGCGGCATTGCGTCCGTCATGGCGGCGGATGACTCGGTTGACCTGCACGTCGCCGACACGCTGGAAGCGGGGCGCGGCCTGTGCCGCAAGGACGTGGTGCGCTGCATCGTGCAGGAAGGTCCCACTTTGGTGCGCGAACTGGTGAACCTGGGTGCGCGTTTCACCCGCACGCCGGAAGATGCCTATCATCTCACGCGTGAAGGCGGCCACTCCAAGCACCGTATCCTGCACGCCGATGACATGACCGGCTGGGAAATCGAGCGTACGCTGATCGAGGCCATCAAGGGCCGGAAGAACATCGACGTCTATACCTACCACATGGCGGTGGACCTGATCACCCGTGCCAACCTGGACGCGTCCGTCAACCCCGGCAGCGCGGAGGACGAAGCGCTGGGTCTGTACGCTCTCAACGAGCACACGGGCGAGGTGAATACGTTTCTCGGCAAGGGTGTTCTGCTTGCCACCGGCGGGGCGGGGAAGGTGTATCTCTACACTTCCAACCCGGATACGGCGACCGGCGACGGGGTGGCGGTGGCCTACCGCGCGGGGGCGAAGGTCGCCAACATGGAGTTCTTCCAGTTCCACCCCACGTGCCTGTTTCACCCGCAGGCGAAATCGTTTTTGATTTCCGAGGCGGTGCGCGGGGAAGGCGGCATCCTGCGCCTCAAGAACGGTGAGACTTTCATGGAAAAGTACCACCCGCTTGGATGCCTTGCGCCACGCGATGTGGTGGCGCGCGCCATCGACTACGAAATGAAAAAGAGCGGCGACGACTGTGTGTACCTCGATGTGACGCATCTCGAGGGTTACCTGACGCGCGAACGGTTCCCGAACATTTACAAGACCTGCATGGATTTCGGGTTCGACATGACGCGCGAACCCCTGCCGGTGGTTCCGGCGGCGCATTACATGTGCGGCGGGGTGATCGCCGACCTCAACGGCCAGACCAACATCCGCCGCCTGTTCGTCTCGGGCGAGGTCGGGTATTCCGGCCTGCACGGGGCCAACCGGCTGGCGAGCAATTCGTTGCTGGAAGGGCTGGTGCTGTCGCACCGTGCGGTTTTCAAGGCGCGGGAGTTGCTTGCGGAGTCGCAGGAGAGGAACGCGTTGCAGGAAGAGATTCCGGAGTGGGACCCGGGCGACGCCGTTGAGAGCGACGAGTCGGTCGTGGTGTCGCACAACTGGGATGAAATCCGCCGCCTCATGTGGAACTACGTGGGCATCGTGCGCACGGACAAGCGCCTGCACCGGGCGCACCGCCGCATCTCCATGTTGCTGGAGGAGATTCAGGAATATTACTGGAGTTTCAATATCACCAGGGACACGCTGGAGTTGCGCAACATCGCCATCACCGCGCGCCTGATCATTGAAGGCGCGTTGAAGCGCAAGGAAAGCAGGGGCCTGCATTACAACCTGGATTACCCCGAACCGGACGAGACCCGGTTGCCGGTGGAGACGTTGTTGCAGGACACGACCCAGCGTCTGTTGAGCCAAACACGAACCCGGAAACGAGCCAACCCGTCATGAGTGGAACCCAAAACAACAAACCCGAATCGAAAATTCTGTCGCAGGAAGCGGCCGCGTCCACGCGCCTGCACCCCTTGCGCGATGTGTTCGGCGTGATGCTGATCGGCTTCACCGTCTTCGCGCTGTATTCGCTGCTCACTTACACCCCGAAGGACCCGTCTCTTCACAGCCAGGTGATCCAGGCGGTGGAGGTGGAGAACAACGGTGGGATCGTCGGTGCGTACCTGGCCGACCTTTTGGTGCAAACCTTCGGCACCGGGGCCTTCGTGTTTCCGTTGATCACGTTCATCGTGAGCTGGGGGCTCATCCGCGGCAGGGAGTTTTCCCGCTGGCCCGCCATGTTGAGCTTCGGCTTCCTGTTCTGGGTGGTGTTGTGCGGCCTGCTCACCATGAGTTTCGACCCTGATCCTTATTTCGGTCATGCTACCGTATCGGGCGGCGTGGCGGGAGGATACATTTCTTCCTACCTGGTCTTGTGGCTGAATGCGTGGGGCGCGCGTCTGGTGCTGGTAACGATGATGTTCATCGCGATCATGGGAATGGTGGGCGTGCCGATGGACACGATGATTCGTGGCACCGGCAACCTGTTCCGCTTTGCGGTCCGCATGGCGCTGAAAGGATGCACGCAACTGCTGGCGCTGGGCGGGACCTTGATTGCGCTGGTGCAGGAAGGTGCGAAAGGATTATGGCGGTTCCTGAAAATGATCCGCAAAACCATGCGCGACAACCGGCCGAAACTGAGTGAGCCGGTCATTGTGTCCAGCGAGGCTTTTGTGCCGAATGAAATCATGACCCCGATCTCCAAACAGCCGGAGCCATCGCCGACCCGCTCCAAAAAGAAAAAGAATGAGGAGCCGGAAGAAAAACCCGCGTTCGCGATGCAGGAGGATTTTCCCTTCGTGCATGAGACAGGCGATTACCGTGTGCCGCCGGTGGATCTTCTGGACGAGCCCGTCCACATCAAGAACGTGGAAAAACTGCGCGAAGAGATCATGCTGAATTCAACCATCCTCGAGCGCAAGCTTTCGGACTTCGGCATCGCGGGAAAGGTGGTGCAGGTTCTGCCGGGCCCGGTGATCACGCTTTATGAATACGAACCCGCGCCAGGGGTGAAGGTGAGCCGCATCCTGTCCTTGACCGACGACCTTGCGCTCGCCATGCGCGCACCCAGTGTTCGCATTCTTGCCCCGGTACCCGGAAAGTCGGTGGTGGGGATTGAACTGCCGAACCCGAAACGCGACACGGTGCCCATAAAAGAGATCATTCAGTCGGACGCGTTCCAGAGTTCGCCGTCGAAGCTCACCCTGGCGGTGGGCAAGGACAATATTGGTGTGCCCATGGTGCAGGACCTGGCACAGGTACCGCACCTGTTGATTGCGGGCTCGACCGGGTCCGGCAAGTCTGTCGGCATCAACTCCATGATCATCAGCCTCCTTCTCAATGCCAATCCGGAGGAAGTGAAGATGATCATGATTGATCCGAAGATGCTGGAGCTTTCCATGTATGACGGTATCCCGCATCTCATAGCGCCGGTGGTGACCAATCCGAAAAAGGCCGCGGCGGCCCTGCAGTGGGCGGTGGCAGAGATGGAGCGACGCTACAAGATGATGGCGGAAAAAGGCGTGCGCAACATCACCGGCTACAACGAACTTGTTACGAAACTGGAGCGCCAGCGCGAGGAAGAGGAACGAAAAAATAAAAAAGCGAAAAAGAAAACGGCCCCGGTGGAAGAAACGTTTCTCGAAGAGAATATGGATGAAAATGCGGAAACCGAAAAGGAAGCCGAACCGGAGGTGCTCCAGAAACTGCCTTATGTCGTGATCATCATTGATGAGCTGGCGGACCTCATGATGGTGGCGTCGAAGGGTGTGGAGGATTCGCTGACGCGCCTGGCCCAGATGGCGCGCGCCGCGGGCATTCATTTGATCGTGGCGACGCAACGGCCGTCGGTGGACGTACTGACAGGCATCATCAAGGCCAACTTTCCGGCGCGTATTTCGTTCCAGGTGACGTCGCGTGTCGACTCACGCACCATTCTGGACAGTGTCGGCGCGGAAAAACTGCTGGGTAAGGGAGACATGCTGTTTCTGCCTCCGGGGACATCGCGGCTCAAGCGCATACACGGTTGCATGGTGAGCGATGAAGAGATCAACCGCATCCTGAAATTCATCAAGGACCAGCCGAAGGAAGCGGAGTTGCGCGAAGACGTTTTTGAGGAAGTGGTGGAAGCGGAGAAACAGCGCGCCGAGGAGGAAGAGGAATTTGACGAGCTGTATGACGATGCAGTGGCGATCGTAGCCAAGGAAAAGCAGGCGTCGATTTCCATGCTCCAGCGGCGCCTTCGGGTGGGCTACAACCGAGCGGCGCGTATGATTGAGATCATGGAGCGCGAAGGTGTGGTGGGGCCCTCCGACGGCATCAAACCCCGGGAAGTGTATGTCAAACCAATTCCTTTCGATTAAGCCCAGAACAGGCGTCGTGCTGGCAACTGTCCTGGCTTTGGCCGGATGGCTGGCCATGAGCCTTTCTCCACCTGATGCGGTTGCCAAGATTTACAAATGGCGCGACGATAAAGGCAAACTGCACTTTACCGACAATCCTTCAAAAATTCCCCTGAAATACCGGGAAGAACAGAAAATCCAAACTTACGAAGCCCCTCCAGAATCTTCCAATCCTGTGAAACTGAAAGTTCCGGAGCCCGTCTCGAAAAACCACGTAGTTCCACTGACTCCCATCGGAAACGGAAATTATATTGTTGATGTGATGATCAACGGCCGGATACCGGGTAGATTTGTTGTGGATACGGGCGCGTCCAGCGTCACTCTCTCAGAAGAATTGGGACGCAAGGTGCATCGAAACCTTGGGGCCTTGCCCAAGCTGCAGGTCCAGACAGGGGGCGGCATGGTGGATTCTCCTTTACTCCTTCTCCGGTCTCTTAAGGTTGGAAGTGCCAAAGTGGAAAATGTGGAAGCCAATGTGAATCCGTTTTTGGGGGAAGGGTTTGACGGTCTTCTGGGCATGAGCTTTCTTGGTGATTTCCAGGTCCGGGTGGACAGTACGGACGATGCGTTGATTCTCGACCCGCTGGGAAAAAAGGGGGAGACCACCTGGGGGGGGAAGCCGGCAATATGGTGGAAACGCAGGTATGAGGCGTATATCAGCAAAATGCTGGGCTATCGAATGATGGCAGAAAGAAACAAGAATGATTTCCGCGCCAGAAACAATTTTAATAAGCTGTCTCAATTTTATGAAGAACTTTATCAGTCGCTGGACAAGCGGGCCACCCGGGTGGACCTTCCTAAGGAATTTCGCATGGATCCAAAGAACATGCGCGTTCAGCTCCCTTGATTATGAATGGCGACCCCGAAATTCCCTCTCCTTCCATTTCTCTCATTGGTGAAAATGAATTTTATGTTTGCGTACTGCTCGGAGCCAGCAACCTGGCCCGGGGTTACAGTGCGCTTGCATATTATCTGACCAGGAATCTGAAGCCGGAAGCGGTGAAAATTTATGCGGCCTGTGGGCCGGGTCGCGGCTATGGTTGCTGGGGAGGGATGTTCAACATTTCTTACCCGCCTATTGCCGAAAGTCCGTTGTTCGAACGATTGGGAAAACAGGCCCGGGATGGAAAACGAGTGGTTGCCCTGATTACAGATATTGGGAATGATTTGTTATACGGAATGGATGGAGACTCCTTGATTGCGACCATGAAAAACCTGTTTGAGCGGTTGGAGAATCTGAATGCGGAAATTTACGCAACCACTCTGCCGGTTTATTTTGAGGGAAATGTGCCTGCAATCGTGTACTATCCCATCCGAACTTTTTTATACCCCAAATCCCACATCTCCCGCGAAGAAGCCATAGACGGGGTGCGGCGGGTCAACGCTTTTTTAAAAGAATATAAAAGCCCTCACATTCATTTGATTCCCCCTTTGGACGACTACCTGGGATGGGACCACGTACATTTTGGGTTGGTCCGTTCGGCGGAGGTGTGGAATCGTATAGGTGAATGTCTGCTTGACGGATTTGGGAGGCGACCGCACCGCCCGATTCGTTTTCCCAGAATACTGCTTTCGTACAAGGATTGTTTTATCCGTCTGGTGTTCATGGAAATGTTTAAATGCATACGTCGCTCCAAAAACCTGTTTTAAAGGAATTTTATGCCTTTCCTGCGTATGGGATATCGCCTTGTCCTGATAACTTCAGTGGTCGTACTCTCTTTCTTGACATCCATCGTGTTGTGGCTCTTGTTTCGTAATAATCAGAAATCTCATTGCAAGTGGGTGGGATGGTTTGCCCGTTTCTGGGGCCGCCGGGCCTGTGCTGCTATCGGGCTGAGTTATACCGTGGAGGGGGATCTCAATATTCCTCCGGGATCGATGATCGTTGCCAATCATGTGGGGGCAGTGGATATTTTTTTGATGGCGGCCAACTTCAAATTGTTTTTTGTTTCCAAAGCGGAGGTGAACGGCTGGCCGGTGGTGGGGCAGATGGCACAGTTGGGAAAAACCATTTTTGTTGATCGAAGCCGCCGCCACCAGGTGACGGGCATGATCGACAGCATCCGGGAGCGCATGCGCGATGGCTTCAATGTTGCCTGGTTTCCAGAGGGCAGTGTGACCAAGGGGGATGATGTGTATCCGTTCAAGCCATCCGCATTTGAGGCGGCAGTGCAGGAAAAAAGGCCGGTGGTTCCGGTGTTGATCCGTTACGAGGGGGGAGGAGAGCCCTACGTGGCCAGTTGGACGGGAACTCTGGGTGAGCACATGATCCGGGTGTTGAAGTCCAAGGGATTGCGGGCAAAAGTCCGTGTGTTTCCCCCGATCCCGCCTGCAAAAACAAGGCAGGAGCTTTCCCGGGCGAGCCACGATCTCTTATATCAGGCGTTCCACAAAAACCCCCAGGAAAACAACTCCCATATCACTGAAGTGGGTGCGTCTTCCGAATATTAGAGTTTCCTTCCGAATCTTTAAGTTTGAGAACTTGAACTCCAAATCGATTACTTTGAAACGGTGTGCCCCCAAACTGCCGGATGGGAGTGTACCGGGCTTCAATCCAATTCTTTAGTCCGCTGGCATAGTCTTTTCCAAAAACGGGGCTTCCAAAAATGGTGAAGTCGATGTTGACGTATACCACATAGTCGGGGGGGCGATGCTCCAATAGTTGGATCATTGCAGGATCGCCACGAATGATCCACACCAGGGGATTGAAGATAGTGTCGCGTGTGGGGAACCGGCGGCGGAGCAGGTAGTTGATCATCATGGAATCGGGCAGGGATAAAATGGTCTCGTTGTGCTTCACTTCTTTTTCCAAAAAACTCAATGCATGGCTTAGGATCTCCGCCCGGTCGAGCGGGGTTCCGTCAAAACGAACCGCGTTGGGCGGGAAATCATAGATCATGTCCGCCCCGCTACCCACGGGATAAGTTTTGATCTGGTATTGGTTGTACGAGATGCTGGTCCAGATGAGTACCGTCACCGCAACCAGCCCGTAAGTTCCGCAACGAAAAACCCAGGCGGTTTTGTTCCCGGATTCTATTAATTTCGGAAGGAAGTGTAGAAGCCCGGTGACCATGACCAGCGTGGCAGGAAGGGCAAGTACAAATCCCAGATGGGATGTATTCAAGTTGAAAAACACTTTCAGGGTGAGGACCAGGGCAAATACGCCCAGCATGAAAAAGGAAAGAGGCTGTCCTCTTTTCTGGAGGGAAGGGAGGTTTTTGATAAGGAAAATGCTCAATCCAAGACAAAGAATCACCAGAATGACCGGAAAGGACCGTGGAAGATGCCGCCAGGGAATCTGCGGATATAAAAGGATCAGTCCCGTGGCAACCGCCAGCCCAAAGTACAGCCCCGCACGGGGTGAGTTCTTGCCGCGTTTCTCCAGCCACAAATTGAAACCGATCAGAAATGCCAGCAGGAGTGCGTATACCAGAAGATGGACGGAAATTTTAAGAAGGTTGGCCTCCAGAAACATCGTGCCCGAAACAAATCTGTAATAAAACAGAGAATGTATATTCAAGTTGAGCCCATGAATCCATTGGCTGAAAAGGTGATGTGCGGCTTCCTCCATCGGCATTTTGAAAGCAAAATAGAAAAAGAAAAAGAGAGGAAACACAAAGATGGGGCCGACAACCAGAACGATCCTCAGGAGGGTTGTCCGCACCGGCTCATCCCTCCCGCGTAAATCCATGAGAAGGGTTATCCCAACGGCGGAAAAAGCGGCGGCAAACATTTCAGCTTTGGTCAAAAACACCAGTCCCAGCAAAAGCCCGACTCCCAGGAGACGGGCTGGTTCGCGGGATTCCAAATAGCGCCCGCACTGGTAAAGGGAGACGCACCCCAGCATGAATCCGTAGGTCAGGTCATAAACATAAGGACAGATAAAGTTCAGCAGCCCCATTCCCCAATAATAGGCAAAAGCGAAGGCCAGAACAAAAGTGACACCGGCGAGGGTGGCGCAGATGGAGTCGCTGATCTGCCTCATCCAGTAAAAAAGAAACAATGAAAACCCGTAAACCAAAACCAGGTTGGCGAGGGCGAGGTGAATCATACCCGGCCCAAGGAAAGTAAATAAGGCGGCGTTGATATACGATGCCAGGGGGCCGTGAAAATACACAACGTCACGATAGAGAACCTGCCCTTCGGAAAGCATCCAGGGGACATACAACTGCTGGCCAAAGTCCATGATCACATCGGGCCAGCGACGCCAGCTGACCCACGTCATGAAAACGTACGAAAGTGTGATGAGCAACGGCCCCAGAGCGTTCCATTGAACCTGGATGAGTCTGGTGGAAGGGCTGGATTGGTTGAAGGCCATAGGTTCAGGACTTTTCTGGAGGTAAACGTTTCAGGATTCGAACGCCAAATTCCTTCCCTTCAAAGGGCGTTGCCCCGATCTGGCGAAATAAAACGTAATCACGTTGAATCCATTCCATCACAGAGCGGGCATAGTCGGTACCGAAATGGCGTTGACCGAACCATTGGTAATCCGCATGCACCAGGAGAATATGGGAAGGCAGGGCGGACTGCAACCGGACCAATACTTTGTTTTCATCCTGAGTGCGCATGGTGAGAGGACTGAACAACGTGTCTCTGGTTGGAAAGGGTTTGCGTAAAAGGTAATTGAAAATCATGGCGTCGGGAAGAGTGAGCAGTTTAGCTTCTTTCCCCAATTCCTTTTTCAGCAATTCCAGTGTTTCGTTAACAATGAGACCACGGGAAAATATCCGTCCGTCCGGGTATTGTACAAGAGGCTGAAAATCGAAAATCCGGTCCACTCCTTCCCCAACGGGGTAAGTTTTGTTCTGGTAGGCAAAAAAACTGTTCATGCCGATGACAATAATGAAATACAGAACAGCGGTAATGGAAACGGATCGAATGATTACGGAATTTCCGGAGATTCGTTCCGCAATGCGGGGCAGAGAATGCAAAGCACAAAACAGCATGACCAGAGTGGCGGGCATCGCCAGGGCAAACCCCAAGTCGGTGAGACGCAGATTGTAAAATGCCTTGAATGTGAGAGTCAGGGAAAAAACAATAAGAGTAAGAAAAATAATTCTACGCCGGGTGATCTGAATTAGCCGTTGTTCCCGCCCGATTCGAATGGCCAGGTAAAAACCTGAAATGAATAAAATGATTGGAAAGGCGCGGGTGATTTCCAGCCAGGGAATGGTGTCCATAAGAGCCAGGAGGGCCGTCAGGGTTAACAATCCCAGAAGCAACCCGGTCCACTTATGATTGGTTCCATTGCGGGCAAAAATATGATTGAGATAACTCACCAGCCCACCGAGGCACAGAAAAACCAATGCGTGCAAACCCATGCGCTTCAGGTTGTCTTCAAGGTGCATCCAACCCAGGGTGAATTGATAATAGGGCATGGTGCGGATGACGGGATCTGACGCATTCAGGTACTGACCCAATATATGGGAGAAAGCGCGGGTCACCGGCATGAAAAAAGAAAAATAAAGCGCAAAGGCCAAAATGGGTAAAAGGGAACACCCCGCAAAAACCGCAGCGTTCAGCAAAATGGTTTTGGAATGCAAGCGGCGTTGCGACCAGAAAATATAAAGGCCTCCACCCAGACTGAGAGAGACGGCGAGAAATACCTCGACTTTGGTGAGAAAAACCAGCCCAAGCAACACTCCGAGACCGCAAAGGGTTTGGAGACGCGGCGATTTCAGATAGCGGTAAAATAGAAACAGGGTAAAAATCCCGAGCAGGATGCCATGCGTGAGATCGTATGTATAGGGTGCGATGAAATTGAAACTGCCGAATCCCATATGATGTGCGAAGACAAAAACGGTAATAAATGAAAGGCAAATGAGGGTTGCGTTTAGACGATTGCTGAAATAGTGGCAAAGCCGAAAAATAAGAAAGGAGACAAGCGATACCAAAGCCAAATTGAACAGGGCCAGTTGCAGGATTCCAGGCCCGAATATCAGAAAAACAAGCGTGTGGATATAAGAAGACAGGGGGCCATGAAAATAAGCGACATCGCGATAAAGGACATGGCCCTGCGACAACGCCCAGGGAACATATGCCTGCTGACCGAAGTCCACCAGGAGGTCCGGCCAGCGTTGCCAGCTAATCAACATCCATGCGATCAAAACGGAACCGATCGGCAGGCCTCCTGTATACCAAAATTGAAGTCTTTGGGTCATTTGATTTTCAGGAAGAAGATCTGTTTGAATGCTCTTTCATTTTATATACCAAGGCACCGAACCCACTCTTGGTAAATGGAACTGCGCCAATTTTCTTCTCACGAGAGTAGTTTTCAATAATCCACTGATAAACGGTTTGGGCAAAATCCTCTCCGAAATGTTCCATTCCCCATTCTGGATATTGCCGCTCAACCAAAACGATATAGTCCGGGGGGTTGGCTTTCAATTGCTCCAGCAGGGGCGTGTCGCCTCCGATTAGTATCCAGGTCAGTGGATTGACTAAAAACCCCTTGATGGGATCCTTGTGCCGGGTGAGGTAATTGATCATGACCGCATCGGGAAACACCGCGACCGTGGCATCGGGTTCTAAATTCTCTTCCATGTACTCAAGCAGGTACCGGGTTACGATCGGTTCCATGTAGGGACGCCCGAAATGAGGACGGCTGTTTGGGGCGTATTCATAAAAGCGGTCGACCCCCTCGCCGACAGGGATCACTTTCTTGGAATAATACAGGTAAGAGTCGTAAACCATGACGTAAAGGTAAACCGCAAAAAGAGACGCTGTGGCCATAGTATAAAAACATATGGATACGTTTCCCCTTCGTATCCAATCTGGAAGGAGATCGGTTACGAGTATGATCACCATGAGGGACGCGGGGAACGTGAGAGCGAAACCATAATGATAAATCACCGTGTTGAAAAAAATCTTGGACAGCAGGAACAGGGAAAATAAAGTAAGTACCAGAAGAAAAATATACTTCTGGTGCTCTTTGTCAGAAAGTGATCGTGATTTGATATGCCAGACGATAGCAATAAAAATACCGATCATGATGAAGGGCAGCGGATTCAAAATCCATTTCCACGGAATGGACCAGAAAAAATACCAGGCAAGCAGGGGAATTAAAATCGCGGTTGGCAAACCAAACCGCCAATCATTCCTGCCTGATTTGTCCAGTTTCTGATTGATGTAAACGAGTCCGCTCACTACAAGAACAAAGACCATTAAATACATAAACATGAAAATCAGATTGCGGCCAAGCGCATTGGTTCCCATGAGCAACTTGTAGTAAGGAAGGTTCTTGACCTGCGGATTCAACGAATATTCAATGGGAAGGAGCAAATTGGAAAAGGCATCGGAAAGAGGCATCAGGGTAGCGAAATAACAGAGGACCAGAGTGGCGGGAAGAAAAAAGGTTGCTGAAAGGGTAAATAGGTTCATGGCAATGCGTCGTCCATCCATCCTGTGAAAACGGAACACGATTCCCAAACCTGCCGCACCCGCCAGTCCGAGCGCAAACATCACTTCAATTTTGGTCAGCAAAGTCAGTCCGGAAAGAAATCCAATCGCCAAAAGCCTTTTGGTGGTAGGGAACCTGATGTATTCCAGAAAAACAGCAAACGTGAGGAAGGCCAGCAGAATTCCATGGGTCAGATCGTACGAGTAGGGCTGAATGAAATTGAAGTTGGCCAGGTAACGGTGATGACCAAGAGCATGAATTACGAGAAACAGGAGGGCGCCCAGGGTCGCAGTCCACGGACTGCTAATAGAATTCACCATGCGATAAAGCACAATGGTGAGTATGATTGTCAGCCCGATATTGAAAAGAGAAAGATAAAGGGCTCCAGGACCCGCGAGTTTGAAAATCAGGGCATGAATATAGGGAGACAGCACCCCGAAAACGTAAAAAAGATCGCGGTATAAAACTTCTCCTTCAGCGATGCGCCAGGGAATGTATAGCTGGTTGCCAAAATCGATCAGCACATCGGCCCACCTTTGCCAACTCAGCCAGAGCATGAGCCCCCCACCGATAAAAACAACCAACGGTCCGGCCCATGCCATGACTGTTTGAAAGCGTCCCGACGGGTTTTGGGTATTGGGAGGGGGATGAGGAAAAGCCGATTTCATGAATTTCCCCTTTGCCTGTAAATTTGAACACCGAATCCCGATACAGTGAAGGGTTCTGCACCGATCTGTTTGATCAAACTGTAATTCTCCTGAATCCAGCGATTGATGAACACGCCGTAATCCCTGCCGAAGAGAGGAAGGTCAAATTCGAAATAACTTCGGTCAACCATTACAATATAATCAGGAGGTTCGTTCCTTAGCAGACGCAATAGATAATCATCTTTTTCAAACAAAACCCAGGTGACGGGGTTCAACAGGAAACCCCTGGCAGGATCACGATGGCGTGAAAGGTAATTAAAAATGACGGCATCCGGCATCACCGTCATGGTGGCATCTGGAGGAATTTCCTTTTCGATATATTCCAATGCAAATTTCGTGAGCATGCCTTTCACGTAGGGTTTGCCTCCCTCAATCCGGCTCATCGGATGGTAATCGTACACGAGATCCGGACCCTTTCCGACGGCCAGTTGCTTTTTGTTGAAGAACAGATAAGAGTCGAAACACATCGCTCCCACGTAAAGAATGACCAACACGGATGCAGTAAAACGGTAGGTATATTGCGGACCCCAATACTTTTGCAAAGCTTCCGGTAAAATGTGGGTCAGCGCGATCACGGTCACCAGGGCTGCCGGGACGGACAGGGCGAATCCATAATGCATGATGACAACTCGAAAAAACACCTTGAGGAGGAGGGCAAGGGCAAACACTGTCAGGACAAACAATCCCGCATCTCGAAAAAAACGACGGTTGGGTTGAAAATTTTTGTGAAGCTGGAAGATTAAAAATACGCCGACAAGAAGCATCAAAAGGGGTAGAGGTTTTAGAAAATACCGCCAGGGAATTTGCTGGAACCCGGCAAGAACAGCCCCGGCAAGCATTGCTGAAAGGATCAGCGCCGGTTTCCATGTGTTTTTGTTTTGATTATTGAGAAACCGGTTGCAGGTCAGAAGACCGGCCAGAATGACTGCCAGCATGCCGGTGTATAAAAAAATCTGGTACAGGTTGTGACCTAGAAAAGCGATGCCTTTCATTTTCTTGAAATAGAAAAAATCATGAACCTCCGGAGCAAGGGCCAGTTTCCACGGCAGGATTAAGCTGTGCCATGCTTCGGCAGGGGACATGTGCAGGGAAAAAAATATGAAAAACACACTCAAGGGTGCCAAAGAGGCAATCAGGAATATCAATACATGACGCGCTACGGCTTTTTTCGACAGGCGGTGAGCGCACACTGCCAGAACCAGGCCCGTTGGTACAGCCAGACCCGCCGCCAGCATGACTTCGATTTTGGTCAGCAGCACCAATCCCAGCAACAGGCCAATGACGAGGACCCGGTTTGAAGTCGGCCGTTCGAGGTATTTGAGTACCTGGAACAAAGTACAGAAGCTAAGAAAAATTCCGTGTGTCAGGTCATAGGAATAGGGCTGGATGAAATTGTAGTTTCCCAGATATTTGTGCTGACCCAACGCGTGCACCAAAAGAAATACAAGGGATGCCAAAGTTGCCGTCCACGGATTGGAAAGACGAAGCACCAGGCTGTAGATGAGGACGGTCAACACCGCTGTGAGGAATATGTTGAACAGGCTGAGAAAATGGGCCCCTGGACCCAGAAGAGAAAACAAACCTGCGTGCAGGTAGGAAGAGAGTGGGCCGAACACATAAAAAAGGTCCCGATAGAGCACGTCTCCTTCCGCGATGCGCCAGGGAACATATAACTGGTTTCCATAATCGACCAGCAGGTCCGCCCACCGGCGCCATCCCCACGCGATCATTCCCGCACCAGCCAGAAACACGGGAATCAGTCCGGCATACCGGGCCAGCCCGGTGGATGCCCGGTCGTCTCTCACCGTGTGGGTCGGCTTCAATTTGGTGTCCTGTGAGATCGTCACGATGGATTATCGGTGATTGCGGATGAATGCTTCATAATCCGGACCCCGTAGCCCTTCCCGCTAAACGGCAATTCTCCAAACAGCGCGTCTTGCTGATAATTTTCCATCACCCACGCATACAGATCCCGCGCATAGTCCCGGCCAAAGTAGGGTGCACCCAGCCAGGAGTGGTCCATCTCCACGAATGCGATGTAAGGGGGCGGACGGGATTGAAGTCGTTTGAGGTAAGACTCTTCCCCGAAAAAATGTACTTCCGGAGGGGTAAAGAAAATAAATGGAAACGGATTCGGATGACGCGACAGGTAGTTCAACATGTTGCCGGCAGGAAAAACAGGGAATCCCGCCTGCGGATCCATTTCTTCCCGGATGTAATCCAGGGCCTGGTTCACGATTTCTCCCCGTGGATTTAAAAAAGGGTAATACTCCATTATTGTGTCGGACCCGGAACCGACTGGATAGTTTTTCAACGGATACAGCTTGTACGACATATTTCCATGAACCATGATAAAAACAAGGATCAATGCCGCATAAGCCAGTCGTGCAAAAGGTAAACCGTTCGTCCCCGTGGGCAACCGTGCCGGTAAATCATGTACGGCAAAACGGAGAAACAATAAAAAGGCGGGAAGCGCCAGCGCAAAACCGTAATGATACACGTGCACGTTGAATACGATCTTGAGCATCAGCATGAATGCATATACGGAAAAAACGAGAACGAAAAGATAGCGTCCGCGCTCCGCCGGGGTAGCCTGGATTAGCCGCCGGGCCTGGAAAAGCCCGTAAATCAATACGAAAATGGGGAGAGGGCGACCCAACTCCATCCACGAAAAGAAGGGCCAACCAGCTGCTAACGCCAGCAGAAGGAGCAACACCCCTGCGGTGACTGTGGTCGCGATGAGTGATTTCGCGCGGTGCAGCATTCGATGCATGCCCCCCACCATTGCCAGCACCGCGATCCATCCCAGCGCATAACCCAATCCCTTCACCAGGTTTCCGGACAGGTCGTCCATCCCGCGCATCCACTGGTAAAGGGGAAGGGTGCGCGTGAACGGGTCCAGCACATGCAACCAGGGACCGATCAAACCCTCAAAGGCCCTTTCCGCAGGCATCCTCAATGAAAAATAAACCCAGAACAGAAAGGGTGCCGCGAAAAACGAGAGGGCCCAGACCAGAGCCTTGAATATTTTGATGCGGGAAGGTTCCTCCCGAAAGTAAAGTGCCAGTGGCAGGCCGACGATCATTGCGGCAAACAAAGCGAGGAAGGCCTCCGGCTTGGTGAGGAAGACCAGGCCGGTGAGAAAGCCCAGCGCTATAAGAATCCGAACTGAAGGTCGCTCCACATACGAATGAAACAGGAACAGCGTGACGAACCCGAGAAAAACACCGTGCGTCAATTCGTAATTGTAAGGTGCAACGAAGTTGAAATTACCACCGCCCTGATACTGCGCTAAAGCAAAAACAACGACAAAAGACAAAGTGCAAAGCGAGGCGGTCAGCGCATCCGCAATACGCCGGAACAAAATAAATATCACACCCGAGAGCACCGCTATCAGTAAAAGGTTGAACCACACCAGCACCCGGAAACTCGTTCCGAACATCAAAAACAATAGAGCGTGCGCGTGACTGGATAGCGGGCCATACAGGTAAAACAGGTCACGGTAGAAAACGCGACCTTCGGCGATCTGCCAGGGAAGATAAAGCTGTGCGCCGTAATCGATCATCAGGTCCGGCCACCTGAGCCATCCGATGGATACCATGAAAACACCGGAGGCCGTCACCAGAAGAGGGCCCCACACGTTGGCCCGTTGTTCCAGAACACGGTCCCAGAAAGAGCGCTCCATATGAGGCGGGCTTCCGAGGGGGCTCCTTTCCGGAATTCCGGAAGTCCCTTCGGCGACACCGTCGGATGAATTGGAGATCGATTCGGTTTTCAATGCCGGATATATATAATGTATAGATTCCAGAAAAAGGCGACCCAGGTGGCCGGAATGGGTGCTGCCGCAACCCCTCAAGGAATTGGAATAACAGGTGTTTCCTTAAATATCAGGTTAAGGGTATACTACCCGAATTGCAACCGGCCCTCTTCGGTCCTGCCGGAACCCCGGAAACCAAACCAGCTTAAAAAAACGAAAGATACACGAAGCCAAATACGAGTCGGAACCCTATCATGATCCAAACTTTCATCGACAAAACACCTCAAGTACATTCCTCCGCGTGGGTTGCGGACAACGCCCGGGTGATCGGCGATGTCGTCATCGGCGAATCCAGCAGTGTCTGGTTCAACGCTACCGTCCGCGGGGACATCAATCACATCCGCATCGGCAAGCGCACCAACATTCAGGATGGATGCGTCCTTCATGTCGCCCGCAAAACCCTGCCGCTCATCATCGGTGACGAAGTGACCGTCGGCCACAATGCGGTTCTGCATGCCTGCACCATCCAGAACCAGTGCCTGATCGGCATGAGCGCAACGGTCATGGACGGTGCGGAGATCGGCGAGAACAGCATCGTCGGTGCCGGCGCGCTGGTGACCCCCGGTACCAAAATCCCGCCGCGAAGCCTTGCCGTCGGTTCCCCGGCGCGGGTCAAGCGCGAGTTGACGGACGAGGAAATCCGCAGCATCCGCGAGTCCGCTGCGCATTACGTTGCGGACCTCGAACATTATTTCGAGTGACCGGCTTCTTCCAAGGTGAAAGCCCATGCAAGCTAACCTCGCAGTCATCGGTGGCAGTGGCGCTTATCACCTGTTGACCCGGAACCTGCTGGGCGAGGAAGTTTCCTGTTCATCGAAATCCACTCCGTTCGGCGAAAGCGCCCCCCTGCATGAGTTCCGCTTCGGCGAAACAACGTTTCTGTTTCTGTCCCGGCATGGAGAGACCGACTACTCCCTCACCGCCCCGTTTGTCAATTACCGCGCCAACATTTACGCGCTGAAAGAATGCGGGGTGCAACGCATCATTGCGTGGAGCGGGCCCGGTATCATCAACCGTGCCTACCGTCCCGGCGAGTTCGTCCTGCCTCACGATGTGATCGACGAAACCCGGAACCGCGAATCCACGTTTTTCAAGGGACGGGGAGTGGGATTCATCCGTCAAAGCCATCCCTTCTGTCCGGAGGTGCGCGACGCTCTGCACGAAAGCATGCATCTCTCGGGCGTGACCCACCACGATAAAGCCGTGTACGTGTGCACGCAGGGACCGCGACTGGAATCGCCCGCCGAAATCAAAAAATTCCGCATCGTGGGCGCGGACCTCGTCGGCATGACGCTCTGTCCGGAGGCGTTTCTGGCGCGCGAGTTGGAGATGTGTTACGCCCCGGTCTGTTACCTCACCAATTACGCGGAGGGGGTGGTTGAGCGTGATTTCAAAAAAGGGGAACTGTTTGAAGGCATGCAAAGCAGTGAAGAAAAAACGCAGGTGGAGGCGGCGGTGCAGCGTTTTCCATCAATCATTGCCGGTGCTTTCACCCAACTGATGGATCGCGTCCCGCAGTGCAACTGCCCACATGCTCTCAAGCGTTACCGCGACAAGGGGATGATCGGGGACGACTGGCGCGAATGGGTGGGCCCGCCCTGATGCCTCCCTTGTTCGTTCAAGGGAATCGCAGGGATGCCGGATCCGGGTTGTATTTCAATATTTGATTCCGGTGTTTGTAATAAGCCGAATGCCACGGCAGGCCGGTGCGCACAAAAACCCGTGCACGGGGCCCTTCAAATATCTTCACCCAGCCCGGGGTCTTTTCCAGTTCCCGGTTCTCTTTGCCGGTCAGTATGAGGTCGTGTGGATAAAATTTCAGAAAATACTGCCAGCCCTGCCAGCCTTTATGAAACACCATGTTCTGCCTGACCAGCTTCGGCTCGTAAACGGTCCAGTAACGTCCGTCACTCGAAACTTTTGAATGCGGCAGGTGGAAAATAACGTACTGGCCCCAGTTGGTCGGCACCAGGATATTGCCATGGATGCGATTCTCTTTCAGGAAGCGCACGGCATGGATCGGAAAGTATCCCGGGTCCACCTTCAATTCGAATCCCGTGCGCTTGAGTTTAAACGCCTGCACGTTCACCTGGAACGCCGCGAAGGCAATGATGATCACCGCCAGCAGGGCATGCGCCAGGCGAGGCAGGACAGGGGAGAAAGAGGTGCGCGAACGGATCCGGTCCATGATCGCCGCAAGCTGCAGGGGCAGGTAAGGGGTCATCAGCAGCCCCGTCAATACCGTGTGGCGTACGTGCTTGATGCCGAAGTAAACCCCGAACAGAATGATTGCCACCTCCCACCAGCGTTTGGGAACAGGAGTTAGCAAGGTCGCCCCAAACAGCAGGACCAGGATTTTAAAATGCAGGTGACTGGCATCGAACAGGTTGAGAGCGTACCATTCCGTAACGTCGCGCGCCTGTGGAATGGTTTTCAGGAAAAAGGTGAGCAGGTCGATGCCGTAGGGATTGACCAGCATCGCCAGGCAGGACCCGACCCACGCGGCCAGCAGGTACTTCCAGTTCGATCCCCCGGTGAGCGCGTTGCGTATCGTTTCTACCGCCACGATCATCGAGAAGATGCCGAGCCCGGCCACCACGCCGCCGTGGCAGTTCACCCACAACACGAATACGGGGGGAATGAGGACCAGTGCGCTCCGGTTGCCATCGAAAAAATCATAAACAAGGTACAGGAGGACCGGCAGGAAAAAATACGTGGCCAGTTGCGGGCGCATGGCGAAACCGAACGCCAGCACATGCGTCAGCAAAATGAAATGAAACGCGTAAGCGAGAAGGTTGTTCGACCGTGAAAGGTAAAGGTCGGACAGAATGTGGATGATCGACAGGCCCAGCACGAGGCGGAACATCAACAGGCCGGAGGAACCCCACGCATCGTACAGCAGGTAGAACACCACCTCCATCAGCCATTCGTGGTTGATCCACGGACCTTTGGATGTGTAGGCGTACGGGTCGGTGAGGGGAATTTGCCCGGAGTTCCAGATCTCGCCGCCGTAGGTGATGTGGCCGAACAGGTCCGGGTCGGCGTACACGAAGGTGAACGCGTTCAACGCATACGCGTAAACGAGGAACTGAACGAGAGGACGATAGAATCGGGTGTAATCCATTGCCGGTGTGTTTCGATTCGGGTTTTCGATCGACAGGCCGTCGCGGTTCGTCCGGTGCACCACGCCGTCGGTTTCGGGCGACGGCGCTTTATCTTACCGGAAACATCGTCCTGAAAACACCATCGATTCTGATTTCAATCCATGTCCGCATGCATGTACACTAAGCGCAAAAATTCTGGACCATAACCGGCGGGCGACCGCCTTGGGATTGCATCCCGGGAGACACCGATGAAAGACTGCCCCTGCGGGCTCGATTCCCCTTACACCGACTGCTGTGGCCGGCTGATCCGCGGATCGGGGTACGCCGACACCGCCGAAGACCTGATGCGCGCCCGCTACAGCGCGTTCGTCATGAAGGAATGGAAATTCCTCGTCAATACGTTGTGCGCTGAAGAGCGGGCGGACAAATCGCCCAGGGATTTTGAAGAGGGGCTGGGTCCGGTGACGTGGCGCCGGCTGGAAGTCCACGGTTCGCGAAAAGGTGGCATCGCCGACGACACCGGCAGCGTCGAGTACGTCGCGCACTTCACCGAAGACGGCGAGGAGAAATCCCTGCACGAGACCGCCTCTTTTTTAAAAGAACAGGGGCGTTGGGTTTACAGCGAGGCCGGATCGAAATCGCACGTGCACGCCGAGGGACAGGGTTGCGGCCACGAACCCGCCGAGTCGAAAAAACCGTTTGTCCGCGACCAGCCGAAAGTGGGGCGGAACGATCCGTGTCCCTGCGGCAGTGGAAAGAAGTACAAGAAGTGTTGCGGCAAGTGAACAAAACGGGGTGAGCGATGCCCGGATTCGGTTGGAACATTCCCCTGCCTTACATCACCGGCGCGGTGTTCCTGGTTTTTCTGCTGGCGTTCGCCGTGTCGCCGTTCAGCCCGCGCTGGGAAAACATCCTGTTCAAAACCGGCGCCACCCTGTTCTGGGCCGTCCTTGCCTTGTGGGCCATCAAGGGATCCTGCACGCCTTCTTACAGAATTGAACGCCGGATTTTGTTCGGGCGTTTTATGGACAGACCTTATTTGCGCTGCGCGAGTTCTTCCGGCAGGCGGTCGAATCGACGCCGGGCGCGTTCAAATTTTTCCTGCTGGACGGCGATGCGGTTCAATAAATCCTGCCGCGCCTGGAGTTCTTTAAGCTGATCGATCAGGTAGCCCAGGCGATCGGGTGCGGGTTCGTACCGAAACGTCATGACACTTCACTCCCCCCCCTTGAAGGGCAAGGTTTCGAGATGGGAGGCGGGGAGCCTCCATTTGCGCCGGAAATTATAGCATGATATTGAAAAATAAGGAGTTATATTGTTTGTGGGCCGTTTTTTCGGGGATCCTATTTGGCTTTGAAATGGAGATGTTGTGTAAGAGGTTATGGTTCAAGGAGATGGTGGGGGGTCATTCGAAGAAGGCAGGCAGGGCGCGGTCTTCAGGTCACCCCCACCGGAAAATCTTTGTTGGAAAAGGAGGATTCCAGACCCGTGCGAAAACCGTTAAGCAGAATCCGTTTGAAAATGATTTCGATTGTTATCGGCAGTTCTAAAATGAATGTTCTCCTCCCCTCATGGGATTAAAAAAATTTATGCTAACCTCGATCCCATTTTAATCGAACGCATCTCAATTCAATCTGGAAACTGAAATTCATACGTGCGGGAATGAAATGAAACGGAAAATATTTGCATTTGCGGGACTGCTATTGGGAATGACCGTGTTTGGTACCGCCCACGCCGCATCGCTGGACGTGCCGCACCCGCGTTACGGTTTGAGCGTCGGCAATTCGGAGACCTTCCACGGTTTGCGGTTCAACCTTGCCGACGAGAACGTGCAGACGGTTCGCGGCATGAACTTCACCGTGTTCAACTGGAACGCTCACTACGAACAGCCGTACACGCTGACCGCCGACCGCATCGACGGCCTCGCTTTTGGATTGATGGGGCCGCGCGCCCGCGTGATCAACGGCCTCGCCCTCGGGTGCTGGCTGACGAACGTGGACACCATGCACGGAATCAACATCGCGCCCATTCACGTGATCGGCGGCACCAACACCGGGTTCACCTTCAGCCTCGTGCACACGCTGAGAAAAATGAACGGCATCGGCATCGGCATGGTGACCAACATCGAAAAGGAATCGAACGGCATCCTCATCGGCCTGCTGTACCTCACCTCTCCGAAAGTCAACGGGCTGGTGATCCAGGGCCTGTTCAGCGGCAAGGTGCAGGAGATACGGGGTGTTTCGCTGGAGTGGGGGAGTCTTGCGTTCCTCGCTTCCGGCATCCTTGCCGGGCTGGCCGTGGGCCCGGCTCCAGAGGCGACGGCCTCGCCTTCGTTTTCCCCGGTGGGATCGAAAAAACTGACGGGCCTGATGATCGGCGGCTACAACCTGGTCGAGGAACAGCAGGGGATCCTGCTGGGCCTGTTCGGCAACAGCATCAAGAAGGGTTCGGGATTGCAGATCGGCACGCTGTTCAACACGGCGGAAACATTCGACGGAGTTCAGATCGGTTTCATCAACCACATCGAGGAAAACCCGTTCCTGTTCCGCTGGATGCCGGGCATCAATTTCCACTTCGGTGGCGGCGACGAGGAAACCGAGTGACCTGGCTTCGTTTCTCCCTTTCTTTACTTTGAACCATCGCTACTTTTTTTAATTGAAAATACGGAAATTGCATGACTGGTTGCGTTTTCCGGGAACATTAAGCGCTCCGGTTTTTGGAATTCCTGATATTATTTGGATGAATTTTGAATTGGGAGTCTGTCATGAATTGGAAACGCGTAATGGCAACGGTGGCGGTGAGCGTCCTGGTTTTTTCCGGCTGTGCGACCTCCGGCGGGCAGGACCAGGGAAATGTGAAGCAGATGACCATCGGCACCGTGCAGAGCGAAATCAAGATGGGCATGTCGGCGGCGCAGGTGGCGGAAGCGCTGGGTTCGCCCAACATCGTCACCACCGACGAAAAGCGGCGCGAGGTGTGGATTTACGACAAGGTGTCCTCCAACCGGGTGGACACCAGCAGTTCGGCTTACGGGACGCTCATTATTCTGGGCGGGAGCACCCGTTCCGGTTCCAGCACGAGCACGCAAAAGACCATGACCATCATCATCAAGTTCGATGAAAACAAAATGGTGCGGGACTTTGCCTACAACTTCACGCAGTTCTGATTCCGGTCTTCCCCGCCGCGCCCGGCTCTGGTGGGTGCTGATGGTCTGCGCGGTGACGGGAAGCGGTTGCGTCACCAGGGTCGAGGATCCGGCGACGCTGTTCACCCTCACCCCCGAAAGCGCCCAGCACCGCGCCCTGCAAACCCGCTACTTTGAAACCACGGACGAGCAGGCCCTTCTCTCCGCCTCCGCGGCGGTGCTGCAGGACCTCGGCTTTCAAATCCAGGAAAGCGTGCGCGACCTCGCCCTTCTGCGGGCTTCCAAGGAACGCAGCGCCTACGAATACGGGCAGGACATCACCCGCTTTTTCATGGTCTTGGCGGGGGCCTTTGGGCAAACCGTCATCCTGGTTCCCATCGACCTGCACCAGAAGATCGGCGCGACGCTGGCAATGCGCCCCGCAGACGCGCAGGGGAAAAAGTATTCGGTGCGCATCACCTTCTACCGCGTCATCTGGGAAAGCGACGGCCAAAGCGGCGATCATTACATCCCTCCCGGCAGCCAGCGGATGGAGATGATCCACGACGCAGACATTTACCAGCAGTTCTTCGCCAAACTATCCAAGAGCGTGTTTCTGGAAGCTCATAAAATTTAAAATGGGAGCCTCTATGCGCCGACACACTGCCTTGTTTTTACTGGTCTCGTTGTGGCTGATCCTTTCGGCCTGCGGACCCCGCGCCGTGCCCACGGAATTGCTGGCGCCTTCCGCCCAGCAGTTGAAACTGCGCAGTTTCCAGACGCGGAGTTTTGAAGTCAAAGACCGGCAGCAAGCCGTGCGGGGGGTGATCGCGGCGTTGCAGGACCTGGGCTTCATCGTCGAGCGGGCGAACGGTCCCCTGGGACTCGTCACTGCCGGCAAGTTCGCCGAACCCAGCTACGTGGACCTGATTGAACTCACCGTCACCGTGCGACCGAAAACCGAAACGCAGATGGAGTTCCGCGTGAACGCGGTGTTCAACACCAAGCCTATCGAGGATCCCAAGGTGTACCAGAACTTTTTCACCGTCTTGCAACGGGTGCTGTTCGCCACCCCACAGGGATGACAGGTTGAAAATGCACTCGATTCCAAAACACCGCGTGCTTTCAATGATGCTTGCGGCATTTGTGTTTTCCGGATGCTCCATGTACTCGGTGGAGAGGCAGTGGAACTCCAAAAGCCAGATCCTGATGTCGGAGGCCAGCCAGGTGAAACTGCGCGCACAGCAGACGCAGGTGTTCGACACAACGGACCTGGATGCGGTGATGCAGGCGGTGGTCGCCACCCTGCAGGACCTGGACTTCACGCTGGAGGTGGCGGACCCGGAGCTGGGCGTGTTCTCAGCGAACAAACTGCACCACGACGGCAACGACGGTTACAAGGATATTTCCTACACCCTGTATGACGGGGATGAGCTGTTGATGTTCGCACGGAACTACCGGACGTGGGGCCCCTTCCAGCACCGCCGCGACCTGGTACGGTTCACGGTCACCGTTCGGCCGAAAAGCGCCTCGCAGCTCATGGTCCGTGCCAGTATGCAGTACGACCTGCGTGCGGTCGAAGATCCCGCCATCTACCAGAGATTTTTCAAATCGCTCCGCCAGTCGATGTTCCTCTCCTCCAATCAATAGCGGAACGTTTGCATCCTTTCTTCCCGTCCAGAAACAAGTTTCAGCGTGAGCGTGCGCACCGGAATCCGGCGAAGGGAAGCCGTTCTTCCGGGTCGGCGGGGGTGCGGTCGGCGGGACGCACGCCGGTGGAATAATTAACCCACGATCCGCCGCGCATGATTTTCATGCCGTCCCCGCCGGAAACCCGTGGGTTGCGACGCGACCCTTCCCGGTAGGCGTCGTAGGCGTAGTCGTCCTGCACCCACTCGTATACATTGCCCGCCATGTCGAACAGACCGTAACCGTTCGGCGGAAACGATCCGGGAGGGGCGGTGTGCCGGTAACCATCCTCGAACTGTTTTTCATTCCAGCGTTCGTCGCAGGCGGCATCGCAGAAATTGGCTTTTCCCGACTCCATGCGGTTGCCCCAGGGGTAGATGGTGTTGACGCCGCCCTTCGCCGCCTTTTCCCACTCCGCCTCGGTCGGCAGGCGTTTGCCCACTTTGCGGCAATACGTATCTGCTTCTTTCCAGGTGACGTTTTCCACGGGCAGGTTGTCGCCTTTGAACTTCGACGGGTTGCTTCCCATCACCCTGCGATACTCGTCCTGAGTCACTTCATGGATGTCGATCTCGAAAGGGTCGAGGTGGACCCGGCGGGGCGGGGCTTCGTCGCGGAACCATTTTCCCTCGCAGGGGTCGTTGTGCTCGACGCACAGCCGGTAACCGATCTGCGGGTTGGCTCCCTGCACAAACTCGCCGGCCGGGATGAGGGCCATGCCGGGAAAAGTCGGCGCGTCCGCCAATGCGGCAGGCGGGGAAACGGGCATGCCGAGGACCAGCAGAGCCGTGCCCGCCAGCAGAAACCGTTGGTTTAAAGGGAGTGTTTTCCTGATATGCATAAGCTCTGGAACGGTGTTGGGTGCAGGGTTCGAAACCAGGCCAGACGAATGAATATTATACCCGTTGCACGCGGGCGGAAAAACCGGAACAAAATCCCCGCGGCCTGCATCTAAATTTATGGAAACCCTCGAACGGAAAAGCCAAGAAGGCGTCGATCGGGTTTTCTCGAGGAAAGGAGAGGGTGTCATGATTGCGGTCGAAAAACTGGGTGACAACCGCGTTTCGCTGACGTTGCCGGAAAAAATCGAGGCCAGCGATTTTCCCGCCGCGGCGCCGGAGGTGGACGGACTCATCGAACGGTACGGACGCATCCGCCTGCTGCTCAACCTGGCTTCGCTTCGCCGCTGGGACGGCTGGCAGGCGCTCCGGGAACACATTACGTTTGTACGCGCGCATCATCAGCATATCCAGCGCATCGCGGTGGTGGTGGGTCCCTTCTGGCAAAGAGTCGCCGTGCGGGTGATGCGCGTCATACTCCACGCCCGGGTGCGCATGTTTGAAACGACGGAACTGGATGCGGCGCGCGCCTGGTTGCAGGAAGACGGCGTGAAATAATGAAAAATCCGGCAACACGGTTATGAACGCGCAACGGATATTGATCGTTGCGGGCGTGGTGTTGCTGGTGGTGGGGTTGCTCTGGCCGTGGATCGGCAAACTGGGACTCGGCCGCCTGCCCGGAGACATCACCATCCGCCGCGACAACTTCAGCATTTACTTTCCGATCACTACCTGCATTGTGCTGAGCGTGGTGGCGACGTTGATCTTCTGGCTGTTCCGCAAGTGATCCGCCGCGTCAGGTTGCTCGCCTGCGGCGAGGCGCGGGTACTCAGCCTTTGAAGCGCGACCACGCCGACTCGACACCCGATTTCAAGTCGTCCCATGACTTGTCGAGACCGGTCTTCAAATCCTCCCACGCGCCTTCGCTGGCGGTCTGCACGTCCTTGAGCTTCGCCTGCATGTCGGCTTTTTTCTTCCGCATTGCTTCCACTTCGTCCAGGTACTTCACCTGAGCTTTAGCCTCTGCCTGATTGGCCTTCGCTTTCAGCTTGTCGATGTCCGCGGAGACTTCATCCAGTTTGGACTGCATCCAGTTGATGTATTCTTCCTTCTTTCCCATACGTGCCTCCTTTTTTATTTTTCATTATACGTTTCTGTGGATTGAGATGCAGGGAACCCCTGCCGCGTTGCAAAAGGTGGGGATTGAAAGTACCTGAAATTGCTTGTTGAATATGAGGTGGTATTGTTGTCTTGCGGATCTGCCGTTTTCACAATTGACCCCGGGCGCAGTCGGGAATTAATGTAAGAGACTACGTAATTTTAAGGGAGGTGGACTATGGAGTTGCAAAAGAGGGGAGCGGTGTCTTTCACGTGGCGGTGGATCGGGCTGATGGTTCTCATGCTGGGGCTGGTGGCGTGCGGCCATTCGCATTCACACGGCGGCAAGCGTTACTGGAGTGCGGACCGCGACCAGTGGCAAAAACCGGAAGCGGTTATCGCCGCCCTTCAACTGCAACCCGGCACGGTCGTCGCCGATCTCGGTTCCGGCACCGGTTACTTCACGCACCGCCTGGCCGGCGCGGTGGGCACAGGGGGACGGGTGTATGCCGTCGACATCGACCGCGACCTGCTGGCGGAGGTGGGTCTGCTCGCCCGCAAGAAAAACCTGGGCAACATCCAACTGGTGCGCGCGGCCAAACACGATCCCCAGCTTCCCGAACCCGTGGACGTGATTTTTTCCTCGAACGTTTACCACCACCTCGAAGACCGGGCCGCATACTTTGAGAACGCGAAGAAGTATCTGAAACCCGGCGGGCGGGTGGCGATCCTCGATTTCCGCGAAGGCGCGTTCCGTCACTTCACGCGGCGGGCGACGGTGGTTGAGGAGTTCGAACTGGCGGGATACGCGCTGGTGGAAGAACACAGCTTCCTGCCGCGGCAGAATTTTCTGGTTTTCGAGCCGCAAGCCCCTTAACGCTGTTCCCATTCCGGGTTCACCGGGCCCGCTTCTCCGGGAAAACTACCTGACAGGCGGGCCCGGATCGCGCCCGGTTTTGAGTCCGTTTGTATTCCGCATTGGGAAATAATCCCTTTTCCTTCCTGAGAAGACCAGAAACTCCATAGAATTCAAAGCCAAAAAAAATTAAAAAAATCGGTTGACAATAAGCCCGCTTATGTTATGATTATGATAATGATTTTCAAAATCATAGCTGAAGGACTTCAGGCATCCATTTAGCTGAATTTTGAAACCTCAATTTACCGCGTTACCGGGTCCGTGTGAGGAGGGACCGGGGGCTGTGATTCCCGACTGGGGTTGGGAGTTAAGGAAAGGTTGATGGTTCCTCGGCCATTCCCAGCTCCTGGTCCTTGACCCGGCTTGAAGGCAAACCTCCCTTGGTTTGTTGCAGTAGGTTCAAACGCATTGGTTCTTGCGCGGCCCGGCGGGCCGTCTTCCCCCGCCGGTCGCGTCTGGAAAGAGGGGGTCGTTTCCACTTTCTCAAAACAGGCTTACCCCTCCCGTGGAAACGGCACCCTCTTCTTCCAACTCTTCTTTCCGATTCCAATTCACCCCTGACCTCGGCAATCAAAACGTCACCCGGAAAATTTCGAATAGAAATTCGGCGCCCGGCGCTATTCAGGCTTTGAGAAAGTCGGGAACTTTTTCCGCCCACTTGCCTTTGAACAGTTTGCCCGCATGTTCGATGTAGGCGCGGCTCATTTCCTCCAGCCGCGCGGTATCTTCTGCCAGTTCTTCCACTTTCACCCACAGATTCCAGTGGTGGGCGATGGACCACGCGGGGTCGTTCAGGCGGCAGTCGGGCAGGCGAAAATGAAACGTGGGGCGGGGTTTGGTCAATTCATCGGTGACCAGTTGCTGCATCAGGTCTTCGTTGATGTGGGAAAGCAGGGGAAACAAATCCAGTTCGCGGTTGCGCGTGTCGTTGAATTTCACGTAATCGCGGATGAATGATTCTTCATCGGGCTGGTATTCCGGATTCAGCACTTTCAGTATGTACGGTTCCTGAAACGCGCGGATGTAGGGCGACAGCTTGCGCGCGAGGTCGATGCCCATTTGTTCGTGCAGCCATTCGGCGAGAAGCAGGTAGGCGCGAAGCACATTCAAGATCCACGTGCAATCCTGGACGGCCACTTCGGGATTCAGGTGCATGCCGAACGCGTAGAAAACGCCCTCGTCGGTGCCCTTCACCTTGAGCTTGCGCAGTTCCGCGACCAGCTGTTCGAGTTTTCCAAGACGGTCGAGAGGGATGGGGGGCGTCACCAGTTCGTACGGGACGACGTGTTTCATGACATCGCCCACCGCTTCCAGGATGTCATCGAACAATTCCTGCGGCAGCAGTTCGTCGATGAGGGGCACCTCCTCCTTGTTGGGCCGTTCCCAGTGCACGTACTGGGTGTCGAGCTCGATGGTGAACGTGCCAAGGGTCGTGTCCCGGATTTTGAACAGGTGGGGGTCGATGCGGTCGATGGTTCCCGGGTAGATGCGTTGTACGAGTTCGGCCAGCTGGCGGCCGTCTTCCGCGGCGAATTCCAGCTCAATTCCCACCGTACGCATCTCGCCCTGCGCATTGCGCGGTTCCGGGGGCATGCGGTATTCGGTTTCCATGGCTGCCTCCGTTCAGGGCCTTCACCTTTCACGAAACGAATGGGAGCGAAAGGAAAGGTAGATTTCAAAAATTTCTGGTTTCCTTATTATAATACGCGAACCCGGGGCTGTAAAAAGACAGGGTCTGGATTTTCCTTCCAGTTTGGGCCGAAGTCGCGTCGGATGTTCACGGAAAAACATGGCCGCCCCGGAGCGTGTTCCGTTTTACGGGGTGGTAAAATGGGTTTCCGTCTATATAATGTACAATTTTTCCAATTAGAGCGGGTTCTTCGGAAAACTTTTCATGACACACAAACACCCTGCGCCCATCGTTACGATTTGCATGCTGGTATTCATTCTTCTGGCCGGGTGCGAAAAACCGCCCGCGCAGCCGCTGATCCTGCCGGCGGGAGCCGAGCCCTCGTCGTTCATGTTCAATGAGCGCGGTACCGATTATTTTCACAAGGGCAACTACAGCGAGGCGGTGATCGCGTTCCTTCAGGCGAAGGCGGCCGACCCGCACGCGGGGGAGATCCATTTCAACATCGCGCTCTGCCGCCACATGATGGGACAGAAAGACAAGGTGCGGGATTCGCTGAAGCTTGCAAAAAAGTATGCGCGTGACAATCCGGAAATCCTGAAATCCCCGTTTTACCTGCAATACATGAAAGGGGAGGGGTGAGGCCACAACCCCAGGCACTCCCGTCAGTCCCTTAAAATGTCGCCTATCCCCTGCACCCGCGTTCCGTAGACGATGGGCGCCTCCTCCACAAATTTCCATTCCGGATTCCATTCCGTGTTGCGCAGACCTTCCAGAAGGGCATCGAACGCCTCGCGGTCGCGGTCGGCGTATTCGAAGTAGGTGACGAAGTCCGACTCGCCGTCGATGAAGCGCGACTGGTACAGCTTGCGGAAAATTTTCTGTATGTAGCGGAAGCCGATTTCATTGTGCCCCTCGTGGGCGGAGCCGAAGCGCTCCGGGTCCCGGAAGAAATACGATTCCCGTTTTTCCTGGGTCATCCCCCACCATTCTTTCGATTTGGAAAGCGGAAACACCACGGCGTTGGGCTGTTCAAAACCGGAGCCGCGTTGCGGCGCGTTCTGTTGCAACCGCTCCAGCGTCTCGGCGTCGGTGTAACGCAACTCGGAGGTGACGCCGTAGATGATTTTCAAGTCCAGCCGATGCCCGGCGGCTTCGCGAAACGCCTGGTAAAAACGTTCTATTTTCTCCCGGTCCATCGACTCCACGCGGATCACTCCCAGCGGTTCGGGCGTGAACGGTTTGCCGTACAGCGTGTACCGTACGGTTTTGATGTAGAGGATGTTTTCCGGTCCCGATTGCGCCGGTAAAAAATCGTTGGCGAACAGTTCGCCCGCCTGCTTGGTGAGGGCGGCCAGATCCCGTTTCCATTCTTCCGTCAACGCCGCCCCGGATTTGGGAAACAGGTAAATGAATCCGCCCCACTGCCCCTGCGCTGCGGATGCGGTCGTGGAGACGAGCAGGAGGAAAAGCAAAGCGAATATTGAAAAGGCTTTGGGAACACGAAGAGCCATATTGCCTCCGGAAAAGAAAACCGTTCAAGATTAAATGGAAGGGCGCGGTCCGAACAGGATCAGCGCCGCCCCGGCCAGGCACACAAGCGCGCCCAGGACATCCCACCGGTCGGGGCGCTGGCCTTCGATGCACCACAGCCACAACAGGGAAGCGGCGATGTACACCCCGCCGTATGCCGCGTAGGCGCGCCCGGCAAAGGGGCTTTCGATGCGCGTGAGCAGGAAGGCGAACGCGATCAGCGACAGGAGGCCGGGGATCGTCCAGAAGCCACTGCGGTCGAGACGCAACCACGCCCAGAACGCAAAACAGCCGCCAATCTCCGCCACCGCCGCCGTGATGTAATACGCAAACGCGTGCATGATGTCTCACCGCCCAGCTTACAGTGCCAACTCCAAGGGTTAATCGTGTTGTGAAAGGGACTGGTTTCCATGATACCAATACGTGGGTTTGGGCCCAAACAGCGTTTTCATTTAGAATGAGAAATGGCTTCACTCCAGAATGAATTCCATCCCACCCCGGACACCCCGCAACTGACCGTGCGTGCCGTCGTCACCGGCATGACCCTGGGGGCTTTGCTGGTTCCCTGCAACGTGTATAGCGGTTTGAAGATCGGCTGGTCGTTCAACATGTCCATCACCGCCGTGTTGCTGAGCCTCGCCTTCTGGCGGTTCGGTGAAAAGGTGGCGGACTCCCGACCGTGGGGCATTTACGAAAACAACATCAACCAGACCGCCGCTTCGGCGGGGGCGTCGATCGTGTCCGCCGGGCTGGTCGCGCCCATTCCGGCGCTGGCGCTGTTGACCGGCGAGCGGCTCGCGTGGAGCGTGCTTGCGGTGTGGACCTTCGCCATCAGCGCGCTGGGGCTGGTGATGGCGGTGGGACTGAGGCGGCAGATGCTGCTGGCGGAAAAACTTCCTTTTCCCGCCGGGGTGGCAACGGCGGAGGTTCTGCGCGACATTTATTCGCACGGCAAAGAAGCGACCGTGCGCCTTCAAATGCTGACGGCGAGCGCGGTTGTGGCCGCGGTGGTGAAAGTGCTGGAGACCACCACTTCCCTGGTTGGCCGGGTTGGATTGCCCGCGTCGTTCGGCTGGTCCGCTTCGGGCGCACTCAAGGCGGCGGGCTACCAGCAGGTCACATGGAAGAACCTCGGTTTCGTGTTCGATCCATCCCTGCTCATGGTCGGGTTCGGGGCGATCGTCGGTGTGCGTGTTGGATTGTCCCTGCTAATGGGTGCGGTTTTGGCGTGGGGCGTGCTGGGGCCATGGGCCCTTTCCCGCGGCTGGGCGCAGGCGGGGCCAAATGAAGCCGGCGCTTTCTGGTTCGCCGACATGGTGCCTTGGCTTCTGTGGCCGGGGGTGACGCTCATGGTGACCGCGTCGCTGACCTCCTTTGCCATCGCTTCCATCCGGGCCCTGCGTCACCGGAAGGAGAAACAGGTGGCGGATGAAATCGGCGACATGGCGCGGGGCGAGACCCGGCGCGGTTTTCGGGTGGGACTGGTGCTTGCGATGGGACTGGTTGTGGTGGCGCAGGTGACGTTGTTCGACATCACCCTGCGGATGGCGGCGGTGGCGGTGGTGCTGACGTTTTTTCTGGCGATTGTATCTGCCCGGGTGAGTGGTGAAACCGGAATCCCGCCCATCGGCGCGCTGGGCAAGGTGACGCAGTTGACCTTTGGTGTGCTGTCCCCCGCCAACGCCACCACCAACCTGATGTCGGCGAATGTCACCGGCGGGGCGGCGGGGCAGTGTTCCGACCTTCTGCACGATCTGAAAACGGGTTTGTTGATCCACGCTTCACCGCGACTGCAGAGCGTCGCCCAGGTGTTCGGCATCCTGGCCGGATCGCTGGCAGGCACGGCCGCCTACCTGTTTCTCATTCCCGATCCGCAGGCTATGTTGCTCACCGCCGAATGGCCCGCCCCCGCAGTGGCCACATGGAAGGCGGTGGCGGAAGTGTTTCAGCAGGGGCTGGGGGCACTGCCTGCGGGATCGGTCCCGGCCATGGCGGTGGCCGGAGGAGCGGGGTTGTTCCTGGCTTTTGGCGAACGGTTTCTTCCAGCGGATCTCCACCGATGGTTGCCAAGCGCGGCCAGCCTCGGGCTGGCTTTCATCATTCCCCCGTGGATATCCCTTTCCATGTTTATGGGGGGACTGCTTTCGTGGGGACTCGCCTGCCGGGTTCCCGAATGGCACCGTCGGTTTATGGTGGTGCTGGCGGCCGGCCTCGTTGCGGGGGAAAGCCTGGCCGGGGTGGTGCACGCCCTCATTCAATTGATATCCAGCTGATAATAAGTATCGAATTCAAACAAATTTCTATTAAGCTTCTATTGAAAATGATTATCATTATCTGTTATCCTATAAGTACAGTTTTACTAATATATTGAAAACTCAAACCGATAAGAAGGTTGCTCGTATGCTCCCGCTCCCCGGCTCCAATCGTTCAAGCAGAAGCAGTCAAATTGTTCTTTATGAACCCTTAAAGAGAAACTGCATGACATTTCCTTCCGGATTTGCGCAAATTCCGCAGATGGTCGCCATCATGGAAAACCTGGTGGAAGGGGTGATATTGACCGATGCAAAAGGGTTCATCCTGTGGACTAATTTTACGGTTCAGCAATTGCTGGATTTTTCCTCCTCGGAGCTTTCGGGTCGCAACATCCGGTCCCTGTTCGCCACCCCCACGATGGATTTCTGGGACATGCAGTTCAGTTATGAGGACGAGGACCCGGAACTCGCCTCCTTGCAAACAGGCACCTGCGAGATTCGCGGAATCGGCCGCACCGGTTCCCTGATTCCCCTCAGCTTGAAAATGGCACAGCTGGAACAGGGAACGGAACCGGGTCTGATGTTTGTGGTGCAGGACCTGTCTGAGAAGAAAAAAGCGGAAGAGACCATCAAGCACCTTGCCTATTACGATTCCCTCACCGGCCTGCCGAACCGTGAATTGTTCTGCGACCGGCTGATCCAGGCGCTGGCGCATTCGCAGCGGCACCGCGAACTGCTGGCACTGATGCTGGTGGATCTGGACGGGTTTCGGTCCGTCAACGACACCTATGGGGAGGATATGAGCAATCGCGTTCTGACGCAGGTTTCACACCGTATCAGCAACACCCTGCCTGAAGACAATTCCCTTGCACGTTTGAACGGAGATCGTTTCGGCCTGATTGTGCCACAGATCCAGAAAGCCGATGCCATGCACATCGGGCAACAACTGCTTGCGGCTTTTACCAAACCGTTTCCGTGCATGGACAAGGAAATCTTTGTCACCGGTTCGATTGGGATTGCGCTGTACCCGCACGACGGAGTCACGGCTCCCAGTCTCATCAAGAATGCGGAGATCGCCATGTCGCAGGCCAAGCGTTCGGGCAAGAACACCTATTTCTTTTTCGATCCGCGCATGGAGGAAAAGGCCAGTTCGCGCATGGAACTGGCGGGGTCCATTCGACGCGGGCTCAAGCAGAACGAATTCGAAGTGTTTTACCAGCCGCAAATCGATTTCCAGAGTGGCCGCCTGACAAGCACGGAGGCGTTGATCCGCTGGCGGCATCCGCAACTGGGCTGGGTTCCGCCGTCGACGTTCATTCCGCTGGCGGAGGAGACGGGGCTGATCCTCGACATCGGTGAATGGGTGTTGTCGCAGGCCTGTTCCCAGAACAAGAAATGGCAGACGATGGGACTGGGCAATCCGCGCATTGCGGTGAACCTTTCGGCCTGTCAGTTCCAGCAGGAAGGCCTGGCCCAGAATATTTCGTTCTTGCTCGATAACCTGGACATGAAATCGAGCACGCTGGAGGTGGAACTCACGGAAAGCACGTTCCTCGAGAACCCGGAAAAGGGAATGAAAATCATCGACGAGTTCCGCAACATGGGAGTGACGGTTTCCATCGACGACTTTGGTACGGGGTACTCGTCCCTCAGTTACATCAAAACCATCACCCCGGGCGTGCTGAAGATCGACCAGTCGTTTATCAATGAAGTCATCAATCCGACAAACAAGGCGATCGTGCAGGCCATCGTCACCATGGCAAAATCGCTGGAAATCGAAACCATCGCGGAAGGCGTCGAAACGCAGGAACAATTCGACATCCTGCGCGACATGGGTTGCGATAAATACCAGGGTTATTACTACTCCCCGCCCGTTCCCGCCGATGGCATGACGCAGATCATGATGCAGGATATGAAAAACTGAAACCGCCCTTCATCCTATTATTTTCTTTAACCGGTCAACAAGGCCGGAACCGTTTTTTCCCTTCTGCCTGAGGACCCCGTTTAACAGCGCGGCTCCGATCAGCCCCGAAACAAGTGACCCCGCCAGGATACCCAACCGCACATCGCTCCTGTCATCCAGTCCTCCCAATGAGAACGCCAGCGACCCGATAAAGAGGCTCATGGTGAAACCGATTCCGCAAAGGAAGGAAACCCCCAGTATCTGCGGCCAGGTGACCTTTCCCGGCAGGGAAATCCAGCCCATCCGTGTTGCCACCCAGCTGAACCCGACGATGCCCAGCGGCTTGCCGGCAATCAAACCCGCAAGGATCCCGAGTGTGACCGGCCGAAGCAGGCTTTCGGGTCCGAGGCCCTGCAGGGGAAGTCCCGAATTGACAAAGGCAAACAAAAGCAGGATGAAATAATTCACCCCGGGTTCCAGCTTACGTTCCAGCCAGAGACTGGGAGGGGTGCGGTTTTTCTTTTTGATGTTCTGGGGAATGGTGAACGCGATCATCACACCCGCCAGGGTGGCATGCACTCCGGATTTAAGCAGAAACAGCCAGAGCAGGAAGCCGACGATCATGTAAGGCCACAGGCGAAGGACCCCCGCCCGGTTGAAGAGAACCAGGATGAAAAAAGTTCCGGTGGCCAAAAGGATATTTAAGAGGGAAAGGTTTCCCGTATAAAACAGGGCGATGATGACGATCGCCCCGAGGTCGTCAAGAACCGCCAGCGACAGGAGAAACATTTTCAGATCGGAAGAAACCCGATTGCCAAAAAGGCTGAGGACGCCCAGCGCGAAGGCGATGTCCGTCGCCGTGGGAATGGCCCAGCCTTTCAGGGCGATGGGGTGTTCCCAGTTGATCCATGCATAAAGCATTCCCGGCACCGCCATGCCCCCGACCGCGGCAACGGCGGGAAACAGGAACTGCGACGGGGCGCCATGCCCTTCACCCAGGGTTTCACGTTTGATCTCCAATCCAATCAACAGAAAGAAAACCGCCATCAAGCCGTCGTTCACCCAGATGCGAAGGGGTTTGGAAACCACCAGATCGTCAACGCGGATTTCCACCAATGTTTCAATGAAGTCGTTGTAGGAAACGTGAAAAGGCGAATTTGCCAGGCCAATGGCGAAGATGGCCGCCAGACACAACAGAACCCCTTCGTGCGCTTCCCACTTTATGAAACGTTTCCACAATTTTTTGATGGCCACTATTCGTTCCCCTCAGACGGTACATGCCTTCTTTATGATTATAGACGCCAAACCCTTTATTGCGAAAGGGAAGGGGTATTGAACACTCTGCTTTGAAAATTTTTCTGCGAACTTGAATTGGTTTTTATTAAAGAAGTTTTGATGATTTTGAAGATGATTCTTAAAACTAATCCTGTCATGGGTTTGACAAATCAGACATCCATTTTATTTTTAGTTCCAAGAGGGAATAACGAATGGAAAGGAGGTTTTCCTCGTGCAGTGCATACATAAAAAATGTTTTTCAATTATGGGACTGCTGGTGGTCTCTCTCGTGCTGGCGGGTGCAACGGAAGGCCGCTACCAGGAGGGCATCCAGTTTTTGAATTTCAACGATTACCAAAAAGCCCATGACATCCTGAAACCGTTGGCAGAGGAAGGCCACATGCGGGCGCAGACACAGGTCGCGCATCTGTACCGCAATGGCCTGGGTGTCGAACAGGACTACACGCTTGCCCGCCACTGGTATCTGAAAGCCGCGCGGCAGGGTGGTGCGGAAGCCCGTTTCCATCTTGGCAAGATGTATTTTGAAGGCGAGGGCGTGGCCAGGGATTTTCGCAGCGCCTTCAAATGGTTCGAACTTGCCGCCCAGAAGGGAAACGCCACGGCACAGTACCGTCTGGGTGCGATGTACGAATTGTCACAGGGCGTGATCCAGAATTACGCAAAAGCCGCGTACTGGTATCAGCAGGCAGCCAGCCAGGGCATGCCGCAGGCCCAGTTCATGCTGGCCGACCTGCACTACAAGGGTCAGGGTGTGCCGCAGGACCTGGTCCTGGCCCATATGTGGGTGAACCTTGCCGTCAAAACTTCGCGTCCGGCCGACAAGGACTACAACGATATGGTTCTCTTGCGCGACAAACTGGAGCGTCTGATGAGCGCCAACCAGATCCGTACCGCGCAGAACAAGATGGATGCGTGGCAGCCGCTAAATTAAATTACGTATCAACCACGCCCGTTTTTGAAATCCTGTAAGGAGGTGTTTTTTATGATTCAGGGCATTGTGGACAAAACGACGTGTTGTGAATGCAACGCACCGATCACCAACTGGTCGGTCAGGTGTTCCAACTGCGGAGAAATGTTTCCAGCCGGCAACATGCATGTCATGATGGCCCGCGGTTTTGGAATCATTCTTGCCGTAGCGCTGGTCGCAGCCGTCACCATGGAATTGTTGCAGAGATTTTGACCCAGGTGCGCGTTGGTATCAGCGGTACCTGTTATCTGTATATACAGAGCCGGTTTCCCTTCCGGGGGCCGGCTCTTTTTTTATGTCCCGCAACAGGATATGAACGCTAGACTGGAAGCCTGAAAAACGCGGAAACAAACTGAAACGAGGCGTGCATGGTGGGTGTGTGGATTGGGTTTGTGGTGATGATCTTGTTCCTGCTGGCCCTGGACCTGGGAGTGATCCACAAAAAACACCGGGAGATGCCGGTGAAGGAGGCGCTGGCGTGGGTTGCGTTCTGGGTGGTGCTGGCGCTGGCGTTCAACGTATTCATTTACTTTCTGTATGAATACCAGCTTTTCGGCGCGACGGCGCTCATGGAAGAGCACAGCGGACGCAAGGCGGCACTCAAATTTTTTACCGGATACCTGGTTGAAAAGTCGCTCAGCGTGGAGAACATTTTTGTTTTTCTCCTCATTTTCCAGTATTTCCACATTCCTCTCAAATATCATCACCGGGTATTGTTCTGGGGCATTCTCCTTGCGGTGGTTCTGCGCGGCGTGATGATCGGACTCGGCGTCTCCCTTCTTAACCGGTTTGACTGGATGTTTTACGTATTCGGCGGCCTCCTGATAATCACCGCTGCCCGCATGCCTTTGGCGGAAAGAGGGAGCATCGACCCGGACCGCAACCTGCTCGTGCGATTTGTGAGGGTTTTGATTCCGGTCACCATGCAATTTGAGAAGGAAAAGTTTTTCGTTCGACAGGACGGGCGGTGGATGGCCACGCCTCTGTTTATCGCGCACATATTGGTGGAATCCTCCGATGTCGTTTTCGCGGTCCATTCAATACCCGCCATCCTGTCCATCACACGGGACACCTTTCTCGTGTACACGTCGAACATATTCGCCATTCTCGGATTGCGGTCGATGTACTTCGCGGTGGCGGCCGTGACGCGGTTCCGCTATCTCAATATCTGCCTTTTGTTCATTCTCGGTTTCATCGGCGTCAAGATGATCCTCACACACCACTTTCCTGTTCCGGTGGAAGTGTCGCTGGGCGTGATTGCAGGCATATTGGGTCTGGGGGCATTGATGTCTTATGCAGATATGCGGGGAGGGGAAACACGAACGTTCATAACGATTTCAGAGGGAGTCCAGACCGTGGCACGCCTGACAGAACAGGGAGGCCGTCGGCTGGTGGTTTTCGTCGTGGGAATGACCGTGTTGTTTGTGGGCGTGATATTGATCTTCACACCGGGTCCCGCACTGGTGGTGATCCCTGCAGGTCTGGCCATCCTTGCCATGGAGTTCGCGTGGGCGCGCTGGCTGTTGAAGAAAATCAAAAAACGCTTCAATGATTTTCCGGGCAAGCTCCCGCCCGGCCTGAAGAAAAAGTTTAAAAACAATCCGGATGAACCATGAAAAAACCGGTCCCTTTATAGGACCGGTTTTCATGTTTCAGGTTTTATGGAATGTGAACGGGTGAGAGGAAACGGTCAGCCCTTCCCGTGGTACTTGAAAGAAAGCGCCACCTTCGCCCGGTAGGCGGCCACCTTGCCATTCTCGATTTTCATGTCGAGTTCCTTGATCTCCGCCACGCGAAGATCTTCCAGACTGTGACTTGCCGTGTCCACCGCTTTTTTGGCGGCGTCCTCCCAGGACTTTTCACTCGTTCCAATCAGTTCGATGATTTTGTAAACGCTGTTCGGCATCATTGACCTCCCAGATTAGGGCCAATAAACCGGCTTCATTCCGTTTCCCATTCCAGAATGCTGCCGTCTTCGGCAATCTTGACTTCGTTTTCCTTGCCGTCTTTTACGAATTCCACTTCGTAAAACATGTGTCCATCCTCGATTTCCTTGACCAGCTCTTTCACTTCCGTCCTGTCGGTCAGACGGGTGACGGTGGCTCGAACCGCTTCAGGAAGATCTTCCAGTTTGACGCCTTGCTCCCATTCCTTGACCGTACCTTTCTCCGTAACCTTGAGTTCTGCCAGTTCCACGCCGGTTCTGTAATGAACAATGTAAAGGTGCTGACCGTCCTTATGTTTTACCTTGATGGATTGTATGTCATTTCCGGAAGTGTGGGTTTGGATGACGCTTCGGGCCGGTTCGGGAACTTCGTCCAGGGTGACGGTTTTCTTTCCGTGCAACAGGCCGCACCCGGAGAATCCAATCAGCAGGGAAGAAAAAACAATAGCCGCGGTCAGTTTCCAGTGTTTCATGAAAGCCTCCTTTTCCGGAATTTGATTCATGCCGTTTCTTATTTAGATTCCCTACTATAAAAATCGATTCTTTTGCCTGAAATTTCCACTAAATTTCAAAACAGGGGCGAAGACGCCCGTTCCTCTTTCCCATCGCATCTTGGTGAGGCCCGTTCAGGCATCAAATAAAAATTTTTCAATGCTCAGGCGAAGCTGCGTTACATTTTGTGTGAGTTTCCCCGGTACTTAGTAACAACCTTTGTTTTCGGTCTTTTACGGGAGATTGCGGTCGCTGCTGTTCGAGAGCGGTCCCTTTTTTCTGGCCGGGTACCGGTTGACGGGTTTTCCAGAGAGGACCTAAGTTGGTTGTATGACGTTTTACACGTTTTCCCGGTAATAGTTGAATAAACGGTTTGTTTCAACGAAAGGGATCGGTTTTATGGATAGCGACCAACTTGTCAACAAACCCCTGGTGAAGTCCTGGGGATGGTGGGGCCTGATCTGGCTCACGATATTCCCCTTCATCGGGGTTTTTGTTTCGATCAAATTCCACAATCCTGAATTCCTGGGGGAGACACCCTGGTTCACCTTCGGCCGCATGCGGCCGGTTCATGTGAATGGAGTCATCTTCGGGGCGTTTTCAACCCTGTTCATCGCGCTCATGTATTACGCCGTGCCGCGCCTTTGCGGTCGCCGTATTTACAGGGAAGAGTGGGGGCACTGGCTGTTGTGGTTGTGGAACGCGTTTCTCATACTTGGCACCGGATCGTTTCTGCTCGGTCACAACATGGGGTTCGAAGCCGGCGAGTTCACCTGGCCGTTCAACCTGCTGCGATTCTTTGTGCTTGGCATGGTGACGGTACAGGTGCTGGGCACGGTGTTTCAACGACGCGAGCCGCGCTTTTACGTGTCGCTCTGGTACATCACCGCGGCTTTCGTATGGACCGTGTTCAATCTCATTCTGGGTAACGTCGTGTTGCCGTACGGTCCGTTCACCGGTGTGGACAGCGCCGCCATGCACGGGCTTTACATCCACTACATTGTCGGCTTGTGGCTGACCCCGGCGGGACTCGCCATTATTTATTACTTCCTGCCGCTTGCAGCAAAGCAGTCGCTGTTCAGTCACAAGCTGTCGCTGCTGGGATTCTGGTCGCTCGCGCTGTTTTACCCTTTTGTGGGAACGCATCATTACCTGTTCAGCCCGATCCCTTACTGGACGCAGACCATATCCATCGTCACCAGCATGCTGTTGATCATTCCCGTGTGGACGGTGATCGTGAACTTTTTCGGAACCGTTCGCGGAAGATGGGGGCAGGTGCTGGGCGGCACGGACGCCGATGCCTACGCGGGCAAGTTTCTCATTCTCGGTGCGGTGTACTACCTGTTCGGGTGTTTCCAGGGATCCGTGGAAGCGCTCCGCAGAATGCAGGAGCTCACGCACTTCAACGATTTCGTCATCGCGCATTCGCACCTCACCGTGTTCGGTTCAATGGTGGTGTGGGTGGTCGGCGGCATGTATTACGTCTGGCCGCGTCTCACTGGAAAGCAGTTGTGGAGCCCGAAGCTGGCAAGCTGGCATCTGTGGCTGACCATCGGCGGATTCAGCGTGATGGCGGTCGGCCTCACGGCGCAGGGCTTCGTTCAAGGTTCCATGCTGGAGCACGGTGCGAACTTCGTCGATACCGTCAACGAAATGAAACCGTGGTGGGTGGCACGCACGCTGGGCGGCCTTTCCATGGACATTGCCATCCTGCTCATGCTCATCAACTTTTATAAAACCGCGCAGACGGGAGTCGCCGTGGAATCCATGGCCGCCATCGAGCAGACCGGTGAGAAGGTGCCGATGGCCCCGCTCAAAAAGGGCGGCAACTGGCTGGAGACGCCTTCCGGCGTCGTGGTCGGTGCAGGCATCTTCCTGTTCGGCCTTGCCGTCGGCACGCAGGGCATCGCGCCGTACGTGACGAACAAACAACAGCGCGCACAGGTGACCGATGTGGTGGCCGATGCGAAGATCAACGTGCCGTCCTACACGCCGCTGGAGGAACGCGGGCGCGAGGTGTACATCCGTGAAGGGTGCTGGTACTGCCATTCGCAGTACGTGCGCCCGGTGACGGGTGAGAATTTCCGCTGGGGTCCGGTGTCGCAGAATGGCGAATACGTGCACGACCTGCCGCACCTGTTCAGCACGCGGCGGATCGGTCCCGATCTCACCCGCGTCGGCCGGCGTTACAGCGACGGCTGGCACGCGGCGCACCACTGGGACCCGCAGGCGGTGAAGAAGGATTCCATCATGCCGCGTTTCCCGTGGCTGTTCGAGGAGCCGGAAAAGGAAGGCGAAGCGCCGAAGCTGAACGAGGATGGCAAGGCGCTGGTCGCGTATATCCAGAGGCTGGGCACCGCCATCGGCGACTGGCGGGAGAACTTCGTATCCACCAACCTGTCCGTCGGTGCCAGCGTGAACCCCGGCAGTCACATTCAAAAAGACCTTCTGCCTTTGGGAAAAAAGATTTATGAAAACCGCTGCTCCGGCTGTCATGGGGACGAAGGCGACGGCAACGGCCCGTCGGCCAGGTTCCTCGATCCCAAACCGCGGGACTTCACCCTGGGCATTTTCAAGTTCCACTCCACGCCGGGCCAGAACGCTCTGCCCACGGATGGAGACCTGTTCAAAACCATCACGCACGGATTGTGGGGTACGGGCATGCCGCCGTGGCACAACCTGACCCAGAACGAACGGCTGGCGGTCATCCAGTACATCAAAACCTTTTCCGACCGCTGGGAGAAAGAAGAGGTGAAGGATCCCATCGCCGTTCCCCGGGAGACACCGGTGACGCTTGCGTCCATTGACAACGGGGGCCAGCTGTATGTCAAAAACTGCCAGTCCTGCCACGGCGCCGAGGGGTTGGGCAACGGACCGCTCGCCGAGATCCTGAATGACGCATGGGGATTTCCCATCCAGCCCGCCAATTTCACTCTGCCCGCCGGGGAGGAAGGCGGTGTGAAGCTGGGACACGACAGCCGTCACCTGTTCCGCACCATCATGAACGGGGTCGGTGGCGATCCCATGCCCGCGTTTCAGGGTGCGCTCAATGCCAAACAGGTGTGGGACATCGTGCACTTCGTTCAGTCCCTGCGCGTTCAAACCTATGAAGACCGCCTGCTGGCGGTCGGGGTGGACCCGGAGGCGCTGGAGGACGCTCGCCGGAACATCTGGGCGATGATGTCCAACGCCGCAAACCAGGGCCGGTTGCAGGAGAAGGTGGTGGAATTGACCGAAATCAGTGATACTAGGCTGGGCGGCTGATTTCTTCCGGATCGCGGGAGCGGACCGAAATTTATTTTCAGGGTGTCATTGGAGACGTTGATGATGGAAAGCAAAACCGTACAAACCGGCCGGCAGGCCACCGAAAGCAAAAACGGGTCCGATGCGGAGTACACCTACCAGACCGCAGGCATCCGTGAGCGGCATGGATATGTTCCGGTTTGGCTGATCCTGGTGTGTGTCGGCCTGCTGGTCTGGGGCGGATACTATTTATGGACCTACTGGACCCCGCCTTTGGGTTGACGCGGGATTCCGCTTCCCCGCCCGCGGACCGGGTGCGCGCCGGGGGCTCTTTTATTTGCCATAATGGGCAACCGATGGCAGCCCGGCAAATGGCCTCCAAAAGGTGCAAAGCCTGTGTTATAATAAGGAACAAAACAGAGTGTAGATGGTTTGACACAGGCAGAAGGTGGCGCCCGCCGGAGTCCCGGAAAAAACAAAAAGCCTTATAAAACAAAGGTTTGAGTGCCGGCCATCCCGAACGATGGCCTTTTTTGTGCCTCGCTCCCCTTTCCGGGCCCTCCTGCCGCACCCAAAAGGATATCGGTCCATGCATGAAGTAAAGGTATTTGACAGCTCAGGAAATCTGAAGAAAGTGATCTCCGTAAACTCCCTGCGGAAACGCTCGGCGCAACTGATCGAAAAGCCGTCCATGTTCCGCAAAAACAACAAACCCGGCAAAGCGCAGAAAGCCCCCGCCAAAGCGGTTCAGACGAAAACGACGAAAACCCGCAAAAAAGCCTGAAGCCGCCGGCTGCGGTCCGGCACCGTCCAAACGTTTTCATGACGGTGCCGCGTTTTCCCGCGCAGGTCATTCCTGCAACGCCGCGGTTTTGGTTTTGATCTCCTCGATCAGGTCCTTTTCATCCTCGGAATAATCGACCGGCACCTCCACCAGGTGGATGCCCGGCGTGTCCAGGCATTCCTTCAACACCAGGGACAACTCTTCCGCCCGCTTCACCCGGTGCCCGGTGGCTCCATGGGCCTCGGCAAATTTGCAGAAGTCCGGGTTGGTGTAATCCATACCGAACGCGGGGAATCCGAGTCCGGTCTGCTTCCACTTGATCATACCGTACGCGTTGTCGCACAGCACCACGACCACCAGGTCCAGCTTCAGCCGCACGGCGGTTTCCAGTTCCTGTGCGTTCATCATGAAGCCGCCGTCACCGCAAATGGCCATCACCTTGCGATCCGGAAACACCATGCGCGCCGCCATGGCCGAAGGCAGTCCCGCGCCCATGCTGGCCAGCGCGTTGTCGAGAAGCAGGGTGTTGAGTCCGTATGCCTTGTAGTTTCGCGCGAACCAGATTTTGTAAAGGCCGTTGTCGAGGGCGAGGATGCCGTCATCCGGCATGATGCGGCGGATTTCGCCGACGAGGTATTCCGGTCCCACTGGAAACCGTTTCAGCGCGGATTTTTCCTCGATATGCTGTTCCAGTTCCTGCTTCACCTTTTCATAAAAACTGAAGTCCCAGTGCGCGGCAGGGCTCACCTGTTCGCGCAGGCGTTCGATGCTGTCGGCGATGTCGCCCACCACATCGAGTTGCGGAAAGTACACCTCATCCACGTTGGACGAAAAGAAATTGACGTGGATGACCTGGGTGGCACCGCTGGCGTGCATGAAGAACGGCGGTTTTTCGATGACGTCGTGACCGACGTTGAGGATGAGGTCGGCCTGCTCGATGGCGCAGTGCAAATAGTCCTTGTGTGAAAGCGCGGCGGTGCCGAGAAATTTCGGATGCCGTTCGTCGACCACGCCCTTGCCCATCTGCGTGTTGAAAAAATAGATGCCCGTGTGATCGACGAACTGCTTGAGCGCCTGACTGGTTCGGTAACGGTTGGCGCCCGCGCCGATGAGCACCAAAGGCCGTTTCGCCTGCATGAGCATTCCGGCGGCCTGCTCAATGGCGAGTTCATCCGCGTGGGGTCGGCGCACGGCCTGGACCGGATACGGCTGGGAGGTGCACTCTTCTTCGGCGATGTCTTCCGGCAGTTCGATGTGCACCGCGCCGGGGCGTTCTTCCTGCGCCAGTCGCACCGACTCGCGCACGATGACGGGAATGCTGTTGCCATGGACCACCTGCCGCGTGGACTTGGTCAGCGGCCGCATCATGGCGATGGCGTCGACGATCTGGAACCGTCCCTGCTTGCTTTTCTTGATCGGTTTCTGGCCGGAGATCATCAGCATCGGCATTGCGCCCAATTGGGCGTATGCACCGGCGGTCACCAAATTGGTCACGCCGGGTCCGAGCGTCGACAGACAAACCCCCACCCGGCCGGTCAGCCGGCCATAGGTGGCGGCCATGAATCCTGCCGCCTGCTCATGGCGGGTGAGGATGAACTGGATGTTGGATTGACGCAGGGATTCCATCAGGTTCAGCGTTTCCTCGCCGGGCACGCCGAATATGGCTTCGACGCCTTCCTGTTCGAGAGCACGCACAAACAGATCGGATGCTTTCATGAACGGCCTCCTTGAAGTGGCCTCCGTTGGCCGGCCGGTTCGGGGGCAGCTGCAACCGGAACCATTCCGGACCGGGAGCGCGGAGGTGTCTTTCTATTTGGATGAAGGCAGACCGTAATTAGGTTTGTACAATTTGAAGGTTTGCCGGCGGCGCAGGCGGAACCACCGGGACCCGGAAATAGAAGTCAGCCGGTAACGAGGTTTTGTGGATCGCTTGCGGATTGGGGACAGGGGCTGTCGGATTGTGGAGCCGCTTTTTGAGGTTCGGCGCTCTGGGGTTCGGAGGGAGCGGTTTCTTCCTGTTCCAGTTTCTGTTCGAGCGTGAATTTCAATGTATCCAGTTTCGCTTTTCGTGCCACATTCAAGGCCTTGGTGAAATAGCTCTTCGCTTCGCTGTCATTACCCTGCGCTTCGCAAATCATACCGAGGTTGTTCCAGGTCTGGGCGAGAAGAGGATGGTCCTCGGCACAGATCACCCGGAAACCGCCCAGCGCTTTTTGAATATAGGTAAGCGCCTGTTCGAGATCGCCCTTGCGGTACCACACCATCCCAAGGCTCTTGCAGGTCAACGCGACCGAGGGATGGAATTCGCTGTAATGCCGCAGGCTGATATTCAAAGCCTCCTGGTGGCATTCGATGGCGTGGTCGTAATCTCCCTGATCCACGCAGGCGGCGGCCATCTGGTTCCAGGTGTTGGTCAAATGAACATGGGTTTCTCCGAGATTCCGTATCTGGCTGTCCTTGGTCTTTGCGAACTGGGTCAGCGCTTGTTTCGGGTCGCCTCTTTCCATCCAGAGTTGGCCCAGCCGGAACCACGTGGCGGCAACAACCGGATGGTTTTCGCCCAATTGTGTCAGATGCGATTCAAGAAATTGTTCGAGAAATTGAATGGCTTCCTCATACCGGCCCTGCTTATGAGCCGCTTTGCCTTTTTCAAGCAGTTGGTTGGAAAACATTTCCTTTCCCCTCCTCAAGTTTCCTGCAGGCCGCGTTCCCGGGCGGCATTTCCTCCCATTGATTGAGCTCGGTGTCATCCGCCTGCTTGCGTAAAAAAAAAAGCGCTATGCCCTAAAAAACAGGTTCAATGACGGATAAAATTAGTGTAAGGCCTTCAAATTCATAAAAAAGTTTTAATTACATCGGACTCCGGATACCGGACAGAAAGGTTTGGATTTCCATATTTTAGAAATAGAAACTTTTTATAAGAACGGTTTAAGTCTTCGACGCGAAACATTTGTGGTTGGGTCGAAACCCTGATTCAAGGCAGGGTGGATTGCGGCCTCACATGTGATCTGTATAATGAATTTCTGACCAAAAATGCATTTTCAATTCCAACCCCACAATCGGACATGATGAAAACCAACAACGGCCGCCCAAAATTGAACGGGGGGTTTCTGTTTTTTCGTGAATTTTTAAAACACCCTTTGCAGATCGGTTCGATCGTTCCCAGTTCCCGATACCTGGAGCAACGCATTCTAGAACGGTGTCGGATCGCGACAGCTGGGACCGTCGTGGAGCTGGGAGCGGGTACCGGTGGGACCACCCGGGCCATCCTGCGTGCCATGCCCCGGGATGCCACCCTGCTCAGCATCGAAGTCAACGACCGCTTTCACCGTGCGCTCAACCAGATCCAGGACGACCGCCTCATTGCCCACCAGGGACGGGCGGAGGAACTGGAAAACATCCTGCAAACGTATGGGCTGGATACGCCGGATGTGGTGGTGTCGGGCATTCCGTTCAGCACCATGAGCCCGGAACATGGCAGCCGGGTTCTGGCCACGGTTGCGGACAACCTGGCTCCCAAAGGCCGGTTTGTGGCTTACCAGGTGAGCCGGCGCGTAGCCAGGCTGTCGCGACCCCATTTCGGGCGGGCCCGGGCGGCGGTGGAATGGCGCAACCTGCCCCCCATGCGCGTTTTTCACTGGGAAAAGAAGCTGGATGAGGAATCCGTTTGAACTCTTTTTTTAGATATCTTTTGCCAAAAAAGCGTGTTACCGTGGAAAGGACAATGTGGGTTGACGCAAGTCAACGGGTAGCAGGATTCTCGGAATCCGCGCTCGGGGTGAGGTAGAGTTTAAGACAGGAAGTTATCTACGCGGCCATCCCTCGGGATGGTTTTTTTGTAACCGCAGGCTGTCCATGAAGCACCCTTGAATGAACAACCCCAATAAAAATCGGGGCGCTACGCGCCGAACCTCACCGGCAAGGCGTACGCACCAACAGGAGAAGCAAGAGTATGTCTAAAGGCACTGTAAAGTGGTTTAATGAAAGCAAAGGTTATGGTTTCATCGAGTCCGAAGATGGTAAAGATTATTTTGTTCATTTTTCGGAGATTCAAGGGGACGGCTTCAAGACGCTGACCGACGGTCAGGCGGTGGATTTCGAAGCGGGTCAGAGCCCGAAAGGCCCGCAGGCCACCAAGGTTCAGCCGAGGTAACATAACGAACCACTTTCGAACCGGCGGGGCCTTTCGCCCCGCCGGTTTTTTTTTGCCCTCACAGCTCGACGCGGGTCAGCGTGTTCTTGTCGATATGGTGAAACAACTCGCTCTGACCCTTGATCTGGATCTGCGTGTCCTCCTCGTAGCTCCAGTTGTCGTTATCGTGCACCACCACCTTCAATTCGTACCGCACGGTTTTGAACTCCTCGTCCAAAAATCGGTTGGAGCAGATGCCGTAAGTGGGTGATCCGACCTCTGCCACCATCTCGAAGGACCTGGCATCCGGCACCGCCGTGCCCCCGGCCAGCACGCTGATCCCGCGGGGAATGGTGAAACAACGCAGCACCTGTTTGGCTCTCCCGTCCCACATCCAGTAACCACGTTCTTCATGAAACGGACTGGTTTCCTCCAGCCGCCAGGCCGTGGTGGCGTAGCGCAGGCCAAACAGAATTTGTTCGTGGTTGGTGACGGGTGTCATCGGTTCGAAGGTGATGCGTTCGCGGAACAGGTTTTTTTCCACGCCGCGGTCATCGGAAGGTGCGGTGTCGTCTCCCTTCGTGCCTTCCCAGGTTCCCGCAAGCGGTGCCAGCGGACCCAGGTGCTCTAAAATCGGGTCGGTCATGGGCCATCTCCTCACAATTTGAATGACAGTTCGGATTTCGTTTCCGGATGACTGGTTTGCGTCAAATTTACAATCAATTGACCGCGGGTGACAGTTAAAAATGCTTCCTGGTTTCACTGCAGGGAGTCCGGAAAGGGTTCAGGTGTAATCGAGTTCACCCAACCGGTTGCTGGAACCAGGGGGACGTTTCCATGCAAATTTTGGAATTGAATCCCGTCGGGAAATGCAGTTATCTGTAAGCATCTCCTGTTGGCAAGGCTGTGTGAGGGACCTTCTGCGGCAGGCGGATGGAAGCAGAGGCCGATTGCAAGCCGATCTCCGGCAGGCGTTTCAAATCAAAGCCGGAGAAATTAAAATTTTGATTGGGAGGCTTTTGTGGATACACCTGCCCAGCCCGCGCATGCGCTGGATGTTGACGGTGCGTATCAACGATTCCGTTCTTCTCCAAAGGGCCTTGCCTCCGAAGATGCCGTGTCCCGCCTGCAGCAATACGGGCGCAATGTCCTGCCTGCCAAACCCCCTCCGACCGCCCTCGAAATTTTTCTCCGCCAGTTTCTCAATCCCCTGATTTATGTCCTCCTCGTGGCCGCAGTGGTTTCCATTTTACTTGGAGTTTACACGGACGCCCTTTTCATAGGGGCTGTGCTTTTGATCAACGCCATCATCGGCACGGTACAGGAATACGGCGCGGAGAAAAGTGCGCTGGCTTTAAAAAGAATGAGCGCTTCCAGGGCACTGGTGGAGCGGGACAACGAGGTGTTTGAAGTGGATGCGGAGAACCTGGTGCCGGGGGACGTGGTGTTGCTCGAATCGGGCAGGAAGGTTCCCGCCGACCTGCGCCTGATCCACACCTATTCGTTTGAAATCGACGAATCCCTGTTGACGGGGGAGTCGCTGCCCATCGGCAAAGACCAGGGTGCGGTGCTTGCCGCCAACACGCCGCTCGCCGACCGGAAGAACATGGCCTTCACGGGATCGATGGTCACCCGCGGGCGTGGCCGGGGCCTGGTGGTTGCCACGGGTTACAAGACCGAGCTGGGCAAAATCGCGGGTTCCCTGGCAACGGGGGTGTCCGCCAAGCCGCCGCTTTTGATCCGCATGGAAGCGTTCACAAAAAACATCGCGGTGGCCCTGCTGTTGATCACCCTGATGATGGCCACGTACCTGCTTTTGATGGGGCAGGGCTGGTTTGATGTTCTGATGTTCAGCGTGGCCCTTGCGGTATCGGCCATTCCGGAAGGATTGCCTGTCGCGCTGACCGTGGCGCTTGCCATCGCCAGCCGGCGCATGGCGAAACGCAACGTCATCGTCCGCAAACTCCCGGCGGTGGAATCGCTGGGATCGTGCAATTTTGTCGCGACCGACAAGACCGGAACGCTGACGGTCAATCAAATGACCGTCAAACTGATCGTCCTGCCCGGCCTGTCGCCTTTCCCGGTTGAGGGAAGCGGGCTGACCCCGGAAGGGGCGGTCGGGTCGGCGGAGGGCCTGGATCCCGCCCTGCAGGCCAAACTTCTTGCGCCTTTGGTTACGGCGGGAGCCCTTTGCAATGACGCGGAACTGCTTCACAAAAATGGAGCCTGGGGAGGGTATGGGGATGCCGTCGACCTGGCGTTTCTGGTTCTTGCCTACAAATCCGGGATCAATCCCAACAGCCTTCAGGACCGGTTCGAGCTGGTCCGGGAAATTCCTTTCGAACCCGAAAACCAGTATGCCGCCACCCTGCACAAGGGTCCGGATGAGGGATGCATCTCCGTGAAAGGAGCTTATGAAAAAATCCTGCCGATGTGTGCCACCATGATCACCCGGGGCGGGGAATGCCCGGTCGATGCCCCGGCGGTGATTGAGCAGGCCGAACACCTGGCGGAGGCCGGTTACCGGGTGCTGGCTCTGGCGGGAAAATCGGGCCCGGATACGGACTCGCCTCTGGTCGACCGGATGCAGGGACTCACTTTCATGGGACTGGTGGGGATGATCGACCCGTTGCGGCCGGAAGCGGCGGACGCGGTTGCGGCCTGCCGGAAGGCGGGAATTGATGTGGCCATGGTCACCGGCGACCATCCCAAGACGGCGCTGGCCATCGCCCGGGAACTGGGGTTGGCCGGCACCATGGAAGACGTCGTCTCGGGTGTGAAGCTGAAAGAAGTCCAGGACCCGGAAGAAAAAGCGGCGCTGATCAACAGGGCCCGCGTCTTCGCCCGCGTCGAACCCCAGCAGAAACTGGAGATCGTGCGGCACCTGCTGGACCTGGGGCGGTTCGTCGCCGTCACGGGGGATGGTGCGAACGACGCCCCGGCTCTCAAGGCGGCGAATGTGGGCATCGCCATGGGCAAAACCGGCACCGACGTGGCGAAGGAAACTTCGGATTTGATCCTCACCGACGATCGGTTCGCGTCCATCGTGGCCGGGATCGAAGAAGGGCGCATTGCCTACGCCAACGTTCGCAAGGTGGTGTACCTGCTGGTCGCCACCGGCGCGGCGGAAATCCTGATGTTCTCCCTCAGCCTGGTGTTCAACACGCCCCTGCCCCTCACGCCGGTGCAGATCCTCTGGCTCAACCTGGTGACCAACGGAATCCAGGACGTCGGGCTGGCGTTCGAACCGGGGGAAGGGGATGAGTTGTCCCGGTCGCCCCGAAAACCGGACGAGCCCGTTTTCGATCGGTTGATGCTGGAGCGCGTCGGCCTTTCCGCCGCGGTGATGGGAACCTTTGCGTTCTTTCATTTTTATTACATGCACCAAAACGGGGTCGATATCGAATCCAACCGCAATCTGACGTTGCTTCTCATGGTGCTTTTTGAAAACATCATGGTGGCCAACTGCAAATCGGAAATCCGGTCCGCGTTTTCCATCAACCCGATGAACAACCCGATTCTTCTGTTCGGCACGCTGGGCGCGCAGGGCATCCATATCCTGACCATGTACACGCCCGGCATTCAGGAAGTGCTGGGGGTGAAGCCGGTATTTTTGAATCAATGGATATTTCTTTTAGCCATTGCGATGTCCATCCTGGTGGTCATGGAAATTTATAAAGGGATCCGGGCGCGCATCAAAGGAACCCGATAATATACGAATCGTTTTCAGGGATCCTGAGTACGCGGACCCCGGGGTGATAAAAGCATGAATGCATTTTTATGGTTTTACTGGACGGCGGTCGCAAGCCTCCTGCTCTACGCAGTTCCCGCATGGAAAGCCAAGGGCGGGCGCAAGGGATTGATCACCGCCGCGGTGCTGGGTGTCCTGCTCACCGGTTACGAAGTGTTCATGACTTTCGTGTGGGGCCCGACGGTGGTCGGCCCCATCCGTGTCGATATCTTCATCGTCATCCTTGTGGCGCTGCTGGGTCACCTCATCGGCGCCACGTCGCTGGTGCTGGCGCGGAAGCGGTCGGGCCTCGCGGGCGGTCACCTGGGGTTGCTTATCCTTCCGCTGGTGGCGCTCACCGGCGTGGGTTACGAAATATGGAGCCTGAATGAGGAATCGGACCGCCTGACCGCCAACTTCTTCGAAGCCAACCGGCTGTTGTTCGAAGCGCGCTTTCGCGATCCGCAAACCCTGCGCCGCACCTTCGGCCAACTGGAAGCGGAGAACAACCTGCTTGCCGGGCACTGGCGGCGCGAAGAAGGCAGTCCGCCGAGCCGTCTCGTCATCAATACAGAAAATGAAGTGTGGGCGTTTTACTCGTGCGGCGATACCGAATGCCTGGGCGGTGAAGGCACGGTGCAGAATGGACGCATCGCCACCACGCACGACATCCTGCCCGCGTACCTGTTTGAAGTATCGACGGTCGCGCCGGACCGCATGACGCTCGTACAAATTTCTCCCGTACGCACCACCGGCGGCGCGCCACCGGACCTGATTTTCCTCAAGGAACCGCCGCCGCTTCAACACGCGGAAACGCAGGCGGGCGCGTTGCGGTACCTGGGAACGTACAGCAAGCTGACCGAACGTGGCCGGGCGCACGTCACCCTCACCCAGGTGTGGTTGTGGCAGGGAGAGGAAACGATGTACGCGGTGGTGGTGCACACCACGCAGGTGAAAGGCCAGCAGGCGCAGTTCATCCGGCCCGTGTTGTTCTCCGCCGGGGCGCGCGACATCCGCCGCGCCAATGCCTACGTATTCGACAGCGAAGACGGCGAGGGAACGGTGCGCATCGAACTGCTGGAGGAGGGCAAACGCGCCCGCGCCACCCTGCAACGCTTTCGCGGCGACATCGAGATCGTGACGCTGGATAAAAAGGAACGCCTCACCGACGAGGCGTTGTCGCTCGCCCCGGTGAAAAGCGGCGAAGCGTGGCAGCACTGGTTCGATGCGGTGATGACCGGACGGTTCTTTTCGTGGGCCGTGCCGGAGACCGTGGACGGCACCGCCGGCGGATGACGCGGTCCGAACTATTCTATTTGCCAAAATAAAAACCCGGCCCCCGGATAACCGGAGGCCGGGCTTTTTTATGCAGAGCACTGCCCGTCACTGCATGCAGTACATCCTGAGCGATCCCTGTTCACCGGTGTGGAGCACCGTGGCCCAGTCGTCCTTGTCCACTTCCTTGCCCTCTGTCATCGCTTCGGAAAGGTGGTGGTGCAGGCCGTAGGCCTTCGCATCTTTCGGTTCGATGCGGTCCTGCATGAAGGTCTCGTTGCCCAGCATGAGCTGCAGTTCCACGGCTTCCGTGTCCGCGTTTTCCAGAATAAAGTCATGCGGGCAACTCGCGGCGGTGCCCGGCGTCAGGATCCATTCCTCGGTCGTCATCTCCCCGGTGGGCGGGGCGGCGCTGGCGGTGCCAACGGTCCAGCCCAACAGCAGACAGACCGCCATCAATATAAAACCCACTCGTTTGGTTTTCATGGCGATATCTCACCTGTAGTTAAGTCTTGGAGTCGAAAGCGGCGCGGGACCCCGGCGGAATGCCATCACTCCGCGAAGCCCGGCGACACCCAATCGTTCATACTTTAAACATAGGTCCCGTAAGGCAGGCTTTCAAACGAAATTGGGGCGGCGCGGAAGGAAACGGGGTGGTGAAAGTTATCAGCAAATTCAACGGGTTGGGAAGGGGGAGGTGGCGCAGGATCGGCGTCGGCAGGCCGGGGAGGCCAGACCGGAAAGGGTGGGCGGTGCGGGCGTCCGATCAGGAGATGGAATTCAACGCGATCAGCCGGAGCGCCGTGCCCTGGAGCGCGATGGAGACCGCGGACATGGACACCGGCCAGAACGAGTTCGGCCGGTTGATGGAAATCCCCAGCACGAAAAAGTTCAATACCATCGACCCCACCAAAACCAATAAGAGTTTGTCTTCCATGATGCCAATCCTCTTTTGAAAGGCGCACCGGAATGGGCGCTGGATAAAGGACCGCTGATTTCAGTTTACCACTGTGGTTTTCCTGATGTTGGGAAGAAAGGAAGGGCTTTGAATGGGAAGAAATGAAAAATTATTAGGACAATCAGTGCCAACCGAATTCATTTGAAAGATGTTCTACCGCTTCTTCGGGTGTCATGATCACAAAGGAAAAATTTTTCCCCCTTTTCATGAGCTTTTTGAAATCTTATTTGTCCACTCCACCTCCGGCTCCTTATCGGTCAGGATGTCAAGGCAGTCGTGGGGGGTGTAGATGGCGTAATGGGTGATGGCACGATCCGCAAACATGCCGAAGCTCTGCTCGTGTAACCACGCCACAAACTCCGAGTCCTCGACGGTCAGCAGACTGGAGTGCCCCTCCCAGCTTTCGTTCTCTTCCCAGGTTTTCAGCAGGCACTTCTCGTTCGCATTGCGAAACGCCAGCACCTCTTGGAAGTGGATGCGCAACCGCCGTCCTTCTACAGATCCATCGAAAAGCACCAGCCGCAGGCCGTCGCCGTCTTTCAGCATCGACTCCAGGTACAGGGGCGCCGGGATGTTTTTAAACGGTTTCCACGCTTTGTACAAATTCATGATTCTTTGCAGTTGGTGGGTTCCCGTCCGCCGTCCGGCCCGGGATGGGAGGACTTACCGTTCGACGGGTTCGGCTTCCTCTGCGGGGACGGTGTGCTCGCGGCAGAGCAGGGTGACGTCGGTGGCCGAAAGCGGTTCCTGCGTGAGTTCGCAGAAGAATTTGGTGTCGCTGATCTGCGTGTTGAAACGGCAGGTGCGGCACACGCCGAAGGCGTTCATGCCGTTGGCGTCCTGCATTTTTGAGAGCAGTTGACTGAGGTCGGCTAGAAGCCGGTCGCGGTCGTTCTCCGCAAGTTCTCCCCACGCGCCCGCCACCACCCTGGCGGGCATGGCCTTGTCCAGCAGTTTCCTGCCGGTGCGGGTGACACTGAGGTGCACCTTCCTGCCGTCCTTCTTGTCCGGCGTTTTTAAAAGCAGTCCCTTGTTCTCCAGCGCCTTGATGGTCTGCGACACCGTGCCCTTGGTCAGGCCGAAGTAATCGGTCACGCTTTGCGGCGTGTTCGAATACCGGTTGGATCGCGTGAGGTAGTGCAGAACGTCGAGCTGAATGGGTTGCAGGTCGAAGTCGGTTCCAGCGATGCGGGTTTCGGAACGGATGAGGTGCGAAATCCGTTCTATATAGTCGTGTAATAGAGACGCGCTCATTCAAGCATTGTAGCCAAGGGAATATGAATTGACAAAATAAATCGCCGCCGGTATCTTCTTAATAGTATCGAATCGATACTAAAAAAGCAATTCAGAAAATATTCAAAATTTGACTAAGGAGACGAGACGATGAACCGGTTGTTTGCAGGCCTGCTCGCAGGCGCAATGCTGTTTATGGCTTCGCCGATGCAGGCGGGCGGAGACAAAGTGGGTTACCCGGATGGGTACCGTGACTGGACGCATGTGAAGTCGATGGTGATCCAGCCCGGTCACCCGCTGGAAAACCCCTTTCAGGGTATTCACCATGTGTATGCCAACCCGAAAGCGGTGAAAGGATTTGAAACCGGTGCCTTCGCGGATGGATCGGTGCTGGTGTTCGACCTCCTCAATTACAGGGAAGCCGGCAAGACCCTGCAGGAGGAAGGCCGCAAACTGATCGGCGTGATGCAGAAAGACGGATCCGCGTTCGGCAAAACCGGCGGCTGGGGCTTCGAGGCCTTCGCCGGCGACAGCCAGACGAAACGCATCGTCACCGACGGCGGGACCGGTTGCTATGCCTGCCACACCGCGGAAGAAGGTCACGATTTCGTATTTTCGCGTTATCGCCAATAAGAGGGTTCTTAAACAAAGCAACTTTGGCAAAGGGGTTCCGCGAAACCGGAACCCTTTTGTTTTTTACAGGCAAAATGGGCACACCTTAATATTTCTGTTTGCAAGTTTCGGTTTAAGCATATATCTTTTGCCACCATGGGCGGATTCTTCATCTCCTGGAAATGCGCTTTCGGGCGGCGCCTCCCTGTTCTTTAAAAGGGCGTCTCTCATTTCAAACACAAAAATTGCGGTGCCAAAACATGCCTTCTACCAAACCGAAACAGGTCATGAACAAGATGAAGCGGGAACTCACGGCGGAGAACAAGCCCCGTGTGGTGGAGCCGTACCAGTACTGGGCGCGGGTGAAGCGCGTGGTCGATGGGGATACGATTGAGCTGGATGTGGATGTCGGTTTCAAGGTGATGTTCCGCGAGCGCTTCCGCCTGCTCGGTGTGGACACGCCGGAGGTGTATGGGGTCAAGCGCAGCAGCGCGGAGTACAAACGCGGCAAGGCGGCGTCCGATTTTGTGAAAAAACAAATTCCGGTGGGCAGCTGGGTGGAGGTGAAGGTGTACTCCGACAAGCGGGAAAAATACGGCCGCTGGCTGTGCGAGATTTTTGTCGGTGGCAAGTCGCTCAACGAAGCGCTGGTGAAGCAGGGCTACGCGCAGGAATACATGATCTGACGGAACGCGAAGAGCGCAGGACCCGGTGCGTTTCGATTGATAAAAGGAAAAAGCCCGGCGGCGAGGCCGGGCTTTTTTGTTGCGGGGACCAACGGTTTTCAGGGACGCGCTTCGAGGATCATGTTGAATGGCGTTTCGGTGGCGCGGCGGCACCGGGAGAACCCGCCGCCGGTCACCACCTCGCGCAGGCGTTTTTCCCCAGCCTGCGCGCCGAGGGCCAGTCCCACTTCCTGGCTCAGGGACGACGGCGTGCACACCGTGGTGGAAAACGCGTAGTACACGCGTCCGACCGGATTCAGGTTTTCTTTGAGCGTGTCCTGCGCGATGGGCTCGACAATCATCAACGTGCCGTCCCTGTCGAGCCTGCCGCGAACGTACTGGCACGCGCCCTGCGGGTCGCCCATGTCGTGCAGGCAGTCGAAGAACGTGATCAGGTCGTAATTTTCTCCTGGAAAGTCCTTGGCCCTGGCGACATCAAAGGTCACGTTGCCGAGTCCCTTTTCTTTTGCCAGGTGCCGGGCGTGTTCGATCGAAGGTGCGTGGAAATCGAACCCGAAGAATTGACTTTGGGGAAACGCTTCCGCCATCATCAGGGTGGAATGACCGTAGCCGCAGCCGACGTCCGCCACCTTCGCGCCCCGTTCCAGTTTGGCCTGCACTCCGTCGAGCGCCGGGATCCAGGACGACAGCAGGTTGGCCTTGTACGTCGGCTTGAAGAACTTCGCGGTGCCGCAGAACAGGCAGGAGTCGTGGTCACCCCACGAAACCCCCTTGCCGGTGCGGAACATGTCGACCAGCTTCGGCTGGTCGGAGAACAGCGAGGCGATGGAGTAGAATCCGCCGCCCATGAAAAACGGACTGTCGTCGTCGGAGAACACCGCGGCCTGCTCCGGCGTCTGGTAAAAGCATTCGGTGTCCACATCGTACTCGATGTAACCCGATGCCGCCTGGTTGGCCGCCCATTCCTGCACGTACCGTGTCGCGGCGCCGGTTTTCTGTGCCAGCTCAGAAGCGGTCAACGGACCGTGCCCGGCCAGCGCGCGGTAGAGTCCCAGTTCCTGTCCGAGGATCACCAGCACGCTGGTCGCGGCGGCGCCGAGATCTTCCACCATCTTTCCCATGAATTCATGAAGTTTGTTTTCGTCTATCGTTGCGTGTTGCGTTGTCATGTTTGTCTCCTCCCCAAGAGAACGTTCATTGTTTTAGGATTGAACCCTTTCCTCCCATTAAACCAACCAGTCGGTTTAATTTTTGCCAAAATTTTTTTTATCCTGCCAGGCTTTCCAGGTGACTGCGGAAATTCTGGAATCCCCGGTTCACCACACTCCAGTTCTTGTTCGCCCGGGCCAGCACGATGGAACCTTCCAGCATCACCAGAAACTGTTCGGCCAGATGTTTCGCCGAGGGATGCCCGTTTTTGGAGGACCCGTTGGCGGCCGGTTCAAAAATGGTTTCCAGACGCTGGCCGAGCTTTTTGAAAATCTGGGCCACTTCCGTGCGGATCTTCGGGCTGGTGTCGGCCAGTTCCAGCCCCAGGCTGGCCAGCAGACAGCCGTTGCCCCAGAATTCCTTCGACAGTTTTTCCACATGGTCCAGGAAACCGAACATGCGGTCCTCGGGATCTTCCAGGTCGTTGAACGCACCTTCGAAAATGTTGTGTTCCCCACCCTGGTGGTACCAGTTCAAAAGGGAAAGCCCCATTTCCTCCTTGGATCCAAACGCATGGTAGAAGCTGCCCTTGCTCACCTTTGCCTTTTCGCAGATGGAATCGACGGTGGTGGCCGGATAGCCCCGGGACAGAATGAGGGGCAGCGCGGCGCGCAACAGCTTTTCCTGGGTCTTGCTGAATTCCATGAGATGAATATTAGACCAACCAGTCGGTTTAGTCAACAGGAATTTTATGAAAATCTGGCAGCGGGTCGAAAATTTTTTCAAATCGTGTAAGGAACCGCTTTCAGTCCCTACATAGCGCAGGTGTGGCGGCAGATACGGCTGGACGGCAGAAACCGGCCCGGCAGCCGAAGGCCACCGTGTTTACCCGTTTCGATAAACCCTGATAGTGAGTGTTCAATGATGAAAATGAAAGTTGTGATTCGTGCGTTCCTGTTCCTGCTGGCCCTCGGTGCGGTGGGCGTGTTGCTGGGTGCGGGCAGCAAGCCCTTTGCCCCGAATGTCGATATGAAAACCGGTGACCTGCGCGTTCCGGAGGGTTACACCAGCTGGCCGGTGCTTGGCACCTGGTCCCACGCCAATACCGAAGGCGAGCCCGGCGCGAAGGAATACCATGTTGTGTACACGCAACCGGAAACCCTTGCTTACTACCGCGAGCATGGGAAGTTTCCCGACGGCGCGGTTCTGGTGAAGGAGTTGCTGGGCACCCAAACGATGGAGATGACCACCGGACCGGCGGTGAGCCACGCCACGGATTTGAAGGGCTGGTTCGTGCTGGTGCGGGATACGGAAGGCCGCTTCCAGAATTCGAAACTGTGGGGCGACGGCTGGGCATGGTCCCTGTTCATGGCCGACAACCCGGCGAAAACCGTGTCCACCGACTACAAAAAGGATTGCATGGGATGCCACCTGCCGGCACGGGATATGGCGCCTGCCCATGCCGCCGACGCCGACAAATGGATCTACACCTTCGGCTATCCCGTGTTTCAGAAAAAATAAAAGGGATGTTCAAGCCAGGCGGGAAGTGGGACCAGGATATGGTTCGTCCTTAATGAATGCTGAAAAAGGATCGGGCAGCAATGCCCGGTCTTTTTTTTCACACTCCTGGCAAAGGTTTGACCGGGAACAGTGGAATGGAAAGCAAGCCGGAATCAGTACGTTTTGTCGCGGGTCAGGCCGAGGGTTTCCACCTCCACCCCGTTTCCCTGAGAGTTGGCTTTGAAGTTTTCAATGATTTCGATCACATCGTAATCGATGTACTCCGTTTCGCTGGCGTCAATGAGGACGCGGGAGCCCTTCGGCAGGGCGTTCAACGCTTCCAGGATGTTGGCCTTGTTCAAAAACGAAACGTTCGCGGACAACTTGAATACGATGCGGCCGTCTTCTTTTTCCTGGCGGTAGTAATGCGAAAACTTGTAATTCTCCCAGAGGACAAACATCATGGAGACGGTCAACCCCAGTATGATCCCGTTGAGCAGATTGCTCATGAGAATGGTGAGCAGGGTGACGAAGAAGGGAATCGACTGGTACCAGCCGAGGTTGATGATTTCTTTGAAGAGGATCGGCTTGGCCAGTTTGTATCCCACCACCATCAGGATGGCAGAGAGGCAGGCGTAGGGAATCATGTTCAGGTAGGCGGGCAGGGTCATCGCCGCCAGCAGGATGAAAACCCCGTGCAAAAATGCGGAAAGCCGCGTCCGGCCGCCGGATTGAATGTTGGCGGAACTGCGCACGATGACCTGCGTGATGGGCAGTCCTCCGATCAAGCCCGAACACATATTGCCGATGCCCTGCGCTTTCAGTTCCTGGTTGGCGGGACTGATCCGCTTGAACGGATCCAGTTTATCCGTCGCGTCCAGGCAGAGCAGGGTCTCGATGCTGGCGACCAGCCCCAGGGTCAGAGCGATCTGGTAAACATCCGGGTTGTGCAGGTGGCTCCAGTCGGGAAAGGAAAACTGGCCGAAAAATTGAGCCAGCTCGGTGTGAACCGGAATGCTGACAAAATATTTTGCAGGAAGCGCGAGCGAAGGAAAGAACATCTCGTAGCACCGGGCGACCACAGCGCCGAGGATCACTACCACCAGCGGACCCTGCACCCAGCGGAAGACAGGGCGCGATTTGAAAAAAGGCCGCTCCCAAAGCAACAGCAGGGTTATTGATCCAGCCCAGATGATGATGACTCCCGCCGACAAATGGTTGAACAGGCTTCGAAAGGCGGCATAGGTCACGTACCCTTTGTCCTGAAAAATGCCGATGGCCTTGTCCAGTTCGTAGCCGACGGCGTGCGGAACCTGTTTCACCAGAATGAGAATGCCGATGCCCGAAAGCATTCCCTTGATGACGGAAGAGGGGAAGAAATAGGCGATGAACCCGGTGCGCGCCAGGTAGAAGATGATCTGAAACAGGCCGGCCAGAACGACCGCAACCTGGAACGCCGGGAACCCGACTTTTTCGATGGAGGTGAAGACGATGACGGTGAGGCCCGCCGCCGGTCCGCTGACCCCGAGGGCCGATCCGCTGAACAGCGGCACCACCATGCCGCCGACGATGGCTGCGATGATGCCGGAGTACAACGGCGCGCCCGATGCGAGGGCCACCCCCAGGCACAAAGGCACGGCGACGAAAAACACCACGATGCTCGCCGGCAGGTCGTGCTTGAGATGGTCGAATACCCCCGAACTGATTTGGGGTTTCGATTCAGCCATGATCCCTCACGTTAATAATGAAAAAGGTGACAAAACGACCTGAAGCAAAAACAGAATGGCTTGACTCAAACCGGAGCGCGAGGAATGTCGAAATTTTTAAACTATTTGAACCCGATGACCATGGAATCGGGCCCGGCGAGGTGCACCACCTCGGTTTTTTGAAATCCCGCCTGCTCCATCCACCCACAGCAATCCGCTCCTGTGAAATCGAACCCGCCCGGGGTTTCGATCAGCATGTTGAGGCTCATCAGCAGGCCGAACGCATTCTCCCGCCGTTCGTCATCGATGATCGATTCGACAACGATCAACGCGCCACCCTCAGGCAACGCATCGTACGCTTTGCGGATCAGCGTGTGTTTTTCGTTCAAATCCCAGTCGTGCAGGATATGTCCCATGGAAAGGACGTCGGCCGTCGGCAGGTCGTCTTCAAAAAAGTTGCCGGGAAAAAAATGCAGACGGTCGGATAACTGAAAGGACGCCACGTACTCGTCGAAAACCGGTTGCACGACGGGGAGATCGAAATTGCCTCCGGTGATGTGCGGATGTTTCAACGCCACCTGCACCGGCAGGCCGCCCTGCGCACCGCCCACATCGATGAAGGTCTTGTACTTTTCAAAGGGGAATTTGGCGGCGACGTTGACATTCGCGCCCATGCTGAGCCCCGTCATGGCGCGGAGGAATTCTTTCAGCTTGGCGGGATCGCCGTAAACCGCTTCAAACAGGCCGGGTTCCCCGTGTTTGATTTCGTTCTGCGGCAGGCCGGTTTTCAGTCCCAAGGTCAGGTCGCCCCAGAACCGGTACAGGCGGCTGTTGGCCATCTCCAGGAACCCGCCGATGTAATACGGACTGGATCGGTCCAGATACTGCACCGTCTCCGCCGTGTTGGAATAAAAGCCGTCGGCTTTGTGGAGCAGGCCCAACGCCACCAGCGTATCGAAAAAATCGTGGGCGGAGCGGGAGTGGAGACCGGTTTTTTCGCTCAGGGTTTCGAGTGGATAAGAATCTTTTCCAAGAAGCGTGAAGACGCCCAGCTCCACCGCGCTCAGCAAAACTTTCGAGCCCCAGAAGCCAAGTCCCATCTGCATGATTTTGTCAGGCCGAACCGGATCGGTCATGGAAGGTATCCCCCTTTTTTATGCGGCCTGCCAGTGCGGCAGGCCTCCCTGGTTTTGGAAAGGAACAAGGTCCGCTTGCAGGCCTTTAAAGAAAAGTGGAGCTGGGGGGATTCGAACCCCCGACCTCTTGAGTGCGATTTGGGCCCGCTACATCCTACCAAAGTAGCAAGCCCATTTATAATCGCTTTATAAACCACGCTAAACAAACGATTTGGCGTCTTTTGGCCCACTATCAACCTTGATAAATAAGATTCCGCCATTCCCCAATTTTCCGGCGTTTTCCTCAAACTTTTTATCTTATCGGCTACAATTTGGCTACAGTTTTAACTTATTGAAGGGCCTGAAAGGTTATGAGGAAGGGGCTGTTGAAATTAATTCAGGTTTGTTCTTACCAGGCAGAATTCCCCTATATCGCAATTCGTTTCTAGCAAGTCTCAAAATATCTTCGATGTAATCAAATTGTCCTTTTTCAAACCAGATACCAGTAATTCCGAGCCTAGCTAAATACTCATTTCGGTCTCGCAACTCAGGTTCAGATTGTGGCACTTGATCGATAATAAAGTGTTGCGGAGCGTTGAAATCTCCAATTATTTCCTTAATTTTTTTAAAAACTTTTACCGTTCTATCTTCATTTAGGCTACACCCCAAAAATAGCAAGCTACTATTTTTATAGTAGTATTCCAATAGTTTTGGAATTGGCAAGTTCATGTCTATTTCATTGTTTCCATACGCTTGATCATATTGACTCTTGCTAAGAATACATCCAGAGGGTTCTTTGATATCGCCATGTAATTTAATAATTGTCACTCGATCTGAGTCGGGTTTATCCAAGGCATTATTGCCCGTAATGATCTGAAAGGTATTTCCCGCACCCGTATCAAAAGGTTTCTCAATTAAACGATCATAATTTGTGGAAATTATAGTATCTGTAAATAATTCAGAAATTAATAAAATCGTTTCGGTGATTTGACCTGTACGGGAAAATGCATCTCGAATTTCCTGTATAAAGACTTCGCGCCCACGTTTATATTCAATTTCCTCCAAAACAGCTTCGAAATGGCCGTTGGATAATAGCTTTTCCAGGTGATCATTTTCCAATCCTGCCGTTCTTCCCTGTTGGCGAAGGTGCTTTTTCCAGGTTGGGAACCCTCCGCTTGCAGAAATTCCCGCACCAATAAAAGGCACAACATCCCTATTTTCTAATTGGTCAACCAGTTGATCAAACCGTTTAAGGTTTCTTTCAAACCAATGATCATCATCAAATAATTCTCGAAAAGAATTATCTCCTAAGGCTTGGTGACGACGAATTTCGCGATATTCTATAAATGCCTGTTCATAACCTTCTCTGTCTCCAGCATAAAAGGCCTTGCTGGGTTGTGATATGTCATTGACCCTATATTCCTTTCGCAAATAAGCTCCATCTTCACTATCAAACCACTCATTGAAATCCATAAAGTATTCATAGCGCAGGTGTTCATCCTCATCGCACCAGTTTTTAGAATTTGTGCTCACGCAATAAGCTCCTATTACGCTATGGTTTGTTCAATAATAGAATCGGCCAGGTGAGCTTGAGTTGTCTGAGCATCATTGAAGCCGGATTTCAATTGATTACACAAAGTCATAAGCTTATCCACTTTCGAAACAATTCGGTGTTGTTCGGCCAAAGGGGGTATGGGAATATTTAATCTTTCTACATCACCAACTCGTAAGTGTTTAACTGTAGAACCAATGGCATGTTCAGAGGCTCGCTCTAATAAATGAGGCTCGGTTAATGCCAAAAGTAAAAATTTACTTGAAATATATTCGTGCATTGGCCTAATTAGCATCGTTCTTTGGCCTAAACACCACTTGGAGCCACCGGGAATAATGGCAGCTTCGCCCATTGGAGCCTCGCGAGTAAAAATAATATCGTTTGGAGCAGGAGGGCAACGCCTAGACCAAAAGTTGTATGTTTCCTCACTAATGTATTTCAAATCCGAAAGCCTAAATTGTTTTTCTCGAATATTTGATGTCCTAATGATAGGAATCCCTTTATCCACATAAGGTGCCGTTTTATTGTGACAATCTACCAACATTCTCGAAACCTGAATTAGATGGGCACATGCCCATGATGATGGCAGAGGAAACGGGGGGGCGGCTTCCTTTAGCTTTTTTAGCTTTTTAATCATTGTTAGGCATTCAGGGTTGTTTTCTGAATTTCTATAAAGCCATTCATTCCTATCTTTAAAGAGCCTTTTGAGGAGTTCAGGCGCTGGCTCGTCTTTGGGGTCTTGTGGGACGAGCTTGCCCATGACGGCGAGTTGCAGGATGGTTTGCTTCAGTTGGTCGATGCTATGCTCGGTTGAAAAAATGCTATCAAAATGCTCAGAAATTCTGGTCCAGTTTTCGGAAAATTCCTCTGGGCTCTGACTTTGAGTTAATGTTCCTAGGAGGGTAGCTACCAAAGTATGATGGGCGGTTATGCTGTCTTCGGTTTGTTTCTCCAATTGATGACACAAAGTCATAAGCTCATCGACTTTGGCTACAATGCGATGTTGTTCTGCAATTGGCGGAATAGGAATAACGCCACCAAAAAATTGCTTGTCGTTGATTGCCGGATAAGCGATACCCGTTTGAACGGATTCAACGTACTTTACGAACTCAGGACTTCTAAAGTAGTAAACAAAAAACCTCGCTGACATACCCTGCAAAGGATGAACTACTGCGAAAGCAGTGCTTGCAATAGGTTGAGGTGAGTATTCTTGTTCAATTAAAGCAATATTTTTGAGATACGGGCGTACAGTTGAATAGATAACCGTTCCCTGTTTTACGATTTTTCTAGCCCTAGATGGGGCTTCTGAGGGACTTAAAACATCTGGTGATACTATACTTCCAAAAGTATTATCGATCGCAGAGACATCGATATAAGTAAATTCTTCGTCTGGAATTTTTTGCCCCCAGTCACGACCAATATCATTTATTCGTGCCCATTCCCATCCATTCGGGATCAAAAATAGTTTTTCCTCCTCCTTAATTTCTGGAAAATTCTTGTTTTTTCTAATAGCGTCATTTTTAACCAATTCTAATTTTTCGGCAAATACCTTTTCCAATAGAACAGAAGCGGGTTCATCTTGGGGATCCTGAGGGACGAGCTTTCCACGAACAGCTAATTCCAAAATCAATTCGCGAAGCTTTTGGATGCCGTAAAGACTAAAACTTTGATTATTGTTTCTTCCCGCCGATGACTTTACTTGGATGGCGGACGTCCAGACATCTAAAAAATCTGTGATTAGGTTTTTAGCATCAGGCATTAACCATCCCCTTCAATTGCCTTGTTCAATATGCTTTTCAATTGATCGCGTAAATCCTGAATGTTTTTTTGTTGGGTTTGGTAAGCTAACAACAATTCTTCTGGGTCGTGGCTGGTTTCTTCTCCTTTATGGGGGTTTTTAATATCTAAATTGTAGTTTTTTTCTATGATTTCTTCTAAGGTGACTTTCCAAGCCTGTTCTGTTTCTTTTCTTTTAGAAAACCCGTCTCCCTCTTCACCCCACCATTCGATTTCCGTTTTAAACTCCTCAAAACGCATGGGTTTGGTTTTATTGTAGCTGGTGACGCCTTCCGGGTAGGGGTGTTCATAAAACCAAACATGTTCGGTAGTGATACCTTTGGTAAAAAAAAGGATATTGGTTTTGATGCTTGTATATGGGTTGAAGACTCCCTTGGGTAATCGCACAAGGGTGTGCAGATTGCATTCTTCCAAAAGGGATTGCTTTAAACGAGTTTTGACTCCCTCTCCAAAGAGAAAACCATCCGGTAAAACGACCGCCGCACGGCCTTCATGCTTGAGTAATTTTATTATTAAGGCAACAAAAAGATCCGCCGTTTCCCTTGTGCGTAAATTACTTGGGAAATTATTTTCTATGCCGTCTTCTTCCATCCCCCCAAAAGGTGGATTGGTAACTATCACATTTACGCGGTCCTTTTCCCCATAATCTTTATAAGGACGGCCTAAAGTATTGTCATGCTCTATATTGGTCGGCGTGTCGATGCCATGCAAAATCATGTTGGTAACACATAGCATGTGGGGTAATGCTTTTTTTTCAACCCCGCGAATTGTTTTTTGCAGGGTCTCAAAATCTTTTTGGGATTGGACAAAATTGCGCTTGTGGTCGATGGTGCAAGTTAAAAATCCCCCTGTCCCACATGCGGGATCCAAAACTGTTTCCTCAAGGCTTGGGGCTATTCTGTTCACAGCAAACTGGGTTATTGCTCGTGGAGTATAGAATTCTCCCGCATTTCCTGCGCTTTGGAGGTCCTTAAGGATTTGTTCATAAATACCGCCAAAGGTATGGCGGTCCTCTGTATTGTTAAAATTAATTTCGGAGATTTTGTTGATCACCTGGCGCATTAAAGTGCCCGACTTCATATAATTGTAAGCATCTTCAAATACGTTTCGGACCACTTGAGCACGCTTGCCGGATGGTCCTAGAACTTGAAGTTTCTCCTTTAATGTAGGAAACAATTGTAAGTTTATGAAATCCGACAACTCATCTCCTGTAATACCCTCAGGGTCTTTTGCCCAGGATCGCCACCGCAAATGTTGGGGTAGAGGAGACTCGTAGTCATCGTAAATTAGTTCAAGCTCTTCTTCTCGATCGTCAAATATTTTGAGAAAAAACATCCAAACCAATTGGCTGATGCGTTGGGCATCCCCATCCACGCCAACATCCTTGCGCATGATGTTTTGGATTGATTTAATAATTCCGGAAAGGTTGCTCATTGTGCTTTACCCTGATTGTATAATTGTTCTTCAAGCTCTTCGAGTGCCGCCTCATATTTCTCCTTGCCACCAAAAGCATCATTGATGATTTCTACAGGAGTCCCTATTTCATTGAACGGTTTTAATCTTAGAACCCTGGCGCTTTCTATCGTGCTGATGCCCTCTTCTGCGTATTTGTCTAATAGAGCATTTAAAACCACTCTTGCCTTATCTCCATATTTAGTGAAATAATTTCGCTTCTTTACATTCTCAGCCCGCTCTTTCCTAGTGAGAGGAGGCTGGTCGTAGGCAATATGGCAAATTAGATCAAAATCTCCATAGTCTTTCCCCACTTCGGCGGCGAGGTTATCCAAAACTATTCCGTGTTCCTCTAATTCGTCTATGATGGCCTGTTTTTTCTTAAAGCTATTCCAATGCTTAATGAATTTGTCTAGCGTCTCAAATTCGGATTGAATTCTCTTGCGACTGAAATCTTTATAAGATTCTGTAATTAAGCCCCCATCAGGTCCAATATACTCAATCCTTTCAGCAATAATTTTTGCGGGTACACCGCTTACAATGATTTTCTTAACCCCTTCTCCGTCGTCGTCAACATCCCCGTTATCGTCTCCATTCTCTGGGTCTGGTGGAACAGGATCATCGTACTCATTCGGTTCATATATCACCACAGGGTCGCCGTCAAAATTAGGATCATGAAATGCTTCCGTGGCTTTTTTGAAATCCATAATGGTAAAGAAAAATTTATTTTGTTCTTCGTTAATTCGTGTTCCGCGACCTATGATCTGTTTGAAAGTTGTCAATGAGTTGATGGTTTTATCAAGGACAATGAGCTTGCAAGTTCTAACATCAACTCCGGTTGTCAGTAATTCTGAGGTCGTGGCGATAACTGGAAATTTAACTTCCGGGTCAATAAAGTTATCCAGTTCGGCTTTCCCCTCTGAACTGTCACCAGTAATACGCATCACATATTTAGGATAATCAAGTGCAAGTTGCCCTGCGGCATTCACAAGGGCTTTCCTCATACGCTCAGCATGGTCGATGTCTTCACAAAATACGATGGTCTTGGCAAAGGGATCCGTGGCTATTAATAGTTGCATTACACGTTTTGCAACTAATTTAGTCCTTTGATTAAGGACTAATATTCTGTCCATGTCCGACTGGTTATAAGTGCGGTCTTCAATTTCCTCTCCAAGGTCATCTCTCATTCCGGGAGGGGGCGTCCAGCCTTGGATATCTCTATCAATATCTATGCGAATAACTTTATAAGGGGCCAGGAAACCATCTTCGATGCCTTGCTTTAGGCTGTAGGTATAAACGGGATCGCCAAAATAGGTAGTATTGGAAACGTATTTGGTTTCTTTTGGGGTTGCAGTTAGGCCAAGATGAATAGCATTTGGAAAATAATCAATAATCTCACGCCAAATTGAATCATCCGCCGCGCTACCTCTATGACATTCATCAATAACGATCAAATCGAAAAAATCTGGGGACACATTTTTGAAAATTTTATCTTCTTCATCGGGTCCAGTAAGGGCTTGATACAAACCAAGATGAATTTCGTAGGAAGGGTCAATTTTTCTATTTTTAATTTTGGCCATGACCGAGCCAAAAGGTTTGAAATCATTGACAAGTGTTTGATCGACTAACACATTCCGATCCGCTAAAAATAGTACCCGCTTAACCTTTCTTGCCTTCCACAGCCTCCATATAATTTGAAATGTTGTGTATGTTTTTCCTGTGCCCGTGGCCATCACTAATAAGGCGCGATTTACACCCCTTGCGATAGCTTCTATAGTTCTGTTAATTGCATCCGTTTGGTAGTAGCGGGGTTCTTTATCTGCTGAATCCAAATGATATGGTTGGAGGGTAAGGCTTTCGTCCTCATCTTCAATATTTCTGTAAGATTTGTATCTCTGCCAAAGTATTTCAGGAGAGGGGAATTCATCTAGGGGGAGTTCTGTTTCAATATCCTCTCCCTTTTGCGGAATCTTGTTGTGTGAAGCAAAGGCATCTCCATTAGAACTGAATGCACTTGGTAGGTCCAAAATGGATGCGTAACCAAGGGCCTGTTGCATACCATGACTAACGGTATGATTATTATCCTTGGCTTCAACAACGGCTATGGGGATACCTGGTTCCTTGGAAAGTATATAATCGGCTATCTTTTTCTTTTTTTTGTTACGAGCCGACATATTGCCCCTGACAATAACGGGGCCTGGGGTGAGGGTTACCTCACGTCTGATTTGCTTTAACTGATTCCATCCCGCATTTTTTATGGCAGGTGTAATAAAAAGATCACAAATATCTATTTCGCTAAGGTCTTTTTTTTCTTTGGGATCCATAGTTTACAGAACAAAGATCATTATGCTTTAGCGGATTCGTTATTCTTGGGAGCAGTCAAGAGTTTGGTAATTGGTGTAAAAATATCCCCTTGTTAACTTGGTTTCCCGGTATTAGAAAAAATTAATTTTAGAGTGGGCCGTCTTTGAAAAGATACCTAACCATTCCCCCTATGATTAGCATCATCAAACTTATGGGATTGATATATTACAGTATTTTCCGTGTTCCAAAAACACCTGAAATCATGTGTTCTAAATCTTAATTTTGAGTCCGAATATAATATTTTGATTTCATTTACCATTCTTCAAATTTGGAAAATTCCGATTCCCAATACCCTAAAAGCAGTAAGCGTTGCTAGCTCAAATAAAGCCCAATAATCAAATTATTCCAAAGCTTATTTCATGAGTAAATTGAATGAAATTTCAAAAATTAATTTAAAAACCGAATTAATTTCTTTCTTCTCTCAATTTCTAAAAATAATTGATTTATTCGATTTAAATAACAATCTTTCCTTCGATTTCAATTCTGAATTATTTAAAGACTTTGAAAAACACAAATTCCCCAATTGGAGTAAATACTATCCAATCCTTGGAAATTTTAAAAACTCCCCATTATTTGGCTTAAAGATTCCAGAAGACGAATTCAATTTAAATTTCGCGGACCATGAAGAATTTATAAATAAAAGCTCTGTTATTGGGACCCTAAAGGAATTAGGAAATCAAGATAAGCATACAGTTAAAAAAGGAGAGGATCGTTTAACCAAAAGCCAAGTGGAATTTATTCTTTCCACTTATGCGGCTTTAAATTTCTCCCTCTGCGCCGCCATTTTTGGTGAAAACCCATTAGAGCTATTTATAAAGGCCAAAAAAGGAGATAGGGAATCGATTTTAAAGGTGATTCAATTGGATAAATCCCTAATTGGTTCCAATTGGTCCATGAAGGAAATCAAAAAGGCTCAATTGTCCGGGGATCAGGAATATTTCGACCAATTATCGAAAGCTGTCAAAACCAAACCCTTCAGCCCTAAAAAGAAGAATGTTAAATTGGCTCTGGTTTTGGTGTTTGGTTGGGAAATGGGCTTGAAGGAATTAACCAATGAAGAAATATTCGATCTGGTCAAGGAATTGGGTATTTATGGGAGTGATGATCCTGGGTCTTTGCACCGGGAAATGAACAGGCTGGGGTTGAGAAAAAGGGGGAAAAAGGGCAAGTCCACCTAATCCCTATTAGGACAAAAAATCGCTTTTTTGTGTCCTAATAAAAAAATTACCTATTAGCCATAATTGGGCCACTGGTTATTCCAGTGGCTTTTTTTTATTGGAATGAAAGGCCAATAACAATTTCCGGCCGGCCTAGAGTATCTACCGGCAAAGTCGTACAGAGGGAAGCTATGGGTATTGGACAAATTACCTTGACCACGGATTTGAAGCCTAATTTATTCACCATCCGAAGCGAGGCCAGGGTCAAACCCGATAATCTGGGAATTAAGTTTTACAAGAATTTTGCCCAACTGGAATGGGCTCAAGTGTTTTGGGAGCCTCATAAATTCGGAATCTTTGGAAATCTAGCTATCCCCCATACAAAAATTAACTTTAATGCTCAGAACTTTGAGGGTTTCTATTCTTTCAAAGAATATTTGTTTCCCCTGATTAAGGGATTTGCAAAACCTGATTTGCAGGAATTCCATATTTCACGAATGGAGATTCATTCCGACATTGAGGGCTTGCCCTTAGATACCGTTTTGGCCCGATTGTGGGTTATGGGATACCGCCGGGAAAGTGTGAGTTTTTATAAGGGCAATTCTATTTATATAGGCTCCAATCCCAAAATCCGAATTTTTAACAAAGCTCAGCAAATTAAAACAAAAGCATTAAAGGGAAAACGAATTCCTGAGTTAGAAAAGGCAATGCTCAATTCCAATAAATCCATTACTCGCTTTTCAATTGAAATCAAGAATTACAAAGGAACTCTCCAAGAGTTAGCGAATGAACCAAAAGAATTGGCTTCTTATTTCGACCGTTTCAAATTCTACAATTTCGAGGAAATAGAACCGATTAATCGAATGGGTGGATTCCAAATCTTAATGTCCAAGATCAGGAGAGAACATCGGAAATCTTTAGAGCAATTCAAAGATAAGGATTTGGAAAAGCTGATTCGCAAAAACTTTTTAGATTCCCTTTTGCCCTGGTTTAAAGAACCCAAAAAGAAAAGCATCCTTTCCCAAATTGATAAAGAGTTGAAGAAAGAGATTAAGGAATTGAAAAAGGTTTTTGAGGATTGATCCGGCCATGTCCAAGGAATACATGACAGTTAAAGAGGTGGCGGCCTATCTCAGGGCCAGGCCGAAAACCATCTATTCTTGGGCAAGTGAAGGCAAGATCCCCGCCTACAAGGTCAACGGCCTGCTTTTGTTCGATAAATCGGAAATTGATGAATTCATAAGGGCAAATAAAATAAGGCCTATTAATCCTTCCAACGAAGCCAAAAAAATCCTTGGAACCCTCTACGCTTCCGGTCATAATTTTCCTGATAGTGGCCCAAAGACGCCTCGTTTAGGAAGGAAGGATTAGCATGTATAAACGAGGAAATGTCTATTGGTGCAAAATTTCGCGGCCCGGCCAAAAGCCTGTTTGCAAGAGTCTGGGAACAGACAAAAAACGGGCCAAGGCCATTGAAGGCCAGCTTCGTGCGCAAATTCACGAAGGCATGTTCTTTGACAACACAATGGGGAAAAGCATCACCGTTGCCCAATTGCTGGAAATGTATGCCGAGAGGTACGCCAGGCACAACAAAGCCCCGAAAAGTCAAAAAACCGACGAGTATCTGGGGAAACGTCTGAATGAACAGCTTGGCGAAATCTTCATTGCTGACCTGACTCCCCATCACCTTGAATGGTACATGGATCAACGGAGAAAAGCGGGCAGGTCAGAGGTAACGATTCACCATGAAATGAATCTGCTCCGGCATGCCTTTGTGTTGGCTTTGAAGCAATGGGACCTTATCAACAAAAATCCTTTTGATAAGGTCAAATTGCCCAGCGGGGTGAAAAAGCGGGTGCGCTACCTCAAGCCCGATGAAGAAAAACGGCTGTTTGAGGCATTGGAGAGCCGCGAATGGCTCCGTTCGGTGGTGATCGTTGCCAGGGAAACGGGGTTGCGGCTTTCTAATATCTGCAATCTCACTTGGAGCCAGGTTGATCTTCAAGATCGTTTCATTGAGATTGAGAAGACCAAAAACGGCAGGCCTGTTTGGATACCTCTTTCGGATGCCGCATTAAGGGAACTCAAACGGTTCCACAAAACCCGTGATCTAAAATCAGACCGGGTCTTTATAGTGGACGGTAAGGCAATTCATCGGGAATGGGTAGGATTGGCGTTTCGGCGTTTGTGCAAACGGGCCAAGGTGGAGAATTTCCGGTTTCATGACCTGCGTCATGATTTCTGTTCCCGGTTGGTTCAAGCGGGTTTGCCTCTGAATATCGTAGCAGACCTAGCAGGACATGAAGACATTTCCACCACGCAACGGTATGCACACCTAAGCCCGGAAACCAAACGCAACGCCATTGCAGTGTTAAACAGCTACAAGTCCAAGGCTACCGGGTGAACTGGCTACAATTTGGCTACAGTCCACGAAAAAGGGGCTACAGCAATTGCCGTAACCCCTTTTAAAACCAAAGTGGAGCTGGGGGGATTCGAACCCCCGACCTCTTGAGTGCGATTCAAGCGCGCTCCCAACTGCGCCACAGCCCCCTATTCCAATTTCGTGGTGGTGCAACGATTAAAATTCAAAATGACTGCGGAGCGAAAACCCGTCACCGCCAGACATAGAAACCCACGATCTTGTAGCCCGATTTCAGGAAATTTTTGGCTTCCTCTTCGGAATAGCAGTCGTTCACATCTTCCCGGCCCCATCCGCATAAAAACTTGTCCCACTTGCGCACGCTGACGTCCGGTTTGCCGTAACCTTCACCCGATTTCAAAACCTCCGGCTGGAAGTTGATGTTCTTGACGTGCCTCGACCTGCTGAGCAGTTGCAGGGCGATTTTGGCGTCTTTCGGCATGCAGTCGGGGGCGCTTTCCTTGTTGGCCTGCCACTGAAAGGCGGCGGAAACGTGCGGCTGTCCGTTTTCTTCTTTGATGTGGTACTTGAGCTTCAACGTATCCGCCAGGCAATCCGGAAATTCCTGCAGCGTATGGATGAAGACGCCTTCCTTCTCGATGGACTCCTCAGCCAAAGCGGGCGCTACAAAAAATGCGAATGCTGAGGCAAAAGCCAGAACGGTGCGGAACAATGCAGCCATAAAAAAAACTCCTTCAAGGATTGGATTTCCGGTGAAGCGGAAAACGGTTTGAATTCATACTGCCAGCGCGTCAGATGTGGTTGCGGATCATCAGTTCTTTCGGATGCGGGTTCAGGTACACCTGGTTCTGCAGGTACTCTACCTTGTGCGTGCGAACATGATGACGCACCAGGGTCACCGGGACCACCAGCGGCACGAGGCCCTGCCGGTAATCCTCAATGGTTTCCAAAATGTCCTGTTTTTCTTCACTCGACAACGCCTTTTTGAAAAACCCCAGCATGTGTTGCAGGACATCCACGTTTTTTTTGATCGTCGATTTTGCCGCCAGCGCGTCCATGAAGGTGTCGGCGTATTGGGATTTCAACTCCGCAGGCGAATGCTGTTTGGCCTCGGCCACCAGCTTTCCCAATGCGTTGTAATGTTTGCGGCTGTGCGCCAGCAAAAGAAACTTGTGCTCGGTATGAAATTTCACCAGGGCGCCGCGGGAGAAGCGTTCGCCCAGCAAATTTTGCAGGCGGTGGTAGGCGAAGACGCGGACGATGAAGTTTTCGCGGATTTTAGGATCGTGCAGGCGGCCTTCCTCTTCCACCGGAACGCGCGAACAGGTATTCACGAACGCTTCGGCGAACAGGCCGCGTCCGTTGTGGTGGACGGTGGGCGTGTCGGTGTACACCTTGATGCGGCTCAGGCCGCAACTGGGTGATTTCGATTTGAAGATGTAACCGCACAGGTCCATCTTCGCCAGTTCGTGGGACCGCATCTTCGACAGGCGGCGCATGGCGGCGGTCCAGTCGGTGCCCGTCTTCGTTCCCACCATGCGCGGCGACTCCGGGGTGCCGTGCAGGCGCACGGTTTCGCGCGGCGTGCCCATGCCCGCGTCCACCTCCGGGCAGGTCGGCACCCATTCAAAAAAATCGGCCAGTATCTCCGTCAGGTAACGGTCGCGTTTGTGATCGCCGTTCCAGCGGACGGGGTCGCCCAAAAGGCAACTGCTCACCCCGATTCGGATTTTTTCGGTTTCCGGAGATGCGGGCATGGCAAAACGCTCCTTTGAATGAATATCTATTCATTATATAGAAACTGAGGTCTTTCCCGCATGGAGAAATGCCGGCTCTCCAGGCCAGACCTGAGGAAATGGATTGTTTCTTGAATCATGTCTGCGGATCCTCGTCCTCCCCTCGCAGAGGGGTCAGTAAAAGCGGATGCCGATGGAGAGAAAATGCGCGTTGTGGCCCGCTTCCACCGCGCCCAGCTGGCCGTCGGCAATGGACAGGAATTTGTACTGGAACAAAAGCGAACCGTTGACCCCCTGCCGCATGTGGGTGGGAGCGAGCTCCAGCCCCAGCACCGCCTGCCAGGCCATCGACTGGTCGCTTCCGCGGGTGACGTTGGCAAGGAACAGGTCCTGCTTCGCCTGCCCGGCGCCGCCGCCGAAATAATAGTGGTAGGTGAACAAGCCCGTTTCGTGTTCCCAGCCCCGGCTCCGGTAGTAGGCGTTGATGAGGAGGTTGTCGATCTTCAACTGGTCGCCCTCTTCTCCCTGCGCGCCGGACAAGGAACCGATTTCCAGGGTGGTGGTGCCGACCTCGATTTCCAGAAGAAACCTTTCGTTGAACATCAGACCCAGCGCGCCGAAGAAACCCAGGCTGACGTTGTAATCCGGTTCGGCAATGGTGGCTCCGGTGCCCGGGTTTTTCAGCTTGGACCCCATCACGAAAGCGGGGTTTACGGGAAACAGGTTGAGGTAGGGGGTCACTTCCAGGGCCCACGCCCGCAGGGGAACCAGGCAGAACAGGAGAGTCAGTAGAATGTATTTGCGCACGGGGACTCCTCAAAATGAAGTCAGGACGGGCATTGTACCACCCCGCGACGCGGGGAGGAAGCGAGGCTGACGTTCAAATTCCGGTTGATTGCGCGGCGCCGGTCGCGATAATTTATGGAGTAACAGGCGTGCGCTCTTCCCGCGGTTTTGGGATGTCCCCGCGGGAAGGGCCTTTTTGTGGACATCCTCATTTTTTTGGCTGACAGCGGAAAGGCGGTGAACGATGGGACGACGGGCTGGAATCTTTTGGGCGATGGGAATGACGGCGTTGCTGTTGAATGGCGCCCTGCCGGGAACCGCCAAGGCGAATGCCCTGCCGGAGATCAAGGCCCTGCCGCTGGAGTTGGCCATCAAGGCCGGACTGGCGACCCTGGACGAGTGTTCCAAAAACAATTACCGGGTGAGCGTCGCCGTGGTGGACCGCGGCGGCAACGTGAAGGCACTGCTGCGTCATGACGGGGCCGGGGCGCACACCCCCGACAGCAGTTTCAAGAAAGCCTACACCTCTGCCAGCCTGGGCCGTCCGACCATGGAACTGGCCGAACTGCTGGTCAAAGTGCCGCGCATCCAGGCTTTAAGGGACATGAACGACAAGATCCTGATTTTAGGCGGCGGCCTGCCCATCAAATTGGACGGGCAACTGGTTGGCGGCATTGGCGTTGGGGGCGCGCCGGGGGACCAGTTCGACGAAACCTGCGCCCGGGCGGGATTGAAGGCCATCGGCGCGGAATGAGCGTTTTCGGTCGATTTTCCCCTTCTCAAGCCGGGCCGGATGGGGTAAGATACTTTCTTTCATTTTCCCGAAAACCCGTTCCAGGTATTTGTTTTATCAAGGAGAGTTTCGTTGGCTAACCACAAATCCGCACTCAAGCGGAACCGTCAGAACATCAAACGCAACGCAAGCAACACCGCCAACCGCACGCGCGTGAAGAATGAAACCAAGAGAGTGCTGGAAGCGGTCGCCAAGAAGGACAAAGACGCCGCCGAGAAAGCCCTGCACAGCGCGACCAAAACCATTTCCAGCGTCGCCAGCAAAGGCGTCCTGCACAAACGCGCCGCCTCGCGCAAAATCTCCGGCCTTGCCCGGCAGGTCAACAAACTGTCCGCTTCCGGTTGAGCCTCCCGGCTCGCCCAGGCGGATCGGTTGACGGCCCGCCACCCTCTTTATTATTTCCTTCCCGTCTATAACTCCGGGTCCGCCCGGTCGAGTGCATCACTCCGTCTTGGCGCAGAGTTTGAGGACCAGTGATTCGAGGATGCCTTCCGGCGCCTTGCCGGTGGACTTGAGTTCGATGTCCGCCTCCGACAGGCTTTGAAACCCATTGCGCAGTTGCCGCTCCGTGAAGTTGCCGGTGAAGCGGAGCGCCTGATCGACCAGAAACGGTTTCTGTCCCATCGCCTTCGCGATCTGCTGGCGCGGCACGCGTTGTTGCTGGTGGTGCTTCACTTCCCAGATCAAGCGGAACTGCCACGCGATCATACCCAGCACCTTCACCGGTTCCTCGCCGTGCGCCAGCTGGTTGCGCAGAAGACGCAACGCGCGGTCGGCGTTTTTTTCTTTCAACGCGTCGGTCAGGTCGAACACCGACTCCAGCTTGATCGCGCCCACCACCTCCGCCACCGCTGACTGCGTAAGCGTCTTGTTGCCTCCGGCGAAGGTGATCACTTTGTCCAGCTCCTGTGCCAGGATGCCCGGCTTCGGTCCGATGCGTGAAAGCAATGTCTGCGCCGCGTCGGTTTCCAGCGTGTAGCCCAGGCTCTTGGCGCGGTTCTTGATCCACATCGTCAGCTCGCCTTCTTTCGGCGCCGAGCAATCGCCCGCCCCCGGCAAGCCCGCGAGGTGTTTGTACAGCTTGCGTTTGCGGTCGGCCTTGCGCGCGGTGAGCGCGAGGCACGCGTCGGGCGCGGGGTTTTTCGTGTAGTCGATCAACGCCTGGATGTCAGCGTCGGTGAAGGACGCTTCATCTAAATTGCGCACGATGATCAGCTTGTCGCCGCCCAGGAAGGAAAACGTTTTCGCCGCCTCGATCCAGTCATTGGGATGACTCGTCTTGCCTTCGAAGGTTTCGAGGTTGAAGTCGCGGTTGTCCGGGGTGATGAGCTGGTCGGTGAGCAGGCGCAGCAGTTCGCGCGAGAAGAAATCCTCTTCGCCATAAAGAAAGTAAACCGGATGCCGTGTGCCACCGTTCAAAGCGCGGATGAGTTCCAGTGCGGTCACGGCGCAGGCTCCTTTAGAACTGGTCGATGATGAGGCTCACCAGCCGGTTGCCGAGAAGGCGGTACGCCTGCTGGAACGCCGCCTGGCGGGAGGCCTCGGCGTCGATGACGTTGATGCTCGGGCGGTAGTCCCAGCGCGTCTTGAGCGTCTGCTTGAGGTGCGTGCGGTTTTTCACCTGGTCCTTCACCACAACGTCGATGTCGATGTACACCCAGTACTCGGTGACCACGTCGCGGTCATCGAAAGCCACGGCACGGATGGAGTATGCCGTCAGCTTGCCGGTCAGCACGAGGTCGGCGTTCGCGGTGCTCTTCACCAGGCGCAGGCGTCCGTCGCGCAGGAACGACTGGCGCACACGTTCAGTGAGGTTGCGGTTGATGACCGGTTCCTGCGACACGTTGTCGAAGACGGGAATGGCGATGGTTTTCAGGTGCGGCGGCAGTTGCGACGCACCCGTGCCCGCCAGCTGGTATCCGCAGGCGGGAAGCAGGATAAGCAAGAGTAAGCTGAAAGCAGTGCGCAAGGGCATGATCGGAGCTCTAGACAACAATGTTCACCAGTTTTTTGGGGACGACGATCACCTTGCGCGGTTCCTTGCCGTTCAGCCATTCGCGGACGCGTTCGTCGCCGAGGCACTGCTGCTTGAGGTCGTCGTCGGCAATCTCCGACGGCACCGACAACTTCTGCCGTACCTTGCCGTTCACCTGCACGACGATGGTCATCTCGTCCGCCTGCATGTATTGCGTCTCGAACACCGGCCAGGCGCATTCGTGCGTCGCCTTGGAAAATTTCAACCGCGACCCCATCTCCTCCGCGACGTGCGGCGCGAACGGGCTGATGAGCAGGACGAGCGATTCCATCGCCTGCCTGAGGACGGCTTTGTGTTCGGCCGTGGCCTTTTGCGCGTTCCACCCGTCCTTGAATGTATAAAGGTGATTGACGAATTCCATCGTCGCCGCGATCGCCGTGTTGAACTGCATGCGCTTTTCAACGTCGTCCGTCACGCGCTTGATGGTCACGTGCGTCTGCCGCCGGAGTTCTTTCAACTCGTCGGGAAGCGCATCACCGCCGTTGCCCGGCTCGACGCCCTGCACGGAATCCGCAAGCTCTGCGAACAGCCGCCACACGCGTTTCAAAAACCGCGAACAGCCCTCGACGCCCTGGTCGCTCCATTCCAGATCTTTCACCGGCGGCGCGGCGAACAGGATGAACAGCCTGGCCGTGTCCGCCCCGTAACGCTCGATGATGCGGTCGGGATCGACCACGTTGCCTTTCGACTTCGACATTTTCGCGCCATCCTTGATGACCATGCCCTGCGTGAGCAGGTGCGAGAACGGTTCGTTCGACTGCACCAGCCCCAGGTCGCGGAACACGTGATGGAAGAACCGCGAGTACAGGAGATGCAGGATGGCGTGTTCGATGCCGCCGATGTATTGATCGACGGGCATCCAGTAATCGACCGCCTTCTTTTTAAACGGCGCGTCGTCGGCGTGCGGCGAAGTGTATCGGTCGAAGTACCAAGACGAGCAGATGAAGGTGTCGAGCGTGTCGGTCTCGCGTTTTGCCGGGCCGTTGCACTTCGGGCACGTGGTGTTGATGAAGCTGTCGAGCGTCTTGAGCGGCGACTGGCCGCGTTCGCCCAGTTGCGCATCGAGTGGCAACTCGACGGGGAGCTGATCGTATGGCACCGGCACCGTGCCGCAGGCGTCGCAGAACACCATCGGCACCGGCGTGCCCCAGTAGCGTTGCCGCGACACGCCCCAGTCGCGCAGTCGGTAATTGATGGTGCGTTCGCCGATGCTCTTGGTTTTCAGGTAGTCGCATACCTTGAGCCGCGCTTCTTCGCCGACGAGGCCGTCGAAGCCGCCGGACTGGATCATCGGTCCCTCTTCCGTAAACGCTTCTTTCAGGTGCGCCGGGTCGCGGGTGCCCTCGGGCGGTTCGATGACGACGCGGATGTTGAGGTCGTATTTTCTGGCGAACTCGAAGTCGCGCTGGTCGTGCGCCGGGACGGACATGATCGCGCCGGTGCCGTAATCCATGAGCACGAAGTTGGCCGACCACACCGGGATGGACTCGCCGTTCACCGGGTTCATGGCGTACGCGCCGGTGAACACCCCCAGCTTGTCGCCGCCCTCGGCGGTGCGGGCGATGGTGTCCTGGCTCTGCACCTTCTTGATGAAGTCATCGACGGCCTGTTCCTGTTCCGTGCCGCGCGACAGTTTTTTGGTGAGCGGGTGTTCGGGCGCCAGCACCATGAACGTCGCGCCCCACAGCGTGTCCGGCCGCGTGGTGAAAATGCGGATGGTCTCCTTCGCGCCTTTCACCGCAAAGTCCACCTCTGCGCCGTAGCTCTTGCCGATCCAGTTGGTCTGCATCGCCAGCACCTGTTCCGGCCAGCCGCCTTCCAGCTCCCTGCATCCTTCCAGCAGGCGGTCGGCGTATTCGGTGATTTTGAAGAACCAGCCTTCCTGTTCCTTTTTGATGACCACGTTGTCGCAACGCCAGCAGCGGTCGTCGATGACCTGCTCGTTGGCGAGCACCGTCTGGCACGACTCGCACCAGTTGACGGTCGAGTTCTTGCGGTACACCAGGCCGCGTTCGTGGAATTTCAGGAAGCACCACTGGTTCCATTTGTAGTAATCCGGTTTGCACGTCGCCACCTCGCGGGTCCAGTCGTAGCTGAGGCCCAGCCGCTTCAGCTGCGTGCGCATGGTGTCGATGTTCTCGAACGTCCACTTGGCGGGGTGCGACTTGTGCTGGATGGCGGCGTTTTCCGCGGGCATGCCGAAGGAGTCCCAGCCGATGGGGTGCAGGACGTTGTAGCCCTTCATCATCTTGAAGCGGGCGAGGGCGTCGCCGATGGTGTAGTTGCGCACGTGGCCCATGTGGATGCGCCCGGAAGGGTAGGGGAACATCTCGAGGAGGTAGTACTTTTCTTTCGACGGGTCCTCGGTGACGGAGAACGACCGGTTTTTTTCCCAGTGCTCCTGCCAGCGCGCTTCAATGGCTTTGTGATCGTATTCCTGCATGGTCGGGATGGGTCCTCGTGGAGAAAAAGGTGGATCGAATCAGAAACCCGTATAGTAACCAAAACCGCCCGCCGTTTCCACCCGGACCCGGCCAGGAGCGAATAACATAATTAACCACAGATACACACAGAGGAACACGGATAAGAACACAAGTGGATGGACTCCCCCTTCTCCGAAGGGGGCTGGGGGGCTTATACCGTTTCGGTTTGTCACCTTGAGCGCAAGCGAAAGGTGACTTTTGGATGAGATTGGAAAAAGCATCGAGATCCCTCACTGTGTTCGGGATTACAGGAGAAGAAGCCCCCTAACCCCCTTTACAAGGGGGGACCGATCGATCTCCCGTCTGCGTTTTTATCCGTATTCATCGGAGGGGTAGAGGGTGCGCGCGGAATCCGCAGCACGGCCAAATGGAATTTCGTCCGTAGACGCTTTACAATGGAGGGCATGACGGAACTGTCCGGGGCCATCATCGTCGTCTTCTGCCTGTACGTCCTGCTGATGCTCGCCATCGGCTGGGTGACCTCGCGCTACCAGACCTCCGCGTCGCATTACTTCCTGGGTGACCGCTCACTGAAAGCGTGGGTGACGGCGGTGTCCTCCACCGCCTCGTCGGAGAGCGCGTGGGCGGTGCTGGGCACGGTGGGCCTGGCGTACAAGGACGGCCTCGCCGCACTGTGGTTCCTGCCCGGCTGCCTGCTCGGGTACGCGCTCAACTGGTTCTTCCTCGCCGAGCGCCTGCGCCAGCACTCGCTCGACAGCGGCGCCATCACCCTCCCCGATTATTTCGAATACCACTTTCACGACAAGACCCGCGTGCTGCGCATGCTGTCTGTGGGCATCATCTTCTTCAGCATGATGGCGTACGTGGCGGCGCAGTTCACCGGCATCGGCAAAACCTTCGACGCCATCTTCGGCATCCCGCACTACGTGAGCATTCCCGTCGGCGGTGCGATCATCATCGTCTATACCATGATGGGCGGCTTTCTCGCGGTGGCGTGGACCGACTTCGTGCAGGGACTCATCATGGTGGCGGGCCTGGTGGTGCTGGCGGTCGTCGGGTTCGTGCATCTTGGCGGATTCTCCGGCGTCGCCGAGCAGGTGAACGCCGCCTCGCCGGAAACCCTGCAATGGATGGGCGGCAAACCCACCGCGGTGTTCTTCGGCTCGATGATCGGGCTGTTGGGCATCGGCCTCGGCTACCCCGGCCAGCCGCAGGTGTTGAACCGGTACATGGCGGCGAAGGACAGAAAAGTCATCGAGACCGGCGTGTGGATTGCCCTGGGCTGGGGATTCCTCGTTTACGGCTCGGCGATCCTTTTGGGCATCTGCGGCAACGCGCTGTACCCCACGCTGGACGACCCCGAGCACCTGTTCCCGCGCGCCGCGACCGACCTGTTGCCGACGGGCCTCACCGCCGTGGTGCTGACCGGGGTGATGGCCGCCATCATGTCTACCGTTTCGGCGCTCATCATCGTCGCCACTTCATCCGTGGCGCACGACGTGTACTCGAAGATGATCAACCCCAACCTCAGTCATCAGCAGATCGTGCGCATCAGCCGTTACACTGTGCTGGTGCTGGGCATCGGCGCCATGTTGATTTCGCTGATGGAGACGCGTGTGATTTTCTGGTTCGTGCTCTTGGCGTGGTCGGCGCTGGGATCGAGCTTCGGCCCGGTTATTTTGTTTTCGCTGTACTGGAAAGGGGTGACGCGCGAGGGGGCGATCGCCGGCATGGTGACGGGCTTTGTCACCACCGTCGTCTGGTACCACAGCGGCATGAAGGATGTGCTGTACGAAATGATCCCCGCCTTCACTTTGGCGACCCTAGCTGTCTGGCTGGTCAGCAAATACACGGCAAGGCAATCGACTGCCGTAAGCGTTCCCACTCCTTCGCACGAAGAGTAGAACAGAACGCGTATTTCATTCCGCCCCATCCAACGCTCTTAAAATCAATGCTGCCATTTCGCGGGAGGCGCCTTTTTTTTCTTTCACCAGGGTCACGGCTTTTTCCGTGAGCCGCGCGTGCAGGGTGTCTTCCTCGAACAGTTCGGTGATGCGTTTGGCCATGGCGTCGGCGTCGGCGACTTCGATGGCGATGCCGAGCGTCCCCAGTTCGTCCGCCGAGTGCTGCACGTTTTCGACATGGGGTCCGTGCAGAACGACCTTCCCTTGCGCCGCCGGTTCGATGAGGCTGTGCCCGCCGCCCGGCGCGATGAGGCTGCGTCCGACGAATGTCACGTCGGCCACGGCGTACAGTTTCGCCAGCTCGCCCATGGTGTCGAGCACGATGACGTCGCGGCCGTGGGAGTCGTCCGGCTTCAATTCGCTTTTGCGGACGGCGTTCAGCCCGCGCGCCTCGATCAGTCCCATCACCTCGCCCACCCGTTCCAGTCGGCGCGGTGCGAGCACCAGCGTCAGCTTGGGGAAGCGCACGCGCAGTTGTTCGTAGGAGTCGAGCACGATGGCCTCTTCGCCCGGATGCGTGCTCCCCGCCACCCACACCGGGTGACTGGCCGGGATGCGCAACGCTTCGCGCAGGCGGAAGCCTTCCGGCTCGCCGACGGGTTTCAGTCCGTCGTACTTGGTGTCGCCCACCACGCGCAGAATCTCCGGCCTGGCGCCGAGGCTCACCATCGCCTGCCGCCCCGCCTCGCTCTGCATGCAGATGAGGTCGAAGCGGTTGAGCAGTCCCCGCACCCAAGGTTTAACGAAGCCGTAGCACTTGAGCGATTTCTCCGACAACCGTCCGTTGAACAGCACCTGCGGGATGCCGCGCGTTTTCAGCAGGTAGATCATGCCCGGCCAGAAGCCGGTGTCGGTGAGCACGTAGAGGTCGGGGCGGATGCGTGCCAGCGCCAGATTGAGAAACGGCCAGCAGTCGAGCGGATGAAAAAAGATCGTGCGCGCGAACGGAATCTGGCGGCACGCGCCGTCGTAACCGGAGTCGGTGGTGACGGACACGACGATGTCGAGGTCCGGCCGGTCCTCGTGCAGTCGGCGCAGCACCGGCGCGGCGGCGTTGACTTCGCCGAATGACAGCGCCTGCACCCAGACGAGCGGCCGTCCTTCCTTGCGTTTCACGCTCGGCACGTAGCCGAAGTGGTGACCCAACCCGCGCGTTTTTTTGCCGTTGATGATGCAGTAGAAAAAAAACAGCGGCAGGACGAGGACGGCGGCGAGAGTCGACAGGGTATGATAGAGAAGGGGCATAAGGAGTCCGGTCACTCGGTTTTGGGCGCGAGCAGTTGTTCGAGGATGCGCAGGTTCGCGTCCAGCGCGCCGCGGTTTTTTTCGACGGTCTCGCGAGCCAGCCGGCCGCGCAGTTCGATGTCTTCTGGTTGTTCCAGCAGATTGCGCAGTACGGGGTAAAGCTCCTCTTCGCCCATCAGCTGGATGCCGCCGCCGGACTCCACCAGCAGGCGCGCTTCTTCTTTGAAGTTGTCCATGTGCGGACCGAACACCACCGGCACGCCGTGCAGGGCGGGTTCGAGGATATTTTGCCCGCCGAACTCCGGCGTGAACCCGCCGCCGACAAACGCCAGCCGGCTCTGCCGGTAAAAGTCGTTGAGGTGGCCGATCTCATCGACCAGCACGATGGTGGTGTCGTCGTCCGGCTGCCCGTCCAGTTCACTGAACCGCTTGTAGGCCAGGCCGCGGTTGAGGAGCATCGCCTCCACTTCGTCACAGCGCTGGGGATGCCGCGGCGCGAGGACAAACCGCTTCGGTGCGTCGGTCACTTCCTGCATGATGCGGGTGATGACGTCGAGGATGGGCGGCTCGTCGCCGGGTCGCGTCGAGCCGAACACGATGAGGGCACGGTCTTCCGTTGTCGTGTCATCCGCCTTGCTATCCGGCAGGGCGTCGAATTTCATGTTGCCGGTCGTGTCCACCCGCGCCTCGGGGATGCCCAGGCCGAGCAGGCGGTTCGTGTCTTCCTGGGAGCGCATGGCGAAGCGCTGTATGCCTGCGACCATCCAGCGGAACAGCGGGGCGATCTGCCGGTAACGCCTTGCGGACTTGCGCGACATGCGTCCGTTGACCAGCAGGACCGGCACCTCGCGCGCCGCGCACTGGTGCAGGAGCCCCGGCCAGAACTCCGCTTCGATCAGCACCAGCAGGGCCGGTTGCAAACGGTCGAGCACCCCGGCGGTGAGCCAGAACAGATCCGGCGGCAGGCGGAACACCGGGCAGAGATCGAACTCCAGCGCCTGCCGGTAGCCCGTGGGTGTGAACGTGGAGAGCACCACCTGGTGATGCGGAAAGCGTTGCAGAAGGCCGCGGATCAACACCCGCGCCACCCGCACCTCACCTACCGAAGACGCGTGCACCCAAAGGGTGTCTTTGCAGGCGGGCAGGGATTTCCAGTTGGTCCAGCGCTCACGCATTTCATCGCGGAAGTCGGTGTTGAACGCCATCCGCACCAGAACGAAAGGCGAAACCGCCACAAACATGAGCCCTGTGATAAGATGATAGATCACGATCATGGCTTTGATTATAAACCAGATACAGGCGTTTTGGGGACACGCCGGGGAATTCCGAAAACAAAAATGAGCATTGAGTCCTTGTTCTACCAGGTCATCTCGCCCGGCCGCCGCTTCTACCACGTGCCGCTCTACCTCCTTTTAAGAAGCGTGTCGGTGTTTTACGGCCTGGTGCAGAAACTGCGGGTGGCCTGTTACCGCATGAAGATCCTGCCCACGCGCAAACTGGAAAAACGCGTGATCAGCGTCGGCAACCTGACCCTGGGCGGCACCGGTAAAACACCGACGGTGGTGTGCATCGCCGAAACCCTGAAACGCCACGGTTACCGTCCGGCGGTGCTGAGCCGGGGTTACGGCGGCGAGTCGCCGCTGGCGGTCAACGTGGTCTCCGACGGCAGGGACGTGCTGATGTCGCCCGCCGAAGCGGGGGACGAGCCGGTGATGATGGCGCGTCGGCTGGAAGGGGTGCCCGTGCTCACTGCCAAGAGCCGGTATGCCAGCGGACGCTTCGCCATCGACCAGCTGGGCGCGGACGTGCTGATCCTCGACGACGGTTACCAGCACCTGCCGCTGCACCGCGACCTCAATATTCTTTTATGCGATCACCAGGATCCGTTCGGCAACGGATGCATTTTCCCGGCGGGCGAACTGCGGGAGCCGCTCAGCCAGGTCGAGCGCGCCGACGCCATTTGCCTCACCCGCTACCGTCCTTCCGTGAACCACGGCCTGATCGACCACAACCCGAAACAGGTTCCCGTCATCGCCACGCAGCTCAGACCGATCGATCTCATCCATCCGCCGACGGGCAAGGTGACGCCGCTTTCCGAATTGAAAGGACGGCGCGTGGGCTTGTTCTGCGGAATCGGCAATCCCGCCGACTTCAAGGCGTCGCTGGAAGCGCTGGGAGCGGAGGTGGTGGCGAAATTCGCCTTCCCGGATCATTACGCCTACCGCGGCGAGGATTTGAAAGAAATCGAGACGCGTGCCCGCGAAAACGGGGCGGAATGGCTTGTGACCACGGAAAAGGATGCCGTTAAGTTTTTCGATCACGCGTTTGTATTGCCGTTGCACGTGCTCCGCGTTGCGCTGGACGTGGTGGAGGGCGAGGAAGACTGGTTGCGCCTGATCGTGCCGGAGCATTCTGAGGAACGCGTGGGGGGTGCCGGTGCCGGAACCTGATACAGAACGGGAAACGGACAGCTCAACCGGCGAAGCGATGTCTCCGGTCAAAAGCCTGGTGCTCACCATCGCCATCCCGTCTGTGTATCTTGGCGCATTGTTGGTTGCGTGGCTGGGGCCGAAGCATTTCGGATTCGGTGTACGGCCGCTGGTGTATGCCGGGTTGACGGTGGGACTGTCGGGTCTTTTGTTCTGGATCGTGGCGATGGCGCAGTTGGGAACGTCTTTGGCGGTGCTTCCCGGCGGCGACCGGCTGGTGAGCCGCGGTGTGTACCGCCGTGTTCGGCACCCGGTCTACTGGGGCATCGTGCTCACGTTTTTTGGATTGTTCCTGGCGGTGGGATCGGTGCAGGGAATGATTTATCTTTTTATTGTGGTGGTGCCGCTCAACATCGTACGCGCGCAGCAGGAAGAACGTGCAATGCAGAAAAAATTCGGCGAGGCCTACACCCGCTACCGCCGGCAGACGTGGTTTTGAACTTCGAGTGAACGTGGACTGGATGAACGAACAGGGCGGAATGGCGGTGAAAGGCTTTGCGTGCGGGGCTGTCTGCGCGGTGTTGCTTTATGGAATGACATCGACCGCAGCGTGGGCGGAGGGACCGCCCGCACCCAGGGGGCCGCATGCACTGGTGGAATCCCCTCCTCCTTCCGGCGGATCGGATTTGTTTTCCCTGTATCCCTTGCTGGGGCTGCCCACCGTCAAGCAAGGGGTGCCGGTGCTGACCGTGCTTCAGGAAACCAAAGAAACGGGCTGGCTGGGCATCGCGCCGCGTGAGACCAAGCCGGTATTCCTTCCCGGTGCGGATGATTTCACCCCCGCGCTTCAGGTACACCGCGTCTATCCCGGTTCGACGGCGGACAAGGCGGGATTGCTGGTCACCGACCGCATCGTCGCTGTCAACAACGAGCCGTTGGAGCTTGGCACGGAAAACTCGCTGGTCGTCCATTTCAAGAACCGTGTGGCCCAGGTGGGGGCGGGCGGCAACCTGGAACTCAAACTCCTGCGCGGCGAGGGGGTGATGGACCTGGCACTCACGCTCGATCCCATCCCGACCCACCCCCCCGTTCTGCCCGTGCATCCGGAACTGGACCGGCTTCACGCCGAGGCGAAGGAAACCTTTTTTTTGCAGACTCTGGAGCGCGAAGGCATGAAGGGTGAATTTCAAAAAACCCTGCGCGCCATGAAACAAACCTCCGAACGCGTGCTGACCACCGCCTTTGCGGGCGGGGAGGCGAATCCCTTCCGGTTGGGTGAGGTGAATTACGTCCTGCACCGGCCCATGGACCTGCCGTGGCTGGCCCACCTGCTGACGCGTTCCGTCCATCGTTCCTTTTCCGCCGAAACGCAGCGGTTGGATCTCCTTGTGCAGGGGGGACTGGGGGCGCTGGGTGTGGAGAACGATGCGGACGATTCCGTTCTCATGGAAAAGGCGTATGTCCCACCCACCGACCTGGGCGATTTTATCGACCGTCTGGCGAGGGCCATGAATGAAGCCGAAATCCTGAGGCGCGAATCGCTTGCGAAACTGACCGTGGAAGAGATCCAAATGCTTGAAGAGGGTGTCCGCGACTGGCTCTTTCAGGATCTGGTGGACGACGCGCTCGACCGAACGGAAGTCGAAAAACGGGAAATGGAAGACCGGTTCCTGAAGTGGTTCGAGATCGCTCTCAAAGTGGACCGTCACCAACTCCTGATTGCGGGAAAACGCATCGCCGAGGTGCTGGACCTTCAGTGGCTCAAATTGTGGAAGCAGGGCGGCGCTTCCTTCCAGCCCTTCCGCGAAGGCTGGGTGGTGCGTGAGGAACGCGACCGGGTGGCGATCCGCACGGCGGGCATCACCATTGTGGTTGGCAACGGTCAGTCCAACGTGTACAGCGAGGATGCCGATGTGATCATCGACCTTGGCGGCGACGACCGTTACCTCAACACCGCCGGGGCGAGCCAAGTGGGGCGACGCAACATGGTGGTGATCGATCTCGATGGCGACGACCTGTACCTGTCGCGGGGTTGGAGCCGGCAGGGCGCCGGCCTTCTGGGCGCGGGGTTTCTGCTCGATCTCGGCGGCAACGACCGGTATGTGACCGATCACTTTTCGCAGGGCGCGGGGTTCCTCGGTGTCGGTGTGCTGGTGGACACGGGTGGGCAGGACCGGTACCAATGCCAGGTGTTCTGCCAGGGTGCGGGGTTTCTGGGCATTGGCATCCTGGCGGATGGGGGCGGGGACGATGCGTTCTCCAACGCGATTTACGGACAGGGCCTGGGAGCGACCGGCGGTTATGGCCTTCTGGTCGATGCCGACGGGCAGGACCGCTACACTTCCGGCGGCTCGTTCGCGGATTATTCCGAGCCCATTCTGGCGTTCCGCTCCATGGCCCAGGGCGTGGGGCTGGGGCATGACGGCTGGGACAGCTTGATCCAGTTGTCCGGTGGCATCGGTATCCTCTCGGACCAGAATGGCAACGACACCTATGTGGCCGATTACTTTGCCCAGGGCACGGGGAAGACTTACGGGCTGGGCATCCTGCACGATGAAAACGGGGACGACCGGTATCTCGCCGGACGCTATGCCCAGGGTACCGGGATGCGTCAGGGAGCCGGGTTGCTGCTGGATGGTCACGGCGACGACGATTACCTGTCACACGCCGGGGTGTCGCAGGGGGTCGGTCATGAAACCGGTGTGGGTATGTTGATCGATCGCGCCGGGGATGACCGCTTCACCAGCAGTCTGTTGTCGCAGGGGGCGGGCAACGGCGATGGCATCGGCCTGCTGGTGGATACCGATGGGGATGACGAGTACGCCTGCCGCGACCTGGGGCAGGGATTCGGTCTGTTCGATCCGGTGGCCGGGCAGGGCGGGTTCGGGTTCCTGTTCGATACCGGCGGCGGCAGGGACCGCTATTCCCTCGGCCGCGGCAACGACGCCATCTCCAAAAACGAAGGCTGGGGCCTTTCCGCCGACCTGCACTGAAGGAACCGGTCATGACCGCATCCGTTCGCACACGCATCCTCTTTGAAAAACTGGTCACCATGACCGGCCGCGACTACGAACGGGGCGAGGTGTGGATTCAAGACGGGCGGGTGGATTCGATCCGCGATGCGGTTTCCCCCGGTGATTCCGTTCCCACCATCGATCTCACCGGTCACCTGCTTCTGCCGGGCTTTGTCAACGCCCACAGCCACATGGGTCTGTGCGCCCTGGAAGGCAAGCTGGTCCCGCGGACGCCGTTCGCCGACTGGATTCTGGATGTGGTCGCCGCCAACACTGCGCTCAGCTGGAGCGACCGGGTAGAAGCCCTGCACCGGCACAGCCTGACCATGTTGTCTACAGGCGTCACCCTGCTGGGGGATTACCTGGCCAACCCGGAACTGCTGGTGGAACTGGCCCGCCTTCCGTTTCGCCAGGTGCTGTTTCTGGAAACCCTGGGCTTTCCCGAAGAAGACGCGGTCGCCCGTGCGGCCCGGGTGGAGGATTTGATCGAGGAGCACGAGTCGCAGGGGGGGCGCATCCGCCTCGGGATCGCCCCGCACGCTTCTTATTCGGTCTCGGCGAAATTGCTCCGCCGGTTGAAAGCCATCGCGCAGAACCACCGTTGCCCGATTTCCTGTCACGTGGCGGAGGTGCCGGAAGAGCGTGAATTCCTGCAAACCGGTGAGGGACCCATGCGGCATCTCCTGGAAACGCGGGGCGTGTTCAACCCCCGGTGGCGCCCTCCCGAACTGGGGCCCGCGGCCTACCTGGATCAACTGGGAGTGCTGGAGGGACTGGTGGGCGTCCACCTGAACGACGTGGCAGGCGATCTGGACTTATTGGCCCGGCGGAATGTCACGGCCGTGTTCTGCCCCGGAAGTACCCGCTGGTTTGGCCGTGAGCGTTACATGCCGGTGCGCCAGCTGCTGGACCGCGGGGTGCCGGTGGGGATGGGCACGGATTCCCTGGCCAGCAACGAATCGTTGAATTTCCTGCGTGAATTGAAGCTGGCCGAAGAAATGTTGCCGGAGGTGAGCCGTGCCGAAATTTTGACCATGGCCACCCGCTGGGGTGCCGAAGCGCTTCACAGCGAGGCGGGAACGGTGGAACCGGGCCGCTTCGCCGACCTCATCGCCTTCCGTATGGGCTCTGAAGTGGAAAGCTGGTTCGATATACCATTTGAAAATGAGGGTCGGCAGGTGGACTGGGTGATGATCCAGGGAAATCCGGTGGCCCCTCCCCCGGGGCCGGTGGAAGGATCATAACTTATTGAAAGCGTGAAAGTTTTTGATAATTCTGCAAAGCGGTCAGAAAAACGGAAAAAAAATCCAGAAAGCTTCAAAAAAATTTGTTTCCCCTGTGAAATCCATGATAAATTGAATCGGGATTTTGGCGGAAAATCTCCTAGCCTCAAATTTGGCCCGAATTTAATTCTTTTTTATTGACACTAATCGAAACAAACAAGTAGAATCCATATTTTCGCGCACATAACGTGGGTTGGCATGGCCCGGTTGTTGACACCGCAGACGGAAGGTTTGCGGGGGAGGCCGAAGGGCGTCCGTGCCACCTGCGTAACGTATTGTTTATAAAAGACTTTTGGGTTCAGTAAGTTAAGAGCCCTTTTTTATTTTTAGCGGGGTTGTTTCAACCTCAGGAGCTGGGGAGATTCCCGAGCGGTCAAAGGGACCAGACTGTAAATCTGGCGGCTCAGCCTTCGGAGGTTCGAATCCTCCTCTCCCCACCATTTTCAAACTACGGTTCCAGCGGGAATAGCTCAGTTGGCTAGAGCGTCAGCCTTCCAAGCTGAGGGTCGCGGGTTCGAGTCCCGTTTCCCGCTCCAAAACAGAGGCATGATTTATCAGGCCCACGTAGCTCAGTGGTGGAGCACTTCCTTGGTAAGGAAGAGGTCATCGGTTCAATCCCGATCGTGGGCTTGCCGTTTTTGATATAGAGAAGTGAAAAATACGTTGCCGGAGCAACCTGACACTTTATGAGAACCGGTGCCGGATCCGGTTCTTCTTTCTGATGGAAATAGTTGAACGATGAGGGATATTGTACTTTTGGCGTGCGGTGAGTGTAAGCGACGGAATTATTCCACCACCAAGAACAAAAAGAAAACCACGGGCCGTTTGGAATTCAGCAAGTATTGCAGGTTCTGCAGGAAGCACACTCCTCACAAAGAAACTAAATAACAACTCATCAGCAGTCAGGTGGGGTTGCGCCGGGAAACCGGCGGGAGTCTGTCATGTGCAGGCGTCTCCTTCGGTGGCCTTCATGAAAAATGAGATAGGCCAGTAGCTCTAATTGGTTAGAGCACTAGACTCCAAATCTAGGGGTTGGGGGTTCGAATCCCTCCTGGCCTGCGTGCTTACGCATCGGGTGGTTCATGCTCGCAAAAAGTAAAGAATTCCTGTCCGGAGTCAAGGCGGAAGTCAAAAAGGTCACCTGGCCTTCCCGCAAGGAGTCCGTAGGCGGCACCATGGTCGTGCTCGTCGTGGTGGCGTTCATCGGCCTGTTTCTTTGGATCGTGGATACGATCCTGTCCAAAATCGTGGAGGGCATGCTTTCCGGATGAGTGAAGAAAATGTGGACATGGAAAACGCGGTGGCCAAGGGGAAAGACTGGTATGTCATCCATACCTATTCCGGCTACGAGAACAAAGTCAAGTTGAGTCTGGAAGAACGCTTCGCGCACCAGGGAGTCCGCGACAAGCTGGGGGAGATCGTCATCCCCACGGAAGAGGTCGTGGAGGTGCGTCAGGGCAAAAAGAAAATCAGTTCGCGCAAGTTCCTGCCCGGGTACGTTTTGATCTCGGTGGATATGGACCAGGACGTCTGGTACCTGATCAAGAACACGCCGAAGGTCACCGGGTTTCTGGGCGGCACGGAGCCGACGCCTTTGTCCGAGGCGGAAGTCAAGGAAATCATGGACCAGGTCAAGGGCGAGTCCCAGCGGCCGAAGCCGAAATTCCAGTTCGAGAAGGGCGAGGGCGTGCGTGTTATCGACGGCCCGTTCATGAACTTCAACGGCACGGTAGAGGAAGTGAACCACGACAAGGGCAAGGTGAAGGTCATGGTTTCCATATTCGGGCGGGCGACGCCGGTGGAGCTGGAATTTCCGCAGATCGAGAAAGTCTGAGCAGTACGAATTCGAAAGGTTGAAACAACATGGCCACTAAGAAAAAGAAAGTCGCGGCGCAGATCAAGCTGCAGATAGCCGCCGGGCAGGCAACGCCTTCGCCGCCCGTGGGACCGGCGCTCGGTCAGAACGGCGTCAACATCATGGATTTCTGCAAGGCGTTCAATGCCGCCACGCAGGGCCAGGAAGGCATGATCATTCCGGTCGTCATCTCGGTGTATGAGGACCGCAGTTTCAGTTTCATCACCAAGTCGCCGCCCGCCTCGGTTCTGCTCAAGCAGGCGGCGGGCATCGCCAAGGGCTCGACGCATCCCAGCAAGGAAAACGTGGGCACGGTGACGCGGGCGCAGGTGAAGGAAATCGCCGAAATCAAAAAGGCGGACCTCAACGCATACGATACCGATGCGGCGATGAAGATCATCGAGGGGTCTGCAAAAAGTATGGGCATCAAGGTTACGGATTAGGAGCGGAGAAAGGATTCAGCATGGCCAGGCATGGAAAGAAATACCGGGCGGCGGCGGAGAAGATCGACCGCAATCAGCGTTACGCGCTGGAAGAGGCGTTGCAGCTTGCCAGGGGCGGCGTGGAGGCCAAATTCGACCAGTCGCTGGACGTGGCGGTGAGGCTGGGCGTCGATCCCCGGAAGGCGGACCAGAACATCCGCGGCAGTGTGGTGCTTCCCAAGGGCACGGGCAAGAAGTTCCGCGTGCTGGTGTTCGCCAAGGGAGAGAAGGAAACCGAAGCCAGGGAAGCGGGCGCGGAGTTCGTCGGCGGGGACGACTTGGTGAAGAAGATTCAGGACGGTTGGTTTGAGTTTGACCGCGTCGTGGCCACGCCGGACATGATGGGCACCGTGGGCAAGCTCGGCAAGGTGCTGGGCCCGAGGGGCCTCATGCCCAACCCGAAGACCGGCACCGTCACCTTCGATGTGGCGGACGCCATCCGGCAGATTCAGGCGGGCAAGGTGGATTTCCGCGTGGACAAGGCGGGCATCGTGCATGCATCGGTGGGCAAGGCCAGTTTTTCGGTGGAAGACCTTGCGGAGAATTTCAAGGAGTTCATGGGCACGCTGGTCAAGATGAAGCCCTCTACGGCAAAGGGCGTGTACATCCGCGGCGTGTCGTTGTCCACCACCATGGGGCCGGGAGTGAAGGTCGCTTACACCGGTACTTGAACGGGTGGGGACAGATCGTAATCACGGAACTGCAGTTGAGGAATTGAAGCGGGCGGTTTGAGCAAAAGGAAAGGGAGCGCGTCGTGCCGACACCAGTGAAAGCAAAAGAAATAGAACGGTTGAACGGAGTGTTCGCCAAGGCCAAGTCAGCGGTGCTGGCAAATTACCAGGGCCTGTCGGCAGAGCAGATGACCCAGCTTCGGTCGCACATGCGTGAGCGGTCGCTGGAATTCAAGGTCATCAAGAACACCCTCGCCCGCATTGCGGCGAAGAACACGCCCTTCGAGGTGCTGGATACCTCGTGGGAAGGGCCGATGTCCATCATTGTCAGCTTCGATGACGTGGTGGCTCCGGCCAAGGCGCTTTCCGACTTTGCCAAGTCGGGCGCAGAAAAAAATCCGCAGGTGGTCTGCGGGGTGGTGGACGGGCAGGCGGTGACGCCGGAACAGGTAAAGGCTTTGGCAGACCTGCCGTCCAAGGAAGTGTTGATTTCGCAAATGCTTTCGGTCATGCAGGGCCCGACGCGCAACTTTGTCGGTGTATTCGCCAGCCTGCAGCGCAGCCTGGTGGGAACCCTGGATGCCATCCGCGAGAAGAAGGCCCAGCAGGGCTGACTTGCAAGCGGAACAAAAAAGACGAACGAAATTTTTTCGAAAATTATTTGAATAAGCGTTTCATCCCAGAAAGGAGATTGCAATGGCAGTCACGAAAGAGGACGTCGTTTCCTTCATCGACAACATGACGGTTTTGGAGATGTCGGAATTCGTCAAGGAATTGGAAGAGAAGTACGGTGTCACGGCGGCAGCCCCGGCCATGATGGCGATGCCGGCTGGTGCGGGCGGCGATGCCGGTGCCGCGGCGGAAGAGAAAACGGAGTTTGACGTCATTCTCACAGCGGCAGGTGACAAGAAGATTCAGGTGATCAAGGAAGTTCGCGGCATCACGGGTCTGGGTCTGAAGGATGCGAAGGACCTGGTGGAAGCGGCTCCCAAGGCCATTAAGGAAGCTGTGAAGAAAGAAGAAGCTGAGGAGATCAAAAAGAAGATCGAAGAAGCCGGTGGAACTGTTGAGATTAAGTAATGCCTTTTGCCTTCTTTTGATGAGAGGGGGAGTATGGCCATTAATCTTTAACAGGGGACTGGATTAAATCTATGTCTATCAAAACCACCGATCGAACCCAAAGCACTGTTCGTGAAAGGTTGGACTTCTCCCGGATCCCTGCGGTCATCGAGATTCCCAACCTGATTGGAATTCAAAAGAAGTCCTTTGAGTACTTCCTGCAGACGGAAACCGCCCCGTCGGAACGCAAGGTCCAGGGTCTGGAGGAAGTGTTTCAGGATGTGTTCCCCATCTCCGACCTGAACATCAACGCCCGTATCGATTATGTGGGCTATGAAGTCGGCGTGTGGGAGTGTGCCTGCGGCGAGTACAAGGAACTCGGCGGCCTGGGTGTGGTGTGCGACGCCTGCAGCCAGGAAGTCAATTACAAGGAAAAGTTCAAGCTCGCGGAATGCCGCCAGAAGGGCCTCACCTACTCCGACCCGATCAAGATCATGGTCCGCATGGTCCTGTTTCAGCGCGAGAAGATCGAGCTCAACGCACGCGTCCTGAAGGAGCTGCCCGGCAAATACATCGTCGAAGAGGTGAAAAACCCGGAGACGAACAAGCCGCTCATTCCCGCCCGTACCGAAATTGACGCCACCATCATTGAGGCCCTGCAGAAATTCAAGGTTCCCGAAGTCACGATCAATTCCGTCAAGGAAGTGAAGGAGCAGAAGATTTTTCTCGGTGAGATGCCCGTCATGGGCCCCACCGGCACATTCATGATCAACGGTGTCGAGCGTGTCATCGTCAGTCAGATGCACCGCTCCCCGGGCGCGTTCTTCGCGCACGACAAGGGACGCAGTCACGTCAGCGGAAAGATCCTGTACAGCGCGCGGGTCATTCCGGACCGCGGCTCCTGGCTCGACTTCGAGTTCGACATCAAGGACATCCTGCATGTCAAGATCGACCGCCGGCGCAAACTTCCGGCCACGGTCCTCCTGAGCGCCTTTGGCATGAGCCAGGAAGAGATCCTCGCTTCCTTTTACAATGTCGAAAAAGTATCGCGGCTGGTCAAGGACGACCGCTACTTCATGGGCAGCAAGGGGCTGATGTGCGGCATCAAGGTGCTTGAAGACGTCATCGACTCCAAGACGGATGATGTTCTTGTAAAGTCCGGCAAGAAGGTGGCGCCGCAGCAGATCAAAAAGTTGCGCCGCATGAGTAAATCCCAGCGTGTTGAGATCGACAAGGAGACGCTGGCCGGTGGATATCTCGCGCAGGACATCATTGACAAGGAGACCGGCGAGGTCCTGATCGAGTCCAACACGGAGATCACCCCGGAGACGCTCGCGGTACTGGCCAAGCACAACATCAGTGAATTTTCGGTGCTGTCCATCGACGAGGAAAACCCGGATACCACCATACGCGACACCCTGGCGCAGGCGAAGATCGCGGATTCGGACGAGGCCATCCGCGAAATCTACAAACGTCTGCGTCCCGGCGACCCGCCGACGACCGAGATCGCAAAAACGCTTTTCTACAACCTGTTCTTCAACCCGAAGCGGTACAACCTGTCCGTGGTCGGCCGGATCAAGATGAACCAGAAGTTCGGGCTGGATGTGCCGTTGGAGCACCGCCTGCTCACCCGCGAGGACCTCATTGCGGTCATCCGCTACATGGTGGACCTGCGAAACGGTGTGGGTGTGGTGGACGACATCGACCATCTGGGCAACCGCCGCGTGCGCGCGGTGGGCGAGTCCCTGGAAAACCAGTTCCGCGTCGGCCTGGTGCGCATGGAGCGCGCCATCATCGAGCGCATGTCCATTCAGGATCTGGATGTTTCCATGCCGCACGACCTGATCAATTCGAAGCCGGTCACCGCGGCGATCAAGGAATTTTACGGAAGCAGCCAGTTGTCCCAGTTCATGGATCAGACCAATCCCCTCAGCGAGGTCACGCACAAGCGGCGCCTCAGCGCATTGGGGCCCGGCGGTCTGACGCGCGAGCGCGCGGGATTCGAAGTGCGGGACGTGCATCCGACCCATTACGGGCGGATCTGTCCCATCGAGACGCCTGAGGGACCGAACATCGGTCTCATTGCGTCGCTCAGCACCTACGCGCGGGTGAACGATTACGGGTTTGTCGAAACGCCTTACCGGCGCGTGACCGAAGGCAAGGTTGGCGACTCGGTCGAGTTTCACAACGCGATGGTCGAAGACGAGTATGTCATTGCGCAGGCCAACGCCCAGCTCGACGAAAAGAACCGCTTCGTCAATGAAATCGTCGATGCGCGTCAGGGTGGCGACTTCATTCTGTCGCCGCGCGAAAAAATCAACCTGATGGACGTTTCGCCCAAGCAGTTGATCAGCGTCGCCGCGTCGTTGATTCCGTTTCTGGAAAACGACGACGCCAACCGCGCCCTCATGGGTTCCAACATGCAGCGCCAGGCCGTGCCGCTTCTGGAGACCGAGGCCCCTCTCGTGGGCACCGGTATGGAAGAGGTGGTGGCCCGCGATTCTGGCGCCGTGGTGGTGGCGGAGAACGACGGTGAGGTCATCAGTGCCGATGCGTCGCGCATTGTGGTGCGGACTTCCGGCCGCCAGAAAAGGAAAGGCATGCTGGATTCCAGTGTGGACATCTACACCCTGTCCAAGTACCAGCGCTCCAACCAGAACACCTGCATCAATCAACGCCCGCTTGTCGGTACCGGCGAAAAGGTGAGGAAGGGTCAGGTCATCGCCGATGGGCCGTCGACGGACCGCGGAGAGCTGGCGCTCGGCCGCAACGTGCTGGTCGCGTTCATGCCGTGGGAAGGTTACAACTTCGAGGACGCCATCGTCATCAGCGAGAAGGTGGTGAAGGAGGACGTCTTCACGTCCGTCCACATCGAGGAATTCGAGGTGGAGGCCCGCGACACCAAGCAGGGTAAGGAAGACATCACACGCGACATCTCGAACGTCGGCGAGGAAGCGCTTCGCAACCTGGACGACAGCGGCATCATCCGCATCGGTGCCTCGGTGGCTCCCAACGACATCCTCGTGGGCAAGATCACCCCCAAAGGCGAGACGCAGCTGAGTCCCGAAGAAAAACTGCTCAAAGCGATCTTCGGCGAAAAGGCGGGCGACGTGCGTGACACGTCCCTGCGCGTGCCGCCGGGCATCCAGGGTATCGTCATCGACGTCAAGGTGTTCTCGCGCAAGGGAGTCGACAAGGATTCCCGCACGCTGTCGATCGAGGAAGAGGAGGTCTCCCGGATCGAAAAGGACTTCAGCGACGAGATCGAGATCGTCAAGAACGAAAGCGAAAAGAAACTCCTGTCCATGCTGGTGGGCAAGCAGGTGACCAAGGCCACCACCATTGGCAAGAAGGTTTTTAAGAAGGGTCAGGACCTGACCGAGGAAGACCTCGCCAAAATGCCCACGCGGGATATGGTGAAGATTCCGGTCAAGGACGTGGACCCGAACGAGTTGCAGCAGATCGAGGATGCCAGCAAGGACCAGATCCACATCCTCAAGACCATGATGAATGACAAGATCGCCAAACTGAAGAAAGGCGACGACCTGGCGCCCGGCGTTATCAAGCTGGTGAAGGTGTTTGTTGCCATGAAACGCAAGCTTCAGGTAGGCGACAAAATGGCCGGCCGTCACGGCAACAAAGGTGTCGTCTCCAAGATCGTTCCGGAAGAGGACATGCCTTATATGGATGATGGAACTCCGATCGAGCTCATACTCAATCCGCTCGGCGTGCCGTCTCGTATGAACGTCGGCCAGATTTTCGAAACCAACCTCGGCATGGCGGCCAAGGCCAGCGGCAAGCACGTCGCGACGCCCGTCTTCGACGGCGCAAAGGAAGACGATGTGCGCAGAATGCTCGTCGATTCCGGCTGTTCGCCCACCGGCGAAGTCAGCCTGTTCGACGGGCGCACCGGCCAGCCGTTTCACCAGAAGGTCATGGTGGGGTACATCTACATGCTCAAACTGCATCACCTTGTAGACGACAAGATCCACGCCCGGTCCACCGGACCCTACTCGCTCGTCACTCAGCAGCCGCTGGGCGGAAAGGCGCAGTTCGGCGGTCAGCGGCTGGGTGAGATGGAGGTCTGGGCGCTCGAAGCTTACGGCGGCGCCTACACCCTGCAGGAGATGCTCACGGTCAAATCCGACGACGTCGAGGGCCGCAAGCGGATGTACGAAGCCATCGTCAAGGGCGACACGAATCTCACGCCCAGCCTTCCGGAATCGTTCAACGTCCTGGTCAAGGAACTGCAGAGCCTGGCCATTGATGTGGAACTGATGGAAACCGCCAGCAAGTAGCGGCCGCCGGGGCGACAGGAACGGCTTCCTGTCCGGAAAAGAATTTTTAAATAAACTTTCATTTAGGAGACCACGCTTGTGGATACCCTGAACATTTTTGAAAAACCCAAGAATCCGATCATGTTTGACGCCATCCGGGTGCGGCTGGCCTCTCCGGAAAAAATCCGGTCCTGGTCGTACGGGGAAGTCAAAAAGCCGGAAACCATCAATTACCGGACCTTCAAGCCGGAACGGGACGGCCTGTTCTGCGCCAAGATCTTCGGCCCGGTGAAGGATTGGGAGTGCAACTGCGGCAAGTACAAGCGCATGAAGCACAAGGGGGTGGTGTGCGAAAAGTGTGGGGTGGAAGTCATCCTGTCCAAGGTCCGCCGCGAGCGCCTGGGACACATCGAGCTGGCCAGCCCCGTCGCCCACATCTGGTTCTTCAAGGGACTGCCGAGCCGCATCGGCCACGTACTGGATCTCACGCTCAAGGAACTCGAGCGCATTATTTATTTTGAAAACTATGTGGTGGTCGATCCCGGCGAATCGGATTTCAAGCCCGGCCAGCTTCTGGATGAAAAAGAATACCGCGAGGCGGAAATCGAGTACCCGCACGGACTGAAGGTGATGGTCGGATCCGAGGCGGTGTACGAGATGCTGAAAAACATCGACCTCGACGCCACCGCCGAGCAGTTGAAGGAAAACCTGGCAAAGACCACCTCGGTGCTCAACAAACGCAAGATCGCCAAGCGCCTCAAGATCATCGAGGCTTTCCGCAAATCCGGTAACCGCCCGGAGTGGATGATCCTGAGCGTGGTGCCGGTCATTCCGCCGGAGTTGCGCCCGCTGGTGCCGCTCGACGGCGGCCGCTTCGCCACGTCCGATCTCAATGACCTGTACCGCCGCGTCATCAACCGCAACAACCGCCTCAAGCGGTTGATGGAACTCAAGGCGCCGCAGATCATCATCCGCAACGAAAAACGCATGCTGCAGGAAGCGGTGTCGGCGCTGTTCGACAACGGCCGCCGTGGCCGGACGCTTCGCGGCACCAACAAGCGTCCGCTCAAATCGCTGAGCGACATGCTGAAAGGCAAACAGGGCCGCTTCCGCCAGAACCTGCTCGGCAAGCGCGTCGATTACTCCGGCCGTTCGGTCATCGTGGTCGGTCCCGAACTCAAGCTGCACCAGTGCGGGCTGCCGAAGAAGATGGCGCTCGAGTTGTTCAAGCCGTTCATCTTCAACCGGCTCGAACAGAAAGGTTATGCCGCCACCATCAAAACCGCGAAGAAGATGGTCGAGCAGGAGCGCGCCGAGGTGTGGGAAGTATTGGAAGAAGTCATCCAGAAACATCCGGTTCTCCTGAACCGCGCACCGACTTTGCATCGTCTCGGCATCCAGGCATTCGAGCCGGTGTTGATCGAGGGCAAGGCGATCCGCATCCATCCGCTGGTGTGCACCGCGTTCAACGCCGACTTCGACGGCGACCAGATGGCGGTGCATGTTCCGCTTTCGATGGAAGCGCAGGTCGAGGCGAAACTCCTCATGATGGCGCCCAACAACGTCTTGTCTCCGGCCAACGGCAAGCCCATCGCCGTGCCCAGTCAGGATATCGTTCTCGGCTGCTACTACATGACCAAGATCCGCGGCAGCGTGCCCGGCGAGGGACGCGTTTTCTCCAACCTGCGCGAAGTGCGCGCGGCGTACGATCACGGAGAACTGCACCTGCAGGCGAAGATGATGGTCGAGGTGGACGGCAACCTGGAAGTCACCACCACCGGCCGCGTTCTCCTGTATGAGGTATTGCCGGAAGAGCTGCCGTTCAAGCTGGTCAACCAGGAGATGAACAAGAAAACCCTGTCCAACCTGATTTCCACGTCGTTCCAGATCGTGGGCCGGGAAAAAACCGTTGCTCTGCTGGATGCGGTCAAGACCCTCGGGTTTCATTACGCGACCGAGGCGGGCCTGTCTATTTCGACCGAATACATGCGGATTCCGAAAGCGAAGGAAACGCTGGTCAACAAGGCCGGCGATGAAGTGCTCCGCGTTTACAACCAGTACCGCGACGGCCTCATCACCAACGGCGAACGCTATAACAAGGTCATTGACATCTGGGCGCACGTCACCGAGCGCGTCTCGGAAGAGATGTTCCGCGAACTGGAAGTCGAAGACGAAAACATCGTCAAGGGCGTGGAGGCCAAGGACTTCAACTCGATCTTCATCATGGCCGACTCCGGAGCGCGCGGCAGCTCGCAGCAGTTGCGGCAGCTGGCCGGCATGCGCGGCCTGATGGCCAAGCCGTCGGGTGAGATCATCGAGACGCCCATCACCGCGAACTTCCGCGAAGGGCTGTCGGTGATCCAGTACTTCATCTCCACCCACGGTGCGCGCAAGGGTCTGGCCGACACCGCGCTCAAGACGGCAAACTCCGGTTACCTGACCCGGCGCCTTGTCGATGTGGCTCAGGACATCATCATCATGGAAGAAGACTGCGGCACCCTGCGCGGCATTAAGTTGTCGTCGCTCGTGGAAGCGGGTGAAATCATCCAGCCTCTGGGTGAGCGCATCCTCGGCCGTACGTGCCTGGAAGACGTGCTCGATCCGTTCACCGGCGACGTGCTGGTCAAGGCGAATGAGATGGTCGATGAGAAAGTCGTCGAGGCCATTGAGAACGCCGGGATTGAAGGCATCCGAATCCGCTCGAACCTGACCTGCGAATCGAAGCAGGGACTGTGCGTGAAGTGCTACGGGCGCAACCTGGCCACCAACGGCTGGGTGGAGATCGGCGAGCCGGTCGGCGTCATCGCCGCGCAGTCCATCGGTGAACCGGGTACCCAGCTCACCATGCGGACGTTCCACATCGGCGGCACCGCGAGCCGCGTGGTCGAGCAGACGACGCTCAGCACGAAGAAGGGCGGCATCATCAAGTACCAGGGCCTGCGCACGATCAAGAACCAGCGCGGCGAGATCATCGTCATGAACCGCAACGGCAGCCTGGTGGTGCAGGACGAAAACGGCCGGGAAAAGGAAAAATACTCCGTCGTCTATGCGGCGAAACTCAAGGTGCACGACGGGCAGGAAGTCCACGAGAACCAGACGCTGGTCGAGTGGGACCCGTACACCAACTCGATCCTCACCGAGGTCGAGGGCACCATCGCCTTCGGCGACGTGGTGGAAGGCATCACCATGAAAGAGGACTTCGACGAAATCACGGGTCTTTCCACCAAGGTCATCATCAGCCACCGCGACGAGAAGCGGCAGCCGCGCATTTCGATCAAGGACGACAAGGGTGAAACCATCCGGCGCTACATTCTGCCCGCGGGTGCGCACATCAATGTCAACGAGGGCGACCGCGTGAATGCGGGTGACGTCATCGTCAAGATTCCTCGCGAAACGGCGAAGACGAAGGACATCACCGGCGGTCTGCCGCGTGTTGCGGAACTATTCGAGGCGCGCAAGCCGCACGAGCAGGCGACCATCTCGGAAATCAGCGGTACCGTTAAGTTCGGCGGGTTCGTGAAAGGCATGCGGAAGGTGGTCATCGTCAACGACAGTGGTGAAGAGCGCGAGTACCTCATTCCGCGCGGCAAGCACATCAACGTGCACGAAGGCGACGAAGTGCAGGCCGGCGAGCCGCTCATGGATGGCGCCGCCAACCCGCATGACATCCTGCGCATCCTCGGTGAAAACGAGTTGCAGAAATACCTCGTCAACGAGGTGCAGGAGGTGTACCGCCTGCAGGGTGTCGCCATCAACGACAAGCATATCGAAGTCATCGTCCGCCAGATGCTCCGCCACCTTCAGGTGGAAGAGCCCGGGGACACCGACCTGCTGATTGGCGAACAGGTGACCCGCAAGGTATTCAACGAGAAAAACCAGGAGACCATAAAGGAAAAAGGCAAGCCCGCGCAGGGCCAGCCGGTTCTTCTGGGAATCACGAAATCGTCGCTCAGCACCGAGAGTTTCATCTCCGCGGCCTCCTTCCAGGAGACCACGCGGGTGCTGACGGAAGTGGCGGTCAGCGGCAAGGAAGACCGCCTGTTTGGACTGAAAGAAAATGTGATCATGGGTAGGCTGATTCCGGCCGGAACCGGCTGCCGCGCCTACAGCGGCATCCGCATCGAGGAGCCGGAATTCGAGGAAACCGAGGAAGTGAAGCCGGTAGAAGAGGAAGAAACCCCGGCCGCGGTAGAGTAGGAAAAAATACCGGAAAATTCCCTTGACTCCCCGCATGGGAGTGATAAAATCCAAGCTTTTCGGCCTACTACAGACATACTCTGAACATTCCAACAAATTCAATTAGTTGAGGATGGGTCAACTGGGTTTTGTTAAGGTGTTGGTCCCTCTATCAGGAGAACTTTATTGTGCCGACCATTAATCAATTGGTCAAAAGAGGCCGGCGTAAGCCGGTAGAGAAAACGGCATCGCCGGCGCTGAAGTCGTGCCCGCAGAAACGGGGCGTGTGTGTGCGTGTGTACACCTCCACTCCGAAGAAGCCCAATTCGGCATTACGAAAAGTGGCGCGCGTCCGGCTGACCAACGGAATGGAGGTAACGAGCTACATTCCGGGTGTCGGGCACAATCTCCAGGAGCACTCGATCGTTTTGATTCGCGGCGGCCGCGTTAAGGATCTGCCGGGTGTTCGTTACCATGTTGTGCGGGGCAGCCTGGATACACTGGGCGTGGCCAACCGCATGCAGAGCCGTTCCAAGTACGGTGCCAAGAAACCGAAGAAAACCTAATAAGAATTATACGCAACCATGGCAAGAAGACGCGAAGCGGAAAAACGGGAGATCCTGCCGGACCCCAAATACAACGACATTCTGGTTGCCCGGTTTGTCAACAGCCTCCTCAAGCGGGGCAAGAAGAGCGTGGCGGAACGTATGTTCTATTCCGCTCTGGACAACATCGGTGAGCGGGTGAAGGACGAAGAGCCCATCAGGGTGTTCAAGAAGGCGGTGGACAACGCTGCGCCGCTTCTCGAAGTCCGGTCCCGGCGTGTTGGTGGCGCCACCTATCAGGTGCCGGTGGAAGTCAACGCCAACCGGCGCACCGCGCTCAGCATCCGCTGGATCATCAGCAATGCGCGCAGCCGTGCGGGCCGTTCCATGTCTGATAGGCTGACCGACGAGCTGGTCGATGCCTACAACAGCACCGGCGGTGCGGTTCGCAAGAAGGAAGATGTTCATCGTATGGCAGAAGCCAATAAGGCGTTCGCCCACTACCGCTGGTAATGCGGTTCTCAAGCAGCATATAAGGTGTTATGAGTAAGAAGCCCAAAATCAGTCAAATCCGGAATATCGGCATCATCGCCCACATCGACGCGGGCAAGACCACGACGACCGAGCGAATCCTTTATTACACCGGCAAGAGTCACAAGATCGGTGAGGTTCATGAGGGCAGTGCGACCATGGACTGGATGCAGCAGGAGCAGGAGCGCGGCATCACCATCACCTCCGCCGCCACCACGTGTTTCTGGCTGGATCACCAGATCAATATCATCGACACGCCGGGCCACGTCGATTTCACCGCCGAAGTCGAGCGGTCGCTCCGTGTGCTGGACGGGGCTGTGGGTGTGTTCTGCGCCGTTGGCGGCGTTGAGCCGCAATCCGAGACGGTGTGGCGCCAGGCCACCAAGTACAAGGTTCCGCGCATTGGGTTTGTCAACAAGATGGACCGCGCCGGCGCGGATTTTCTCGGCTGCGTGCAGCAGATGAAAGAGCGCCTGAACGCGAACCCGGTGCCCGTGCAGTTGCCGATCGGGTCGGAAGCCGATTTTGTGGGGCTCATTGACCTGGTCACGATGAAAGCCAACGTGTATTCCGACAAGTACAAGAAGGGTGAGGCGTACGACACTCAGGAGATTCCGGAGGACCTGCTGGAGCAGGCGAAGGAGTACCGCGACCACATGCTGGAAGCCCTGGCCGATGTGGATGAGGCGCTGATGGAAAAATACCTGGGCGGGGAGGATGTGAGCGAGGAGGAAATCCGCGCGGCTCTCCGCAAAGGTGTGCTGGCCCTGGCGTTCACGCCGATTTTCTGCGGGGCCGCGTTCAAGAATAAGGGTGTGCAGCAGTTGCTCGACGCGGTGGTTCATTACCTACCGTCTCCGGACCAGGTGGCGGCGGTCGTCGGCGTCAACCCGAACACGCAGGAGGAAGTGACGTGTCCGGTGGACGAGAGCAAGTCGCTGTCCGCGCTGGCATTCAAGATCATGACCGATCCGTTTGTCGGCCAGCTGGCCTACTTCCGCGTTTATTCCGGTCATATCAAGAGCGGTACGTACGTGTACAACTCGACCAAGAATCAGAAGGAGCGCGTGGGACGCCTGCTCCGCATGCACGCCAACAAGCGTGAAGAGGTGGATGTGGTCGGCGCCGGGGACATTGCCGCGGCGATCGGCTTCAAAAAGACTTTTACCGGTGACACTCTGTGTCGCGAAGAGAGCCCCGTTATCCTCGAGTCCATTTCCTTTCCGCAGCCCGTCATCTCTGTTGCGATTGAGCCGAAAACCAAGCAGGAGCAGGAAAAGCTTTCCGACTGCCTCATCAAGCTTCAGCAGGAAGACCCCACATTCGAAGTGAAGGTGGATCCGGAAACTTCCCAGACCATCATTTCCGGAATGGGCGAGTTGCATCTGGAGATCCTCGTGGACCGCATGAAGCGCGAGTTCAACCTCGATGTCAGTGTGTCCAAACCGCAGGTGGCGTATCGCGAAACCATCACCAGGAAAACGGACCACAGTTACAAGTACGTCAAGCAGACCGGCGGCCGGGGTCAGTATGGTCATGTTGAAATCACTCTCGAACCGCGCAAGGCGGGTGAAGGGTTTGAGTTCGTCAACAAGATCGTCGGTGGCGCCATTCCGAAGGAATACATTCCCGCAGTTCAAAAGGGTGTTTCGGAGGCCATGGACCGCGGCGTCCTGTGCGGGTTCCCGATGGTGGACGTTCGCGTCACCCTGAACGACGGTTCGTATCATGATGTGGACTCTTCCGAGATGGCATTCAAGATTTGTGCGTCCATTGCGTTTCGGGATGCGGCGAAGAAGGCCACGCCGGTGCTGCTCGAGCCCATCATGGACGTGGAGGTGGTCACCCCCGAGGAATTCATGGGTGATGTCATCGGCCACCTCAACTCGAAGCGCGGCAAGGTCAAGGAACTGGGTGACCGTGCCGGCGCGAAAGTGGTGCGGTGCGAAGTGCCGTTGGCAGGCATGTTCGGGTATTCCACCGATCTTCGGTCGAACACCCAGGGCCGCGCCAACTACTCAATGGAATTTTTGAAATATGACGTGGTTCCGAATGCGATTGCCGAGGAATTGATCGCCAAGTCCACCGGAACCTCAAGTGAAGTGACCGTATAAATAAAACGAATAAAAAACCGGAACAATGATTTCATCATTAATGGAGTGAATCGGTATGGCAAAAGAAAAATTTGTGAGAGACAAACCCCACGTGAACATCGGAACCATCGGTCATGTTGACCATGGTAAAACCACGCTCACAGCGGCCATCACCGAAGTTTTGGCAAAAAAGGGGATGGCGCAAAGCATTGCGTTCGACCAGATCGACAAGGCCCCTGAAGAGAAAGAACGCGGCATCACCATCGCCATCGCGCACGTTGAGTACCAGACGGAAAACCGTCACTACGCTCACGTGGACTGCCCGGGCCATGCCGACTACGTCAAAAACATGATCACCGGTGCGGCGCAGATGGACGGCGCGATTCTCGTGCTGAGCGCCACCGACGGCCCCATGCCGCAGACCCGCGAGCACATCCTGCTTGCCCGTCAGGTCGGCGTGCCGCGCATCGTTGTGTTCATGAACAAATGTGACATGGTTGACGATCCGGAGCTCCTGGACCTGGTTGAGCTGGAAGTACGCGAACTGCTCAACAAGTACGAGTTTCCCGGCGACGACATCACCGTCATTCGCGGCAGCGCTCTGCAGGCTCTGGAGAACGCCGAAGACGAAGAAAAGACGAAGTGCATCTGGGACCTGATGGCTGCCTGCGATGCGGACATTCCGGTTCCGGAACGCCCGATCGACAAGCCGTTCCTGATGCCGATCGAGGACATCTTCAGCATCTCCGGTCGCGGTACCGTGGCCACCGGCAGGATCGAGACGGGTGTCATCAAGGTGGGTGAGGAAGTCGAGATCGTCGGGTTCCGCCCGACCACCAAGACCACCGTCACCGGTGTCGAAATGTTCCGCAAGCTGCTGGACGACGGTCAGGCGGGCGACAACGTAGGCTGTCTGCTCCGCGGCACCAAACGCGACGACATCGAGCGCGGACAGGTTCTGGCGAAGCCCGGTTCCATCACTCCGCACGCGAAGTTCAAGGCAGAGGTGTACATCCTGACCAAGGAAGAGGGTGGGCGTCACACTCCGTTCTTCAACGGCTACCGGCCGCAGTTTTATTTCCGCACCACGGACGTGACCGGCGTGGTCACCCTGCCGCAGGGCGTGGAGATGGTCATGCCGGGCGACAATGTCACCTTCGAGGTGGAATTGATCACCCCCGTGGCGATGGCCAAGGAATTGCGGTTCGCCATTCGTGAAGGTGGCCGGACTGTGGGCGCGGGCATCGTCAGCGAGATCATGGACTAATGAGCGATCAGAAAATAAAAATCAAGCTGAAGGCTTACGACCACAAACTGCTCGACTGGTCGGTCGGGGAAATCGTGGAGACCACCAAGCGCACCGGCGCCCGGGTGGTCGGCCCCATCCCGCTACCGACCAAGAAGAACCGGTGGACCGTGCTGCGGTCGCCGCATGTGGACAAAAAATCGCGGGAGCAGTTCGAGATCCGGACGCATAAGCGCATCCTGGAAATCCTCGAGCCCACTCCGCAAACCGTCGACGCGCTCATGAAGCTGGACCTCAGCGGCGGCGTGGATATTGAAATCAAACTGTAAGAACGGTCGGGATCGATGAAAGGTTTGCTCGGTAAAAAATTGGGAATGACCCAGGTCTATCTGGAAAACGGCGATTGTGTTCCCGTCACTGTCATCCAGGTGGAGCGGTGTGTGCCCGTGGAAAAACGGACTCAGGATAAAAACGGGTACGACGCTGTGGTGGTGGCCTATGGCCAGCGCAAGCCGAAGCACACCAACAAGCCGCTGGCCGGGTATTACAACAAGATCAAGGCGGAGCCCGCGCGGGTCCTTCAGGAATTCCGAAACCTGGAATTGGCGGACGACGCCATGGGCCAGCAACTCAAGGTGGATGCATTCGCCGAGGGTGAACTGGTGGATGTGGTCGGCGTCTCCAAGGGGCGAGGGTTCTCCGGTGTGGTCCGGCGGTACAACTTCCGCGGCCAACCGGCATCCCGCGGCACTCACGAGTCGTTTCGCGGCGGTGGTTCCATCGGCATGCACACCTATCCCGGGCGCACGCTGAAAGGCCAGAAGATGGCCGGGCGCATGGGCGGTAAAACCGTGCATGCGAAGAATTTAAAAGTCGTCCGCGTGGATGCGGGCAACAACCTGATCCTGGTGCGCGGCTCGGTGCCGGGCGCCAACGGCCGGCTGGTGCGCATCACCGAAGCCAAGGCTGGCGGCAGGAAATAATTTAGAGCGAAAGAAGCGAAAGAGCGAAACATGGCGGAACTCGAAATCGTCAACACAGAAAACAAGAAGGTCGGTACGGCCACGCTGTCGCCCGAGGTGTTTGAAGGGCCCGTCCGCGAGCATCTGGTGCAACAGTACGTCGTCATGCAGTTGGCGGCCAAGCGGAGCGGCACTGCCTCGACCATCGAAAATCGCGGCGATATCAGCGGCGGCGGTAAAAAGCCCTGGCGGCAGAAAGGAACTGGGCGCGCCCGTCATGGCAGCACCCGCTCCACTATTTGGCGCGGGGGTATGACGGTGTTCGGTCCCCGTCCGCGCGCGTACACACACAAGCTTTCCAAGAAGTCCCGCAAGCTCGCCATCCGCTCCGTTCTCGCCGAAAGATTGCAAAGCAATAATATTCAAGTGGTCGAATCACTGAACCTGGAAGAGCCCAAAACCAAGCAGGCTTTGGCCCTGCTCGCCAAGCTCGGGTTGCCGGAAAAAACGTTGTTCCTGGTCGCCGAGAAAAACCCGAACCTGGAGCTCGCCGTTCGCAACCTGCCGCAGGTCAATGTGCTGTCGGTGGAAGGTGTCAATGTGTTCGACCTGCTGGTGCATCAGAAGATCGTGTGCACCCCCGACTCTCTCAGGAAATTAGAGGAGCGACTCAGCTGATGTCCACCGACCTTTATCGAATTTTAGAGAAGCCGCTCATCACTGAAAAGAGCACCATGATGCTGGAGGACGGCAACCGGGTGATGTTTCAGGTGAAGCGCGATGCCAACAAGCTTCAGATCAAGCAGGCCGTGGAGAAAATCTTCAACGTCACCGTGCTGGATGTGAATACCCTCAACGTGAAACCCAGGCAGAAACGGTTCGGCCGCAACGTCGGGTTTACCAAGGCGAGCAAAAAAGCCATCGTCACGTTGAAGGACGGCGACAAGATAGACTTTTTTGAAGGAGCGTAAGCGGCCATGCCAGTAAGAAAACTCAACCCGACTTCCGCCGGTGTTCGATTTCAGACGATTTCGGATTTCGGTGAAGTGACCAAATCCACACCGGAGAAAAGCCTGCTGGTGTCGATTTCCCGCAAGGGCGGCCGCAACAACAACGGCCGCGTCACCGCCCGTCGGCGTGGCGGCGGACACCGCAAGCTGTACCGCAAAATCGATTTCCGGCGAAACAAGGACGGGATCGAAGCGAAGGTGGCGGGTATCGAATACGATCCCAACCGTTCGGCGAACATCGCGCTTCTCGTGTACACGGACGGAGAAAAGCGGTACATCCTGGCGCCTTCGGAATTGAAGGACGGCGCCACGGTGATGTCCGGCCGGGACGCCGAGGTGCGCGTCGGCAACTGCCTGCACCTCGAAGACATTCCCGTAGGTACGACGATTCATAACATCGAACTCAGGCCGGGCAAAGGGGGTCAGATTGCGCGCAGTGCCGGAACCTACGCGCAGTTGATGGCGAAGGAAGGCGACTATGCCAACATCAAGCTCAAGTCCGGCGAGGTGCGGCTGGTTTCGGTGAAATGCCGCGCCACGGTGGGTTCCGTCGGCAACGCAGAGCACGAAAACGTGTCGCTCGGCAAGGCAGGGCGAACACGCTGGATGGGGCGCCGCCCGCGTCCGCGCGCAGTGGCCATGAATCCGGTCGACCATCCGATGGGCGGCGGTGAAGGCCGCTCCTCCGGCGGACGCCATCCGTGCAGTCCTTACGGCATGCCGGCGAAGGGGTACAAAACGCGCAAGAAAAAGAAACCGTCCTCTCGGTACATACTGAGTCGACGCAAGAAATAATCAACTTTAGAAGGCAGGAGCGCTATGGCGCGATCACTGAAAAAAGGGCCGTTTGTCGATCAGCATCTGGCGGACAAGGTGGAGCTGATGAACCGGAAGAACGAGAAGAAGGTCGTCAAGACCTGGTCGCGCCGGTCCACCATTCTGCCGGATTTCGTCGGGCACACCCTGGCGGTACACAACGGCAAGAAGTTCATTCCCGTGTTCGTCACGGAAAACATGGTGGGGCACAAGCTGGGGGAGTTTTCCCCGACCCGCACCTTCAAGGCCCACAGCGGCAAAACCAAAAAAGCGGCGCCGCCCAAGTAATTTAATCGAGAGCAACGGAAATGAGTGTCAGAGCCCAATTGAAACACGCCCGCACGGCCCCGCGCAAAGCGCGCTTGATCGCCGACATGATCCGCGGCAAGAACGTGAACGACGCAATGAACGTCCTTGTCTTCACGCGGAAGAAGGCGGCGGGTCTGTTTCAGAAACTTTTGAAGTCGGCGTTGGCCAATGCCGAGGAAAACCACAAGGTGCTGGACGTGGACGATCTGTATGTTCGCAAGGTCACGGTGGACGAAGGTGTGACCATGAAACGCCAGCTTCCGCGGGCGCGGGGGATGACGACCCTCATTCGCAAACGCACCAGCCACATCACGCTTGTGCTGGACGAAAAGGAGTAACCGACACATGGGTCAGAAGGTACATCCCTACGGGTTTCGCCTGGGCATCAACAAGCCCTGGAAATCGAACTGGTACGCAAAAAAAGATTACGCCGATCTTCTGCAGGAAGACATCAAGATCCGCAAGCATTTACGGAAAAACCTGTCGCACGCGGGCATTTCGAACCTGGAAATCGAGCGTTCGGCAAGCCGCATCCGCATCAATATACATACCGCCCGCCCCGGCATCATCATCGGTAAAAAGGGGCTGGAAGTGGACCGGGTGAAGGAGGAGTTGCAGAGGATCATCGGTACGGCCAAGCAGGTCAACCTGAACATCAAGGAAATCCGCCGGGCGGAACTCGACTCCTCGCTCATCGCGCAGAACGTGGCCATGCAGCTGGAGAAACGGATTTCCTTCCGCCGCGCCATGAAGAAAGCGGTGGTCAGCGCCCTGCGCTTCGGCGGCAAGGGCATCAAGATCCGCGTATCGGGTCGCCTGGGTGGCGCGGAAATCGCGCGCAGTGAATGGTACCGCGAAGGCCGCGTGCCCCTGCACACACTCCGTGCGGACATCGATTACGGCACCGCCGAGGCCCGCACCACTTACGGCATCATCGGTATCAAGGTGTGGGTGTACAAGGGCGAGATTTTTGAAGGAGCGGCGGATACCGCCGAAGAGGGCGAAGCCGCAGCGTCCTGACGAACACGAATAGCAAGCTGGGAGAGTTACAGTCATGTTGATGCCCAAGCGCGTCAAGTATCGCAAAAAACACAAAGGCCGGATGCGCGGCACCGCGTTCCGCGGCGGTAAGGTCAATTTCGGCGAGTATGCCCTGCAGACTCTGGAGTGCGGCTGGATCACCAACCGCCAGATCGAAGCGGCGCGTATTGCCATGACCCGTCACGTCAAGCGTGGCGGTAAAATCTGGCTCCGGATTTTTCCGGACAAGCCGATCTCCAAGAAGCCGGCCGAGACCCGCATGGGTAAAGGTAAAGGCAACCCGGAATTCTGGGTCGCCGTCGTCAAGCCCGGAAGGATTCTTTACGAAATGTCCGGCGTGGCGGAGGACGTGGCCAAAGAGGCTCTGCGTCTGGCGTCACACAAACTTCCGGTGGCCACCCGGATCATCGTGAACAAGTAACAGGCGGGAACCGACTATCATGAAGATGAAGGAAATCCGGGAGCTGTCCGAAAAGGAGCGCGAGGAAAAGCTCGCCGACCTGGAGGAAGAATATTTCAATCTGAAATTTCAGCTCGCTACAGGAAAGATTGAGAATCCGGGACGGATGAAGCACATGCGCCGGGACATTGCACGGCTCAAAACCCTTAACCGGGAAATGAAACAGTCGGCGGACCAGGCAGGCCAGCCGAAAGCCGAAACCCCCTCGTCGTAAAGACGGGTGAAAAGAAATAACCTCAGGAGTGCACGTTGAGCGAAGGTAAGCGCAAACAAACGCTGTTGGGCACCGTCATCAGCGACAAGATGGACAAGACGGTGGTGGTGCGGGTGGACAGGAAGTACATTCACCCCAAATTCAAGAAAGTGGTCAAGCAGACCCGGAAATACAAGTGTCACGACGAGACGAACCAGTGCAATGTCGGCGACTTTATTTCCATGAAGCAGGTGCGGCCGTTGAGCAAGGACAAGCGGTGGTCCCTGGTTGAAATTTTAAAGAAACGGGAAATTTAACGGCGATGATTCAACTGCGAACAGTTTTGGATGTGGCGGACAACTCGGGCGCGCGGAAAGTTCAGTGTATCAAGGTGCTGGGCGGGACCGGACGGCGTTACGCCTCGGTGGGCGACATCATCGTCGTGGCCGTGAAGGAGTGCGAGCCGAACAGCAACATCAAGAAGGGCGACGTGAAAAAAGCCGTGGTGGTGCGCACCCGCAAGGAAATGCGCCGCTCGGAAGGCAGCTACATCAAATTCGACACCAATGCCGCTGTGCTGGTAAACGACGCGAAGGAGCCGGTCGGCACCCGCATCTTCGGTCCTGTCGCCCGCGAGCTCCGCGCCAAGCGGTTTCTCAAGATCATTTCCCTCGCCCCGGAGGTGCTCTGATGGCCGGTAGCTGGTTGCTGAAAAAAGACGATATCGTGATGGTGATGAAGGGTCGCGAACGCGGCAAAAAGGGAAAGGTTCTGGCATTCTATCCGGACCATGACAGCATCACCGTGGAAAAGCTCAATCTCTACAAGCGTCACATGAAGCCGAGCGGGCAGAACAAGGGCGGCATCGTGGAGAAGGAAGGTAAGATTCATTACTCCAACGTGCTTTTGGTTTGCGACAAGTGCGGCAAGGGCGTGCGTGTGAAAAGCAAGAAACTGGATGACGGAAGCCGCGTCCGCGTCTGCCGTAAATGCGGCGACGCCATCGACAAGATTTAAGTGCCAGAAAGGTTGACGGAATAGAACATGGCAGTACCCAATGTCAAGCAGGCATACAACGAAAAGTACCGCAGTCAGATCCAGAAGGAACTCGGGCTGAAAAACATCATGCAGGTTCCGCGTCTGGAGAAGATCGTGCTCAATATGGGCCTGGGCGAAGGCACCCAGAACGCCAAGCTGATCGAGGCGGGTGTTGAGCAGTTGCGCACCATTACCGGCCAGGCCCCGGTGGTGACAAAGGCGAAAAAAGCGATCTCCAACTTCAAGCTGCGCGAAGGCATGCCGGTGGGTGTGCGTGTGACCCTGCGCGGCTCCCGCATGTACGAATTTTTCGAGCGGCTCGTTGGATTCGCTCTGCCGCGCGTGCGCGATTTCAAGGGCCTGTCGCCCAAGTCTTTCGACGGGCGCGGCAACTACACCATCGGCCTGCGAGAACAATTGATTTTTCCGGAGATCAATTTCGACAAGATCGAAAAGATCAAGGGAATGAACATCACCATCTGCACCACCGCTGAAAACGACGAGCAGGGGCGGGTGCTGTTGAAGACCATGGGATTTCCGTTCCGCAACTGAATCCCGATTTTTAGAGGCAAGAAATGGCGAAGAAATCGCTGATAGCCAAGGCCAACCGCAAGCAGAAATTCAGCGTGCGGGAGTACAACCGGTGCAAAGTGTGCGGCCGCCCGCGGGCGTTCCTCCGCAAGTTTGGTTTGTGCCGCATCTGTTTTCGGCAGCGGGCGCTGTTGGGGGAAGTCCCCGGCGTCACCAAGGCCAGCTGGTAAGGCAATGAGTTACGTAAGTTTAGGAGAACATTGATCTCATGATGACCGATCCCATAGCGGATTTTTTCACCCGGCTCCGGAACGGAATGCAGGTGCGCCACCCTTCGGTGGACATGCCGAATTCCAAGATGAAGGTCCGGATCGCCGAGATTTTGCAGGGTGAAGGATTCATTCGCAACTTCAAGACCAAGGAAGACAATAAGCAGGGGTTGTTGCGGGTGTACCTGAAATACCACAACGGTTCCCCCTGTGTACGCGGCATCAAGCGTGTCAGCACACCCGGCCGCCGTGTTTATGTGGACAAGGATCATATCCCGAAGGTGCTGAACGGTCTGGGGGTCGCTATCATCTCCACATCGCAGGGATTGGTCACCGATCAGATTTGCCGCGAAAAAGGTATCGGCGGCGAAGTGGTCGGATACATCTGGTAAGGCAGGAATCGATTATGTCACGTATTGGAAAATTGCCGGTTGAATTGCCTTCCGGCGTCGAGTGCACCATTCAGGGCAGTCACGTGAAGGTCAAGGGCCCCAAGGGGGAACTGGTGCGTGACCTGCACCCGGAGATGTTGATCGAGAAGGAAGAAAACCAGGTGCTGGTAAAGCGGCCGTCGGACAACCGGACGCACCGCGCCCTGCATGGCCTCACCCGGGCACTTCTCAACAACATGGTGGTGGGCGTCTCTCAGGGTTACGAGAAACAGCTCAACATTGTCGGCGTCGGTTACAAGGTGGAACTGAAGGGAAAGGCCCTGGTGCTGAACCTGGGTTATTCGCATCCCATTGAGTACCCGAGCCCCGACGGCATCGAGTTCGAGGTGGATTCGAAAGCCAACACCATCAAGGTCAAAGGCATCGACAAGGAAAAAGTGGGACAAACATCCGCGGAAATCCGCAAAATGCGACCACCGGAGCCTTACAAGGGTAAAGGGGTCATGTATGCCGACGAGCGCATCCGCAGAAAAGCGGGCAAAGCCGCCGCGGGCAAATAATTTTAGCAAGACGGACCATGTCAAAAACAAATCTCAAAACCCGGCTGAGGCTGAAACGCAAATTCAGGGTGAAAAACCGGACCCAGAAAGATCCGCAGAAACTGCGCCTGTCGGTGTTCCGCAGTACCAACCACATTTACGCCCAGATCATCGACGACGCCAACCGCAAGACTCTCGCGTCCGCGTCTTCATTGACCAAGGATTTCCAGGCGAAAATGAAAACGGGCGGCAATGTGGAAGCGGCGAAACTGGTGGGTTCCATTCTGGGCGAAAAAGCTGCCGCACAGGGAATCAAGGAAGTGTATTACGACCGCAACGGATTCATCTATGCCGGCCGCGTGAAAGCGCTGGCGGAGGCGGTGCGGGAAAAGGGAATCAAGTTTTAAAAAACCAACCCGGCGGGGAAAAAGCCCGGCCAGGCAGGAGGAACGCTTTTGCAGGAACGAGCCGCCAAACAAACCGAATTCGTCGATAAAGTCGTCAAGATCAAGCGTGTCGCCAAAGTGGTGAAAGGCGGGCGTCGCTTCAGCTTCAGTGCCCTGGTCGTGGTGGGCAACCGCGAGGGCAAGGTGGGTTGGGGGCTGGGCAAGGCCAACGAAGTGCCGGAAGCTATTCGTAAAGGCGTCGAGCGCGCAAAGAAAAACCAGATCCGCGTGGCTCTGGACGGCACCACCATTCCGCACGAGATCATCGGCCGTTTCGGTTCCGGTGAAGTGCTTTTGAAGCCGGCGAGCCGGGGTACCGGACTGATTGCCGGGGGTGCCGTGCGAGCGGTCCTGGAAGCGGCAGGGGTGAAGGACATCCTCACCAAATGTATCCGCACCAACAATCCGCACAACGTCGTGAAGGCCACCATCGACGGCCTTGAGTCCCTGCGCGACGTCCAGCAGTGCCAGGAAGTGCGCGGTAAAGAATTGCATCATAAATCGTCCCGTTGAGTGATCCAGATATGATCGAGTTATCCAATTTAAAAGGTTTCCCCGGCGGCCGCAAAAAACGCAACCGGGTCGGACGCGGACCGGGTTCCGGAAATGGCAAAACCTCCGGGCGCGGTCAGAAAGGCCAGAAGAGCCGTTCCGGCGGCAGCCCGCATCCCTGGTTTGAAGGCGGCCAGATGCCACTGCAGCGTCGCCTGCCCAAGCGCGGTTTCACCAACATTTTCAAGAAAAGCTACGAACTGGTGAACCTGGGAGACCTGAAAGACATTTCGCTGGACGGCCCCTTGACTCCCGATGTGATGAAAGAAAAGGGCCTCATCCACAAAACCGAAGCGGTCAAGGTGCTGGCCGATGGCGACCTCTCCGGGGCGATCACCATACACGCCCACAAGTTCAGCAAGGCGGCGGTGGAGAAAATCGAGAAGTCGGGAGGAAAGGTCGTAGTCCTTTAAATGAGTGGCGCCGAGAGTTTTGCCAATATATTCCGGATCCCGGAACTCAAACGTCGGGTGCTGTTCACCCTTGGCGTCCTGATCGTTTACCGGATTGGCGCGCACATCCCGACTCCGGGCATTGACGGCGCCGCCCTGGCGGAGATATTCGAGCAGGCCAAGGGTACGATCCTCGGGTTCTTTGACATGTTTTCGGGCGGAGCGTTGAGCCGCCTGACCATTTTTGCGCTGGGCATCATGCCCTACATCAGCGCGTCGATCATCCTGCAACTCCTCACCATCGTGTCGCCGCATCTGGCGCAGTTGAAGAAGGAGGGCGAGCAGGGCCAGAAAAAAATCACCCAGTACACGCGGTACGGCACGGTGCTGTTGAGCGTCATCCAGAGTTCCGGCATGGCGGTGGGGCTGGAAGCGATGAAGAGCCCCGGCGGCGCGCCGATCGTACCCGATCCGGGCTGGACCTTCCGCATGATGACGATGCTGACCCTGACCGCGGGTACGGTGTTCATCATGTGGCTGGGCGAACAGATTTCCGAGCGCGGTATCGGCAACGGCATCTCGCTTATCATTTTCACCGGTATCGTGGCGGGCCTGCCCTCCGCGATCGGCATGTCGCTGGACCTGATGGGTACCGGCGAACTTTCCGTATTGATCGGGCTGTTGCTGGCTTTGGTCATGATGGCCGTGGTCGGGTTCATTGTATTTACAGAGGGGGGACAGAGACGAATCCCAATCCAGTACGCCAAGCGCGTGGTGGGGCGAAAGATGTATGGCGGGCAGACCTCGCACCTGCCGCTCAAGGTCAACACTTCCGGCGTCATCCCGCCGATTTTTGCGTCCTCGATCATCATGTTCCCGGCGACCATCGCCCAGTTCATCGATCATCCGTGGATGCAGACGGTTTCGGCGGCCCTGGCTCCGGGCAATTTGATCTACAGCCTGATTTTCATCGGTGCGATCTTTTTCTTCTGTTATTTCTACACGGCGGTCATTTTCAACCCGACCGAAGTGGCGGACAACATGAAGAAGCACGGCGGCTTCATTCCCGGAATCCGTCCGGGCCCGAAGACCGCCGAATACATCGATCAGATTCTGTCTAAGTTGACGTTTTACGGGGCGATATACCTGTCTTTTATCTGTATTTTGCCCGATTATTTGATAAAATACCTGAACATTCCGTTTTATTTTGGCGGGACAAGCCTGCTCATCGTCGTTGGTGTCTCCCTCGATACCATGCAACAAATTGAATCCCATTTGGTGATGCGGAATTATGACGGTTTCATCAAAAAAGGGAGGTTACGGAGTCGCCGAGGCTGATCCATGCGGGTGATATTGCTAGGTCCTCCTGGGTCCGGAAAAGGCACCCAGGCGAATTTGCTCCAGGAGCGGTTTTCCATCCCCAAGATTTCAACCGGGGACATCCTGAGGGCCGCCGTCAGTGACGGTACCGATTTGGGCAGGCAGGCCAAGACCTACATGGATCAGGGCCAGTTGGTGCCGGATGAGATCGTCGTCGGTCTCATAAAAGAACGCATCAAGGAGCCCGATTGCGACAACGGATTCATTCTCGACGGCTTTCCCCGCACCATCGTGCAGGCGGAAAAGCTGGGTGAGATGCTGAGGTCCATGGGCCAGGACATCGATGTGGTCGTGGATCTGGAAGTGGACAAGGACGAACTGCTGGTCCGCCTTACCGGGCGAAGCACCTGCAAGGAATGCGGCACCATGTACCACAAAACCACCCACCCGCCGAAGGCGGCGGGCCGGTGCGATGCATGCGGCGGCGAGTTGTATCAGCGCGACGACGACAACGAGGAGACGATCCTCAAGCGCCTGACGGTTTACAAACAACAGACCGAGCCGCTCAAAAATTATTATGAAAAACAGGGAAAGCTGAAGACCGCACCCGGCCGGGGTACGGTTGATGAAATATTTTCCCGGGTTTGCGAAATGGTCAACTGAATATGTCCAAAGAAGATTCCATCGAAGTTGAAGGCACCGTGCTGGAACCCCTGCCGAACGCCATGTTCCGCGTGGAATTGGAAAACGGACACAAGATTCTCGCTCACATTTCAGGAAAAATGCGGCTGCATTTCATCCGCATCCTGTCGGGCGACAAGGTGAAGGTTCAACTTTCACCGTATGACCTGTCCCGGGGTCGCATTACGTACCGGTACAAGTAATCACGTCAGTCACAGAGGTCATCATGAAAGTTCAGGCATCCGTCAAAAAGATTTGTAAGAATTGCAAGGTGATCCGCCGTCGCGGCGTGGTGCGCGTGATTTGTGAGAACCCCAAGCACAAACAGAAACAGGGCTGAGCCCCGTAGCGGGCAACCGCGTCGTTAGAAGAAAGGAAATCGTGTGGCACGTATAGCCGGTGTGGACATTCCCATGAACAAGCGCGCGCATGTGGCGTTGACCTATGTGTACGGCATCGGCCCGACCACTTCGGGCAAAATCCTTCAGCAGGCCAACGTGGCTCCGGAAACCCGGATCAAGGATTTGACGGATGATGAATTGACGCGCATCCGCTCGATCATTGAGAAAGATCACCAGGTGGAAGGCGATCTGCGCCGCACCAACAACATGAATATGAAACGGCTCATGGACATCGGCTGTTACCGCGGGCTTCGGCACCGTCGCGGTCTGCCCGTTCGCGGCCAGCGCACGCACACCAACGCCCGCACGCGTAAGGGACCCCGCAAGACGGTCGGCGCCAAAGGCAAGAAATAACAACTGAGGTAAGGATCGATGGCAGACAAGAAACCCAAAGCTGGAAAGAAAAAGGGCAAAACCGCGCCGGAGATGGGCGTCGCCCACATCCGCGCAACGTTCAACAACACGATCGTCACCATCAGCGATCTGTCGGGGAACGTCGTGTCCTGGTCCAGCGCCGGTGCGCAGGGCTTCAAAGGCTCGCGCAAGAGCACCCCGTTTGCCGCGCAGGTGGCTGCCGAGAAAGCCGCCACCAAGGCCCGCGAAATGGGCATGCGCAAACTGGAAGTGCATGTGAAAGGCCCGGGTGCCGGGCGCGAATCCGCCATCCGGTCCCTGCAGGGGGTGGGCATGGAAATCACCGTCATCCGCGACCGCACGCCGATTCCGCACAACGGATGCCGGCCGCGCAAACGCCGCCGGGTGTAACCGCAATATTGATTTGATTCATTTATAGGAGAGAGTAGCTTTGGCACGATATATTGGTTCCGTTTGTCGTCTCTGTCGCCGCGAAGGGGAAAAGCTGTACCTGAAAGCTGAGCGGTGCGATACCCCCAAGTGTGCGATCGACCGCCGAAGCTACGCCCCCGGCCAGCACGGCCAGGGCCGCACCAAGTTCTCGGAATACGGAGTGCAGTTGCGTGAAAAACAGAAAGTCCGCCGCCTCTACGGCGTGCTGGAAAACCAGTTCCGCACGTACTTCAAAAAAGCCGACCAGAAAAAAGGCGTCACCGGCGAGAATCTTCTGCAGAACCTGGAAATGCGGATGGACAACGTCATCTACCGGATGGGCCTCGCGGGGTCCCGTAACGCTGCGCGCCAACTGGTGCGGCACCGCTTTTTCACCGTCAACGGCAAGAAGGTGAACGTGCCTTCGTATGCGGTCAGGAAAGGCGATGTGATCGGGCTGGTCGCGTCCAAGAAAGACAAGCTGCCGATCAAGACCGGCCTCGAAGCCATGAAGGGCAAAACCCTGCCCAACTGGTTGGCATTTGATTTTGAAAAGAACGAAGGAACGGTTCTGGAACTCTCCTCGCGTGAGGATATCACGCTCCCGATCAACGAGCAGTTGATCGTTGAATTGTATTCGCGTTGATGAGACCCGGATGGGGGCGCGCCCCCGCATTGCGCCGCCCCGTCGGCCATCACCCAATACGCAATTGACACAGAACCCAATCGGAGGATTGACTTGATGATGCAGGGAATCGTTAAACCCAAGCGTCTCGATTTTGACAAAAAGACCCGGTCCGACAATTACGCCAAGTTCCAGGCAGGACCCTTTGAACGCGGTTACGGCATCACCGTCGGCAATTCGCTGCGCCGCATGCTGTTGTCTTCCATCGAAGGCACCGCCGTCATCGGCGTGAAATTTGAAGGCGTGTTCCACGAATTTTCGTCCATTCCGGGCGTTATGGAAGACGTTACGGAAATCATCCTCAACCTGAAAAAACTGCAGCTGAAACTGCAGGGCAATGAGGACAGCAAACGCCTGTACTTGAAGCGCGATACCGCGGGCGAAGTGGTGGCGAAGGATTTTCAGGAAGACCCGGACGTCACCATTCTGAGCCCGGACCACAAGATCGCCACGCTTGACAGCAACGGCACGCTGGACATGGAAGTGCTCATCCAGCGCGGCCGCGGTTACGTTCCGGCGGACCGCCACGACATGACCACCGAGTCGGTACAGATGATTCCCGTCGATGCCTTGTTCTCACCGGTGGAAAAAGTGAATTACACGGTCGAGAAAACCCGCGTCGGGCAGTCCACGGACTACGACTCCCTTGTTATGGAACTGTGGACCGACGGCAGCATCACTCCGGAAGACGCCGTGGCGCACGCCGCGAAGATCGTCAAGGACCACATGCAGATCTTCATCAATTTCGATGAGGAGCCGGAGCCGGTTCAACCGCAGATCGACGAAAAGAAACAGAAACTGCTCACCAACCTGGCGAAAAGCGTCGAGGAACTGGAGTTGTCGGTACGCTCCTACAACTGCCTAAAGAACGCGAACATCACCACCATCGCCGAGCTGGTGCAGAAGGGCGACAGCGAAATGCTGAAGACCCGCAACTTCGGTCGTAAATCGCTCAACGAAATTAAAGAAATTCTCGAGGAAATGGGCCTGTCGCTGGGCTTGAAACTGGAAGAGGAAGACCTCCGCCAGATCCAGGCCATGCGCAAGAAAAAAGAAGTGGAACTCGAGGGAGAACGCGCCTGACGAGAAACCCATCGTTTCCCACGGGCCCCCGAAACTGAACGGAGAGATCACACCCCATGCGTCACCTGAAAGCGGGAAGAAAACTGGGCCGCACCTCGGCTCACCGGAAAGCGCTGTTCCGTAACCTGGTCACTGCGCTCATCGTGAAAGAACGCATCCGCACCACGCTGGCCAAGGCGAAGGAACTGCGCAGCCACGTGGAGAAAACCATCACGCTGGGCAAGAAAGGCACCCTCCACGCCCGCCGCCGCGCCCTGCGCGTGGTCCACGGCAAGGAAGCCTTTGTGAAGCTGTTTGACACGCTCTCCGACCGCTACGCCAGCCGCAACGGAGGCTACACCCGGATTCTGCACGTCGGCAACCGCCGTGGCGATGATGCGCCGATGGCCATCATCGAACTCGTGGACCGCGAGGAAGAACAGGCTCAGGCCGCTCCCGCAAAGGAGAAAAAAGCCAAAAAAGACTCCGGCGAGAAAAAGGAAGCGGGCGAAAAGAAAGACAAAAAGGAGACCGGGGAAAAGAAAGCCCCGGCCGCCAAGAAGGAAGACAAGGACAAAGCTCCGGCCAAGAAGAAAGCCGCTCCCAAAGCGGATAAGGACAAGAGCAAAGACGACGAAAAGAAAACCAAGGCCGCCACCAAGAAGTCCACCGCTTCAAAGAAAAAATCCGACGACAAGTAACTCCCTCCGTCGCCGGATTTCAACTCACTCAATCGAATGTTACATTTCCCCCATGCGGGGGGAAGTCAACTCAACTGCCGCAACCGACCATGGCTTTCAGCTTGCGTCCCTTGGCGTTGGGCCTGCCATAATCCGGTTCTTTATATTTGAACCGGTAATTGGTGTTGTCGTTGATCCAGTCCAGAAGTTCCTTGTAGCTTTTGAAATGCTCCGTCCAGCCGTAATCGTCGCCGGTGTATTCGCAATTTTCGATACTATGCTCGCGGCAGATGTACGGCCGCGTTTCATAAATGGCGCACTTGTTGTCGTCGCGCAGAAAATTGCACACCGTCTCAACCATCATGTACCAGCCCTTGCGGTAGATGTAAAACGAAACGCCTTTGTGCGCGATCTGCCACAACATCGCTTCGTAGTCCTTGCGTGACTCCGGTTCATCCACCTGCAACGCGAAATACGTACAGCACTTCGCCGGCAAACATTTTTTACATTGATCCCACGGATCCTTGATCTTCGCTTTAGCCATAATAACCTGTCCTCAGGATAAACAAATAGACGCCTCGCCCCTGCACGCCCCTATGCTAGGGGCAACGCCGAATAAGCGCAACCCCCCGCATCCAAAAAAAACAAAATTCTACAAATAAAAAACAGGAATGGTTTCTGTCGAATACATATAAAAGGAAGGTGTGTTCAGATCGTTTCCGGTAGCCGTACAACCAGCAGGAGGAGGTGCCGGGATGAACACATCTTCATCAGGTTGGGGACGGCTCACCGCGCCTTCGATCTCATTCTCCATAAGGCCTTCCGCAACCATGACTCATTCGTCCACCTCGTGCACGAAGTCATCCCAGCGTCGACCGGGCGGGCCGCGGAATTGGCCGAACGAATAGCCGCGGCGTTTTCAGTCCCGGCCAATGCGGCCGGTGCCCACCATCAGGCGAAGCAGTACAAGCAGGGTTCAGGGCAGGGCGTAGGCCAGAAACGCCTCCGGGTCGCGCGAATCGAAGCGGCGCAGGCCTTCCTCCTTTGCGATGCGCACCGCCTCGGCGTGTTCCTCGGATGTGGTTCTTCGGCAGATTTCGCGGAAGCGGCTTTGGGTCACCCTGCCCGCAGGGCGGTACTGGTCCATGATGTTGACGTAGGTGTCGGGCGATAGTTCACTGGCCAGCCAGCGCATGATCGGCCTCACGTTCTCGGCGCTGTCGGGCATCACCAGGTGCCGTACCAGCACGCCGCGTTTGGCGAGGCCTTTCTCGTCGAAAACCAGGTCGCCCACCTGGTCGTGCATGGCCTTGATGGCGGAGCGCGCTGCATCCGGATAACTTTTGGCCTTGAGGTAGGTGGACGAGTCGGCCTCCTCCCAGTACTTGAAGTCGGGCATGAAGATGTCCACGATGTCGCGCAGGCTCTCGATGCTTTCCAGCGAATCGTAGGCGCCGGTGTTGTACACCAGCGGCAGGCGCAGGCCCATTTCCACCGCCATGGGCAGGGCCTCCAGGATCTGCGGCACCACGTGCTCCGGTGTGACAAAGTTGATGTTGTGGCACCCCATCGCCTGCAGGCGGAGCATGATTTGCGCCAGGGCTTCCGGACCGATCTCGTCGCCGTCGTGTTTCTGGCTGATGTCGTAGTTCTGGCAGAACACGCATTTGAGGTTGCACATGGAAAAGAAAATGGTGCCGCTCCCGTTCCAGCCGCGCAGGCAGTCTTCCTCGCCAAAGTGGGGGAAGAAGCTGGAGACGTAGGCGTAGCGACCCGTCTTGCACAGCGCGAACTCGTTGTTCAGCCGGTCCACCTCGCAGTCGCGCGGGCACACCCTGCAGTTCCTGAGCGCCCGCAGGGCTTCGCGCGAGCGGCGGAACAACTCGCCCGTACGGTGCAGCTTCATGTACGCAGGCTCAAATTTCTCGGAGTCGATGGTAAACGGGCTGGACATGCGGACCCTCTTTGGTTGACAATCGCCCCATGATATCGATTTTTGGAAGCGACTTCCAGAGGAGGTCCCGGGCCAACCGCGGTCCAACGGACCAGCCCAGTTCCGAATTACGAAGTTAATTCCACCGCCGGGGACGCCCTTTTGCGGAGGATTGAAATCCCATCGCCCCGTCCCGTTTTAGGCAAGTCGAAACCCGCGTTGCTGCCTTCGGAATCCGGCCCGATGGGTGCGGAAAGCATTTGAATTTGGGCCAGAAAGCGTAATAAGAAAATGATTGACAAGCGTGCGGGAAGCGTATAACTTGGTAATCGACCCCAAGAAGCAATGCTTCCTACAAAAAACCTCTGAACAACCGACGCCCGAAACCCTCAACCCAGTTCATTGAAGCGAAAACCCCATAAGCAGGACGGGCTCCAGCACATCCTCAATCGAGGAAACATCGCAAGGTCTTAAACCGAATCATCCACTCAAACCTGAATCCAACCACATACCATGCAAGCACAAACACAAGCACCATCCATGAACATCGAGGAACTCAAAACCAAGACCATATCCGAGTTGACCAACATGGCCAAGTCGCTGAAAATTCCCGGCCACAGCGGTTTGCGCAAGCAGGACCTCATCTTCAAAATTCTCCAGGCCCAGATCGAAAAAGACGGTTTGATGTTCGGACAGGGCGTGCTGGAAATTCTGCCCGACGGATTCGGTTTCCTGCGAGCGCCGACGTACAACTACCTTCCGGGCCCCGACGACATTTACGTGTCGCCTTCGCAGATCCGGAAATTTGACATGCACACGGGCGACACCATCTCCGGCCAGATCCGCCCGCCCAAGGAGAACGAGCGTTACTTCGCCCTGCTCAAGGTCGAGGCGATCAACTTCGAGAACCCGGACAAGACCAAAGACAAGATCCTGTTCGACAACCTGACGCCGCTCTACCCGATGGAGCGCATCCGTCTGGAAACGCCGAACTGCACAGACTACAGCGCGCGCATCATGGATTTGATGACGCCGATCGGCAAGGGCCAGCGCGGCCTCATCGTCGCCCCGCCCCGGACCGGTAAGACCATGCTGTTGCAGTCCATTGCCAACAGCATTGCCACCAACCATCCGGAGAACGTACTGATCGTCCTGCTCATCGACGAGCGTCCGGAAGAGGTGACGGACATGGAACGCTCCGTTCGCGGCGAGGTCATCAGCTCCACCTTCGACGAACCGGCGCAACGCCACGTGCAGGTCGCCGAAATGGTCATCGAAAAAGCCAAGCGGCTGGTCGAGCACAACAAGGACGTAGTGATCCTGCTCGACAGCATCACGCGCCTTGCACGTGCCTACAATGCCATCGTGCCGCCCAGCGGCAAAGTGCTCTCCGGCGGTGTGGACTCCAACGCCCTCCAGCGGCCGAAACGCTTTTTCGGCGCGGCCCGCAACCTGGAAGAAGGCGGCAGCCTCACCATCATCGCCACCTCGCTGGTCGATACCGGCAGCCGCATGGACGACGTCATCTTCGAGGAATTCAAGGGCACCGGCAACCTGGAGATCGTGCTCGACCGGAAACTCGCCGAAAAACGCATTTTCCCGTCGATCGACATCAACCGCTCCGGCACGCGTAAGGAGGAATTGCTCATCGAGGAGCAGGAACTCCAGAAAATCTGGCTGTTGAGAAAAGTTTTACTGCCGATGGGCATCCATGATACGATGGAACTCCTCCTGCAGAAAATGCGAGAAACCAAAACCAATGCGGAATTCATCCAGACGATGAATTCCTGATCGTTCGGAGAACGTAGAATGAAAGCGGATATCCATCCGGAATACTTCGAGACCACCATCACGTGCGCCTGTGGCAACCAGGTGAAAACCCGTTCCACGGTGAAAGACGTCCATCAGGAAATCTGTTCCGCCTGCCATCCCTTTTTCACCGGCAAGCAGAAGCTGATCGACAGCGCCGGCCGCATCGAGAAGTTCACGCGCAAGTACCAGAAAGCCCAGGAAGCGAAAGCCGCCAAGCAGGCCTCCCCCAACTAGCTTTTCCATCCTCCGGAAAGCCCGACGGCGAAGAACCCTCCTTTTCACCCCGAACCCGGCCTGAGGGCCGAATCCCATGTTTGAACAACTCGATGACATCGAAAAGCGTTACGAAAAGCTCAATGAGTTGATGAGCGATCCCAAGGTGTACGGCAACCCTGCCGAATACCAGAAGTGCGCGCGCGAACACTCGGAATTGAGCGACATCGTTTCCGAGTACCGGGAATGGAAACGAGCGGACCGCCAGTTGCAGGAAAACCGCAGGGTGCTGGATGAGGAAAGCGACCGCGAACTGATCGAGATGGCGCGTGAGGAAGTCGAGTCCCTCACTCTCCGGAAGGAAGAACACGAAGCGCAGTTGAAAATGATGCTGTTGCCCAAGGACCCGCGCGACGACAAAAGCGTCATCATGGAAATCCGAGCCGGGACCGGTGGTGATGAGGCGGGACTGTTCGCTGCGGACCTCTTCCGCATGTATTCCCGTTACGCTGAAGACAGAAAATGGAAAATCGAGGTGCTCACCAGCAACATCACCGGCGTGGGCGGCTACAAGGAAATTGTGTGCAACATCCAGGGCAAAGGCGCGTACAGCCGCCTCAAGTACGAGGCGGGAACGCACCGCGTGCAACGCGTTCCGGCCACAGAAACACAGGGACGCATCCACACTTCGGCGGTCACCGTCGCCATCCTGCCGGAAGCGGAGGAGGTGGACGTGCAGCTCAACCCGGGCGATCTCAAGATCGACGTGTACCGCTCATCCGGCCCCGGCGGACAGAGCGTGAACACCACCGATTCCGCCGTGCGCATCACCCACGTGCCCAGTGGGATCGTCGTCACCTGCCAGGATGAAAAGTCCCAGCACAAAAACAAGGAGCGCGCCCTCAAGGTCCTGCGCGCACGGTTGTACGAGGAAGAACAGCGCCGCCAGCAGGAAGCGATGGCGCAGGATCGCAAGTCGCAGGTGGGAACCGGCGACCGTAGTGAACGTATCCGGACCTACAACTTCCCGCAGGAACGGGTCACCGATCATCGCATCGGCCTGACCCTGCACAAGCTGACGCAGATCATGGAGGGGCACCTCGACGAGTTGATCGATAAACTGGTTTACCATTATCAAACCGAAGCCTTGCAGAAAAGCGGCGCTTCCTGAACCGTAAGATTCCCGATGTCCACATTGAAATCCGACACTCTCATAACCGTCGGCGAAATTCTGCAAGAGGCGGAAAACCGCCTGCATGAGGCGGGCGTGAATACGCCCCGCCTCGATGCCGAGGTCCTGCTTGCGGAAGCGATGCACACCACGCGTACGGGGTTGATGGCGGATGCGGGCCGGGAAGTGACCCCTGTGGAGCGAACGGCGTTCACCGCCTGGCTGGAGCGCCGCGAACAACGCGAGCCGGTGGCCTACCTGCTGGGTCGCAAGGAATTCTGGTCGCTGGATTTCACCGTGAACCCGGATGTGCTCATTCCCCGCCCGGACACGGAGTGTTTGGTCGAGCATTTCCTCACACTGGTCAAACGCGACGGCGTGGAGGCCCCCCGCATCCTTGACGTGGGCACGGGATCGGGCATCCTGGCCATCGTTGCCGCACGCGAGTGTCCCACCGCCACCGTGACGGCGATGGAATTGTCCGACCGGGCGCTGGACGTGGCGCGGCACAACGCGTCGGCGCACAATGTTCTGCCACAGATTCAGTTCGTCCAGGGTGATTTCCACCGCGAGTTCTGGGAAGGCGCGCCGTTCGACTACATCCTCAGCAATCCCCCTTATATCGATTACGAAACTTATGAGACCCTGGCGCCGGAAATCCGCGAGTACGAGCCGAAACAGGCCTTGCTGGCGGGACCGGACGGCATGGACGCTTACCGGAAAATAATTCCGTTGGCGGCCATGTTGCTTCGTCCCGGCGGATCGCTTTTGCTGGAGTTCGGAAACGACCAGGGACCGGGGGTCAATCAACTCGTGGCGGAAAACAACGGTTTCGAGGCTATTGAGCGGGCAAGCGATTACACGGGCGCGGAACGGGTGCTGTCGGCGAAAAGGAGAGCGGTCCGTGGATAAGATCTGCATCGAAGGCGGACGGCCTCTCAAGGGGACGGTGCGCATCAGCGGTGCCAAAAATGCCGTGCTCCCGGCTCTCGCCGCCACGCTCCTCACCGGCGGCAAAAACGAAATCACCAACATCCCACGCGTGCGCGATGTGCTCACGCTGGTTCGCTTGCTTGAAGACCTGGGGTGCAAGACGGAGTCGTTCGAAGGCGACCGGATAGTGCTCGACTCCGCAAACATCCATAATCACAAAGCGCCGTACGATCTGGTGAAAACCATGCGTGCATCGTGCCTGGTACTGGGTCCTCTTCTCGCGCGTCTCGGCAAGGCGGAGGTGTCGCTTCCCGGCGGCTGTGCCATCGGCGCGCGTCCCATCGACCTGCATATCAAAGGCCTGCGTGCCCTGGGTGCGAAACTCAGTATCGAAGGCGGATATATCAAGGGCCACGCCGACAAACTGAAAGGCACGCGTTTCTGTTTCGACTCGACCACCGTCACCGGAACCATGAACGTGATGATGGCGGCGGCACTGGCGGATGGAGAATCCATACTGGAAAATGTGGCACGCGAACCGGAGGTGACTTTCCTCGCGGATGTGCTGAACCGGTGCGGTGCGAAGATCGAGGGCGGTGGCACCGATACGCTGGTCATCCAGGGGGTCCCGTCGTTGAAACCGATTCATTGCTCCATCTTCCCGGACCGTATTGAAGCGGCGACCTACATGGTCGCAGGCGCCATCACCGGGGGGGATGTGGAGGTGACGCATTGCCTGCCGCAACACCTGGAACCGGTTCTGCACAAAATGAAAGAGGCCGGGGTGGAATTGACGGAAGGGGATCACTCGGTACGGGTGCGCCGTTCGGGGTCCCTGAACCCGGCGAACATCATCACGCAGCCGTATCCCGGATTCGCCACCGATATCCAGGCGCAGTTCATGGCATTGATGACCCTTGCTGAAGGACAGAGTGTCATTACTGAAACCGTATTTGAAAACCGGTTCCTGCATGCGGCGGAATTGAAACGGATGGGCGCCAATATCCTTCTCGACGGGCATACCGCCATCGTCACCGGAGTGAAAAAGTTGAGCGGTGCGCCGGTAATGGCTACCGATTTGCGGGCCAGCGCCTCGCTTGTGCTGGCCGGGCTGGCTGCGGAAGGGGAGACGGTGATCTCCCGTGTCTATCACATCGACCGCGGCTATGAGACCATGGAAGATAAAATGTCCCGGTTGGGTGCCGCCATTCGACGGGTGCGCGCCTGATGGGTGATGGTGGGTTTCGGGTAATGCTACCGAAGTCCTGAAATGATAAAACCATGCGATCCACCGATTGGAAAAAAGAAAATATCCATCACATTGCGTTGTGGATGCCAAACTGGCTGGGTGACGTGGTGTTTGCTCTCCCGGCAGTGCAGGGAATCCGCAAAGTGTTTCCCGAGGCCCGCTTCACAGCGCTCGCGCGCCGTCCCGCCGACGATTTTTTAATTCACCATCCCGCATTCGACAGCGTCCTTCCCATTCCCTACGGAGCCAGCGAGGGTGCATTGGCGTCCTTGCAGTTCGGGCGGGCCCTGCGTAAGTACCGGTTCGACCTCTCCATCCTGTTTCCCAATGCCATACGCACCGCCTTGTTGTCGCGGCTATCCGGTTCGCGCCGGCGCCTTGGTTACGGCACGGAATGGCGGGGGTGCCTGTTGACACACCCGGTTCAAACCATTGATTCCCGAAGTATGCATGCGGTCGAATATTATTACCGCCTGGCGGAAACTTTGGGGGCACCGGCATTGGAGCGCTCGTTCGAATCGGTACTGACCGATGACGATGTGCTGCGTCAGAAGACGATGCTGGCAGAAAAGGGAATCGGCGATACTCCCTGCCTGGTGGCGGTGCAACCGGGTGCCTCGAAGCCGGAAAAACGCTGGCACGCGGAACGTTTCGGCGAGCTGTGCCGCAGGCTGGCGCAGGAACAGGACGCGCAATTCGTGTTTCTGGGAAGTCAGGCGGAGTCGGGGCTGATCGATGAAGTCCGCGCCCTTTGCCCGCCTGAAAAATGCGTGGCATTAACCGGCCTGCCTCTGCACGAGGTTCTGGGTGTGATCAAAAATTGTCGGTTTCTGGTAGCCAATGACAGCGGCATCATGAACCTCGCCGCCATGGTGGGCACGCCGGTGGTCGCGATATTCGGTCCCGGTAACGTGCTCACCACCGACCCCGTCATCGCCCCGGAGAAAAAAGAGATCGTCACCAAAAACTTTCCATGTTCCCCCTGCCGCCACCGATTCTTTGAGGAATGCGAACCCTCACCCAACAATAAGCCGTACTGCATTGAAGATATTCAGGTGGAGGAAGTGATGCAGGCGGTGAAGCGCCTCCTGCAGCGCGTTTGAGGGGTTTGCAGGGTCAACTCTCTAAGCCGGTCTCTTCCGGTGCCGCCGTTTCGTCCCAGTAGGGCTCCAGATCGAAATAGCTCAAAATCACCTGTTCCTCTTCCCGCGTCAGGGCCTCGATGTCTTCCGGGTTGGGTGCCTGCTGAATGGCCTCGCGCGTATACTGGGCCTGTACTTTGGCGGAATCGATCGTTGCCAGGTGGTCGATGGGAAACAAAACGGTTTTACCGCGTGTGGACAGGAACCCGCCTTCGATGAATACAATGTAGCGTACGCGGTGTGTGTCCGGTTCCGCCAGCACACCGCGGATACGCGCCATTTCGCGCATGTCCTTGTCGTACACGTAAGACCCGACCAGGCGCTCTTCGCTGCGGAGGTCGTAAATGTTGTCGTCGTGGTAACGCAGGGGACTCAGAGTCATGTTGTGCCCGGATTGGGGTGGCTGTTTGATTTGCCGCAAATTATATCAAATTTATCAATAGGTTGTTGTATAATTCTGTGATGACCGTATTGCCCCGTGGCATCTGGTCGCAGCCTGTATGAACTCCCAACCGGAGCCGATCATGCGACATTTCCATGCCCGAATGCCTGTCCTCCTTATGGCACTCTTTTTTGCGGTCTCGTTCGCTCCACCCGCTGAAGCCCGTTACATCTACGTATACACCGACGATCAGGGTGTGGTGCATTACTCGGATTTTCTGAGTGGCGTGCCGCCCAGGTACCGTGGGAAGGCGCGGGCCAAATTCGTTCCGGACAAGAAACCGCAATCCAAAGGCGGAGAAGATCAGGCATCGAAAGGAAGTGGCGGCTCCGGCCCGTCCAAGTCAACCGGGTCCACGGACCAGGAGCAGGTTGGCCTCTCCGAAGAGCAGGAACGGTTGATGAACGAGGTCAAGTCGGTATTGAACCGAATGGTGCCGCTGGGCGGTAAGTATAAGGATGTCCAGAAAAATTTCACCAACGGGCGTCGAATGTACGGTGACATCCAGGGCAATCTGTCCGTGAAAAAAGGTCTGGTGGACAAGCTTGGCAACGCAAAAAATCCGCTGCTGGTGCAGGCCCGGGGATTTCTGCAAAGCAGTATTTCCCAGGATGAAAACACGGTGGTGAACACCGGCACCCCCAAGCGGAAGATTTATGATATTTATGCGCGTTTCGAATCCGAATCCCAACAGGCGCAGAACCTGATTCAGAAAATCGATCAGGCGATTCAAAAATCAAACCAGGACAAAGCGGAAGCAAAGGCAAAAGCCGAAGCGGCAAAGAAGTAACTCTTTTCATTCCATCCACCATGATGCGGGGTCCTGTTACCGGCAGCAAGCCTCCCCCCTTTTCATTTCATGCGTTCCTTCCTTTTAAACCATCTACCATCCACTCCCGTTAGACTGGCAGCATGACCGCGATCAATGAATTCTTTGCCGGCCTGAGCGGATTCCTTTGGGGACCGTGGCTATTGATTCTGCTTGTGGGCACCGGAATCTGGCTCACCATCTGCCTGCGCGGAATCCAGTTCCGCATGCTGGGGTACGCGTTGCGCCTCACGTTTTCACGCGAGCGGGAGGGGGAGGGCGACATCTCGCATTTCGGGGCACTCATGATCGCGCTTTCTGCCACCATCGGCGTCGGCAACATCGCCGGTGTGGCGACAGCGGTCGCTCTGGGCGGACCCGGGGCGGTGGTGTGGATGTGGATCACGGCGTTGTTCGGGATGGCCACCAAGTATTCGGAAGGATTCCTTGCCGTGCGGTTCCGCACCACCAACGCGCGCGGGGAAATCTCAGGCGGCCCCATGTACTACCTGGAAGAAGGACTGGGCTGGCGGTGGCTGGGTGTGGTGTTCGCGTTCGCGGGAGCCATCGCCGCGTTCGGAATCGGCAACATGGTGCAGGCCAACACCACGGCGGAGGCCATCGTCGGCGTGGCGGGGGTGTCCAGGACGGTGGTCGGTGGGGTGTTGATGGTTCTCACGGGACTGGTCATCTTCGGCGGAGTCAAATGGATCGCCGAGGTGGTGTCGTTTTTCGTTCCGGTCATGGTGGTGTTGTATTTCGGCGGATCGGTGCTCATTCTGCTTGGCAACTGGGAACAGGTACCGTCCGGGCTGGCCATGCTGTTTGAAGACGCGTTGTCCGGCACCGCCGCCTCCGGCGGATTCGCCGGTGCGACTCTGGCGCAGGCGATCCGCTTCGGCGTGGCGCGCGGATTGTTCTCCAACGAATCCGGGTTGGGAAGCGGCCCGATCGCAGCCGCCGCGGCAAGGACCAACCAACCCGCCAAGCAGGCCCTGGTGTCGATGACGGGAACGTTCCTCGACACCATTGTCGTCTGCTCGCTCACCGGTCTGGTTCTGGCGACCACCCAGGTTTGGACTTCCGGCGAGACCGGTGTGGCGCTCACAATGCAGGCATTTTCTGCGGGGCTTCCCGGCCAATGGGGACAGTGGATTGTGACCCTGGGTGTCGTCACTTTCGCTTTCTCGACGATCCTGGGATGGAGCTATTACGGGGAAAAATGCTTTGAGTACCTGGCCGGGGTGAAGTGGGTATGGTACTACCGCGCGGTTTGGTGCGCGGTGGTGTTCGTGGGGGCGGTGGTGAAGCTGGACCTTGTCTGGAACTTCGCCGATGCGATGAACGCACTCATGGCCGTGCCCAACCTGATCGCCCTTCTCGCTCTCAGCAACCTGATCAGGCGCGAAACCAGGCAGTTTGAGGAAGGACTCAAAAACGGAACCATCCGGCGATACGATTGAACCCGGGTCCTGCTCAACCCGTCAGGCGGAACTTGATGATGAACCAGATGGCGGCGACGCCGTCTTTCCAGTTGATCTTTTTGCCTTCCGAATAATCCCGTCCGCTGTAGGAAATGGGCACTTCATAGATGCGGAAATTTTTGCGCGCAATCTTGCTTGTGAATTCCGGTTCGAAACCAAAGCGGTCGCACTTGAGCGTAATGGAATCCAGAACTTTTTTTGTGAATACCTTGTAACAGGTTTCCATGTCCGTCAGGTTCAGGTTGGTGAACATGTTGGACAGCGTGGTCAACACCTTGTTGCCGACGTAATGCCAGAAAAAGAGCACGCGGTGGGGTCCGCTCAAAAACCGCGACCCGTACACGACATCCGCACGTCCGTCGAGGATGGGTTCGAGCAGAACGCCATACTCCGAAGGGTTGTACTCGAGGTCGGCATCCTGAATGATGATCACGTCCCCGGTCAGGTTTTTGAAACCCGTACGCAAAGCCGCGCCCTTCCCACGGTTTTTGTCGTGGTAGACGACCCGGAACCCTTCCCTGGCTTCATACTCCTTTAAAATCTCGCGTGTGCCGTCAGTGGAATAGTCATCCACAAGCACGATTTCTTTCTCGTACGGCGTGGCTTCCACGCGCTCAATCAGGGTGCGGACGGTGTTTTTTTCGTTGTAAACGGGAATGACGACGGAGATTTTCACGGAGCCTCAGCCTGTGTAACTCGTGGTTTTCATTGGGGTCAACTGTCCCAGTGTAAGGCATCAGGCCCAGGATGTCTAAATTAAATTGGGGCGGGAAGCTCAGGGGACAGTGACGTTTTCCTCGCGCATGCGTTCGAGCACGTGGTTGGCGAGAACGCCGGTCAGGATGCCGGTGAGCAGTGAAAAGGTGAGGAACACGGGCAGCAGTTGCAGGAATGTTTTCTGCTGAATGAAGAAAAAGAACACGCAGAGGAATATGGCGGTGGTGTGCGCGTAGGCGGCGGAGACGCTGACGCCGATCAGGCTGAACCAGCGCTTTCCAAGGTGATGCACGAGTCCCATGACGGCCATTGCCGCGAGGCCACCGGTCAGGCTGAGGAAAAACGTGGGGCCGAGGAACGTGCCGCCGAAGATGCCGCCCAGAAAGATGCGAAGCACGGTGACGGTGAGCGCTTCAGAAAACCCGTAGCGCACCAGCGTGACGAGGGTGATGACGTTGGCGAGGCCGAGTTTCACCCACGGCGAGGGCAGGGGGAGCATCGCCTCCACGCGGTGAAGGACCACTCCGAGTCCGACCAGGATGGCGAGCACCACGAGCTTGCGGTTGTCGGGAGTCGCGCTGGGCGGGGGTGTGGCGGTCATGATGCGGGCACCGCCTCCGGCTCGGCTTCCTTCGCGGAGAATACATACTCGTCGTCCACGTAATCGACGAGGATGGCGTGGCCCTGCGTGAGTTCGCTGTTGATGATCTTCATGGAGATCGCGTTTTCGATTTTGTCTTCAATCAAACGGCGCAACGGGCGTGCCCCGTAGGTGTCGCTGAATCCTTCCTTTGCAAGCTGGGCTTTCACGCGTTCGGTCACTTTCACGCTCATGTCGTTTTCCTGCAAGCGCTTGTTGAGGTTGTTCAGCATGAGGTCGGCGATGGCGCGCACGTGCTCCGGCTCCAGTTTGTGGAAGACGATCAGGTCGTCCAGCCGGTTGATGAACTCCGGCTTGAACAGCTTCTGCACTTCGCTCAGAACGAGCGAGCGGATCTGGTTGTAGTCGCGGTCAGGATCGTCCATGGTGGCGAAGCCGATGCCCTTGGTCTTGCCTTCGGTGATGAACTGCGTGCCGATATTGGAGGTGCCGATGATGATCGCGTTCTTGAAGCTGGTGACGCGGCCCTGGGCGTCGGTCAGGCGCCCGTCGTCGAGCAGCTGCAGGAGTATATTGAACACATCCGGGTGCGCTTTTTCGAGTTCATCCAGCAGGATGACGGAGTAGGGCTGGCGGCGTACTTTTTCCGTCAGCTGCCCGCCTTCGTCGTAACCGATGTATCCCGGCGGCGAGCCGATGATCTTCGACACCGCGTGCTTTTCCATGTACTCGGACATGTCGAGGCGGATGAGGCGGTTTTCGTCGTCGAGCAGGAACTCGGCAAGCGCCTTGGCCAGCTCCGTCTTGCCGACGCCCGTCGGACCGAGAAACAGGAACGACCCGATGGGACGGTTCTTGTCCTTGAGCCCCGCACGGTTCCGGCGGATGGCGTTGCTGAGCGCAACGATGGCCTGGTGCTGGCCGATGACCCGTTTGTGCAGGTTGTCCTCCATGTTCTGGAGTTTTTCGGTTTCCGTCTCGCGGATCTTGTTGACCGGGATACCCGTCCACGTGGCCACCACGTTGGCGATGTCTTCTTCCGTCACCGAGTGATCGACGTCCTTGAGTTCATCGTTCCATTTTTGTTTTTCGTCTGCGAGTTTGTGGTCGATCTCGATGACCTCCTGCCGCAGTTCCGCTACCTTGCGGAAATCCTGTTCGTCGAACGCCGCCTTCTGCGCTTTCAGCAGATCGTTTTTCTCTTTTTCCAGCTGCTGGATGACCGGCGGCACGTAGATCAGGGCGAGGTGTTTTTTCGCCCCGGCTTCGTCGAGCAGGTCCACCGCCTTGTCCGGCAGGGCGCGGTCGGAAATGTGTTTCTCTGACAGCTTGGCGGCGGCGCGGACGGCGTTGTCGCTGTAAATGATCGAGTGATGCCGTTCGTACCGCGCCTTGATGCCTTTCAGCATCTCGATGGTCATCTCGACCGACGGTTCCGACACCATGACAGGCTGGAAGCGGCGTTCCAGCGCCTTGTCCTGTTCGATGGATTTCTTGTAATCGTCCAGTGTGGCGGCCCCGATGCACTGGAGCAGGCCGCGGGAGAGCGCCGATTTCAGGATGTTGGAAGCATCCACTCCGCCCGCGCCCGCACCGGCGCTGACCAGCGTGTGCAACTCGTCGATGAAGAGAATGACGTTGCCGTGGGCGCTCACAATCTCGTCCTTCACCGCTTTCATGCGTTCCTCGAACTCGCCGCGCATCTTCGCGCCGGCGATGATCTCCGACAGCTCCAGCATCTTGACGCGTTTGTTGAGCAGGCTGTTGGGCACCTCGGCCTTGACGATCTTCTGGGCCAGGCCCTCCACGATGACGGTCTTGCCGACTCCCGGCTCGCCGATGAGCACGGGATTGTTCTTGTTGCGCCGCGACAGAATCTGGATGAGCCGGTCGATTTCCTTCTCGCGGCCGATGACGGGATCGAGCTCGCCGCGCCGGGCCAGGTCGGTGAGGTCGGTCGTGTACTGGCTGAGCACGTCCATCTTGCCTTCGGCGTTCTGCTCGTCGATGGTGGTGCCGCCGCGCATGATCTCCAGGTCTTCGTGAACCTTGGCGTATTTGAAGCCGAATTCCTGCAGGATATCGGCAACACGCCCGATGCGGGAGTCCAGCATGCCGAGGAACATGGTGCCGACGCCGATGTAGCGGTCGCCGAACTTCTTGGCTTCATCCTGCGCCACTTCAAACAGGATGTTGGTTTCCGGGGACAGGTGGATCTGCTGGATCTGCTGCATCTCCTCCGGGCTTTCCGGCGAGACGGTTTCGAACAGGCGGTCGAGGAGCTGCCTTGAGAGGTCCTTGTTTTCGGGATAATAGGTTTCGAAGAAACGTTTCAGGCTTGAATCCTGCGCCTCGATCAGGCCGATCAGCACGAACTCCGGCGTGAGCAGGGTCTGGCGCAGGTTCACCATTTCCATGGCGCCGACGTTCAGGGCGTCGATGACTTTATCGGTGAATTGCCTCAAATATTGTTGAAGCATGATTCAAGTCGGATGAATGTGGGTGAGTGAAATGATTCCTTTTTATGATAACAAATTTTCAAGATGGATGTACACCGAGTCCGCCAGTGCCTCGTAATTGTAGCCGCCTTCCAGCATGGATATCAGGCGGCCCTGGCAGATTTCGTCCGCCGCCCCGCGGATCAGCCGGGTCATCTCGCCGAAACACTCCGTGGTGAGCGACACGTTGGCCAGCGGGTCGTCCTCGTGAGCGTCGAATCCTGAGGAGATGATGATGAGGTCCGGTTTGAAGCGGAACATCTCCGGAATCAGCTTGTCCTTCACGACCGAGATGTAATCCGCATCATTGGAAAACGCGCGCATGGGGAAATTGAGCGTGGTGCCCAACCCGTCGCCCGTCCCCGTTTCGTCCTTGTCGCCGGTTCCCGGATAAAAAGGAAATTGGTGAGTGCTGGAATAATAAATGTTAGGATCGGCGTAAAACGAGTGCTGGGTGCCGTTTCCGTGGTGCACGTCCCAGTCGAAAATGAACACCCGGTTGAGGTCCTTTTTCGCCAGCGCGTAACGGGCGGCGACGGCGACGTTGTTGAACAGGCAGAAGCCCATCGACCGCGTTTCCTCCGCGTGGTGGCCCGGCGGGCGCACGGCGCAGAACACGTTGTCGCAGGCGCCGTCCACCACCGCATCCACGGCGGTCAGCCCCGCTCCCGCAGCCAGCAGGGCCGAGTCGTACGACTTCGTGCTGATGGCCGTGTCCATGTCCAGGCGGCTCATGCCGGACTCGCAGGCGCGGGCGATGGAATCCATGTATTTTTCCGGATGGTTGAGCGCGATTTCCTCCGCCGTGGCGGGTCGCGGCTCCAGCGTGGACAGGCGTGAGCTCAGGCCGGAGGTCTCCAGCTTTTGCGTGATGGCGCGCAGTCGGCCGGGGTTTTCCGGGTGGCTTCCGGTTTCGTGCTCCAGGTACAGCGGATGGTAGATGTATCCGGTTTTTTTCATGGGTTTCCGGGATGAAAAGGGGGAACGGCAAGCGTGAGTCCCGAGAATAGCAAAATCGCCCACCCCCCGCAATCGGTTTGAACGGCATGCACACCGCAACCCTCCCCGAAAAAATGAACGCCCTGCGCGACCGCGCGCGGGAGCTGGGATTCGACGCGCTGGGCGTGGCCCCCCCCGATGTCGGCGAGGACGGGGAACGGTTTTTGGAATGGCTCGACCGCGGACACGACGGCGAGATGGCCTACATGAAACGCGGCGAAGCCAAGCGTCTCGATCCCGCGCTCATCCTGCCCGGAGTCCAAAGCATCCTGTGTCTGCGCACCAATTACCACACACGGGCCAAATCCCTCGACTTTTTGAATCAGCCGCAGACGGGCGATATTTCCAACTACGCGTGGAACGTCGATTACCACGACCTCATCAAGCCGCGCCTGCACAAGCTCGAGCATTTTCTATGGGAGCTGTTTCCCGGATCCGCCAGCAAGGCGTACGTGGACACCGGCCCCGTGCTGGAAAAAGCACTGGCGGAGAAAGCCGGACTGGGGTGGATCGGCAAGCATTCGAACCTGCTGACGGAAGGACTGGGATCGTATTACTTCCTTTCCGAGATTTTGATCGACGTGGCCCTGCCACTCTCCGAGCCCGCCACCGACCATTGCGGCACCTGCACGAGCTGCATCGACATCTGCCCCACCCGCGCCATCGTCGCCCCTTACGTGCTGGACGCGCGGCGGTGCATCTCGTACCTGACGATCGAGCTCAAGGGCGTCATCCCGCTCGAGTTCCGCAAGGCCCTCGGCAATCGCATCTACGGATGCGACGACTGCCAGATCGTGTGCCCGTGGAACTCGTACGCCGTCACCACAGACGAACCCGCGTTCCAGGAACGCGACGGCACGCGGTTGCTGATCGACCTCATGCGCCTCGATGAGGACGGGTTTCGGGAGCGGTTCCGCAAAAGCCCGGTCAAACGCATCAAACGGCGCGGCCTCCTGCGCAATGTCGCCGTCGCCCTGGGCAACAGCGGCGACCCGCAGGCCGTTCCCGTGCTTCTGGAGGCGCTTTCCGACCCGGAACCGCTCATCCGCGCGCACGCCGTGTGGGCGCTGGGGGAACTGCTGGGGAACGAGGCCTGGCAGGCGGTACAGGGTTGCCTGACGGGCGAGGCCGACCCTGCTGTTCTGACCGAAATCGAGCGCCTAAAACCCGTTGATAATCTGGGCGGAAACGGCCTATAATCGGCATTTCCCCAAAATCAGGAGCACCATGGACAAAAACGGAGAATACCGCTTTCTGAAGGCCTGCCGGGGCGAGCCGGTGGACTGCACCCCGGTCTGGTTCATGCGCCAGGCAGGCCGTTACATGAAAGAGTACCGCGACCTCAAGGCGAAGTACTCCTTCCTCGAAATGTGCCGCACGCCGGAGCTGGCCACCGAGGTCACGCTCCAGCCCCTGGACGTGCTGGGCGTCGATGCGGCCATCATCTTCGCCGACATCCTTCTGCCTCTGGAGCCGATGGGCACCGGGCTGGAGTTCACGGCAGGTGACGGTCCCTCCATCCCGCGGCCGGTGCGCACACGCCAGGATGTGGACAACCTGCGTCCGGTCAACAGTGAGGAGCAGTTGGGGTACGTCGGGGATGCGATCAAGCTGGTGCGCAAGGAAATTGCGGGGAAACTGCCGCTCATCGGGTTCAGCGGAGCGCCGTTCACCCTGAGCAGCTACATGGTGGAAGGCGGCAAGTCGAAGGAGTTCACCACCACCAAGCTCATGATGTACAAGGAGCCGGAGACATGGAACCTGCTCATGGACAAGGTGGTGGACGTGCTGGTCGATTACCTGAAGATGCAGGTGAAAGCGGGCGCGCAGGCCCTCCAGATTTTTGACAGCTGGGTCGGATGCCTCAATCCAGGCGACTACGAACGCTACATCCTGCCGCACACGAAACGTGTTTTCGAAGGCCTCAAGGAATGCGGCGTGCCGGTGATCAATTTCAGTACGGGCACCTCGACCATGTTGCCGTTGGTGCGGCAGTCCGGCGGCGACGTCATGGGCTTCGACTGGCGTATACATCTCGACGACGCGCGCCGGCAGATCGGCATGGACACACCGGTGCAGGGCAACCTGGATCCCAACATCCTGTTCGCCCCGATCCCGTTGATCCGTGAAAAGGTGCTCGATATCCTGAAACGCGCCGAAGGGCGGCCGGGCCACATCTTCAACCTTGGCCACGGCATATTGCAACACACGCCGGTCGATCACGTCAAAGCCGTGGTGGACATGGTGCACGAGTACCAGCATGGCTGATCCCACCACACAGAACGTAAAGACGGGCGTCATCCTGCTCGCCCACGGTGCGCCCACGCGCGTTGCCGACATCCCCGAATACCTGAAACGCATTCGCGGCGGTACGGCGTCGAGTACGGAAGTGATCCGCGAAATCACCGAACGCTACGAAGCCATCGGCGGCAGTTCACCTCTGCTCGAGATCACCGAGGCACAGGCGGAGGCGCTGGAGCGGTTCCTCAACCAGGAAGGCGACCGCTTTCGCGTGTACATCGGCATGCGCAACTGGTACCCGCTCATTGAAGAAGCCGTACAGAAGGCGAAGGCCGACGGTGTGGACCGCCTCATTGCGCTGTGTCTCGCTCCGCAGTTCAGCAAGTGGAGCACCGAGCGTTATCTGAACTCGTTCAACGAAGCTTTGGGTGCGTGCGATGCGGGCGGCATTCCGGTGCAGTTCATCAAAAGCTGGCCCAACCAGCCGTCGTTGATCGACGCCTTTGTGGAACGGTATCAAGCGGCCGAATCGGATCTCAAGGCCAAGGGTTATGATACGTTCCACACTGTGTTCACGGTGCACAGCATTCCCTCCGCGTACGTGGAGGAGGGGATCGATCCCTACGTGCAGGAATACGAAAAAACGCTGAACGGCATCCGCCAACAGGTGCCGATGGAGCCGTGGCACCAGGCGTACCAGAGCCAGGGGATGATCCCCTGTCCGTGGCTGGAACCGAGCGTGGAAGAAATCCTCGACAAGATCGCCAACGAGGGCGGCAAGGCGGTGCTCATTTTCCCCGTCGGGTTCGTCTGCGATCACATTGAAATCCTTTACGATATTGACATCGGATTCAAGAAATACGCGGAAGAAAAGGATCTTTCCCTGTTCCGCACGGAATCCCTCAACACCTCTCCCCTGTTCATCGAAGCCCTGGCCGGAGCCATCTGGGAACACCTCGTCTGAACCCCGTTTCCTTCTGTGGATTTCCCTCTTCCAACAGTGATACTCTGTGGGTATTGAGGTGATCCGACATGAAATTTTCTTACCGATTTTTTACCTGGGCGCTGGCGCTTTTCGCGTTGAGCGCTTTTTTCTGTCCACAGATGGCCGCGGCCGAAGGCAAGGAAACCCGCGTTGTGCTGGGTGCGGTCCTGCCTTTGAGCGGCGAGAACGCGTCGCAGGGCACCGATGCCGAACGCGGTATTCAGCTTGCATTGAAGACCCACGCTCCTGCCCTGGCCAGGAAGGGTCTCAAGGTCAAGATGGTGATGGTGGACGACCGCTCCGATCCCGAACAGGGCAAAAAGGTGACACGCGCGTTGATCGCCGAAGAGAAGGTGCAGGCCATTGTCGGTCCGTTCACTTCCCCCGTGTTCCTCGCCATGTCGCCCATCGTGCAGGAGAACAGGGTGGTGTTGATGTCGGGAAGTGCCACCACCCCCATGATCCGCAAAGCGGGCGACTACGCTTTCACGCTGGTCACGCCGGACGACCGCCAGGGACGGGCGCTGGCGCGGTTCGCCTATGAAATCCTGCGCGCACGGCAGGGCGTCATCCTCTACCTCGACAACGATTACGGTCGCGGGTTCCAGAAGGTGGTGCACCGAGAGTTCACCAGGCTGGGCGGGAGTGTCGATTGGGTGCACGGCATCGCCAAAGGCACGACGGATTTTTCGGCAACGCTGGAAAAAGTGAAGGACCTGGACCCGCACGCGGTGTTCTTCCTCACGTATCCGGCGGAAGGAGGACTGCTTCTCAAGCAGGCGCGGGACATCGGGCTGGAAGCGCCGTTCCTGGGCGGTGACGGGGTATACAGCCAGGACCTGATCGACATCGCAGGCGAGGCGGCGCGCAACACCTTCGCTTCCGCCATGAACTGGCGGCTCAAATCGCCGAAACCGCACGTGCGGGAATTCGTCAAACGTTTCACCACGCAGTACGGCGTGCAACCCAACCTGTATTCCGCCAGTTATTACGACGCTGCGACCATCATCCTGCAATCCCTGCTCGCGGGCAAACTCGATGCCGAATCCATGCGCCAACACATCGAACAATCGCGGTTTCAGGGGGCGACGGGAGAAATCCATTTCGAATCCGGTCACGCGGTGAAAAAACCCATCGACATTTTCAAGGTCGAGGATTACACTTTCGATTACTTTCAAACCATCATGACGCACTGAACGCGCGCATGATGCGTGGAGCGTGACGGGTGCCCACCCTTCGAGATTCTCCCGCCCTTTTGTTACATGGATACCAACGAACTCAATCCGCAACAACTGCAGGCCGTCCGGCACACGGAAGGTCCGCTCATGCTGGTTGCAGGCGCCGGGTCAGGCAAGACCCGCGCCATCACATTCCGCATCCTGCACATGATCCGCGACAAAGGCATCGCGCCGGAGAACATCCTGGCCATCACCTTCACCAACAAGGCGGCGGGTGAAATGCGCGAACGCGTGCTGGGCCAGATGGGCGACGGCGGCCGCGCGCCCTGGATCAGCACCTTCCACTCGCTGTGCCTGCGCCTCCTGCGCCAGCACATGGAGTTTCCCGGTTACACGAAAGATTTCGTGATCTACGATGCGCAGGACCAGTTGTCGCTGGTCAAGAAATGCATGAAGGCGGCGGAGGTGAATGAAGAGGCGTTTCCTCCCAAAACCATCCTGAACCACATCAGCGGATTCAAAAACGATTACCAGTTGCCGGAACACATCAAGCTCGACGCCCTGCCCTACGGCCACAAGCTGAAGGCGGCGCACGTGTACCCGCACTACCAGAATGCCCTCAAGGAAAACAACGCCCTCGATTTCGACGACCTGCTGATGATGACGGTGAAACTGTTCAAGACGAACAAAGAGCTGTGCGATCACTACAACGACCGCTTCCGCTACATCCTGGTCGATGAATTTCAGGACACCAACCTCACGCAGTACCATCTCATTCAACTGCTGTCGCGGGCGCATCACAACGTGTGCGTGGTGGGCGACGACGACCAGAGTATTTACCGCTGGCGCGGCGCCAACCTGGAAAACCTCCTGCATTTCGAGAGGGATTTTCCCGGAACCACCGTCATCAAGCTGGAAGAGAACTACCGCTCGACGCAGACCATCCTGAACGCGGCCGGAGCGGTGGTGAGGCAGAATGCGGCGCGCCGCGAGAAGAACTTGTGGACGCGCAACGAGTCGGGCGAGCCCATTTTGTATTACCGCGCCGAGGATGAAATCGACGAAGCCCGCGCGGTGTGCGAACGCATCCACCAGTGGGTGCAGGACGGTGCCTCGCTCAACGACATCGCCATCCTCTACCGCACCAACGCGCAGTCGCGGGTGCTGGAGGACCAGCTTCGCCACCTGGGCGTGACCTACCAGGTGATCGGCGGCCTCAAGTTTTACGAACGCAAGGAGATCAAGGACATCCTGAGTTACCTGCGCGTGATCCTCAATCCCAACGACTCCGTGTCCCTCAAGCGCATCGTCAACACGCCGGTTCGTGGCATCGGCAAGGCCTCTGTAGACAAGGTGGAGGCGTACTGCGGCGAACACCACCTGACGTTGATGGAAGGGTTCCGCAAGGCAGGGGGGATTGTGGGAACGGGCCCGGCCAAAAAAATCGCGCAGTTTGTCGCCATGATGGACCGCTTTCAGCAGGTGGTGGAAGATCACTCGGCGGTCGACCTGTTGAAGGAAGTGTTCGAAAAAACAGGTTACCTCACGGCCCTGCAGAAAGAGAACACGCAGGAGGCGAAAGGCCGGCTGGAGAACCTGAACGAGTTGTATTCCGCCGTCGAACAGTTCGTGGACATCGACCGCAAAGGCTCGTTGCGGGAGTTCCTCGACACCACCACGCTGGTCGCCGACCTCGACAACCTGGACGACAGCCGCGGTGTGCTGGCGCTGATGACACTCCACACCTGCAAGGGACTGGAGTTCGACTCGGTTTGCATCATCGGTTTCGAGAACGGGCTCCTGCCGCACGCCAGTTCCCTGTCGAGCAACGACGAGTATGAAGAGGAGCGGCGGTTGTGTTACGTCGGCTTCACCCGCGCGCGCAAGCGGCTGATGGTCAGCAATGCGCGCAGGCGGCGCATTTACGGAAGCACCTTCACCTACCAGCCCTCCGATTTCATCAATGCCATTCCGCGCGAGGTGATGACGATGGAGTCAAGCGCCCCCGCAATGACGACATCGTCTTCCTATTCTTCATCCTACGCGTCAAAAAACGGCGGTGACGAGTGGTCACTGCCCGCGGGCGCATCGCCGCCCGCCACCGACACCGGGTTCGCCGTCGGCACGAAAGTCCTGCATCCGAAGTTCGGCTCCGGCGTGGTGGTCAACCGCGAAGGCAGTGACGACGACATGAAGGTGGTGGTGTTTTTCAAAAAGGCGGGAAAGAAAAAACTCGTCGTCGCCCACGCCAACCTCATCGTGGTTTGAATTTAAAAGGCGGTCTGCTTCAGGCGTAGCCGTTCAACAGTTCCATCAGGCGGGCCTTGTGGTGCGGCCAGATGCGCAGGTCGAGCGTCATGGTCTCGTCGTGGTAGCGCTCGTCCACCACCAGCGCGTGCTTGCGGATTTCGGGAATGAGGTCCGAGCGCGTGTAGTCGAGCTCCACCTGGTAGGGCACCAGCCGCGCTTCGTAGTGGTGCACGATGGCGTGGCGCAGGTCGTCCAGTCCCACTTCCTTCCGACAGGACACGAACACCGCATCCGGATACAACCGCCGCATCTCTTCCACGTCCTGCGCGTTTTCGATACGGTCGATTTTGTTGAACACGTTCACGGTGGGGGTGTCGTGCATGCCGAGCTCGTTGAGCACGTTCTCCGCCGTCGCCATCTGCCGGCGGTAATGCGGGTGGCTGATGTCGATGACGTGCACCAGCAGGTCCGCATTGCGCACTTCGTCCAGCGTGCTTTTGAACGACGCGACCAGATCGTGCGGCAGTTTGTCGATGAGCCCGACGGTGTCGGCAAGCAGGATCGGGTACGGGAAATTCTTTTTTACCTTGCGCACGGTGGCGTCCAGCGTGGCGAACAGTTTGTTCTCGACCAGCGTGTCCGCGCCCGTCAAACAGTTCATCAGCGTCGATTTGCCGACGTTGGTATAGCCCACCAGCGCGACCTGGTAGGTGGTCTGCCGGCTTTTTCTCTGCGTCTGTTTTTCCTTGTGAATGCGGTTGAGCTTCTTCGTGAGTTTGGAAATCTGGTCGCGGATCATGCGCCGGTCCAGCTGGATCTGCGTTTCACCCACGTCGCGCATGCCGATGCCGCCGCGCTGGCGCGACAAATGACCCCACATCCGTGTCAATCGTGGTAATGAGTATTTCAACCGCGCCAGCTCCACCTGGGTTTTCGCCTCGCTGGTGCGCGCGTGGTCGCTGAAGATTTCGAGGATGATCCACGACCGGTCCACCACGTTGCACTTGAGCAGGTTTTCCAGGTTGCGTGTCTGTGCAGGCGACAGGTTTTCGTCGAAGATGACGATCTCCGCATCGTGGTGCTTCACTGCCTGGTGCAGTTCTTCCACCTTGCCGCTGCCGAGATAGGTTTTTGGGTGGATCGTGGCCAGCCGCTGGGTGAGGTGGGCGACGGGATCGTAATGCGCCGTGGTGGCGAGCCCGGACAACTCGTCCAGCGAGTCGCCGACCGGGGGACCCGAGCCCTGGTTCGTCTCCACGCCGACGAGGATGGCGCGGGGCTGGTGGTTGTTCACTTTCTGTGTATCAAAATAGACAGGCTTCATTCACCCCCATTATATCGCGGCACCCGAGGCCGTGCCAAACAATTGCAAAGCTCCCGGCCTGGAAAATTCGTTTGAAACCGGTCAGCGCCCTCCGGGGTGTGGATAGTATTGCTTTTCAAGCAGTTGCCCGTCGCGGCCGTAATGTTCGCTTTCCAGCATCCGGTCGTTATCGTGGCGGTACACGAACTGCACCTGCCCGTCTTCGTAATACGTTTTGCTCTCGCCGTGGCGGCGGCCTTCCTTGAATTCGAGTTGCGCCTTCACCGTGCCGTCGGGATGGTACAGCGTCACCGGACCGTGCAGAAGGTCGTTCTGGTAAAACCCGCGGTCCTTCACCGCCCCGTTCTTGAAGTAGCCGATGCTCTGGCCGTGCCGCTGGCCGTTCTCGTACACCCACACGGTCATCAGTTCGCCGCTGTCATAATAAAAACGGGCCAGCCCCTGTTTCACGCCGTGTTCATACATGTACTCGCTCATGAGCGACCCGTCCCTGCGGAACTCGCGTGTCCAGCCTTGGCGGAACCGGTTTTCATCGATTTGGATCTCGAAATGCACCGCGCCGTTGGGATAGGATTGAACGACGGTTTCCCGTTCGGCTGACGCCGGGACGGGACACGCCACCGAGAGCCACAACAAGGTGGTGGCGAGGGAGGCGGGCATGAAAGCGAAGCGAATCAAGATCATCCTGCTGGTTGCGGGGGGTGCGGTCTACGCCGTGTGGGCCTGGCGCGGTCCCATCCAGTCGCTGGAACTCAAGTACGGCGAAAGCGGTCTCACCTGGGGCCTGCTGGTGTTCGGCGTGTTGATTCCCTACCTCGTCTATTTTATCACCGGCCTGTTCAAACCGGACACTCCGAAGGAATGACGCCTCAATCGTCGGCGAACAGGTGACCGACCCACAACAGGACGACCATCACCACCGACAGCGTGTGCTGGGTGTGAAGCAGGCGCGTGACCTTCGCACCGGGCTGGTCGGCTCCCTGCAGTTTCATGGCGAGACCCGACAGACACAGCACACCGATCAGGCCCCACCCCGCCCACAGCACGCAGTTGCTGTCCTCCGCCCACCAGCCGTGCAGGTAGCTCAGTCCGAGCATCACCGGATTGCCCCAGTAGTGGTAATTGCGCCAGCGCACTTTCCATTGCACCGGCTTGCGGACGACAAAATCCGGAAGCGCCTCGCGCACACTGCGGGGCAGTTTGCGAACCCCCATGTGGTAATACCAGAGCGCATTCAGCAGAACAAGGCCCCAAAGGGAAAGCACGCCCAGTGCGTCGCTCACTTCCTCCAGGAACGAATCGCCGGATTCATGGTCGTGATCGTCCCCGTTGGCGAAAGCGGGCAGGGACGCACCGATCCAGAACCAGGCCACGAAAGACACCGCCGTTTTCAGAAAACGTCGGCAGGGAAAGCGAAGGTCCATTTATTTGTGTGTTGCAGGATGTTGAGGTGAGGGTTCGACGGGCAGGGTGATGGATTTGCCGCGCCACTGCCGCCAGAACAGGCGGAGGAACACTTTCAGGTAATTGGGTCCGGTCTTGTGCAGGTTGAAGCTGGAGAAGCCCATGTCCACTGAGCGGTTGATCCACGAGATGGGCACTTCCTCCACCTTGTACCCGAGCAGGAGCGGTTGCAGCCCCGTTTCGGCATTGGCGGCAAAATCGTGCGCTTCCAGCTGAAGGTTTTGCGCCACCTCGCGTTTCATCAGCTTGAGGTTGTTGGTGAGGTCGCGCAGGTACTTGCGGAACAGGATGCGCGCCAGCAGGTGAAACGCGCGGTTTGCGAGGATCTTGGTGAACGCGTAATTGAGCAGAACGCTGTCGCGTGAGAAACGGGAACCGATGGCCACGTCCGCGTCATGGACCACTGCGTCGAACAGCCCCGTCAACTCCGGCAGGATATGCTGGAAATCGCAATCCATGAGCAGTACGTAATTGCCTTGAGCGGCGGCGAGTCCGTCGCGCAGCGCCCGGCCCACCCCGTTTGGTGGCGTGCGCCTCACCAGCCGCACTCGCGGGTCCTGTGCATGCAACGCTTCTCCCACCTCCGCCGTGCGGTCGGTGCTGTTGTCGTCGACCAGCACGATCTCCTGGATGTAGTCGTCAAAGTAACCCGTCAGGTTGGCCACCAACGGTTTCAGGTTCGCTTCTTCATTGTGGCACGGCACCACCACCGACACCCGGCCCTTGAGCGACGCGTGTTCGGTGAGCGGGACATACGGACGCTTCCAGTCTTCCGGCGCGGGATTCTGTCCGTTGAGATACAACTCGCCCGCGAAGTTGCGCACGTAGGGCATGTTTTCCAGGATGAGACTCAGATTCTGTACCGGCCACAACAGGGCTTTCGGCAGGGGGGGAAACAGAAAATCGTAGGGAAGAATGCGGATTCCGGTGAAGCCGATTTCCGAGAGGATCGACATCATCTCGATGCGGTTGAAGCGCGGTCCTTCTTCTCGCAGTTTGACGAACGGGATGAGGCGCGTGACCAGGCGGCGCAGTTGCGAATACGGGTTCCACGGGTTGGGCTCGAACAGCAGGAAGCGGCCGCCGGGTTTCAACAGTTTGCGCGTTTCGTGCAGAAACGCGCCGTAGTTTGGGTTGGGAAGCATGTGCCACGCGACCACGGTGTCGAATTTGCGTCCCGCGAGCGGACCGGGGAATTCGTTCAGCAGGACCGGCTCGACGTTCTCCGGTTTGTTCGCGTTGAGTTCATCAAAGTAATCGGGGTTGAAGGTCGCCGCGGTGACGGGGTGTTTGTGGTCGTGCAGTTCGGCGATCTCGCGGGTCCAGCGCCCGTCGCCGCAACCGAGATCGAGAATCGATTCGCCGGGCAGGAGATGGAACAGGTGGCGCGCCATGTGCGCCCGCCATTTCAGGCGGTGCGGGATGAAGTAATCCTTGCGGTCCCAGTAATGCATGCGCGCGCGTTCGCGCTCACGCAGGGCGTCCACCACATCCATCGGGCAGGTTCCTCATGCGATTTTGAACAGGCGGCCGAGCCGCGCCTTGAACAGGCTGAAGGCGTCCTTGAGCATCGACTTCACCATCTTGTTGCTCTTGTTGGCGGCGCGGTCGGAGAAGAAATCGCGGAACAGGTAATAGATCCGCACCGGCTTGCGCAGAAAATAGAACACATAAAACAGGCCTTGCCCGAAAATCACCAGGAACGACAACTCGCGGTGACCGAAGCGCGGGTTGTACGACGTCTTGCGTGCGCCGAAATCCTGGAACGTGAACAGGCTCATCAGGTAGTCGTCGTCGAGCTCGGGGATTCTGCCGTCTTCGCGAAGCTGGTTGAACGACTCGGTGTTCGGTTGCGGTGAGTAGGCGTTCAGGTTCACGTTGGTGAATCCGAGCATGGCGCACTTGATCATGGCGGCGTAGGTTCTGAACACGCTTTTGTACGTGTCCTCGGGAAAACCGATGATGAAGAAGCAGCCGACGTTGATGCCCGCCTTGAGCGCCTCGCCCGCGGAATGGAACATCTTGTCGAGATCGACCTTCTTCTTGATCGCCTGCAGCACTTCCGGGTCGCCGGATTCCGGGGCGAAAGCAAACTCGTGGCATCCTGCCGCCTTCAGTTTTTTTGCGAGGTTGTAGTCGATGGCCTCGCTGCGCGTGCCCGACGGCATCTGGAACGTGATTTTCATGCCGCGTGCCAGCACCTCGTCGCAGAAGGCGTGCATCCAGTCGCGGCGCACGATGGCGGTGAGGTCCTCGAACTGGAAATCGGTGACGCCGTAGCGTTCCATGTATGTCTGCATTTCATCGACCACGTTTTTGTGGTCGCGCGCCGTCCACTCCGTCGTCCACATGTGCGGGCTGGTGCAGAAGGTGCACTGGAACGGGCATCCGCGTGTCGCCAGCATGGGCATGAAGCGGCCCTGCGAGGCGCCGTGCGGCTGGTTGACGGTGTTGTACTGCTCGATGTCGAACAGGTCCCACGCCGGCCAGGGAATGGAGTCGATGTCGCGGATGCGGTTGTGACGCGGGTTGGTCTGGATGGTGCCATCGGGTTGGCGAAACGCGATGCCCGCGAGGTCGTCAATCGGTTTGTTTTCCTGCCAGCGGTCCAGCAGACGGACGATGATTTCTTCGCCTTCGCCCAGCACCACCGCATCGAGCGGAGCCTGTTCCAGGGAAAATTCGGGAAAGCCGGTGACATGTTCGCCGCCCATGAGAAGGCGTTTGTGGGGAAAACGGTCACGGATGCCTTTCACCAGGTCGCGCACGTACACCCAGTTGGAACTGAACATACAACCGAGGCCGATGACATCGGCGTCCTCAGGAATGCGCTCAATGATCTCGGCGTTTTCCAGGCCGCGGATGTTTATGCCCCGGAACTCGAAAAACTTGCGCGGCGCGGAGCCGGGTCCGTCCACCACGGCCACCTCGTGGCCCGCCTCTCGCAGGGCGGCGGCGATGTAGGCCAGGCCGATGGGCGGCATGCTGATGGTCGAGACGAAGTTCGTCAGCGATACGAATTTGGATGGCTCGATCAGGCAAATTTTCATAAAAAAAGCGGTCCCGACTGCGGGCGGAGTGTGTGAACGGCTGTCTTTTCAGTGTAACAGGATAAATCCCCATCTCAAGCGAATCGTGAGCCAGAAGGACGGGGTCGGCGGGAAGAACGGCGGCCACCGGGAGGGGGGAGGACCGGGTTGCGCTAAAAGGGGATTTTACAGGGGTTCAGCTTTTGCTGTTGCCGGGGGCAAACTCGCCGGGATCGAGTTTGAACTTGTGGTACAGCTCCTGTGTTTTGGTGCGGGCGGTTTCTTTCTGAACGGGCGCGTTTCTCTGCGCGAACAGGTTGCCCGCCTTGATCATGTGCACGATGGCGTTCCTGCCGTCGCCCACCTTTTCGTACAGGCAACCGAGGTTGAAATGCGCTTCCGCCGAGCCTTCATCGAGGCGCACCGTTTCCTGAAACGCCGCCAGCGCCTCCTGGTTTTTACCCAGCCGTTCGTATTCCACGCCCAGCTCGAAATGCAGGCGCGGGTTTTCCGGATGGTGCCGCAGGCGTTCCTGGCATTCCTTGATCTTGTCTGTTTTAAGCCAGTCGAGAAGTCCCATGGATTCCTTCTTCACCCAGTTCGTGTAGGAAATATGTCGTCGTGCGTTCGGGTTTATATAATGTTAGGATGCATCGGACATCGATTCGTTTTACTGAAAATTTTATTGGTTGAAGGAATGAAAATGAAATTCGGAGTATTCAAGCGGGCCCTTGTGGCCGTGTGGTGTATGACGGCGGCATGGGTCGCCTTTCATCCGGGGCTGGTCCGCGCGGAGGACCCACTGCAACCTCCGGCAGGCATGGTGTACATCCCGCCGGGGACGTACACCATGGGTCTGGAAGGAGCCAGCAACAAATACCCTCACAAAGTGTTCGTGGATGGATTTTTTCTCGACAAATTTGAGGTGACGCAAAAAGAGTACGTGGCCATTCGCGGGGCCAACCCTTCGAAATTCGAGGGAGAAAATCATCCTGCCGACCAGGTCACCTGGCTGGAAGCCAGCGCCTACTGCAAACAGGTGGGCAAACGCCTGCCCAGCGAAGCGGAGTGGGAAAAAGCCGCCCGTGCGGGCACGCAGACCGTGTATTTCTGGGGCGACGAACACAGCGGGGAGTATGTCTGGTTCGAGGACAATTCGGACGAGACCACACACCCGGTCGGCCAGAAAAAGCCCAATGCGTTCGGTCTCTACGACATGTCCGGCAACGTCTGGGAGTGGGTGTCCGACTGGTACGACAAAACCTATTACGAACGCAGTCCCCCCGCCAACCCGCAGGGGCCCGAGACCGGAACGGAAAAAACATTGCGCGGCGGATCGTGGTATTCCGGCGCGCGTCACCAGATGAGCGCCACCCGGTTCTGGTCGGAGCCACACCTGCGTAATTCCAATTTCGGGTTCCGTTGTGCCATGGATGCCCCAAAAACGCCATAAGGCCTGAACCAAGAATGGTTCCCCGCGCTGACCGGGTTCCCAATCTGGTACAATCGAAATGAAGATAAATTGTCGTTTCAGGTGAGAATGGGAACTCAATCCGAACAGCCTTCTTTCAAACTGCGCGGTGGCGGCACCGTGACCCCGGAGGACGTTGAATCCCTGTTGGCCCTGTTGCGTGTGTTTGTGGAAGGAACCGCGCGGGGCCTGCCCCAGGATCACGACCTGCACGATAAGCTGGATCTGCTGAAAAACCGGCTGCCGCCGGTGGCTCCGGGTCTCGATGCTCCGCTGCAAAAGGAGCTCGAGCAGGGCTTTGATTTTTTAAAAAGGAACACCGACTTGCGGCTGCTGGAAAGGGCCGGATTGGTGGAGATCATCCGCGCCCTGGCCCGGTCTCTCACATCGATGTTCGGCAAGGGAAGCAGACTCGATCAGGGCCTGGAAAAAATCATCGACGAGCTGGAAGATGCGCGCGAACTGCGGCACACCCTAGCCATCCGCGACAGGATGCTGGACGTCACCGAACAGATTCAGCAGCGGTTCGGCATCGTGCGGCAGGAGGTCGAACGTCTGCACCAGCATTGCCTGACCCTGCAGGAGCGTGCCGACACGCAGGGACAGGTTGTTCTGGACGGATTGACCCGGGTCCTGAACCGGTCGGCCTACGACATCAAAATCGAAGAGAATTTAAAAGCCTTTCACAAAACGCGGGAACCGTTTTTTCTCGCCTTGTTCGACATCGATGATTTCCTATCGATACAGAACAAGTACGGGGCGGAAGCGGCGAACAACGCATTGTGCAGTGTGGCGGCGGTGATCCGTGACGGAGTGCGGCAGTCGGATTTTGTGTACCGGTACACGCAGGACCGGTTTGCCGTCCTGTTTCATAATTCCTCGTACAAGAATGTGCGGGGTGCCGCCGAGCGCCTGCGTGATCGCGTCGAGACCGTGCGGACGCACCTGATGAACGACATCAACGACAAGTTTGGAAACCGCGTGCGTGTGACCGTCAGTGCCGGACTTGCACAGGCTAAGGAAGGCGATACGAAAACAACATTGTTCAAACGAGCGGAAGGCGCGTTGGAACGGGCCAAGCTTCAGGGAAAAAACCGCGTTGCCAGCAGCTAAAATCAATCGATCCTGAAAAAAGCTTGCGGCCCTTCATGATTCCATCGCCGGGTGCAGTCTATGAAAACCCTACGCGTAATCAATTTCCTGTTTCTGGTTCCGGCTATGACTCTGGCCGCCTGTTCCGGCGAGCATAGCATCGAAGGCACGGTGGTCGATTACGATACCCGCGAGCCGGTATCCGATGTGCGGGTTCAGACTCGGCAGTACGGCTGGAAGATCAGCCGCGACAGCATTGTGTGGGATCACCCCACGGTTTACGATACGCGGACCGACGCCCAGGGGAGGTTCCGGCTGGAATACGAAGGTGCGGACAGCGCCAAGCTTCAGGCCACCCGTGAGGGATACGTCCCGTTCATACACTGGTATGAAAGCGAATCCACCGCCGTCATCAAAATCAAACGGAAAGATCCCGTCCGCCACCCGGTGAAATCCGGTCTCATGCGGATCGGGGTGGAAAACCATCAGCCGTTCGGGTGGTCCTTCAAGGATGGACGACGCGCTTTGGATCCCGAAGAGGCGGATGTGTTTCCCATGTTTGGATCGAGGACGGATTGGAATCACATCCGGCTGGCGGTAACCGGTGGGGGTGGGCTGCAATTTGTCTCCGGCCCTGAACTGGAAGTGGAAAGCGATTTCCTGGTTTTCACCGACCGCGCTCCGCCGGAAGGGTACGCTGAAAATCTGTCGATGGATTTTGACAAGCCGGGCGGGGTGTTTTACGTGCGGACCCGTGACGGGCGGCACTATGCGAAGTTTGAATTCGATCCCACACGGCTTGCCACGGAGGGGGGGACGACCGGCTACACGCAGGGCAACTGGGCTCTTCTCCTGATGTACGTTTACAACCCCAAAGGAAGCCGCAATCTGAAATACGAGAAGTAACGTTTTATCCCGCCGCCAGGAGTTTTTCCAGTTCGGTATGTCCGCCCAGGCGGGCGCTTTGGGCGGCGGTCCATCCATCCTGTGTGCGCGCTTGCGGATTGGCTCCCCGTTCCAGAAGCAGTTGCACGATCTCGCGGTTGCCTTCAAACGCGGCGCTCATGAGAGCGGTCCAGCCATTGTCCGCTTGTTGATTGACTTTCGCGCCCTTATTCAACAGCAGGCGGACCGTATCTCCATGATTGCCGAAGGCGGCGCTGATCAGCGGTGTCAGGCCGCGGCTGTCCGCCTGGTTGACGTCGGCCCCCTTGCTGAGAAAGAGTTTGACGATCTCGAGGTTTCCTCCGAATGCGGCACTGTTGAGCGGAGTGAACGGCTCGTTCTTCCCGAACCGGGGCGTGGCCCCGTGGTCCAGCAGCCACCGCACCAGCCCGAGGTGTCCGCGTGAGGCGGCGATCTTCAGCGGTGTCATGGCCTGTTCGTCACGTGTGTTAACATCCGCCCCGTATTCGACGAGAAGGCGGACCACCGGTTGGTGTTCCCCTCGCACGGCTCCCGCCAGCGCGGTCCTGCCGAAGCGGTCGCTGGCGTGCACGTCGGCTTTCTTGTCCAGTAAAGTTTGTACCGTTTCCGCGTCGCCGCGAAGGGATGCGGCCATCAAAGCGGTCAATCCATCGTGGTCCTTCAGGTTGACATCCGCACCGTGTTCTAAAAGGAGGCGGACCATATCCTGACGGCCGCGGTAGGCGGTGTCGATGAGCGCGGTGCGGCCGAACGAATCCGTCGCATTGATGTTGGCACCATGCTGAAGAAGAACGGGAAGGATGTCCATTTTGCCACCGACGGCCGCATCCATGAGCAGGGTGAAGCCGTCGTTGTTTCGCACGCTGGCTTTGGCACCGTGGTCCAGAAGCAAGTACACGATTTCCGATTGATCGCGCATGGCGGCCAGCCATAAAGCCGAATACCCGTTGCGGTCGCGAAGATCCACCTCGGCCTTGTGGTCGATCAACAATTTCACCATGGCCGGGTCGCCCATGGTGGCGGCCCACATGAGGGGAGTGAAGCCGAACTGGTCGCGGTGGTTGGGATCGACTTTCAGGGGGAAAAGGGTCTGTACGAGATGGTGATTGCCACCGGCAACCGCGCTCATCAAGACCGTGCGCCCGTCATGATCCCGCGCAAGGGGATCGGCTCCCAGTTGGATCAGGGAGGTTGCCAGCTCGGCGTTGCCATTGAGGGAGGCGTGCATGAGGGCGGTGAAACCGTTGGAATCGGAAGCCGTAGCGGGAGCGCCGCGGTTGACCAGCCACGAAGCCGCACTGCGCGCGTCGGCTTCCACCGCTGCGAGAAGGGCCACCGCCAGTGCGTCAGGGTCCTTGCCGTGTCCGGCCACCCACATGTCCATTTGGGCAATATCCCCGGCTCGGGCGTACTGGATCAGTTCCTTCACGGCTTCGGGGGGAATTCCGCCGTCCTTGCGTTCCGAAGAAGGTCCGCAGGCAAGCAAGGTGGAACACAGGATCAAAACAAAAAGATGGGACCGACGTCGGATAAAGAGGCGGGATATCATACGAGTGTCTCAACGGGTGAATCAACCGCGATCACTTCTGTCCCGAGTTATACTCCTTCGATCCGGTTGATTCAACCATTGTTTTGAACAGGCATCTCGTGGGGAATCTGGAATAAAAGGGGAAGGCGACGCCGGACCGAAGCCCGGCGCCGCACCAGGGAGGTTCAAGGGAGGTGACTCACTTCGATGTCAACTCGAAGTCCAGATTCGCGGTTCCGTCAGCGCCGACGGTCACCTCCTTCGTTACCTCACCGACGTAAGGATGCCACGCGGTGATTTTGTAGGTGCCTGCAGGAACCTGATCCAGCGTGAACGCACCATCCTTGCCGGTGACTGCGTAGTACGGATTCCACACCACGCGCGCATCGGCTTCCATGAAGTTGTGCTGGTCGCACTGCAGGAAGAAATGCTGGTCGCGTCCCGGCCGCATGCGCATCAGGTTCTTGGTGACATCGGCCACGTCTCCCTTGCTCGGCAGCGGTTTGTTGAACAGCGTTTTCCTCTGTGCGCCCTTCACTGCATAGCCGTGCGGGTTGTGCAGGATATCCGGATCCTGGTTGACGATCTGCACGAGGCCTTCACGAACTCCGCGCGGGGGGCGGCGGACGACAGACACCTTCGGGAAGATGTCGCAGTCCTTGAAATCGAACTGGATGATTTCTGCGTTCCAGTCCTTGCCCTTGTCAATGTTTTGAATGAACACGACGGCGCCGTTCAGTTTGCCGTCGGTCACCTGCACCTTCTGCCGTGGACGCATTCCGTCCTTCGTGGCGTCGGGGTGCTGTGCGCAGAACTCGGCGTTCTTGCCCTTGGACAAGTCCTCCATGATCGGGTCCGGAGGCGTGCCTTTGAACAGCACGGTGCCGGTCAGCGTGCCGCCGTTTTTCACGTCAATGGCCTCATAGCCTTTTGCCTGCGCGAGGCCGGTTCCGGTGGCGAGCCAGAGCGCCATCGCTCCGGCGAGTGTCGGAAGCATTTGGGTCTTCATGATGACACCTCCTCTTTGGAAGCGGGTTGGCATTGCGGTTTATTTTGCAAGGGACGTATTGATGTACTTCACCAGGTCCCAGATTTGCTTGTCGCTCAGTTGTTTTCCGTGGGCCACCATACCGGTGCCGGGAGAACCGTTTTTAATGACCCAGAACATCTGCCCCGGCGAAATGTCATTCATCGTTTTGGCGCAGGTGAAATTGCGCGGAGCCGGTTTCAGCGCCTTGCCCAGGGGCCCCTTGCCGTCGCCTTTGTCTCCGTGGCACATTTTGCAGGCCATCGGCTTGGCGGATTTCTGGAACAGGGATTCTCCGTTCTGGGCGCTGGCGTTTTTAGGAATCTCCATTTTCTGAAACTTGGACGGAGCGGTTTTGGTCTTGCGCGGTTGCGGACAGTCCTTGGCCGCAAGCGCCGGGGCGGCGGTCAGCATCAGGCCCAGCGTCAGCAGAGCCAGCACCGTCGTTGCCCGGGTTCCCTCAGTCCGTTTCAAACGGGGTCGGTGAGAAAGCATGATCGATTCCTTTCCTGTGGGTGAATGATCTGTGACTTTTTGCGAACTCCCTTTGTTGCGTCGAGTGTCCTTTTCACCTTTCAATATAGAAGGTGAAAATTAAGAGACCCTTAAGGCGGGCTTAAAACTTTTTAATTAGGGACGGTTAATGTGGTGAACGGATGACCGTGAAGTACGGTCAGAAAAGAAATGAAAAAGCGGAGATAAAAGGAAGTGGGGGGAGTGAGAGGTCAGTAGCCGAGCTGGCGCAGGGCTTCGTACACGGCAATGGAGACGACATTCGACAGGTTCAGCGACCGCACGCGGTCATCGTATTGCGGGACGCGCACGGCGGTTTCCGGGTGAGCGTCGATCAATTCTTCCGGCAATCCCAGCGTTTCCTTGCCGAAGATCAGGTAACTGCCCGGCTGGTACTGGTGCTCGGAATACAGTCTTTTCGCTTTTTTGGAGAAAAAGATGCAAGGGGCGTTGGGGGGCAGGGTTTGCAGAAATGCGTTCCAGTGGGCGTGCCGCACCACATCCAGGTGTTGCCAGTAATCCAGCCCGGCCCGTTTCAGTCGGCTGTCCGTGATTTCGAAGCCGAGCGGTTCCACCAGGTGCAGGGTGGATTGCGTCGCCAGGCACAACCGGCCGATGGACCCCGTATTCGACGGGATCTCCGGTTCCAGCAAAACGACGTTCAGGTTGTGCGGCATGCCTGGGGGTGCGGGTCAGCTGCGGGGACGGATGCGGTAGAAGTATCCGTCCAGGGCGGCGAAACTGCCGTTGCGGACCACGCCCAGAAAGGTTCGGACCTTGTCCTCCGGCACCGTGTCCAGAATGGATTCCAGCTCTTCGTGGGGCACGTCCTCCCATTCCTGGCAGTCGGCGGAGCGTTCTATGGGATAGGGTGATATGTCTTCCATTTTGATCTTGTACCTGTCCATTCGCATTTCGGGTTCACATCCTTGCAGAGGGGATTTCGTCGTGGAAACCACGATATATATACCACAACCCGAAAGGAATGGAACGGATAACTGCCGGGATGCGAGCTGCCTGTCGGAAAACCGCTCGATCCTTCAGCCGCCGGACCCGGACGGTTTGTGTTTGAGCGAAGCGGAATTGATGCAATACCGCAGGCCCGTCGGCGCGGGGCCGTCGTTGAACACGTGCCCCAGATGAGCGTCGCATCGCGAGCACAGCACCTCGGTTCGCCGCATCCACAGGGTCCGGTCCTCTTTTTCCGACACCGCGTCCTCCGCCTGCGGGGAATGAAAACTCGGCCAGCCGGTGCCGGAGTCGAACTTGGTGTTTGCTTCGAACAACGGCTGGTCGCAACAGATGCAGTGGTACATGCCGGGGGTCTTGGTGTCCCAGTACTCCCCGGTGAAGGCCGGCTCGGTGCCGTGCTGGCGGCAGATGCGATACTGTTCCGGGCTCAGCTGGTCCTTCCATTCCTGATCACTTTTCTGGATTTTATCCATTAGAGGAACTCATGCGAACGGGTGATTTCATCACTTCAACTCCCGCGCCAGGATATTTGCGTAGTCCCGTATGCGTTGCACGTAGCGGACCGGTTCCCGGCCGCGGGCGTATCCGTATTTCAGTTTTTTATAATACTTTTTTTGGCTGAGCAAGGGAAGCACCTCCCGCAATTCCGTCCAGGAGTGGGGGTCCTTGCCCAGATCGCGTGCCAGTTTTTGAGCATCGTGCATGTGGCCGCGGCCCACATTGTAAGCGGCGAGCGCCATGAACGTTCGGTCGGGTTCCGGAATTTCCTTGCGGAACCGTTGTTTGAGTTCATGCAGGTATTGAGCGCCGGCCATGATGCTGGCTTTCGCATCCATGCGGTTTTTCACGCCCAGCGATTTGGCGGTGACCAGCGTGAGCATCATGATGCCACGTACACCGGTGGGGCTTTTGGCGCGCGGATTCCAGCGGGATTCCTGGTAGGCCTGCGCCGCGAGCAGGTTGTGCGGCAGGCCGAATTTTTCCGAAGCCTTGTCGAACAGTTTCCTGTACTTGGGATAACGCTTGCGAATATGCCGGTTGAAGGTGGCGATATTGACGTAATCGAATTTGGGAATGTACTTGTAGTACTTCGCCATCACCGAGTCGAAATCGCCACTGTGACTGAACTCTTTCAGCCAGCTGTCGATGGCATCGCTTAAATCGTCTGCCGCCTGGGGCAGGACCCATGCCAGAGGCTCGGGCGGGGTGATGTCGAACTGCACCGTGAGTTCGGGATAATAACGGCGGTTGATTTTCACGATGGTGGAGTCGGCGACGGTGCAGTCGATTTCCTTCTCCCACACCTGTTCAAAGATTTCCTCGGTATCCATGTCGGTGGTGGCTTTCCAGCTGAGACCCGGATGTTTGGATTTCAAGCGTTCCAGGTTTTCCTCGTAACTGGTGCCCGCCACCACCACGAGGTTCACCTTTTGCTCGATCAACTCCTCCAAAGATTCGGGCCGCACACTGCGACGGCGGCACACGACCTGTTGCGTCACTTCCTGGTAAGTGGGACCGAACAGAAACTGTTTGCCACGCACATCGGTTTTGGTGATGCCCGCGGCGGCGAGGTCGGCTTCGCCTTTCTTGATGGCGTCGAGGATTTCGGTCATCGAATTTTTAATGATGAACTGCGGCTCGACGCCCAGCGATTGGGCAAAACCGGCGACCAGGTCGTATTCGGGCCCGGTGGGATTGCCCTGCGCATTGAAATGATACGTCGTGGGCGCGTTGCGTGTGAGGACCACCAGCTTGCCGGAATCCTTGATTTCATCGAGGCTTCGGTGGTCGCCTCCAATCGGACTCCCGCATCCCGAAATAATCAGGAGGAGGAAGCCGGCCAGTATGGTTCGATTGATAATTGGCATGGTCGCGTGATGAATGGTTTCCGTTGCCCTGCGTAAATAAAACGTTCTTATACAGAGTAAAAAAAGAAACCCGTGAAAACAAGAAGGGAAAGGTAAATGCGGTCAGGGGCATGATCACGGTACGCAAAAACAATTGTTCTGGTAAAAAAAACAGCGGACGGGTATGGTTAAAATCATTCCCGGTTTGTTTTATGCCGGATATCACCGCTTACAATTTTTGGGAGAAAAACGCTGGATGCCGGAATGGTCGGTGTACCTGGTGCGGGCGCAGAATGGGAGCCTGTATACGGGGGTCAGCAATGATGTCGAACGCCGTGTGGCGGAGCACGCTTCCGGCGGTTCGCGCGGGGCCAAGTTCTTTCGCGGCAAGGGACCGCTGGAGCTGGTATTCCAGGAGGCTGTAGGGGACCGCTCGCATGCGCTTCGTGCTGAAGCGGCGATCAAAAAACTGCGCAAGGAAGATAAAGAGAGGCTGGTGCGTAGGGAAGTCGCGTTGCACACCCTGCTGTCACCGCCTCGTTCCGGGAATTAAAGAGTCCCTTTATTTCCTTGTGGGAATGGAGAGGCGTGCGCGGTTCATTCCGGTTGGGATCCGTTCCACCATCGCCCCCATTTGACGGAAGAGATTTTCTGGCTGAAATTGGGAGCGGGCTGGTAGTACACGTGCAGTCCCCCCGACCGGTCGATGGGTCCCCGCTTCACCCAGTTTCCTTCGGGCAGCGTTTCGAGGTCGATCAACCACACCTTGCGGTCGTCGGTTTTGCGGATGATGAGGAAGCCGTTTTCTTTGCCGAATTCGCTGCGACCGAACAGGGTCACCACGTCCCCGCGTTTTCCTTCGAACGTCAGAGTGTAGCGTCCCTGGCAGGCATAGAGCCGGAAACCGCGCAGGTGCTTGATATCCTTTCCGCGGTGGACCTCGTAAATGCCGCTGCACGTGGTGCCGCTGAAGGTCGGGTCCAGTCCTTCCTTGATCAGCGACAGCATCCCTTCCTGCGCCGAACCCGGAAAGGGAAACGCAAGCACCAACCAAACAACCGTAATAAGCAAAATCCGTTTCATAGCCATTTTCATTTTTTGATGAACACGAAATCGCCGCCCTCGTGGCCGGAGTTTTTGATGATGTTGTATTCCGGCACCTGCTGGGCAGACCCCGCGACGCGTTCCTTGATCTGGTCGTGGAACAACTGCTCGGCAGTGAACACGGGGTTCTCCGGTTGTTGCAGCGCTTCAATGAAGGCGCGCGCGAACACCGAATGCCCACCGCCTCCACCGTCGGCCACAGGCTCATTGCCGCCACTGGCCATCAGGGTACGTGAGGGACGCGACCTCATCTTGTCAAGAAACCGTCTTTTCTCTTCAGCCGTACTCAGCCGCGTGATGGCGGAGCGTGTCAGCGTGCCGGAATAACAACTGTCCGCCACAACCAGCACGTGCCGCGCCGCCATGCGCTTGATGTTGGAAGTGATGTTGTCCACGATGATCCACTTCGTGTCGCTGTTGGGGCGGGCGTCAGCGGGAAGCCAGTAGGCCTTGTTGACGGTTTTGTCGAATTCGCCGTGGCCCGCGTAATAAATCAGAAAATGATCGTCCGCGGTCAAACGGAGACGGATACCGTTGAATGCGTCCATGATGGCGTCGCGGCCGGGATCGATCAACAGCGTGGTCTCAAATCCATACTGATCGCGCAGGATGCGGTCCACTTCCCGCGCGTCATGCACCGCGGTTTTGAGCGGTGGCAGGTGGCGGTACTGGTTGATGCCGATGATGAGTGCATGATAGTGGCCTTTGACGGGAACCACCGATTGGGATTTTTCCTTGTCTGCCACCCATTCTTTTGAAACGGGAGCTTCTCCTTCCACCCAGAAAGTTTCCCACGCCAGGTTGCCGCGCGTGTCCTCGGCCATGACCACGATTTTGGTTTTGCCTTCCTCTAACGGCACCCCTGCAGAGAAGTTTCCGGACACGTCTACGCGCGCCGGGCGGTTGTTGACGGTGACGCGGGCGATGCCGCTTTTGTCGGTCACGCGTCCTTCGACGAAGGTTTCCGGCAATGCGGGCACGACCACGATGCCGCGCAGGATTTCATGCGACGTGATGACGATGTCTGGCGGGTCGGTGTCGGGAGCTTCCACAGGTAGAGTGGGCGACGGAGTTTTGGGGCCCGTCTCGGGGACGGGTGTTTCCGTCGTTAGCGGGGTTTTCGATTCAGGCGCTTCCGCCACCACAGCCGGTTGGACGTGCGATGCCAGGTCCCACCACCGCACCGTTTTGTCGATGCTTCCGGAAACTGCAAAGCGGTTGTCCGGCGAGAAGGCAACGGAGGTCGCGCCTTGTGTGTGGCCTTCGAACGTGTGCAGGAGCGCGGCATCTTCCGCATTCCACAACCGGACCGTGCCATCGTCTCCCGCAGAAAGCAGGTGCGCACCGTCCAGGGAAAACGTGATTGCATTCACTTTTCCCTTGTGGCCTTTCAACGTATGCAGGAGTTCTCCGGTAGCAGTGGAGAACAGCCGCACGACGCCGTCCTGTCCCGCGGAAACGATGCTTTTGCCGTCGGGAGAAAACGCTGTGGCGAAGAGTTTGCCGTTGTGACGCGAGAAGGTCCGCAGGCGCGTTCCGGTCGAGGCATCCCATAGTTTCAATGCGTCTCCCTGAGCGGTGATCAGGGTTTTGCCGGAAGGAGAAGCAGCCACCGATCGCACCGGTTCCAGTGCAATGAACTCCGATCCCGATTCGCCTTCATCGGCGAAAACGCGCAGGGGCTGGCCTGTTCGGACGTCCCACAAGATGATGGATTCCCCGAGTCCGCTGGAGACGAGGCGCGTTCCATCGGGAAAAAAGGCAAGGCCGGTGACCGCATCGAAATGGCCCGACAGCGACCGCACCTCGTTCCCGGATTCCACATCCCACACCTTGACCAGCGTGTCCGCTCCGCCTGTCGCCAGCGATCTCCCATCAGGGGAAATTGCGACAGCGTTCACTGCGCCACTGTGACCGCTCAAGGTTTTCTGCCTGTCGCCTGTGCGGGCGTCCCAAATGATGAGCGTCCCGTCGTCTCCCCCTGAAATGATATATTTGCCGTTCGGAGAGACCACCACGCCCTGAACTGCAGCCGTATGTCCGCTCAGAATTCGAGGTACTTCGGCGGAAGAGGTGAGGGGCGTTGACGCGAAAAGAAAAAACAGGAACGCCACGACGATTTTTGGAAATGCGGCGTGGTGCATCCCATTTCGGGGTGGAGGTTCTATTTGTCGAATCGGGTTCGGCATCGTCTGCCATCCAGGTTGAGCGGTTGTCCTAATATACACCTCTTTTGGATTTGGAGGCAACGCAGGCGGGCGGGGTTGGCTCATTCAGGCCGGGACCGGGCCGGGAGGCAAAGCTTTTTTACCGGGGGCCGAATGGTATCGAGGGCGTCAGAAGTTGGTTTTCTGATGCATCTTGTAATAGAACTTTTCGAGGTCCTTCACCGAAAGCATGCCGACGATCTTGCCGTTATCGGTGACGGCGAGGTGACGGATGACCTTCTCTTCCATGATCATGGTGGCCTTCCCAACGGTTTCTTTGCGGTCGATGGTGATGATAGGCGAACTCATCAGGTCGCCGACTTTCACTCCGTGCGGGTCGGCCTGGCCTCCCATGGTCAGGTGCATCCAGTCGGTTTTGGTGAAGATGCCTTTGAATTCTCCGTCAATCTGAATGAGCAGGGCGCTCACCTTATTGTGATACATCTTGTCCACCGCATCGAAGGCGGTGGTTTCCGGCCCCGTGAAGAACAGGGTTTTGCTCATCTGATCGCCTACGGTGTTTCCGGTGGTCATACCGACTCCTGAGTTAAAGGTTGTCGTCCATGTTCCATCCCCGCGTAAAGGGGTCGTTTCCCCAGTGAAATGGCGCGCCTGGGGCGATTCGAACGCCCGACCTACGGATTAGAAGTAAACTAACAAATTTTTCAGGAAATTTCCCGATGATTCTAAAAGCTTCGGAATAATTAGAGTTAGAGCCTTTCAACGGTTTTCAGGGAATCCAGCGAAATCCCGCAAAATCGCCCCTTTTCCGGGAAGGATTACACAGGAATTACACACAAGTTTTTTGAAAAACGTTCTGAACCGCATCCCCCCAAACACCGGCATTTGAATGTTCCTGCCAAAGGACTCAAATTATCCTTTCGAATCCTTCATCCTTTGTAACCCATAATTCGACGAAGTCAAATTCCTTCAGAAAGGGGGCCAGGTTTGTGTCGGTGTCCTTGCAAAGGGCGACGGATCTAACCGATTTTGCTCCAAGGTTTTTGGCCAGTAGCCCTGAAAATACGGTTTGACCCATGAGGTACATTCCCAGTCGCCTCGTTTTTGTCTGAACCACCACCACATCATGCCCTTCCAGGGTGGGGGCCTCCTTCCAATGAAGGGTGGACTTTTTCAGATGGGGAAATATAACCGCATCGGCGGCTCGCCTCTCAGAGGTTTTAGATTTCTCCGCCAGGGGGTACTCCAAAACCAGCGTGCCTCCAATGACTTCCTCCCAAAATTTGATTGTAATTGGTGTTTCTCGTTTACTCATTTTTAAAAAATATCAAAGTTGAAATTTACCGAATCGTGTGTTCAAGCTAAACTTTGGTTTGTAGCAAAAATCCTAACATAACATCTGGATAATTTTTTTGGGGGGGAGGTCGATTTTGTAGGTTCTGTGTGTTTGCGGAGTTCTGTCATAGATCGGCCAGTAATCGTTTCGAGTGGGTTTTAACTCGAGGATGCACCGGGAATGGCTGTTACCATTTCATATGCAGAGGGATTCTCTAGAATATCTTTGGCTTGAGTTAATTGATCGATGCAAAAAAATGGGCCCTCCGCAATTTCTCCATATTCCTGGTTCCATCGGTAATTGGCATGTTCATACACATATAAAATACACTTCATCCCCAATTTTATACCTGGGTTAATATCGGATTTTATTGAATCCCCAATAATCCAGCTATGCCTTGCCTCAAACCCTGTCTCACAAATTAAATCTCGGAATGCGGTTTCGTTCTTGGTGCCAACTACCTGAATGTGCTGAAAGTATTCTAATAAGCCGACGTTTTTCAGTTTTTGCTTTTGGAAATTAACATCACCTCTGGTAAGAAGGGCAAGAGTATAGTGTTTAGCCGTCCATTTAATTAACTCTAAAGCGCCATCAATTAATTCTGGAAGATGATTAAAAATATAATTTCCACATTTTTTAACATCCATCTCAATATTTCGAAATGAATCCATGCCAGGGTTATTCTTTAAGGCAAGATAAGTATCCTGCATACTTTTCCCATATCTCTGGGGTATATGGCCCAAAACTTTGATATTTTCTCCATCAATAGATTCAAATTTAGCTAAAATCTCTTTTCTGTCGAAACCCTCTTTAGCGAGGATTTCTATAAAATTGTTCCTTGCGCGCCAATACACGTCACTTGTATCAATTAGCGTGTCATCTAAATCAAATATAACTAATTCAGGATATCTCATGGAAAGAGTGAATTTGGTTCTTATGGGTTTTCTTTAATGTATTTTTGCAGTTTTTCTTGGTGGACCTCTAAAGATTCTATTTTTGAAAATAAAATGTCAATTTGTTTGTTAATGGAATCTTGATTTTCATGGACTTGAAGTTGGGTTTTGAGTTCTGAGATTTCTTTATTCAATTTGTTGTTTAAACCATACATCTGCCATACCAGAGTCGGTGCCACCGTCACCACCACCGTTGCAATAATTCCAATTATCCATTTATAAATGGATACTGAATCTTTTGTGAGAAAAGGTAAATCCCGGTTTTTTAATATTAGTTCCAGAATATTTTTAGGAACCATTTCGCTGGTTTTTTTATGAAACTTCCTTTTTGTATCTTCTATTGGGGCGTTTTTTGAATATGGTTTTTCGGGTGCAATTGGTAATCGCTCAAATATGACTGTGAAAATTTTATCTCCCCGCTGGATAGTCAAATTTACCTTTCTTAAGTTTAAGGCTATCACGGTAATTGGGCCATTAAAGCCAGGGTCAATATGTCCCGGATTTAAAACAAGCAATCCCTCTGAGCTCATTCCATTAAGGGGGAACACTGTTCCGACAATGTTATTTGGCATCTTTAAAGTTTCCATTGTCAAAATACTAACAACTTCCCCAGGTTCAATTTTAATTGCATCTGTATTCTCTGTGTGGTTTTCATCAATCTTTTTGCTTCCAGAAAAAATAGTTCCTATTCTTAAATCGTAACTACAAGGTTGGACATTTTCATTGTTTGAGTTCTCAATTAATTGGTTCTGGCTTATCTCTTCTTTTATTTGCTGATCGGTTAATATGCCTGAAGCAGCCATTGTTTTACCCTTAAAAATTTGATTAAAGGATTAGAATAAAGTGAGTATGGGTTTTTGAGTGTATTTTTCTAAATACCAAAAAATAGAGGGAAAATCTAAACCTTAAACCCCAGCCTCTCCGCCTCTTCCAGAATCATTAGTCCCTGTTTTGCCTGTTTAAAACTTGGTTGTCCGGAACGCATAGCAACCTTTCCAAGAGAAAAAGCAAGGCTTCTCTGCCAGGCCTTGAGGTTGTTTGTCTCCTTAGCCCATTTTGCAATTCCAAACCAGGCTGTAGCCGGGACTTGGCTGGCATTCTCTATGAGGGCTTTTTCCTCTTCGTTGGGGCCCTGGATGCCGCGGTTCGTCTGAACTTTTGTCCCCCTGCTGACATCAATCAACTCATCTTCAAGCCGTGGGTGGACTCTGAAGTTACCTTCCTTAATCTTTTCCCAGCATGCCTTTTTCTTGCACCATTCCGTAATGTTCCGCATGTTCTGGGGAGGGGAAGTGATAATCTCATTAACTGATGCTGAAACCGTGCGGATGGAGTCCTGGAGAACTACTGACACCCCCTGATCCTTCCAGATCTGGTCAAGATTAATGCGCATGGAGGTATGGTGGGAAAGCCAGGCCAGGGTGTAGGTGACAATGTTTGCCCGGTACCCGCCGTAGTTCTCTCCACTGACAATTTTTTCCGCAGTTTTAAAAAGGATTGCTTTGGCAACCAGATGTTCAAAATAGGTAATGTCCACATCCACCCGGCCCCTTTCCTTAAGCTGGACTGCAAAATCATTAAAATTTTTCTGGGCTCCCAGACTTACGATATAAGGCAACTGGTTCCAGGTGTTTTCATATTTGGCAAGGTCTGTCTTTGTAAATTTCTGGCGATTGGGATGAAGGGCCTCAAACTGCCGTTTCCTGGCCGGAGTACCCTCTCTTGCCTTGGCGTCCTGGTATTGGCCTCTGGACCGCTCGTAAAACCATTTTGTCTGCCTGGTTGTTCCATCAACAGGAGGAGCCCATACAGTACGGGAAAGCTCTTCCAACTTTACATGGAAGGGGTCATTTGCATAAAAATCGGCGTCATTGACCTTGTTCTGGCTGTTTGCGAACCTTGAAATAAGAGGGACAATTTCATCCAGATGCTCTTCCGGAATGACAGACAGCTTTGCTTGAATATAAATGCCGTCCAGACTGGCCTTGTCCTTTTTGGCAGTGTGGAACAGAGAGGCAGTGGTCTGACCGCCGTTCACAATCTGAAGATTACGGACTTTTTTAAGAAAAAGTGCGCCGTTCTGATGTTCTTTGAAAACAATATCGTCGGCCGTGGCAGTTATTCCGTTGTTATAGGCAAAGAATCTGTGCGGCTCTTTGATGATGGTTTCCCGTATTCCTTTATTGACCTTTCCACGCGCCTGCAAAAAAGATCGAACATTTCGCTCAAGAAGCCGTGGCCCGTACTTCCCGTAAATTCCGGCAAGGACTTTTCCTGGGATTACTGCAAGGTATCCCTGATAATCAGAGCCCGGATCCAGGAGCGTCAGGCAGGGGATTTCACCTTCAAACTCATCACCAAAATCAATTTCAATGGGCTCAAAACTTTTCCCCGAGCTTGCAAACCGAAATATTCTGCGGATATCCCAGACATGCAGGGAAACTGAAATGTCATTATTGTCCTCTGCCTGAAATGATTCCTGATTTACTATGCCGTCTGTAAGGAGATAAATCCTGCACCGGGTAACCTGGTTTCTCAACTCATGAATTCTCTGAAAGGCATCAAATGCTTCCGAGGCTTCTTCCAGTGAATCATGAAATCCGCTGAATCCTTTTTTGAGTGAAGTCTCTGCCTGCCTGAAAGCCGCTTCACACTGAGTCTTTGTGACTGTTACTGGAGGGGTCTGCTGGTTGAAAATGGAAACAAACAGGTCAATCACATCCTCGTCCTGGGAAATATTGTACCCATTCATCTGCATTCCCCGGGTTTTGTAATGGCATATGGTTATGTCATCAATCTCCCCTGCCTCGACAAGGTAATCTGCTATCGTCTGCGTGAACTGGTTAATTCGGAAAGTTTCCCCCTCTTGACTGTCTGAAGCGGAAATGACCTCCTGAAGCAGGTCTTCGGAAAAACTTTGAAAGCGCTCTTCTTCAGTCATCGGAGTGCCCCCTGAATTTCAGATATAAGTTCATCTTCCGGCACTTCATAATCCATGCATTCGGCAACTGAAATCGAATAACTGACGTCACCCACCCCCTGCCTTAATTCCTTTTCCTTGATTCTCGGGAAATTGTCCCTGACAAGAAATGGCTTGGAATCTCTGGGGAAGTACCCGGTGTTCCCATACCTTTGTGCATGAATATCCAGATACCCCATTTTCAAAAGCGAATTATTAAACAATTCCAATGCACCAGGTTCATTTTCAAGGCTGTTTTTAATCCGCCGGATTATTTCCGGAAGGGTTTCAGTGTTATTTTCCACCAGTGATACGGAAAGGCAGTACAGGTAAAGTTTTCTGACCGATGCCTCATCAAGCTGCTGTTCGCTTGCGATTCTGAGTTTCTGGTGCTGTTTGGAAGCTGTGATTTTAACTTCCACTGAAAGGCTGCCAAACTGGAAATCCTGCTGCCGGCTTTCGGGTCCGACCCAAGCCTTCAAGCCTCTCTGGATGTTTCCCGGTCCGCTCATCACAAAACGTTCAAAAAAATACAGTTCACCATACAGTCCCATCTGAGCATCAGGGCCTAGCCCCTCAAGTGCCTGCTTTTCAAAGAACACCTGCCAGAGCCTGACCCTGGCCTGGAAGGATGAAATCATTTTGGCAGCACCCCCTGCCGAATGCAGGTGTGACAGGAGGTCTTCACAGATTGCCGAAAAAATTTCATTGTAGTCAGGGCCTGATGCAGAGAGGATCAGGCTCATATGGTCGGAATGAATCTCGTCTCCTGTTATTTTACTGGTAAAATCAAACCCCCGGGATGGAGGGATATCTTCCAGTAGCAGCGCGTTTTCCCTTGGCACCTCCAGAATAAAGGTTCGACTGGCCCCTGGGTGTTTGATGCCAAGCAGCATGGGGCAGGGCTGTCCGGGATTCACCAGGCGTTTAAGGATTCCGGACCCTGGAGTTTCACCTGATTTCTTTTCAAGTTCCTTCCAGAGCTGTTCATTCATCATCTTCGTCCTCACCATATCGTTCCCGCCAGTACTGGGTATTGACCTGGTATTCAATTACTTCGTCCCGCACACCCTTTGGAAAGCTAATTGCAAACCCTGTGACCGGAAGCTCCGTAACCATATTGCCACCGACCCGGCATTTGCCTGGGTCAAGTGGATAAATGAGGAGAAGCCCATTTTCCGGAGGGCGCGCAGCTCTAATAAATGGTCCGCTGGGGAGTTCTGGCTTTTTCTTCCCTCTTTTTTCTCCCCTCTCCCATGCCTGAACAGTCTCCAGAAAGGCCCGCTCACGCTGGCCCTCATCAAGGTCTATAAACTGGTCTGAGGGACTGATTATATTTGCATTCTTCAGCATGTATTTATCATCGTCAGGGGTGTCATCTGAACGCTGAATCAGGCCCACATCGAATCCGGAAATCTGATGATGGCGCGCCTCGGAGGAACTGTTTGAAATCAGAGCAACTGTCCAATCTGTCAGTTCGCCATTGGCATTCACCTTGTCAATATACTTGCATAGAAGTTCCGGGTCGGATTTTCGGGAAAGAGGGTGGGTCTGAAAGTCAGATAGAAAGGCCTTGACCTGTTCGGGAGAAATTTTTTCCCACTTCAGGTTTGATTTTTCCTGTGATGTCGGGCTACCAAGAGCTTCAATCCATTTTGCAACGTGGCTATAGTTCTGCTCAAGCAGGCTCTTTTTTTTGTGGAATACTGTGGTTTGGACAAGGTGGCCTGAAAAGGTAGCCAGCATTTTCTTCCCGTGGCGGATTTTATTGGCGGCAGTGATGTTCAGGCCGTTGGGGTGGGTTCTTACCCGCAAACCATATTCCTCGGGTGTCAGTTTACTGACCTCCATAATCCGAAATTCCCGTTTGAGCTCCTCATTGGCCACAGAAATATGCTGATACCACCCAACCAGCTCTTCAGTTGTGTAAAGACGGCAGAGGTCCAAGTATCCCGGTCGGTATCCAAACCATCTACCCATCTGAAGAAGGGAGTCATAATTTTTTGCAGGTCTTGAATAGTAGCTTACTGACAACCCTTCCAGGGTCAGCCCCCTGGAGAGTTTGTCACCCCCAATGGCAATTACGTTCAGGCCGTTTGGATTGTCTGTATAATCCAGGACACCCCCGTCAGTTCCGTAGATTCCCCTAACCTGGATCTTCAGTGCAGCGTCAACTAGTTCAATTTCCAGTTCCTGCCATGGGATTGGTTTAAGCACCGGGTCCTCAGTGCGCCTAAAAATAATTTCAGAGGTTTTTACAAAATCTGTTTCCCAGAGTTCCTGAAGGTCTGCTATGAAATCCATGGCGGGCTTGCCGGTCCGGTATTCCAGAATTTTCTGTATCTGTTCAAGTTCCTGACGGACAAGATCTTGTGTCTTTTCCTGGATGTTGTTAAAGCGGGTAACATGCACCAGCATGGAGTTGTGGACACTTTTCTGTCCTCTGACTCTCCTTGCAGCACAGACCAGAATAAAGGACTTGATGGCTTTCAAAAGGGACTCAGGAAGAGCTTCAACTTGAAGGTCTTTTTTGTGCCTGGGTAGAAAAACCGTCTGGGAGTCTTCAGCAGATCTTATGAGAGGGAGAGCATTGTCTTCCTGCGTCACACCGTCAAGATCCTGCTCAATTCCGAAAATTTGTGTGGCCCCGACATAGTTGGAAGGGGGATTGATGTAATAAATAAAGTTTCTTGGAAACAGGTCCGGCCCGTATTGAGAAGTGTCATCTTCATCCGGGAGGATAAAGATGTTTGCAAATGGAGTCGCTGTATAACCAACGTAAGAGGACTGATTGAAAACCTTCAATATTTGCCTTATTACACGGTTTATTGCTGTGGGGTCTTCATCCTCGGATTTGGTGTTGACCGACGCGTTGTCAGCTTCATCATCAAGAAAGAGCAAAGGTATGTCCTCAACAACTTTCTCTCCGGTCTCAGGGTTTGTCTTCCCCTGACTTTCCACCCATTTAAGTATTCTTTTCAGTACTGATGTGTTCTTCTTCACCACTAGAAGAAGGGGAGTGCCTCCAAGCTGGATATTGGCGCTTTTATTGGCTTTAAAATCCCCGTTTATGGAACTGTCGGTCAGTGGGTGAACAATCAGTTTCCCGTGATCGGCAAGCCTTCCGACCCCAATCCTGGCACTCTGGTTGTGGAGTTTGCCAACTTCACTTTCAAAGCCAAGGAATTCAGCATCAAGACGGGACTGTGTTTGGCTTCTTAGATCATTTGTCATTCCGGCAAGTACAATAATTAGTTTGTAGCCTGCGTCTGTTGCCTTGCAGATAAGGCCGGTATAATTTCCAGTTTTTCCGGACTGAACATCTCCTACGACCATTCCACGCCGGTCCCATATTCCGGCCTGTTCAGGGTTGCCTAAATCCCCAAGGATCATGTCGGTTGTTGAATTAAGTTTTCCTGTGAGTTCTTTAGTCCAGCCTTTTTCTTCCTCAAGGTACCCCCTGTAACGTTTCCAGAAATGCCAGTCAATCTTCGATTTTCTTTCCAGAAGCCAGGGTGTATGTTTTTTATCCCTGAGGACAGAAGGGTCAGCCTGCCATATGCTAGTAAGGCTGTAGATATCCTGAAAAAGTTTTTCCCTGTCGATATCCCCTGCCCGACCCTCAGACTCATACGGTTTTGCCAGAAATTTTATTTTTTCCCTTATTATGTCCGTAGTAATTATTTCTTCGGAGCGCAGCAGAACCATTACAAGCTTCTTTAATTCTTCATATGTGTCACTCATTACACTCACCCTTTTCAATTTTCTGCCTGTAGGTAAGAATATGTTCGGGATTATAGTTAAAAGGTTCCATGCTCAGCAGGCGGGAGAATGCCTCATCGGGATTGCAGCCGTTTTTCTGTAGAGATACATAGACAGAGGCGATAACCGGCTCAAGGGAGCTGTAGGTACAGTGTTCGAGGGGCATTCCCATTTTGTCGGGCTCTTCGTAACTCGTTATCATAATGTTGGCCGAAGGTATGGTTTCTTCTACCATCCTGAGAAGCGGCTCAATATTCTTTTCCCCGCAGACTTTCAGTGTTTCCCGGACAAGAGGGTGTTCGCGGTTAATCTCATAAAAAAATTTCCCGTGTTTTGTTTTCTGATTCCAAAGAAAGACATACTCCTGTGATTTTTGTCGGGCCATGACCCTGCCTCTGTGCCTGTAAATCTGCACCGCCTGGTCACGTGACAGTTTTGCAATTTTCTTCAGGTCGGCACGCAGTGGCCCTGGTGGCCTTGCGCTGGACTTTTTCACATCAATCTGCCATTCGCTGTCCATGGAATTCGGCAGGTCAATCTGGATGCGTGCGAGTTTGTAATGTTCTTCCTTTTTGAACCCAAGACTCAGCCAGTCACCGGGCACCAGAAGCCTCTGGTTTCGGTAAATATAGAAACCCTGCTGGGCGTTCCATCCATTCGGTCCTGCCGCCTTTTTATGGACTTCTGAGGATATTTTGGACTGGTGCGGGAGCACAAAGGGTGTGACCTTGACAGACTTTCCTTCGCAGGTCAGGGTTTCTATGGGGAGTTCCTGTGTTGCGGATTCTTTTTTCAGGAAGGGGTCCCATGCTTCCACCTCTCTTGAATTAATCCAGATTTTGAGTCCTCCGGGTTTTTCAAGGAATCGGTGAAAAACCATTCCCAAGTGAATTTTTACCCTGTCAATGGACTCCAGAAACAGGTTGTAAGCCTTCTGATCTTCAGAGCGAGCACCGCCCGTTACCCTGTCCATCTTTTGCCAGAAAATTAATGTACCGTGATCCCCGAGGTCTTCATTCAGAAAGATCAGAGGATTTGGTTCTATAACCTTGAGTAGTCTCCATTCACCTGTCTCATTGATATAATCCAGGTCCCAGCATCTGGAGAACACATGCCCGTCCTTTCTTCTGGAAACAACAGACAGTCTTCTGCACTGTGAAAATGAAGCGGTTTTCAGGCCAAGGCCGAACCTTCCAAGGTCCTTTGGCGACCGTTCCTCAAGAGGGCTTTTTGTGCCGGGGCGCATTGCGGCCACCAGCTCTTCTTCGGACATGCCCCACCCGTCATCCTTTATGAAAATCCAGGAATCCCGGCCGTCCCATTCCATCTGGACCCATACGTTTTTTGCGCCTGCTGAAATACTATTATCAATCAGGTCTGCCACCGCTGTTTGTAGGTTGTAGCCAAAGGCCCTCAAAGATTCCACCAGGGCGGCAGGCTCTGGCTGATTTATTTCATATTGCTCCGAATCTTCAGTTGGCGACATGGCCATCCTCCAGAAACCTTTCGAGACGTTCAGATAATTTGTCAATGTCATTTACTTCACACTCCCAGATAACCAGCCTTCTCCATCCCTGGTCGGCAAGCTCTCTGGCTACGGTTTTGTCCCGCTGTACATTTGCCTTGAACTTGTTTTTCCAGAATTCAATTCTGGATTTCGGTGTATAGGCAAACCTGCATCCCCTGTGCCTGTGCCAGAAACATCCGTGGACGAAAACGACCGAATTATAGCGAGGAAGTATGATGTCGGGTTTTCCGGGAAGCTTCCTGCTGTGGAGCCTGAACCTGTAACCCATCCGGTGCAGAAGTTTTCTGACGAAAATCTCCGGCTTTGTATCTCTGGAACGGATTTGTGACATGTTCCAGCTGCGTTTTTCCCTGGTAAGGATGTCAACCATGAGTGCCCTCCTGCATCCGGTCGAGAATATCCTTTACAATTTCAGCGATCTGCTTTGCAAGGAAGGGAGGAACCGCGTTGCCGACCTGGTGATACTTTGCCGTACGTGGACCCTCGAAATGATAATTGTCAGGGAAGGTCTGGAGTCTTGCAGCCTCACGCACCGTTAGACTTCTGCATTGAGCAGGGTCATAGTGGATGAAATAATGACCGTCCTTGGAGATATGCGACGTGATAGTTGAGGATACATTGTCTGCAAGCTGGACCCTGAACCTGTCGGCAAACATCTGGCTGCGGCTTCCGTTCATTACGTTTCTGTGATGTGGCAGAAGGTCTGCCGGAAAGTCCGACAGCTTTGGAGACACTTTCATTGCCTGGGCGAATGCAGACGAAAACAGATATCGGTGAATATCCTTTTCCATGTGGGACCTCGCTTCATGGTCCGTAATGCCTTTGAGTCTTCGGTCATGAAACCAGGCTTTCATTACCGTGGGTATTGAATAATTTGAGGAGTGTCTTCTGCCCGGAGTCCTTTCAACGCTGCTTAGGCATCTGGTCAGGGTGGAGCCAAGTGCTTCATTCTGTCGGGTTACTGTTTTGAACCAACGGGTGCCAGCAGATTTTTTTATGAGTTCTCTCCAAGATTCTGCGTTGTCTTCTGCCTTGGATATCCCGCTTCGCAGCCGTGGCAAACTGCCAATAACTTCACGAACGGTTGGGGAGGGCTTCGGTTTCAGAATTCCAGGCTCAACACTGATATCCGACCGTATGCCAAGTATAAATATCCTATGGCGGGCCTGTGGTACTCCGTAATTTTCAGCCCGTACTAGGAATGAAGATGGGTCGGACAGATCTTTTATTTCGCCCATCCGGCTTAGAGAATACAGCCTGTATTTCAATCCATTTTCTGTGTTTTCCAGGGCACTTCTTGGCCTCCTGAGGTCCGTGATAATTTTCTGGAATGTCTGCTGTCCGTTCACTGTCGCGGAAAGAAGACCCTTCACATTTTCCATGACAAATACCGGCGGCCTGTGGTCAATAATTATTTTTAGATACTCTTGATACAGGAAATGCCGGTCATCCTCCTCAAAACTTGGTTTCCCCTTCATCCTGGATCGGCCAACCAGGGAGTATGCCTGGCAGGGAGGGCCACCCACTAGAGCCCACTTTTTCCTTCCAGAAAGCCGATGTTCAATAAGTTCCCGGACCTTACGATGGGATTTCGAGCCCAGTTCAATAAGCCGGGCGGATTCACCTGCTTCCTTCCAGTTTTCGAAGTATTGTTCTATGAGTTCATCTTTGGTAATTTTTTCTGCAAGGTAGTCGTAATATTCCTCCGGTACGTTTCCCTTTTTAAACGACCTGAAAAAGTGTCTCAGACGAAGGGTTTCATAGGCATGGAGGTCCTTCTCGATGGACACCAGGGCACTGAAAACCCTCCGGCCTTTTCTATCACTCAGTGCTGTAAACCCTTCTCCAAGGCCTCCGGGTCCAGCAAAAAGGTCAATGACCGGATACGTCAAATGTTTAACTTTTCCCACTCCAGTTCCCCCAAAAACCCATTTTATTTCGTTTAATGTAACCCCGCATCAGCGTCTCTAACTGGCACGTCAGCAGACCTGTTTTATTAATTGGGGGGAGATACTCCAAGTGCTGGCTAATGATGTCTGGTTTGTGGAAAGCGAACACACGGCGGGAGTGCGGGCGGGGATCTTTCGTATCTCGAAAGAAGGTTTCGTTGCCGGTGCTTTCATAATCGAAGCGGAGGTACTTGTCCCACTTCGCGAGGTAGTCCGGCAGGCCGGACATGTATTTTTCGGATTGTTCCGCGACGCCGCTGAGGGTGGTGCCCGCCAATTTGGCCTCGATGACGCCGGTGGCTTTCCCATCGACAAAGAGCAGGTAGTCGCAGGAGTTCATGCCCAGGGGGAATTCGCGGACGGCGACGCCAAGGGAGGCGGTGCGGTCGAAGTCTCGGTAATCCTGAAGGACCCACCCGGCCTGCTCCAGCAACTGGTCGATCACCTGTCTGGCTTTTTTTTCCGGGGTCGCGCGAGTCGCCACAGACAAAGCCCCCCTCCCCCTAATAGATGCGTTGAACTTGATCATTAAACAGCATGAAAACCAGTGAGTCAATTATGGAATCGGAAGGAGGAATTTAGTTTTTAAGAGAATTCAGCCAACAGAGAAGAACAATTAGTCCAAGAGGGGTAAGTAAATGCAAACTCGTTTGGGTTCTCTCTGGTCAAAGAGGGTTGTTTATGGGGGGAGGTGTGGTGTGGCACTGCGGGTCCCTGAAAATTGTCATGTTTTGTAAAGTCGACCGTTCTTTTTCTCGTATGCCCTGACCGTATTTTATTTGTGAAAGATAGGGAGCCCTCCCGTATTCTTGCGAGCTCCGCCCGCCACCACCATCAAATTTCTTTCAGGTGTCACGTTAGTGGACGCTTTCACGGACCGACCAGGCCAAAACGCTTCAGGTAATATAAGGTGAGCTGAATCCTGTGGTGGAACACGGTTGCGGCATATTTCTAATCACTTCTCGCAAATTCCATTATTTTTTCCCAAACTCCCAGTTTTTTGTCAGGTTTGTTAGGGAAGTAACACTGGACCCAATAGATATTGTAATTTTTGAATGCTGGTGGGGGATATCTATAGAAGGGTAACGGTTTTGTTACTGGGCTAGGAAATTTGTCCAAAACGCCAATGACTTTTTAAATGTAATAAGTTCCCTGAATTTGTCTCAATAACATTTCCGTTACTTGGGAGATTGGGTTTGCGAGAATCATGGGTAACCATTTTGTTACTTGCAGGAGTAACTGAAATGTTACTTGTTTTTAATGATTTAGATCTTTTTTTGCCTGTCCGCTCCTCCCAGTTTTTCGGGGTGAAACCCAACTTTTAGCGGACATCTCAATATTTAAAACATAGCTTTATAAGGAATACTGTTTTACCACAATTCGTTATTTCTTGGCCTTACTAAAGATAGGTGTGTATCTAGACCATAGAAAGGAGGTATGTATTCATATGAAATCTCAAGAATACCGAAAACTAGCCTTAGAAGACATGTATGGAGACGACTGGGTAAATGATGACATAAATGAATTTTTTGTCCGTTACTATGCTGCTCCTTTTATAGATGATAATAAAACTTCACTTCCTGCAAAGCCTGGCGAAGAAAAAACTTTTATGGAAGTTCCCTATCGTTTTTCATTTGCTCACATAAGTGACCAAAAATATACGTCAACAATGATATCGCCTACCGGAGGTGGCGAAAATGACGTAAATTTCTTTTGTGAAGACATTAAACGAACTCTGCCGCCGACTCGCTATGTTCTAATATCAACGCCTATTCTTAAGACTGGAAATGAAGGATACAAAGGTTGCATTAATCGATTAGATCAGTTTGTTGGTGTATTAAGAGCCGTATGTGGCAATAGTTTATTTAGAGAAGTAGCAAGAGAAGCCACTGTCAGCGTCCCAGGTGGCAGCATGAAAACACCATCGCGTACAATACGCATGCCTAAACCCTGTGAAGGTACTGTGGTGAATAGTACTCATTGGGATAGATGCTTTAGTCTTTTAGAGAAAATGGAAAAGGTAAATACCGCAGACAGAGACAGATTGATTTTAGCTGTACAACTATTTGAAAAGGCTGCAAGAGAAGAAAGTCCAGCAAACTTTTTTCTGTATTGGGTATCCATTGAAGTTTTGTGCGACACTCATAAAACAGGGGCAATCAAAAAGAAGCTTAAACAATCATATTCTAAAAGTATGAGCTTCATACAGAATGATTTGGGATTCGAAGCGCTTATTAACCTGAGAACAAACGTATTTCACAATGGGCAAGCCGTTAATCTGGGCGTTGATGCGGAACGATATATACAAGTTATTTTTCTAGATTTACTAAACGCAATATTAGGGGAAAACTGCGAACGATACGTAGAAAAATATATAGAATCTGGCTTTGACCTTTCTGTATTAAGTCAAGGCGGAGCAAAGGGAATTTTAGGCACAATTAACTTCGACCATGATACGAAGAAAATAGATATAAATGAATAATTGTTGATAGTGCATAGATTAAAAATGGAACGCCACCGTAGAATATTACTTACATTTAACAGCCTTATAATAGGCAGAGCATAATTATCTCTTGGCTGGAAACACAAGCATTTCCAAGTATCCGTTTTTGGCCGGTTCCCGGCGGTCGATGGTGAAGCAATACGAGCATCAGTAAAAATATTTATTTCCCGCCCGATTACACCAAAATTACACACCAAAAGAAAAAGGACTTGGAGAGTGATCTCTAAGTCCTTATTTTATTGGCGCGCCTGGGGCGATTCGAACGCCCGACCTACGGATTAGAAGTCCGTTGCTCTATCCAGCTGAGCTACAGGCGCGTGTGGGGTATCCGTCCAGCGGCATTCTAACACAAAATGTTCCAACGCGATCCGTGACAGGGAGAACGGCTCCTCAATAGAATGAGTTTTTACTCAATCTGGTTTGGAGCTTTAAAACAGGGTGGTGTGTTTTCGGGCCAAGGAAGGTAAAAAATCCCCCGCCGTGTTCCGGCAGGGGGATTCTGTGGTTGGGGTTTGCTGTGCGGGACTAATGGCCGTGTTCATTGCCGGTGTGGGCGTGGCCGTGGTCCAGCTCTTCCTTGGTGGCTTCGCGCACATCCAGTACTTCGATGGAGAAATGAAGGGTCTCGCCGGCAAGCGGATGGTTGGCATCGATCTTTATCTGCTCTTCTCCAACTGAGAGAACCGTGAAGATCTGCTGTTTTTCACCCATGTCGGCGGTGAACTGCATGCCGGGCTGGATGTCCACATCCTTGGGGAAATGCTGACGCTCGATCTCCATCACCAGGCTGGGGTTGACGTTGCCATACGCGTCTTCCGGTTGAACGGTGACGTCTTTCTTGTCTCCGGAATTCAGTCCTTCCAGCTTGGTCTCCAGCCCGGGGATGATCTGCCCCTTGCCGTGAAGGTAAACCAGCGGCTGGTCCGCGCCGGCTTTATCCAGTTCCGCGCCTTCCTTGTTTTTCAGGGAGTAGCTGAGAGTGACGACAGAATCCTTCTTAATCATAATTTACCTCTGGGATTTGTTATGAACCCGGTCCGCAAAAATCGGTTTTGGACAGATGCGCAATACCCCCCCCGGCACGGCGATTCCTTCTGGAAACAGGCACGGAAGCTGGGAAAAGTAGTGCGGGGAACGAAAAGCGACCTGACGGTAAACTCTGCTTATGTGTGCGGAGTCTCCTTACGGTTCGTAGTTGAAATTAAATGGAAGCCTGCATGATGAACGGCTAAGACAACGCCCTGCAGGGGACTTCCATTTCATGGGTTGCGGCCGAATCGACCTGTCTTGTAACACCATACCGGAATTATCTGAGATTTCAAGACAGGCACGGCAAACCGGCTGGAAGCCGAATGTTTTCAAGCTGCTTTGGAGACGCGGGTGCCACCGGACTGCCTGAGAATCCGGGGCAGGGTCCAGAGCGGAAAAGAGGTGGCCTGCCGGGATAAAAAAAGCCGGGACGCCAATGCGCCCCGGCTCTCTTCAACAACGGAAGGATACGGATTACTCGGGTTTTTCCTGGTCCTCTTCGTCGTCTTCGTCATCGTCTTCTTCTTTCTGGATGTCATCAGAGAGAATCAGGACGCTGCCCTGGCCCATGGATTTGGAAGCGAAGGCGAATGCAGTGGAAGACAGGGACAAAAGCATGGATACGAGGATGATCAAAAACAGCAATGCGATTTTTTTCATTTCAAAAGAATCCTTAAAATATAAAAGGGTTGATACCAATGGTTGATTCATTCCTGGAAGGTGTGTTCATCCTAGGCGACCGTGTGGATAAACCTCCATCTCTCCTCAAAAGTTGATATTCAGGACAGACCAACTTGGTGCCGAAAGCATCGCAAACTCCCGACGGCCTTCACGCCCGGGTCTATAGGCGAGCGCGGCAGGAATGCACTTCCGGCGTAAACCCAACAATTCGATTTCAACACGCACAACGGCGGCTGGTGTCGAATTGAAAACTCGTGTTACTTACTTAAAGGAAACCAGTTGCGAAAAGTGACTGTTCCAGCTTATCGGTGACGGCAAAGTCAGTGATGTCTTCCCGGGGAAGGAAGCTCGCAGGGTGAGGAGACCCGTCAAAAAGCAAAAAAGAATAAAGAACGCAATGCGCGTACATCTTGTGTCAGGAACAGCTCCCAAGGTGCGAAATTAATTCTATTAGACGGCATTCCCCATCAAAAACAAACAAAAAAATAAGGGTTTTGAAAAAAAACTTGGCCGAGCGGGCAAGTATTAATCTATTGTTTTATAAGCAGTTAGTTTGGTTTGGGGGGGGGTGGCACAGCGGGAAGGACAGGCGGGGTTTCCGTGGAATGGTTTTAGAACGGAAGTTTGAACTCCTTCAGCAGGTCGCCTGCAGGGCCCGGCAGTTTGGGGAGCAGGGCTTTCTGGGTAGCCTCGCCCAGCAGGTTCTGCAGGGAGGACTCGCGGGAGTCGAGCAGCTTGCGCAAGTCCACGAGATTGGACACGGCGCCGGTGGAATCTTTCAACGGCCCCTGGGTTTTTTCCAGAATAGCGGCGTTCAGTTTTCCTTCGAATTCTTTCACCTTGTCGTCGAACACGCCGCGGATGGCGCGGTTCAGCGTTTTGTCGAGATCGGATTCCACTTTCACCGCGTAATCGGTCACCGTTCCGGAAACAAGGAAGTTGAGATAAAATCGGCTGACGGAGTTGAGGGTCTTTTGCATGATGTTGGCCAACTCGCCGCTTCCGGACTGCGTCCACTTCATGTTCATGTCGCGCGTCTGCACGTTTATGGTTCCGGTCAACGCTTCCTCGCTGACGACGTTGAACGTGCTTTCGATGTCGGCCCCACCCTGTTCCACCTTGACGGCTTCTCCTGTTTCAAAGCCGGACAGCTTCAATCCCCCGATGCGCGTCTTCAATGTGTCGCGCCCCTCGGTGCCGGTGCGGTCCACAGTCAGGTCGAGATTGAAGCGGTCGAATCTGGGATGGTTGCCGGCGTCGAATTTCACCACCATCGGCTTCCCGTGGATCTTCTGATTGTCCGAGAGGTCATTCAGGTCCCCTGAAACCTCCTGGCCGAACAGTGTGATGGACAGCTTTCCGTGGCGCACCAGGAAATCCGGCGTGGGTTTCGGTTTCAGAAACTCGATGGTCAGACCCTTGCCGCGTTCAGGCGTTTCCGGTTCCGGCGCCACGGGTTCCTTTTTCTTCTTCAGGTAGGGTTTGGCTTTTTCATAATAGCGCCGGGCTTTGTCGAGGTGGTCTTTCAATGGACCCGCCACCAGCGCCCCCACCATGCCGGTGCCGCCCTTGAGGTCCAGCGAATACTTGCTCTTCAACCGCTCGAGGTCTTTCCTGGGCAGGTCCTTGAGGTCCCGCACCAGGGCTTTGGCTTTTTCCGTCTCCGCCTTCAGTTCCGATTTCAGGTTTTTGATTTCATCGACCCGTCCCTCGATGTCCCCGCGCAGGCTTTGAATGTCCGCGGTGATGGCTTGAATGTCTCCCGGCCCGGAAATCTTTTTGGCGCGTTGTTTGATGCCGTCGATCCTCTGTTTGATCTCATCGATGGCGCCTTTGCCGTACCGGTTTTCAATGCGGTCTTCCCATTTGGCTTTCGTCGCCTTCACGTCCTCCTTTACTTCCTTCACGCGTTCCAGTGTTTCCAGTTTTTCGCTTTGCAGGATTTCCCTGGGCGATTTGAATTTCATGTCCTTCAAAACGTCAAGGCCGCCGAAGCCCGGACCGGAACTGCTGTCCCCCGCTTCCTTTTCTTCCGGCTCCTCCTTTTTTCTGGCGGGTTTCTTTACCGGGCGTGCCGGGGTCTTGCGCTTGGTGTTGAAGGCGATGCCGTCTGCGGTCAGTTCGTCGATGATCAGCTTTTTGGAAAAGGCCTGGTTGAGGTCGAAGTTGAAGGTGAAGTTGCCGATCTCGACGATGTTTTCGTCCAGCTTCTCGGCGTTGGCGATCTCGATGCCACTGATTTCGATGGAATGGTCCAGCAAGGATGTTTTCACCGATGTCACATCGACCTGCGCTCCGAGCGCCTGCGAGCCCTGCTCCTCGATGGTGTTTTCGATCAGGCTGTCGAGAAAAAGCAGAAGGAATCCCGCGATCAGTCCCGTCACGACAACGAAAGGGATCAGTCCCCACCAGCGGATGAAGCCCGGTTTTTTATTCATGACGCGGTCTCCACGGTGTCGGGGATTTTGAGGAATTTGAGAAACGGAACGCGGTCGATCAGCGCATTGAATGCCAGCCGGTATTTGACGATGAGTTTGTTGAACACAAAAATCAGCGGCATGCCCAGGACCAGGGTAAAGACCAGGCTGCCCATGACAATGGTGTTGTTGAGGTTTCCGAGCAGAAAGACGGGACAGCTGAAAAACTGTGTCCAGAACCCATGCAGGCCTTCCGAGGTCAACAGCGCGTAACCGATGCGATGGAAAAGAGGGTCGAGAAGAAACGCGAACAGCGTGCACCCGGCGAGGCTCAACAGGAACATGCCGAAGTTGACGTTGAGGAAAAAAACGAGAAGCAGGACGACCAGGTTGTGCAGGCTGAGAAGCGGAGTGAGGCCGGCTACTGCCCCCAGTACCAGGGCCACGCTGATCTGCCAGGGGCGCTGGTTGGAGTTGAGCGCTTTCAGGATTTTAAAAATCCGGCTGAACACGAGGTCCCCCCTTGATGATGGAACCGGATGACGCGTTTCGGAAAAATTCAAAACACGGAATCAGTGTAACACACTTGCAGAAAGTGCAAGATTTCATTCTTTCGCCTCATTTGCTTTCCTTTTGGTGTTTTTCGATGCGGGGGCGTTCAGTTTTGTAAACGCGATCACCGTATCCCCGGGTCCCGGGCTTCCGGAAAAGTTTTCCGAACCGAATGCGATTTTTCCTTTGCCCGTCACAAGAATCAGGTAGTAAGGGGGGTGCAGTTTGGCCGTGAAGGCGTCGAAGGTATGCTCCTCGGTCAGCTTCGATTTCTGGAACGTCCACCCCTGGTAATAGCGGTCCATCAGCACTTCAAAGCGGGCCTCTTCATCAAAAGCGATGCGGCCCAGGTGGGCGCTTTGCACGCCTTTTTCTTCCTCAACCTTTTTCTCATGGAAAGGCAACTGGTACACCCGGTCGCGGCCGAAGTGATGAATGAACGCGTTGCAGACAAGGGCGTTGTAGGCATCGTTCTCGGATGCGGCCAGCAGGTACCCCATTTCCGCCAGGTCCATGTTCTGTTCGCTGGTTTCCGACAGGATTTCACCATAGTGGATCGGAAGGCCGCGCAACCGGGCGTCCTTCAGGCGGTGCCAGGTACCGTCCACCAATATCACCGGAAGGTTCAATTCGCGGAACACCGACGCCAGTTCCGTGGTCCATGGATTGGCCCCGACGATGACCACTCCCTCCTGCTTGTCGGAGGACAATTCCAGTTTGCGGGAAAGCCACTCCAGGGAAAGCCCGTGCAGGACGACGGTGAAAACGATCACGCCAAACACCAGCGGTAGCAGGTACACCGCATCCTCGTATCCCTGTTCAATCAGGCGCGGCGCGAACAATCCGGCCACCGATGCGGCAACGATGCCGCGCGGCGCGATCCACCCCAGCAGGACGGTTTCATTCCATTTCAGGCCCGAGCCCAGGGTGCCCAGTCCCACCGCCAGCGGGCGTACCAGAAACAGGATACAGAAGATGAATCCCACCGCCCGCCAGTCGAGGCTGGTGAAATGCTTCGCATCCAGGTCCGCCGTGAGCAGGATGAACACGGTTGCCACGAGGAGGGTGGTGACGTTTTCCTTGAACTTGCGGAGTTCGTAAAAGATGAGCATGCGAATGTTGCCCATGGTGATGCCGAGCACCGTCACCGCAAGGAGGCCCATTTCCTCCGCCAGCAGGTCTGCGATACTGAACAGCGAGATCACCATGCACAGCACCATGGGGATTTTCAGGAATTCCGGGACGTGTCCCTTTTCGAATGCAAATTTGAGAAACAGACCTCCCGCAATGCCCAGTGCCACGGACCCCGCAATGGCCAGCCCGAAATGCACGAGTATGGATTCGGTGGTCTGTGCGGTGCCGTGCGTGAGGATTTCCGCCACCAGCACCGCCAGCAGAACACCGATGGGATCGTTGATGATGCCTTCCCATTTCAGCACCGACGCCGTGCGCGGAGACAGTTTGGCGTGGCGGACCAGGGGAAGGATGACCGTCGGGCCTGTCACCACCAGGATGGCCGACAAAAGCACCGAAACCGGCACCGACAATCCGGCGACCCAGTGACAAGCGGCAAACCCGAATCCCCACGACAATGGAAGGCCCAGAAGAATGATCTGCTTCACTGCCCGGCCGGACTGTTGCAATTCATGAAAGCGCAGGTTCAATCCGCCTTCGAACAGGATGATGGCGATGGCCAGTTTGATGAGGGCCTGAAGCAGCGGGCCAAAGTCTTCAGTGGGGTCGACCCATCCCCCCACCGGGCCGATCATCACTCCCGCCACGAAAAACAGGACGATGGAAGGAATACGGATGCGCCATGCCAGCCAGTGCATGCTGATGCCCAGGATGATGACGCCAACCAGTTTTTGCAGGGTGAATTCCAATGTTTGGATTCCGGTTGTGAGAGAAGATGGGTGGCAGACCTGAGGAATTTATTGTAAAGCAATATCACCGGAAAAGAAGGACATCATTTCAATCCGGCTCCAGAGGGGGGTAAAAGGGAAGGGAAACATGAAGTTGCCTGGGAAGCCGGGCCCCGGTTGGGTTGAGCCCGGCATCCGCTTCCTGATCACTCTTGCAGGTGATGGGTGAAATTCCAGAGAAAGCCCGCAAAAGCAGCCAAAGCGAGAACGGCCATGGACAGGGCCGTTGGATCGGCATAATCATAAACAGTCAGCATACATGTTCACCTCCTTTGGTTTTTTAAAGAAAGTCAGAAACCCAGATTTTCCCTTCTTAGGGAAGAATGGAAAAGGCACCACTACCGAGTTGTCTTGCAGTGGCTCCCAATTAACTTATGAAATTTAATAAAACGGTCCGGGAAAAAGGCAAGGCAAAAAAATAGCGTAAAGCAATACATTCGGGAGCGGGGGAGGTAGCAATTGACAGTTCTGAGATGAACCACAAGGGCTCACGCGAAATCCCGCGCAAGCCCTTGTTCCGAAGCTCCCGATGGCATTTTGGTTCAGGCCTTGGGAGGCGAGCTCATCCGGGTGCGGTCAAATGGGCAGGTGTTGAAATTGAAGATGGCGTACAGAGGGCACCATCCAAGAATTCCGGTCAGAATGGGGATGAAGGCGATCACGCCCAGTGTGATACCCCACGGGCCTCCCGACATCCAAGCCGCGGCCAGAAGCGCAATCCCAACAACCACCCGCACCCAACGGTCCATTCGTCCTGCATTTGCGTTCATCATGACAACCTCCTTTCAATCTGTTTTTCCTTCCTTCTTCTGGAGGCGTGATTCCCGCCTCCACTACTAACATGGTTCCTTTGACCCCAGGAATCCATTAAATCGCCCTGCCGGGAGCCGGTTTTGGAGGGGGGTGAGATTGAGAAGGGGGATCAAATTTAAACAGCTGCCACCCCGGTGAAAAAGTGAAATCGGGGATGCGAATCTGGTCATTGGACGGGCGCAGGGATGGTGTACAATGACCCGGATTGAAAGCGACCAACCAGGGATAGTTCTTTTGGCCACACGTGTTCCCAAAATCGATTCCTTCGACCTCAAACCACAACGGAAACTGGCGGGCAAGTACGAGGTGCTGTCCAAACTGGGGGCCGGCTGGGAGGGTGAGGTGTACAAGGTGAACGAAATCAGCACCGGCATCGAGCGCGCCGCGAAGCTGTTTTTCCCGCAGCGCAACGTGCGCAACAAGGCGGCCCGGGTGTACGCGCGCAAATTGCACAAACTGCGCCGATGCTCCATCCTCATCCAGTACCACACCAAGGAGATCATCACCTACCGGCGCATTCCCATCACCGCACTCATATCCGATTATGTCGAGGGTATTCTGCTCTCCGAGTTTTTGCAGAAGTTGCCCGGCAAGCGCCTGCCCCCGTACCAGGCGACGCACCTGCTCTACGCGCTGGCCAAGGGCATCGAGGAAATCCACCTGCTGAACGAGTACCACGGGGACCTTCACAGCGACAACATCATCGTCAACAAATTCGGCCTGAGTTTTGAAATCAAACTGCTCGACCTTTACAACTCCACCGATGCCAAGCTGGCCAACATGCGCGACGACATCTGCAGCCTGGTGCAGATCTACCACGAGTGCATGGGGGGCCGGAAGCATTACCGAAAATTGCCGCCGACGGTGAAGAAAATCTGTTGCGGTCTCAAGCGCTCCCTGATCCTGAAAAAATTCCGCACTGTCTCCCAACTGCGGGAACACCTGGAGCTGCTGGAATGGGAGTACGATTGGTGAGGTGGAACGGCTGGATGTGCCTCGGCGTGTGGTTGGTGCTGAGTCTCTGGACGGAGCCGGCGCAGGCGCAGCGGCAGGAATTCGATCCGGAAAAAGCACGGCAGGAATGCTCCAACGGCGTCACCATCTACTGCCTGGCCCTGGGCATGGAAGCGGAACGGGCGGGCGACCGGGACCTGGCTCTCGAGTATTACCGCATCGCCTGCACCAGCCACCCCACGCCCGGCCACCTGCGCGCCTGCACCCCTCTTCTGCACCTGTCCCGGCAGATGGAGCGCCTGCAGGAGGAGGTGCGGCCCCTGGAAAAGCGCTGCCAGGACGGAAACAAGGAAACCTGCTTCTACCTCGGCAAGGAGTACCTCAAGATCGGGGAATTGAACCGGGGAAGCGACCTGCTTCTGCCCCTCTGCCGGGAAGGGTACCCCTCTCCCGATCCCAATGATTACGGCGCGTGTTACCACATGGCGCGCGGTTATGAGCGGTCCCAGCACTATGGCCGGGCGCAGGAGTTGTTCGAACTCGATTGCAATCGCAACCCGGGCAAGGCCCGCGCCAGTTGCGAGGCGCTTTTGCGCATGGCATACGTTCGCAAGGAAAGTGAGAAGGTGGCCTGGAGCCAGGTGCAGGAATTCCGGTGGCTGGAAATCGCGCTTGGTGTTCTTGCCGTGATGCCGCTGGTGGGCACGTGGTTGTGGTACCGTCAAAAACCGTGGGCCTGGCAGTGCCTGCGGGCGGGACCCGTTATCGCCGGAATCAGCCTGGTGTTGTGGGAACTCTCGCCGAAGGAAGAAAACCTGCCGCCTGCGGACCGCATCGTGAGCGTTCTATCGTTTCTGGCTGTGGTGGGGCTGGCGGCGATGGCGCACCAGAAACTGCAGGAGCGTCAGGACACCTCACCCCCCAATCCCCCGGAGCCGCCGACTCCCGATTCCCCGGTGTGATTTTTTTAACCCCGGCTTTTTATTCCATTGGATGCGTTGATACAAAAAAGCCCGACCTTCAAAAGGCCGGGCTTGTTGCGTTATCCGGTAATGCGAAAAAAGCGGGTTACTGAATGCTGACCAGCTTGATGTCGAAGATCAGGGTTTTGCCGGCCAGCATGTGGTTTGCATCCAATGTGGCCATGTCGCCCTGTATGTCCTTGACGGTCACGATGTTGCCCTGTCCGTCCATCAACTGGGAACCGGATTGCACCTGTGGCGGCAATTTGCTTTTCTCGATCTGGAACACCAGTTTGTCATTGTACGGGCCATAGGCTTCGTCCGGCCCCATCGTGACGGTTTTGGATTCGCCCACCTTCATGCCCATCACCGCCTTGTTCATTCCTAAAATGATCTGTTCCGTGCCGACGGTGAACTTCAGGGGTTCGCGGCCTTCGGATTTGTCAAACACCGTGTCGTCCTGCAGTTTTCCGGTGTAATGGATCTCGATCACGTCGCCTTCCTTTACGGCCCGATCGTCCGCCCACACCGGGGACGTCACCAGCAACACCGCAATGAGTGCGAGAAACCATACCGACCGGGTCATGCTTGCTTTTTTCATAAATCACCTGATTTTTAGAGTGAGGGTTGACAGACCGGGATGCCGCCATCCGAATCTGCGCCAAAGAAAGCGGAAGCCGCACGGTCCACCGCATTCTTGAAAAAACTATATCCATTCAACCAAAAGGGGAAACAAGGAAATGAAGGAGGGAGTCCGCCTTCAAAACCGCCTGCGCGGTTTCCCAGAATGAGGTCGATTTAGGTGAATCCAGGGTAGGGTCGGTGCAACGAAGGGTGGCTAAAGGGCTCGAGTTCCGGATACCCTACCGGGTGCTCCAATGAATCCAATCTTTTATGATTACTTTGACAGCAATGATATCCGATTTCAAGCGAATTTCAGGTGAGGGAAGGCTGTTTTATCTCCCGTTAAACGTGAAACCGGCCGCTATTTTCAACATTTAGGCACCGACCGCGAATCTCAGGTCTGCGGCGGATCCTCTATGTGTTTTTCCAGTTCCGGCTGGTGCGGGAAATCGGCGAGCGGTCCCAAAAGGTCACGGTCTCGGGTGAACGTCGGCGGACTCTGGATGTACAGCGACAACAGGTCGGCCAGCGACATCAGGGACTGGATGTGCGTTCGTTCGTACCCGTGCGATGCATCCAGGCCGAAACAAAGTAGCGCGGTGCGGATGTCGTTTCCCGCTTCCATGGCGGCGGCAGCATCGCTGCGGTAATGGTTGAATACGTCACGCGCGTGTTCGATCTTGTATTTCTGACAGATTTCGATGACCTTCGAGGTCAGGTGGCGATCGAAGGGACCGCTGGAATCCTGCATGGATATGGTGACTCCGAATTCGCTGGTATTCTGTCCCGGGGCCAGGGTGCCGTTGTCCACGGAAACCAGCTCGGCCACGTCGCCGTGAAGAACGTGTGAGGCGCCAACGCCGACTTCTTCCGAGATGGTGAAAAGCAGGTGGCAGTCAAGATCCAGGGGTACTTTGGCTTCCACAATGGCCTTGGCTGCGGTGAGGATGGCGGCGACCCCCGCCTTGTCGTCCAGGTGACGGGAAACAATGTAGCCGCTGTCGGTGAACTCGGGATCGGCATCGATGGCTATGAAATCGCCGACGTTGAACCCCGCTTCCTCCAGGTCCTTGCGGGAGTTGCTTTCCATGTCCACCCGCACTTCCAGGTTGGACCACGCGGTGGGCTGGGTGTCGACCTCCTCGTTATAAGTGTGACCGGAAGCCTTGAGTGGCAGGATCGTGCCGCGGCAGGAGCGGTCGTCATCCATGTACACCGTCACGCGCGCGCCTTCGGCAAAGCGCGGGGACCAGGTGCCGATGGGCACGGCTTCCAGCCTTCCATTTCCACGTAAATTTTTCACCATCGCCCCCAGTGTGTCGAGGTGGGCGACGATGGCCCGGTCGGGGCTTTGTACCTTTCCGGACATGTTGGCGCGAATGGCGCCGCGGCGCGTCAGTTCGAAGGGGATGCCCAGTTTTTTAAGCTCGTGACACAAAACGTGCACGATGGTGTCGGTCAGTCCGGTCGGGCTGGGAATTTCCAGCAGACGGAAGAGGATGCGCATCAGGTAACTTTGATCGAGGTTGAGACGCTTCATATATTTATATTCTTTCGGTCAGGATAAGGTTGTGTGGATGGCCGGTCCCTCGCCGTGCGTGTCGACACGGGTTTGGGGAAACAGGAGATCGATGAACTTCTCCGCCGTGGGTTGCGGTTCGTGATTGGCCAAACCGGGCCGTTCATTGGCTTCGATGATTTTGAACTGTTCGCCATTCACCGTGGGTACCATGAAATCGAAACCGACCACGGGAATGTGGATTGCCTTGGCGGCGCGTATCGCGGCCTCCGCCAGTTTCGGGTTCAGGTCCGTGGTGACATCGAAGATGGTGCCGCCGGTGTGCAGGTTCGCGGTCTTGCGCACGGGGATCACCGTTCCGGACTCCGGTAGGGAGTCGAAGGTGTACCCCGCGTCGCGAATGCATTGTTCCGTTTCCGCATCGAGGGGAATCTTTGCCTCGCCGCCGGTAGCGGTTGCGCGCCTGCGGCTTTGTTTTACGGTGAGCTGTTTTACCGTGGACCGTCCGTCACCTATGATCTGTGCCGGGTGCCGCACCGCGGCGGCCACCACTTCAAAATTGATGACGATGATGCGCAGGTCGATGCCTTCCACGAATTCTTCCAGAAGAACGTGGTCGGAGACCCGCTGGGCTTTTTCAATGGCGGCCCTGAGCTCGGTGTCGTTTGCAGGCTTGATGGTGATGCCCGTGCCCTGCTCGCCGTCGGCGGGTTTCACCACGATGTCACCATGTTGCTTTAAAAATTCCCGATTCTTTTTTGCACTGCCTGCGGGCATTTGGTCGGGCGTGGGCAAACCCTGCCGTTTCAAGAAACGGCGCGTCACGGCCTTGTCCGCGCACAGGCTCATGGCGATGGAGCTGGTCAACTCGCTCAAGGATTCACGGCAGATAATGGTGCGCCCGCCAAAGGTGAGAGAAAAGTAACCGGCTTTTTCGTCCATCACGTGCACGCCGATGCCCCGCCGCCGGGCCTCGTTGATGATGATGCGGGCGTAGGGGTTGAGATTGCTTTCCGGCAACGAACCGATGAAAAGCTTTTCGTTGATCGGGTTTTTCTTCTTGATGAAAAACAGCCGTGCGACTTCGAACCCCAGTTTTTCATACAAAGCCATGGCCTGTTCGTTGTCGTGGATCACAGAAAGATCCATATAGCTGCGGCCCTGCTGCTGGAAATATTCCGCCACGCTCCGCACCAGCGCTTCGCCGATTCCGGGGTGCTCCGCATGCGGGTCCACGGCAAGCGACCACAGGCTGGAACCGTTGTCGGGGTCGCCGAACGCTTCTTTGTGGTCCACGCCCTGCACCATCGCCAGTATTTTTCCGGAACGGTTGTCCTCCACCACGCGGAAGATGAGGTGGGGTGAATCCTTGTGTTTCATGGTGAAGCTCACCGGAATTTGCACCATGTGATGGGCTTTGTAAATGCGGTTGGCTTCCTGGATATCGCGCCGGTTTTGAAGGGGTCGTACGGTGAAGCCGCGCGGGGGAAGGCCGCCCTCTTCGTACTTGTTCAGCCAGAGGCGAAGGGTGTGCGATGGATCGAGAAACAATTCCTGCGGCGCCAGTGACAACGCAACCTGGGGGTCGTGGATGTACAGGGCGATGTCGCGCTTGCCCTTGCGTTCCTGGCAGATGGTATGGACGAGTTCGTGGCTGTCGGTGAAGGTGTTGGCAAAAACCAGCCGCCCCCAACCGCAATCGAGCGCAACATTGCGCGGGGCTTCTGCTTCCGAAACCTTCTTGTGGACGTCCCTGAACTCGCTGATGGGTATGAAACGCCGCGGAGCTTTTTCCGAGGTTTTCATCATGGATTAATTAAACGTTCCTTGAATATTATAACGCACCTGCGTCAATTATTTCTGGTGAACCTGAAGCCACATCTCCAACAGGGCCATTTGCCACAGTTTCGAGCCTTGCAGCGGCGTGATGTGGGCTTCCGGGTTTTCGAACAGTTGGTCCAGATACGGTTTTTTGAACAGGGCGCGCTGCTGTGCCGCCTGCTGCGAAAACACATCGCGGACGAAATCCAGATACTCTCCCTGGATGTATTTGAGCGCCGGGACGGGAAAGTATCCTTTCGGCCGGTCGATGACCTTGTGCGGAAGGATGTCGCGTCCCACGTCTTTCAGGATGCCTTTGCCTCCGTCCTTGATTTTCAATGCAGGCGGGATGCGTGCCGCCAGTTCCACCAGCTCGTGATCGAGAAACGGCACGCGGGCTTCCAGTCCCCATGCCATGGTCATGTTGTCCACGCGCTTGACCGGGTCGTCGACGAGCATGACGGTTGTGTCCATCCAGAGCGCCTTGTCGGTGCCGCACACCGCATCGGTTTCGCCGAATCGTTTTTGCAGAAAGGCGAAACTATGATCCTCCGTTACGTATTTGTGATGGACGGCGGCGCCGTATTCTTCATGCGTCCGGTCGAAGAACAGTTTCGAATAATCGGAAACAGGGTCCTGCGTGTCGAGAAGTGGCGGATACCAGAAGTAACCGCCGAACACCTCGTCCGCTCCCTGGCCGCTCTGCACCACCTTGAGGCTCCTGGCCACCTCGCGCGATAAAAGGAAGAATCCAATGTTGTCGTGGCTGACCATCGGCTCGGACATGGCCTCGACGCACCGGAGCAGGTTGGGCAGGACCTCTTCCGTCTGCACGAATATCTTGTGGTGATCGGTGGAGAAGGTTTTGGCGATCAGGTCGGAGTATTCAAATTCGTCCCCTTTTTCCCCGCCTGCGGCTTCGAACCCGACGGAAAACGTGTTGAGCCCGCTTTGCCCCAGTTCACTCAGCAGGGCCACGATGAGGCTCGAATCGAGACCGCCCGACAACAGCACCCCCACCGGCACATCCGCCACCAGGCGGCGCCGCACCGCGGTCTTCAGCGCCTCCATCACGCGTTCCTTCCATTCGACCTCGTCGCAGGCTTCGTCTTCTTGGCTGCGTGCGTAGGACAGCGACCAGTACGGTTCCATTTTCTGGGAACCGTCAGGGCTGATTTCCATCAGGTGGCCGGGGGGCAATTTGCGGACGCCCTGGAAAATGGTGTGAGGGGGCGGCACCACGGCGTGAAAGGTCATGTAGTGATGCAAGGCGACGGGATCGATGGAGGTATCCACCTGCCCCCCGGCGACCAGAGCCGGAAGGCTGGACGCAAAACGGAATCGTCCGCCGGAACTTGAAAAGTAAAGCGGCTTGATGCCCAGGCGGTCGCGGCCGAGAATCAATTTGCCGCTGTCGCGTTCCCAGAGGGCAAACGCAAACATACCGTGAAACCGCTTGACGCAATCCTTGCCCCACGCGTGGTACGCCTTCAACAGTACTTCGGTGTCGCCGTGTGAAAAAAAGGAATACCCCTTGTCCTGCAGTTCTTTCCTCAGTTCCTTGTAGTTGTACAAAATGCCGTTGTAAACGACCACGAGGCCGAGGGCGGAGTCGATCATGGGCTGGTGCGAGGCTTCGGACAGGTCGATGATTTTGAGACGCCGGTGGGCGAACGCAACATTCCTCTGTGAAAAATTTCCATTGCCATCCGGACCCCGCGGTGCCAAAGCTTCCGCCATGGCCCCAACCGCACGGATGTCGGGAAGGGTCCCGTCCGTCCGGTACTCACCACAAATCCCGCACATGCATGACTCCCGTATTGAAAAGATATGAAACGAAACCCTGGATGGCTGTAACGAAATAAAACTCCCTGGAGGAGCCGCCCGACATGCGGATGGGACCGATGGGTTCGGCCCGATCCACGGCGATTTCACGGGTAAAACAGCCGGTTTCGTTGAGATTTAAGTCGAATGAACTGATTGTTCGTTAATTTTGGCTTTTTATTATGCCTCATCGTATGGATAATAAAAACTGAATAAACTGGAAGGTATACATCATAATTTTTTAATGTATTGAAAAGAACTTTAAAATAAGGGGTTTCGAGCATGCGGGAGTTGCCCAATTTCCGGCACCTGTACCATTTCTGGACGATCGCCCAGGAGGGATCAATCAAAAAGGCGAGTGAAAAGTTGAATGTCAGCCCCTCGGGGATGAGCACCCAATTGAAGGAGGTGGAAGAATTTTTCGGTAAAAAGCTGTTTGAGCGCAGAGTGCGCCGGTTGGAATTGAACGAGGCCGGAAAGATGGTGGCTGATTACTGCACGACGATCTTCCGCCAGTGCGACGAAATGATAGAGTCTGTCCGCCAGGCCCGCCCACGGAAACGCCAGCACATCCGGGTTGGGGCGCTGCCTTCCTTGTCATCGATGAACGTGCACGAATTCACGCTCCCGTTATGGAAAGAACGCGACATATCGCTGAGTGTCATTGAAGGATCCCTGGATGAATTGATGTATCAGCTGAACAGCGGCGGTTTGGAGATCGTGCTGAGCGACCGGAATGTCGAGCGGCGTGAAAAAACCGTGGTCAGTTACCGTTTGAAGCCGCAAAAGATCATTGCCGTGGGTGCCGAAAAGTATGGCTGGGCAAGAAAGGGATTTCCTTTTTCTCTGAGTGGTGTGCCTTTGATGCACCTGACAGGGAAGAGCCAGTTGCGGATGGAAGTGGACCGGTACCTTGCCCGTCACGAAATCCGCGCTCAAAGCGTGGGTGAGGCGGATGACATCACTTTCCTGCGCCTCGGCGCGGAACGGGGTTTGTGCGTGGCGATCCTGCCACAGAACAGTGTGCAGGATTCCATCCAGAAAAAGCGTCTGCTCAAGCTGGGGGAACTGAAAAACGTCACCTCTGAGATGTGGGCCCTGGTGCGGCGCGACACCAGCCGCCTTCCCATCATCAAAAATACAATCTACCGTTTTCAGAATCGCGCTTGACCACATCCCCGTGAAACGTCTCCGGAGATCCGGCCCAACGGGTCGCCCCCGTACATTCAATACCCTCAAACCTGCCTCGCAGGGGAGCCGCTCCACCCTCGTCCTTTTTCCCGGATTTCGTTGCGGTTCCGTCCTGGAGCCCCCATATTGATGGCATATGGGTGGAGATAACGTTTTCGCACGGCACCCGTTGAAGCTCTCCCTCTTTTGAAAATATTCCTAGCCCTTCCGCGCGCACCGCGAAATCGTCTCCCCCGATACTTTCCAATCAAACGCTCAGGGAGGTATTCCCATGAGATCGAAAATTTTGGCAGGAATTGCAGGTCTGGTTTTTCTGGTGAGTGTTGGGCTGGCAACCGGACCCGCGGCGGAACCGGAGACCATGAAGAACAACGAGGGGGTGCGAGCTCGCACCGCGGTGGATTATATTTATGCGGTCATCGAAGCAGGGAGGATAGCGTATTCTAAATACATTGTGGATCGATATACCCAGGACGGCACTTTGAAGGTGACGGAAAACTGGAAAGATGAAAAGGGGTTGTTGCTGCCAGCACAGTTCTTAAAACTTTCTTCCAGTGAAACCAATGCCAAGGGAATCGGCATGCGTTACCGGTTGAGCAGCGTGTGGCCATTGAATGCCGACAACCTGCCCAGATCGGAAACCGAAAAGTCCGGTTTGCTGGAGGTTCTCCGCAATCCGAACCAGCCCTTTACCTGGATCGTCCAGAAAAATGGATTGTGGTATTACCAGGCGATCTATCCGGATAAGGCGGTTTCCCAAACCTGCGTGGAATGCCATAACCAGCATCCGGCAAGCCCCAAGCGTGATTTTAAATTGGGGGATGTGATGGGCGGCATTGTGATCGATTTGCCTCTGGGAAGCCGGTTCCAGAAAAGACCGGATGAAAGCATTGTCCTCCCTCCGGAAGTGGTGGCCGATTACGTGCATGCGGTGCTGGAGTCGGATCGGACAGTTTACGCAAACCATGTCGTCCAGCATTTGGAAAATGGAGAACTTTTGAAAACCGGCGGCGCGTTGAAGCGGGGACCTCAATTGATGTTGCCCGCGCAGTTTCTTAAAAAAGTTTCTGAGATTGCGGTTCGAAAAAGCACGGGTTTGGAAATGAATCTTTTGAGTTTGTGGCCAATCAACCCGGAGAATGGCCCCAGCAATGAATTCGAGCGAAATGCCCTGGAGTGGGTGTCGATTCATCCCATTCGTCCGTTTGTCCGCTGGACGCGGGCGGGGAATGTTCGTTATTTCAGCGCGGTGTACCCGGATTACGCCATTTCCCCGGCTTGCGTCGAGTGCCACAATCAACATCCAACCAGCCCCCGTCATGATTTCAAGCTGAACGATGTGATGGGAGGATTGAGGGTGAGTTTCCCGGTAAAGTGAAACGGGGGTTGAAAACAAAAACCCACCGGGGATAACCCGGTGGGTTTTTTTGCAGAAACCGAATCCGGTTTTTGCATTACTGAGGTGTCCTCAAAACTGAGGTGTGCTCAAATGAGTCTGCAGCACCGGGGATTTGAGGATCAGCTGATTGCCCCGGGCATGTTCTTTCGCCTGCTCGAACCTCAGTGTCGCTTCGCGATGCCGGTCCAGCTTGGTCAACGTGATGGCCTCGTTGTAAAGCAGGATACCGTTATCCGGATCCAGCTGGGTGGCCATCTCGAAATGATCCAGAGCGTCCCGGAAGCTCCGGCTTAAAAAGGTATCGATTCCCTTCCCGTTGTGCAGACGAACGTCATCAGGAATCTTGCCAAAGTTGTTGGATGGCAGCGGCAAGGGGCCTTCACCCGGTTTGAACCAATAGGGAGAGCTTTCCTTGCTGACCTGATGCGGGTCTTCCTCCGCATGGGACATCGTGGTCGCTCCCAGGGCCAGCAAAGATATCAAAAAAAATCCGAGGATCTTCGAAAACTGTCTCATAAAAACCTCCTTTATTTGTGAGCGCCCCGTTGGGAAAACGGGACGCTCAACAGTATGGAAGCACATGATGGGAAAATCATATGCTGTCCAAAGATGCCTGCAAGTTTTGGCCTCTTTAGTATTGGAGATGCAGTGGTCCGGGCCCGGGTTTTAAAAAACATGTTGTGCAAATGGTCACAGCGGCCAAAATGTGTTTAAAAAAATAATAGCCTGTTAGGGCATTAATATAAAACGAGTTATTTGGGGATTTAGGGGGTGGCGAGATACCGCCGCTGAAGGGGAAATCCTGGAAAATTCGGGGGAGGCGGACCGGACCCTGCAAATAAATTTAAAAATCATTTTCAACCAGGCGGGGTCGCCGACAGTGTTGGTCAGGACAGGCGTGGACCTCAAGCTTTGGAAACGGTGGGCGCCCGTTCCCGGGTTCTGGACGCTTCCTTCACCAATGCGGTAAATAATTTCTGCTGACGGTGCAGTTGTGGCAAATATTCCGGGTGCCACTGCACGCCGATGCAGAACGCCTGGTCGGACACCTCGATGGCCTGCACGATCTGATTATGGTCTTCCCGGGCGACGATCCGGATTCCCCGGCCAAGCCGGTCGATGGCCTGGTGATGCAGGGAGTTTACTTTTGCCGTGGTGGTGTCCAGCACCACGGCGAGGTGACTGTCCGGCTCGATCTCGATTTCCTTTTTGGGAAGCAGCGTCCACACATGAGGCTTGTCCACGTAGAAATTGCGGATATCGCTGTGCAGGGTGCCTCCCAAAGTGGTGTTGAGGATTTGCGCACCGCGGCAGATACCGAGGAGGGGCAGGTTGCGATCCAGTGCGGCGCGGATGAGGTCCCGCTCCATCCCGTCGCGGTCGGGATCGGAACTGACGGTGGAGGCGGCGGTGAACCAGCGGAACAGGAAGATGAGCGGCGCCAACAGAAAGTCCCGCCAGCGCAGACCGCGTTCTTTTTTCAGCTCGCCCGGTTGGGGCATGTCTTCGATAGGCAGGGGATCGGTCTTGTCCGGAGCCACGTCCGCACCGCCACCGATGATCAACCCATCCAGCCGGTCAACCGCGACGGGTTGCCGCGTATGAATGCGCCGGGCCCTGGCGCCGGCCCGCCATAATGCGAGCCGGGTGAACACCCACGCTGCCGTGCCGCCCTGCGTGGGGCCCGTCACTCCAATCACGGGTTTGCGTTGCATGAAATCCACCTCCTCAGGAAATGGTTTTTTGGGGCAACACATCAATGCCGGGATGTGGTCATGAACACCCATTCTATTGCAGAAAAATGAGGGAAGGCAACCGGTGTCCGTTAAATTAAAAAATTTCTATTCCTTATATAAAGGGAAAAGAGGCCGCGTTCCGGCGAATAAAAAAGGTCGCGGGGAGAGAGTCATGCGGAATTTTCAGACCATTTCTGAACCAGTTGATGGATCTGGGTGACGCCATCCGTCAGCGCCGCCGGTCCCGGTTGCAGGATATTGGCCGACTTGATTTCATAAACATGCCCCCGTTGCACGGCAGGGGTGGAATTCCATCCTGGACGCTCTTTCAGTTTTTCCGGACGGAACCGCTTGCCGCACCAGGAGCCGATGATGATATCCGGTGCGCGGCGAACGACCTCTTCCGGATCGTGAATGGTGCGTTGTGAAGCGAAGGAGCAGGGCGCAAGTTCCGGAAAACAGTCGTCGCCTCCGGCGATATGAATCAGTTCAGACACCCAGCCGATCCCGGAAATCAAGGGATCGTTCCATTCTTCGAAATACACACGCGGGCGGCGCGGAAGCCGGGCGGCGGACTGTTCGATCGCGTCCAAACCGTGTTTCAACTCGTCCATCAACGCATCGGTTTTGGCGGGCTCGCCGATCATCGCGCCCAGCATGCGGATCATGTCAAAGATTCCGGCGACGCTGCGTTGATTGAACACGTGCACCGGGATTCCGGCACGCACCAGTTGCGTCACGATGTCCGCCTGCAGATTGGAGAAACCCAGCACCAGGTCGGGTTTCAGGTCGAGGATCTTGTCGATTTTGGCGTTGAGGAAAGCGGACACCTTCGGTTTTTCTTTTCGCGCCTGTGGAGGACGTACGGTGTAGCCGGAGATGCCGACGATGCGATCCTGCTCCCCGATGAGGTACAGGGTTTCGGTGGTTTCCTCGGTCAGGCAAACGATGCGTTGCGGGGTTCTTCCCAGATCGATGTTCATGGTTCGGCCTTTTGTGTTTTTTTGGATGGTTTGGTTTTGGTCGACACACCCGCCTGTTCGAACGTGGCCATCTCATTATAAATTTTGACGGCCGCTTCGATGGCGTGCATCGCCAGCACCGCACCCGTGCCTTCTCCCAGACCCATTTTGAAATCAAGCAACGGGTCGAGCGAAAGAAGGTCAAATCCCACGCGGCACCCGGGTTCCGTGGAGTTGTGTGACGCAAACAGGTAGTCGCCGATGTTTGGATTCATACGATGCGCAACCGCCGCGCCCGCTATGGAAATCACTCCATCAAGCACCACCGGGAGATTCTGGGACGCGGCACCGATACAAAACCCGGCGATGCCTGCAATCTCGAACCCACCCACTTTGGCCAGCACGTCCACGGGGTCGGCGGGGTCGGGTTGGTTGATGCTGAGAGCGTCTTCGATGACGGCGATTTTATGTTGAAGTGCAGCGTTGTCGATACCGGTTCCGTGCCCCGTGGTCTGGGCCGGTGGCCGCCCGCTCAACACGGACAGGATAGCCGCACTGGAGGTGGTGTTGCCGATGCCCATGTCGCCGGTTCCGAGGAGGTCGAATCCATCGTTCCTGGCTTGTTTCGCAAACTCGATGCCCACCGTCAAAGCCCGTTCGGCCTGGTCGCGGGTCATGGCGGGACCGTGTCGCAGGTTATTAGTGCCCTTTCCAATTTTTCTGGAAATCAAATTGAGGGCGGATGCGAAGTCGTGATTCACGCCCATGTCGATCACCGTCACCTCAACGCCACCATGTCGCGCCAGCACGTTGATGGCCGCTCCCCCGCTCAGGAAGTTGTGGACCATCTGCGCGGTGACGGCCTGCGGGTAGGCGCTGATTCCCTCTGCCACCGCGCCGTGATCGGAAGCGAACAGGAACACGCCTCGCTTATGAATGCGGGGTTTGCCTGCTGCATGCATCGCCGCCATGCGTGTGGCCATTTCCTCCAGTTTTCCGAGACTGCCAGGTGGTTTGGTCAACGAATCCATGTGTCTCTTTGCCTGCTGGATGCGTTCCGGTGATAAGGAAACGATAGCGTTCAACGAATCGCCCAGGATGTTCGTGGTCTGGGTCATTAGAACTCGATGCCTTTCTGAGCCGGAATCTTTTGTTCTTTGAATGGATGTTTCACACATTTCATCTCCGTTACCAGGTCGGCCAACTCAATGAGCGCCGGCGGGGCGTTGCGTCCGGTGCAGATGACGTGGACTGATTCCGGTTTGTTGCGCAGCGCCTCCAGCACTTCGTCTTCATCCAGGAACCGGTAACCCAACACATAATTGATTTCGTCGAGGATGACGACCGGATAGTCACCGCCCAGAATTTTAGGCTTCACGATTTCCCACGCTTTGCTGGCGGTTTGCCGGTCCTGCTCCGGATTGTTGGTGTCCCAGGTGAACCCGTCGCCCATCGCCACGTATTCGATCAGGGGTTCCAATTGACTCAATATCTTCCGCTCGCCCGCCTTCCACTGACCTTTCATGAACTGGAGGACGAACACGTTCATTTTGTTTCCGGCGGCGCGCAGGGCAAGCCCGAAAGCGGCCGTGGACTTCCCTTTACCTTCTCCCGTGTGAACAATGATCAATCCCTTGCGTTTCCGGGGATCGGAGGCGGCGCGTTTTTTCATGAGATGGGTCTCCCGCTGATTTTGAAAGGAAGGATGCAGTGGTTCAACAGGTACTCCCACCAGCGGAGGGAACTGCACCAATGAATGTGTGAATACAGGGCAAACGTGTTTTTATAACGATACCCGTCGTGGATTTCCTGTCCGGTTCCGGGGTGACGATGGACCATCAAAGCCTTTTTCCGGTTTTCTTCAAAGGAGGAAGCATGAAACTCATGGCCTCTCAATTCAATGACAGATTCCGGCGTTTCCTCCGGGGAGTATTCCAGCTTGCGGTACCCGATGGTCAGTTTCTTTTCCAGGAAGGAAGTGGTGAAATCTAAAACTCCCGTCATGGAGTGGGATATTCCATTAACATCGACGAGGGCTTTGCCCAGCAGCATCAGTCCACCGCATTCCCCCACAACGGGGCCCCCCGCGGCCACAAACTCGCGTAAGGAACTCAGCAAACCGGTATTGGCGCTCAATCTTTCCGCGTGAAGCTCGGGGTAGCCACCGGGAAGGTAAACCCAGTCCACGCCGGATGGAAGCGCCGGACTTTCCAGCGGTGAAAAATATTCGATGGTTCCGCCGTAATGCTCGATCAAATCCAGTGTGTCCTGGTAGATAAAATGAAGGGCGGCGTCCCTGGCGATGGCGGCAGAAAAGGGATTGCGTGAAGGGATGATCGGGAAGCGTTGGTTCTTCGTTTTGGAAGCTGAAATGGACTCCCGGGCGGGTAGGGTGTCCAGGAGGGCGGCGATGTCCAGATGCTCCTCCAGGTGTGCCGCCCACCGTTCATAAATGTCGGCATCCTGTTCCTGCGCAAGATGCAGGCCCAGGTGACGGCTCGGCATTTTTAACTCCTCTCGTACTGGCAGCGCGCCGAGAAACCGTGCCGGGGTCGCGTGCTCGATGGCGTCTTTCAAAATTTTGGCATGGCCGGGCGAGTTCACCCGGTTGGCGATCACGCCAAAGACGTTCACCCGGTCGTCGAATTCCATGTAGCCCTTCACCAGCGCGGCGGCGGAGCGGGCCAGCATGGAACCGTCGATGACCAGGATGACGGGTACGTTGAGCAGGTGCGCGACTTCCGCCGTCGAGCCGGTTGCCTGCGTTGCGTGTGCTCCGTCGTGCAGTCCCATCACGCCTTCGATCACAAAGCGGTCGCCGGGTTCCAGGATCTCCTCAAACAGGTTTCGGACGTATTCGGCCCCGCCCATCCACGAGTCAAGATTGTAGCTGGGATTTCCGGAGGCGAGAACGTGATGGCCGGGGTCGATGTAATCCGGTCCTGCTTTGAAGGGCTTCACGTTGAACCCCCGATTGCGGAAACACCGCATGAGTCCCATGGCAATGGATGACTTGCCCACCGAGGTGTGTGTGCCCGCAATAAGAAGGCCGCAGGCGTTATGATTTTGGGCTGACATAAATCCTTCTTTCCCTGTTTTGAATCTTGTCTGACACGATGTTCCCTTTCATGGAAAATTAAAAACTGTAAACGAATCCCGCGTACCCGGAAATTCCCGCCGTGCCGAATCCGGGGATTTCTTCATAATCTTCATCGAACAGGTTCTCACCGCGCACGGTCAGTTTCCATCGTTCGTTGACGGTGTAGTCCATCGCCGCGCGCACGACGATGTAAGGGTCGGTTCCTGCAGCGCCGTCCAGTGTTTTGCTTTTGTGTGTGACGCCGATGAGGGAGTGCAGGCGGTTTCGCCACCAATGGTGGAGATTGGCATGGAACTTGTGTTCCGCCCGGCGGCGCAGTTGTGTGCGGGTGGAGGCATCGAACGCCTGGTTCCAGGTGTAGTTGGCGGATACTTCAAAGTCCCGGGGCAGGCGGACGGTCAACGTGTTCTCCAATCCGCGCGAAGTGGCCCGGGCGATGTTCTCCGGCCGGAAGGTGGCCAGGCTGAACTGGATCAGGTTTTCAAAGCGGGCATCGAAGTACACGGTGCTGAAGGTGATGTCGCCGTCGAGGAAGGTCTGGTCGAATCCGACCTCCCAGCTGGTGTTCTCTTCGGGTTGCAGGTTGGGATTGGAAAAGCCGGGGAAGAACAGGTCGTTGATTGTCGGTGCGCGAAAGCCTGTGCCGTAGGCGCCGCGAAGGCGGGTTCCGGTTTGATTGAAACGGTAGGCGGCTTCAAATTTGTAGGTGGTGACATCGTCGAATGAGTCGTTGACATCGTGACGGAACCCGGCAGTGATGACAATGGTACCCTCATAATCAAAAATGCCCTGCATGTAGGCGCTTTTGTTGTCGAGCTTGCGGTCCATGCCGTTGGAGAAGTTTTCCCCGGCGCGTACCTGGTACTCGCCGCCGACCAGCACGTTGTAATGGTCGCCTGCCGTAAATTTGTTTTGCAGGTCAAGTGTGCTCGTGCGGCTGATGATGGTGGAGTCGCCTGAAGGCTGGTTGCGGGATTTCACCTGGTCATAGGCAAAATTGGGATTGAGACGGATTTCCCAGAATGGCAGGACTTTGTAGGATACGGGAGCGGCCAGGTAGTACGAATCCTGGGAAGTATGCGGCGGACCGTCCACCTGCCCGACACCAAACACAAAGCTGTCGAAATCGATGCGCGCGTCGATGTACTGGCCGATGAAATCGGCGCGGCCGCGTTTTTCTGCGAAGTCGAGTCCCGTCCGCAGGGAAAACGAGTTGTTGTTGTAACCATCGTTTTCCGTGTTGCCGTTTTGTTCGTTGGCGGAGGAAAATCCCTCGGCGTCGGTGCGTGAAGCGGTGAAGGCGTAATCGAATTGGTCAAACGCGCCCTGGGTGTTGAATGTTTCCTTGAATGTGGCGAAACTGCCGCCTTCGAAGGAGAACCGGTGGGAAGGGGCGCCTTTCCCTTTGCGGGTGACGATGTTGATGACGCCACCCACCGCATCGCCGCCCCACAGCGTGCTTTGCGGTCCGCGCAGGATCTCGATGCGTTCCACGTTATCCGGCTGAATGTGGGCGAAGTTGTAACTGCCCAGCGTGTTGGAGTTCACCTGGACCCCGTCGATCAGAACCAGTGTGGAAGAGGACCCTCCACCGCGCATGAAGATCGTGGTGCTGGAACCCAGCGTGCCGTTCTGCAGGACGTCGAGTCCCAGCTCTTCCCGTAACATATCTTCTATATTGATGTAATTTTTCTCTTCGATCTCCTGGCGGGTGATCACCGTGGCGGAAGTCGGCAACTTTTCCAGTTCCAGAACATCGCGCGCCGCATTGACGGTGATGGGATGCATGACTTCCGCCTCTTCGGTATCGGCCCTCAGGGCCGAAGGGTTGGTATGGGTGAAAAGCAAACAGCAAAAAACAGAAATGAATAAAGAGCGTCGCATTTTCTTTCCTTTCTCTCGAAGGACGAATGCATTTTCCTGCCAGGTATCCTGACTCAGGGTGTAATACCGCCGCGCCTTCCCATCCCCTAGGACAGTGGCTCCTTGCGGCGTCTTCTCCCATTACAGTTGCGGGACAGTGCCGGATTCGCACCGGACTTCCCTGGCAAAAAAATTGGTTGAATGAGATATTGGATTTCTTTTAGGAAACGAATCGTTTGTTGTTGATCATTCTCCCGATGGATTCATGAATATGGCGTACCCGAGGACCCGTGCGGTGATAAAAGCAAACAGAGCCAGCGCCGATGCGGCAAACAACAGGCGGTGGACGGCGGCGATGTCTTCCCGGCCCAACTCTTTGAAAGCCCGGCCCAGCGTGGGCTTTTCAATCCACACTCCCTGGTAAAACTGGCTTCCTCCCAATCGAACTCCCAACGCGCCGGCCGCGGCCGCTTCGGGGATGCCTGCATTGGGGCTGTAATGGTTCTGCCCGTCCTTTCTCATGGTTGCCCATGCACGGTGGGCGTCCTGTCCTGCGATCAATGCCGCCAGCACCAGCAGCAATCCCCCGATTCGTGCTGGTATCCAGTTGGCTGCGTCATCCAGCCGGGCGGATGCCCAGCCGAACTCGCGGTACCGCTCGTTGCGGTAGCCGAACATGGAGTCCAGCGTGTTGACGCATTTGTATGCCATGGCCAGCGGGGCCCCGCCGATGCAGGCGTAGAACAATGGAGCAATCACCCCGTCTACCGTGTTCTCAGCAACGGTCTCTACCGTGGCGCGAATGATTTCTTTTTCGTTTAAATTTTTCGTATCGCGGCCGACAATCCAGCTTAAGCTTTTACGTGCTGCGACCAGGTTTTCGGATTCCAGGTGAACCCGCACCGGCCGGCTTTCGTCATAAAGCCCGCGTATCGAAAGCGCGGTGTAAATTAAATATGCTTCCAGGCACCAGCCCAGAGTTGGATGCACAATCTCCGAAAATTCCAATGCCACATCCGTCAAGGCATACGTTCCCGTAACCAGAACGACGTTGGCGACCAGTCCGGTGACCTTCAAACTGCGGAAACGGCCGTAGCATAAAATTTCCAATTTGGTGGCTGCGGTCCCCATCCAGCGTACGGGATGCGGCCATTGCCTGGGATCGCCCAACAACAGATCCAACGCGAAGGCAGCGAGCATCATCGACGCCTGTTCCAATTCGCTGCTCACGTTTTCTGTATGTCATCCAGGCATTCCTTAAGCCCGGCCACCAGCATTCCGTTTTCGTGTGACAAACGCACGGAAACACGGAAATAGCTGGCATCGAGTCCCTCAAAGTTGGCGCAGCTTCTAATCAAAATACCTTTTCCCAGCAGGCGGTAATACAGTTCGAGCGCCGAGGCCTCCGTTACGTCAGCCAATCGGAACAAAATGAAATTTGCGTTTCCAAGAAACGGTTCCACAAGAGGAAGCGATTCGAGACCTTGGAACAAGTGTCGTCTCTGTTTCCGAATGAACTGACGCGCCTCTTTGGCGAAAGTCTTGTCCATCAGGGCGGCCACACCCGCCGCCTGCGCCAGATGGTTCACCGACCAGGGAGGTTGCAATCCGGACAACATCCGGGCCCGTTCCGGAAACAGGACGGCGAAACCCAGGCGCAATCCGGCCAGTCCGTGAAACTTCGTCATGGAACGGATTAAAATCAATTGAGGATGAGAAGCGTATTCCGTCAGGAAAGACGTTCCCGGTTCACAAAAATCAATGAACGACTCATCCACGATCAGCAGAATGCGTTTTGCCTCGCAGACCCGCGCGAGGCGGGCAAAGGCTTCTCGTGGGCACAATTGGCCGGTCGGAGAGTTGGGATGGCCTAGGACCACCGCGCCGAGGTTGGGTTGCACTTCCACATGATCGATCAATCTATCCATGGGAGGCGCGAACAGGTTTTCGCGGTCGCAGAGTAAAGAGTGGACCGGTATGCCAAACGCGCGAAACGCTTTTTTGAATTCAGAGAAAAACGGCTCGACGATCAAAACCTCTTTTCCTGGCGACAGGAGATGTGGTAGCAGGTAGATCAATTCCGTCGCGCCGTTCCCGACCATCAATTGCGAAACGGAAATGCTGAGACTTTCACTCAAAGCCTGTTTGATACCGAATGCCGAGGCATCCGGGTAACGCTGGACCTGCGCCAAAGCTTTGCCGATCGCTTTGCACACTTGTTCGGAAGGACCCCACGGATGGATGCTGGTGCTGAAATCAAGCCAGTTCCCGTCCTCATGCTGAAGATCATTCCAGAAAGGTGGCAGAGCGCCACCGTGGTCAGGGAGGAAGCACGTCAACGGATGGGTCCGCGCTAAGGTTTCGGTGTCCGCCGATTCCTTGCTGCTGGAAAAACCGGCCTGCCGGGAATGATGGTTCATGGCCGCGTCTCCACCGTCTGTCCCCAGCGGTTGAAAAAGACCACGTCCTCCAGCGGAAGGCGTTGCGCCCATCCCTTTTCTTCCAGCATGGGTTTGGCATAGTCGGCGGCGGGGTACCCCAGGCACAGGTAAGCCACGGGTTCGACGGATTTTGGCAAAGCGAGGTCGGCCTTCAATCGATCCATTGACAGAATGCTCACCCAGCCGACCCCCACGCCTTCCGCGCGGGCGGCGAGCCACAGGTTCTGCACCGCGCAGCAGGTGCTGAACAGGTCCGTTTCCAGTACCGTGTTGCGTCCGAGGACGTGCGGTCCGCCACGTTCGCGGTCGCAGGTGACAACCACATTGACCGGCGCTTCGCAGATGCCCTCCAGTTTGAGCGAGGAATACAATTCCTGCTTCGCACCGGAATAATTGTTTGCTGCCTCACTGTTGGCATCACAGAAATTCTGAAATACCTTTTCCCTGAGCGCCGAATCGTCGATGACAACAAAATTCCACGGCTGACTGAATCCCACGGAACCGGCGTGGTGCGCGGCGCGCAAAATTCGTTTCAACGTATGCGGAGGGATTGCCCTGGATTGAAAGTGCCGCACATCGCGCCGCTCGAAGATGGCTCTGTACAGCCCGGCCTTGTCCTCCATGGAGAACGGATTGTTGAACCCCTTCCCGTTATCAGGCGAAGGAATTTCTTTGCAAGTGGATTTGAGAACCGTAGCGATGCCGGACACGGTATGAATGACTTCATCGAACCGGGCGGCGATGCGCTGGTTGGCCTCACCCGCCAGATCGCGAAACTCGCGGCCCAGTGGCGAGTCCGGAACAATGCCCGCGCCGACTTCGTTGGTGATGGCGATGACCGTGCCGTCGAACCGTTGACAGACGTCCAGCAGTTCATCCACGCGTCTCAAAATGCTTTCCCGCGTGAGAGAGGCCATCAGCAGGTTGCTCAGCCACAAGGTGATGCAATCCAGCACCACCAGGGAACCGGGAAGACAGGCGCCGTTTGCCAGTGACGACGCGGGGTCCAAAGGGTCCTCAATGGTGGTCCAGCCTGTTCCGCGTTCCCGTATGTGTTTTTCAATGCGAATGTTCATTTCTTCGTCCAGAGCCTGCGCGGTGGCGAGAAACACTTTCGGGCCGGAGTGCAGGGCGGCGAGCTCCAGGGCATGACGGCTCTTTCCGCTTCGGCATCCGCCGGTGATCAGGGTGGTCTGGTTCATAGGAATACAGCCTTTCCAAAAGAGAATTCTCCGGATGAAACGGAAGCGTGGTGGAACGCCGCCCCGGCAACCAGGAGGGCGGTTTCCACCAGTTCCGAAAGCGCACCGAAGGTGTCGCCGGTCATACCTCCGATCCGGCGATAAAAATAGATCAGCAAAAGCGTGCTGACGAAAACCAAAACCAATATGGAGATCAAACCGATGCGAACGTCGAGCGCAAACGGCAAGCCGAGTGGGAGCGCGCACCCCAGGAATGCCGGCGCTTTGGAAGTGGAGTGGAGTGGAGCGCCCATGCCTGTGCCGGCGCGCGCGTCCGGCATCGCAACCAGAGCGATCACCTGAGCCGAACGGGCGAAGGCGGGAGCGATCACCAGCCACCACCACGCCGCTGCCCCGGACAGGCCGTGCAGTGCGGCAACCTTGAGGCCGAGACAGAGAACCAGCGCCACCGCACCCATCACGCCGATGCGCGGGTCTTTCATGATGGCCAGCGATTCCTCGCGCGACCGGTGCGAGAACAGGCCATCGGCGCTGTCGGCCAGCCCGTCCAGATGCAACGCCCCGGTGACGATGGCAAGGAACGCAACGTCCACCACCGCACGCAGGAACGAGGGAAACAACAAGGATGAAACCGTGTCCACGGCAACAAGCATTCCGCCCAAAAGCAGCCCCACCCAGGGGAAATAGAAAACCATGCGCGTGTCGAAGGCGTGGCGGGAAGGCCCGGGCAGGATGGACAGAAACGACAGGGCGGAGAAAAACGCACTCATCGCAGCAATGCCTCCGTCAACCCGAATTTTAATTTGGAAAAAGAAGCCGGGGACCGGAGAAAAACGATACTCGCGGGGCGGACAGGGAACGGGCGTCCCCATACAGGGCGAATGAAATTTGAATGGAATGCAACGTAACAAGCTTCCACCGGAATCCTTGCTTCCAGTGAGAAGTCGGGCATAAAAAAATCCCAGCCTAAAAAAGGATGGGATAGTCGTTCTACCCTCAACCTCTCAGTCCACGAAGAGTTTGAAAATCGTTCGTTCAACAAGGTCTTCTGGCTTCCGGATCGATCTACTCGCCTCCCCCTTCCCATTCGCAGGAACAGTGGTGTGGGAGGGTTTCGTCCCCGGATACAGCGGCGGGCCCGCGACGGATTCGCACCGTCTTCCCTTTTTTGAACAAATCAGATATTCGAATGTGAGCTCATAAATATCAAATCGCTCACTATTGTCAAACAAAAATTCCTGGCCTGGCCTTTGAAGAAACTTTGGGAACCTAGTTCAAAATGAAAACAGCATGCTTTCTTAACAAAATAAAAACAAGAAAAGGAGAAGTGATCGTTAAGGAAAAAAATGGGAAATTGGAATAGGAATCAAAACAAAAAAACAGCTCACCACCTTCCGATATTTATATAAAGCCAATTCGGATTAATATAAATTTTCCTGGGGTCTAAAAAAAATAATAAAAACATCTCACCTCTATTCAATAGATTGAAATAAAAAGGTATGGGCTGTGGAAAACATCACTTGCAGTCCTTATAGGGGAACCGGAAAGGTTGACGTGGATTGGGTGTATGGGGTATGTTTCGGGTACCTCATGATCGAAAAGCCGAACAAGCCTCTCTATTTGCCCGAGTGAACCTTGAATTGATTGTGAACTGGTTCCCTGTATCAAAAGTGATGGAGGACAGGCAATGACCCTGGCAACGGGTAAAAACGGCGCGTCCCCTTCGCGTCCACCCGCTCCTCCCCTGGTTTATGATCCGCTGGATGAAATTGGCCTCATCGGGCATTCCCGCGAGTTCCAGCATGTCCGCGACCTGATTCAGAAATTGTCGCAGTTCGACGCCCCGCTTCTTGTACTTGGCGAAACCGGAACCGGTAAGGAAAGGGCGGCCCGAGCCATTCATTACCTTGGTACGCGGCAGAACTATCCATTTATTCCCGTCAACTGCGGCGCGCTACCCGACACGTTGGTGGAAAACGAATTGTTCGGTCACGCCAGCGGCGCGTTCACCGATGCGAAAGGCGACCAGTCGGGACTCATCGCGCAGGCCGAAGGCGGGACGTTGTTTCTCGATGAGGTGGACACGCTGTCGCCGCGGGCGCAGGTCACGTTACTGCGGTTTTTGCAGGACCAGAATTACCGTCCCCTCGGCGGCAAAAAATTCATTCGCGCCGATGTGCGGGTGATGGCGGCGAGCAACCGCGACCTGCACGCGCTGGTGAGAAAAGGTTCGTTTCGTCAGGATTTGTTGTTCCGCCTGGACATCCTCGACCTGGTCCTTCCTCCTCTTCGCCAGCGTGAACACGATATCGAAACATTGAGCCTCCATTTTCTCGAGCGCTATCGCACCCGTTACAATCTCCCGACGCGCAGTCTGCATCCCGAAACGCTGGAATGGATGCGAACCTACCCCTGGCCGGGCAACATCCGCGAATTGGAAAACTTCCTGCATCGCGCCTGCCTGCTGGCCGACGGCGACCAGATTCGCGTCGCGCCCCTATCGTGCAGTGTGGAAACAGGTTGCGTTTCCGGCGAAACAAGTCCGCCCGGTCCCGTCACCCATGTTTCGTTTCAAGAGGCAAAGGCGCAGGCGATCGAGGAATTCGAAGTGCGTTACCTGAGCGCACTGATTCATGAGACCGGCGGCAACATTACTGAAGCCGCCCGCCGTTCCGGCAAGGAGCGTCGTTCGCTGGCCCGCCTTCTCAAAAAACACGGCATCGACCGAACCCGGCTCTGAATTTCTCCTTTTATTTTTGATGCCATTCAAAGCTTTTTCATTATTGAGACAACGGTCTGCTCTTTTGTGACTCCGGTGGGTCATTTGCGCCCCACCTGGCGTTTTGCGTTCCATTGCGAAAATTATATTGATAAGAAAGAAGTTGTTTTGGTTTTTCACTTCCCCGGGCGGGTCAAAAAAATCCCATCAGAAAAATTCTGAGTCCTCGCAAACCCCTTTTAAATCAAGCTCTCTCCTCATTGTGTTTTCTGGCATGGGCTTTGCTGTCTGACATCCATAGTTAACTCTGGAAGGCTGATGTGGATCCCTATTCTGCAAACGAACTTTCGAGGATCATCCTGGATATCCAGGGTTATTTGGAGAAGCATCCCCGCGCGTCGGATACGCCGGAAGGCGTGATGCACTGGCTGGCGCGGCAACGTTACGAAAATATGCTGGAGCTGGTCGGGCAGGCTCTCGAGCGGTTGGTCCAGGAAGGTGTGATGGAAAAAAGAAAGATGCCGGACGGCAGGTGGGTTTACAGCCTGGGGCATGAGGGCCCGAGACCGGCGAAGTGACAAACCGGCGCGGACCGGTTTTCCGTGTCCGTAACATTTCGTTTACAGCGCAAGGAGCGGTTTATTATGCCTACATATCTGCACCCCGGTGTTTATGTTGAGGAAATCCCCAGCGGGTCCCGCCCGATAGAGGGTGTGTCCACGTCCAATGCGGCGTTCGTCGGCGCGGCCTATCGCGGTCCGGTGGGCAAGGCGGAACTGGTGCACAGTTTCGACGAGTTCAAGGAAATTTACGGCGGCATCGAGAAAAAAGCCGTGGGCGATGCCCTGGGTGAGCAGGAAAACGCAATGGTTCTCGCGGTGCGTTCCTTTTACATGAACGGTGGCAAAAACGCCTACATCTGCCGTCTCGCAAAGGGCGGCACTTCGGTGGCGGCTTTCAAGGACGTGGCGGGAGAGCACAGCGGCGGAATCGTTATAAAGATCGAAGCCAGCTCCGTCGGGGCCTGGGGCAACAAGCTGTACATCCGTATTCTAAAACCGGACGTGGATCAGGCGGGATTCGACATCGAAGTCGGTCATCACGATGGTGATGGAAAGTTTGTGGTGGACGAAGAGTTCACTGGGGTCACGCTGAATTCGCAGGACGACGACTACATCCTCACCCGCGTCAACGATGTGTCCGGGCTGATCAAGGTGAGTCTTCTCGACGCCGCCGATCCCGAGCACGCCAGCAACCAGTACGAGAAAGCCACGCTGACCGGCGGGCAGATGGACACGGGCGCTAATTTTTTCAACACCAGCGTTGCCGACAGCATGTCGATGCGTATCGACATCGACCGCCGTGGTCCGAAGCTGATCACCATCAAGAAAGCGGATCTGGAAGCGGAAGGCGACTGGAACAGCACCAACGAAAAAGAAGGCAAGGTGGTGGCGGCGCACGTGCAGAAGGCAGTGCGCGATCTCGGTGGCTACACGGGTTATCTCGACTTCACCTGCGAGTACAAGGATGTCGGTGGGCTCTCGAAGTTCGTACTGACTTCCGGCATGGACGCGGATTTCTCTTCCGTGCAGGTGCTGGATGGAGACGAATCGGCCAACGACCTGGCTAAATTCCTGCGGCTGGATTCGGCGCAGAAAGCCACGCACACCGGCGGGGCGGTGGCGGCGGGGACAAACGTCCGCACGCAGTTTCAAGCCGAGATGGTGCTGACCATGAACCTCGACGGCAAGGGCGAAACGCAGATCGCCATCAAGAAGGAAGACATCGACTTCACCGACAACGATGTTTCCAACCGGGTGAAAATCGCTGCGGCCATTCAGACTGCGGTGCAGCAGCACCAGCCGAAGATCGCGTCGTTCGCCGAGTTCACCTGCGAATACGATGACACCGTGCGCAAGTTCACCTTCACTTCCGGCAGCAGTGCGTCGCGAGCGTCGTCGATCACCATCAACGGCGCAAGCCCTGCGGGCAACACCAATTTCGCTTCACTGTTGAAACTCACGACCAACCCGGTTGCGTTTTCCGGCCGGACCCTGCAGGACGGGACGTGGAAGGTGATCCCGAAAGCCGCCTCCGGCGTCGGCGACAATGGTGAGCAGTTGACGAGCGGCAGTGCTGAAGCTCCGGAGGCGCCGGACTATGGATCGTTCTTCACCAATGTCCTGCGCAAGGTGCGCGACGTCAGCATCCTCCTGCTTCCCGGCATGTACTGGAACAAGGAACTCGGCAACATGAAGATCAGTCACGCGCTCGCTCATTGCGAAAGCACCAAGAGCCGTGTGCTCATCATGGACCCGCCGAAGGATGTGGAACTGGAGCAGGGCGCGCAGGTGCAGGCTCTGGGGCTTCCCACCTCCACATACTCGGTTCTTTATTACCCGTGGGTGGAAGTGCCCAATCCTCTGTACAACGCGGACACCGCACCCAATGAACCGAAGACGCTCAAGGTCGGCCCCGGCGGATTTGCCGCCGGCATGTGGGCGAAAATCGACGGAACGCGTGGTGTGTGGAAGGCCCCTGCCGGCACCGAGGCCCAGATCAACGGACTTGCGGGGTTGCAGTACCAGGTGGAAGACGGCGAACAGGATCAGCTGAACCCGCTCGGCGTCAACTGTTTCCGCAAGCAACCGGGATACGGCAACGTTATATGGGGAAGCCGGACCCTGTCCACCAAGGCGAATCCGGAATGGCGCTACGTTCCGGTGCGCCGAACCGCCATCTATATAGAACAAAGCATTTACAACGGCATCCAGTGGGCGGTATTCGAGCCGAACGACGAACCGCTGTGGTCGTCGTTGCGCGGCAACATCGGCGACTTCATGAACGGCATGTTCCGCAGTGGCGCGTTCCAGGGAACGAAGGTGTCGGATGCCTACTTCGTCCGTTGCGGCAAGGGCGACACCATGACCCAGGGCGACATCGACCGCGGTCAGGTGATCGTGCTGGTCGGGTTTGCGCCGTTGAAGCCGGCGGAATTCGTCATCGTTCGCATTCAGCAGAAAGTTCAACAATAACCCCCGTAAGAGGAGGCGCTGGTTATGGCAGCACCGATGTTTCCCGTCAACGCGCACCGGCACGATCCGTACCGCACGTTCAAGTTCCGCGTCATCATCGACGGCAAGCCCGTTGCGGGCATGCGCAAAATGACGGCCCTGAAAAAGAAAACCGAACCCGTGAAATGGCGTACGGCGGGCGACCCGTCGCACGAACGCATCATGCCCGGCGGCACCAGTTACGAACCGGTCACGCTGGAGCAGGGGTTGACGCACGATCCGGTGTTCGAGGAATGGGCGAACCTCATCAACAACATCGAGGGCGACTCCGGCATGTCGCTCAAAAAATTCCGTAAGGAAGTGATCATCAGCCTGCTCAACCTGCAGGGCCAGGTCGCCATCAACTACGTTCTGCATCGCGCGTGGGTGTCGGATTACCAGGCCATGCCGGACCTCGATGCTGGAAGCATGAACGCGGTCGGCATTCAGAGCATCACGCTTCAGCACGAAGGGTGGGAGCGGGATACCGCAGTGAACGAGCCGACGGAATCGTAAGGAGGGCATCATGTTTTTGCCCGGCGGCGTGTGGAACGGTGGGGATCTGGATCGCCGTTTCCGATTTCGTGAAGTCACGGGCGCGCTGGAACTGGTGCTCGAGGAGGCGATTCAGGAGGAGCAGTCTGTTCCGGGCCGCGTCACGCGCGCACTCACGCTGGCGCTGGCATCCGTGGGCGGATGCGATGCGGATGAATCGTCCGTGCGTGAATTGAGCGTGGCGGACCGGCAGTACCTCATGCGCCACCTGGCCTGTCACCTCCAGGTGGAACGGGAATGGCATTCGGCACTTTGCCCCTCATGCAAAGCGGTGTTCGATGTGCGCCTCAGTCCGTCGGAGTTGCCGATCAAGCCGCCGGGGGAAGGATACCCATTCGTCACCGTGCCTACGCGGTATGGTCGATTGCGCTTTCGCGTTCCAACCGGCGCCGACCAGGAGTGCATCGCCGGATTGGAGGACGAAGCGCGGGCCGTGCCGGTGTTGCTGCAACGCCTGTTGGTCGATGGCCAGAACAATCCTTCTGACTTGGAGTTTTCAGAAGAAGATGTTGCCGCGATCGAGTCGGCCATCGAGTCCGTCGCTCCGGAGCTGGTGGTGTGGGTGCCGACGAAATGTCCCGAATGCAAAACCGAAACGCGGGTGGAGATCGATCCTTACGCCTGCCTGCAAAGCGGTCGGCATGGCCTCCTGCGTGAGGTGCACCGACTGGCCAGTGCGTACCACTGGAGCGAGCGCGACATCATGGAAATGCCGCGGGACCGCAGGCGCCGCTACCTGGCGCTGGTGGAGGAAGCTCGCGGCATGATGCATTGAAAAGCCGATTGAGGAGCAGGCTCGAGAATCAGCCTGGAAACGACGATGGGTTACTTTTCTGAAATCATACGCGACAGCCGTTCGACTCCCAAGCCAGTCGGCGCGCGTCCGCAGCCAATGCTACACGGCGAGGGTCCGGATTCATTGGCTGCAGGTGAAGTTCAGGAAACCTCCACAGGAATGCAAGTAGACAACACAGATGATATAACCGGTTCGTCGAACGAGCCCATAGCACCCCTTGCAGCTACGCCTTCCGGTCATGAAAATTCCGAACGCCCTTTGACGGTAACGCAGGATACCGTTCGTGAAGTGAATGCGGGCGGAGTCGAATCGAATGTGGAACCGGGTCGAGAAGAAAGCGAAGTGAAATTGGCCGAACCCAATGAGGCCGCAACTTTTGCGAATGAGCCGCTCCCTGTACTCGATCCGCCTTTCCGCTCTCAGAAAATGGAACTCTCTTCATCGACTCCTGTTTCCTCGGACTCGCGCAATGAAGCATCCTTTCCGACCGATTCCAACCCGGTTTTCGAGAGGCAGGGCGAAGAAGCTTCGTCCTCAATGCCAGGCAAACCGGAATTGACCGGGGAATGGCCTGGATCGCATCCAAGCAAACCCCAGTCGATCGATCCTGCAAACGAGGAACCTGCTTCGATTGAAAAGCCCGTTCCGGATTCAATTCCTGAAACAGGCGATGAGCCGCCTGAAAGCAGGAAGTCGGCTTTGCCGTACTCCTATAAGGAAGCTTCAAGCGAATCGGTGAAGGCGGAAGAAGTTCTTTTTCAAAATGGCCAGCAGGTCGAACCGGACTCAATGCGCAGTGAGAAAGTAAAATCCGTGCGCGACCCAAAAACGTCCGTTCCGGAAGCGCCTGCCTACAACTATGAGCAGCCGATGCCCCGTGTGGACTCGTTCACTCCGCCTTCACCGCGTACTGAACCTGCTCGCGTGCCGGAGACCAACATCCGCATCGGGCAGATCGACATCGTTGTGCAGGCCCCGCAAAAAGCGGCGAAACCCCAACCCACCGCCCCCCCCAGCAACTGGTCGAGCCGTCTGTATTTGAGGAGGGTGTGAGTCGTGGAAGTTCCGTCTTCATTGTCCATTCTCTGTAAGTCGGTTCTGGAGTTTGTGAGCACCGGGTTGAAAGACCTCGACGACAACGTCGAGGTGGTGATGGGCGCACCGGCGGAAGCGATGAAAGGAGAAAAGAACCGCGTGAACCTGTTCTTTCATAGGTTCGAGCCGTCCGGGTTTCAAGGCGACCTGCAACCGGATGAGCCGTGGTGGATTCGCCTGCACTGCCTGGTCACGGCGTTCGGCGTCACCGAGTCGAACGTCAACGGCGACGGCGTCTCCGCTGGGGAATTCGAATTAAGACTCATCGGTCATGTCATGCGGCTGTTTCACGAGACCCCGGTTCTGGAGACGGTCAACGTGAACGGCGAGTCGGTGCGCCTGCAAACCATCTACCAGCCCCTGACCAATGAAGACCTGAATCACGTGTGGGCGACACAGAGCGAAGTCAGCCTGCGCCCGACCATCGGTTACGAAATGGCGCTCGGTCCCATTGTGCCCGCCAAACGGAGTCCCGGAAAGCAGATGACCGGTGATTTTCGCACCGTGGTCACACCCGGCGTGGGAGGTGCGGGCGATGTGACCTCCGAGCCGGGGTCCGCCGCCTGGGGCGCGCGCGGCGGCGAGGTGGATACGAGCCGCCTGGACTGGGCGCCACGCTTGTGTTTCGTGCTTGGCGAAGAATCGCAACCGCGCTGCGTGGAAAGCCTGGGTTTCGAAGCCGACAGCGACGCGCTCAAAAACTTCACGCCGGATATCTGGGTTGCGGGCGATACGGCGGAGACCGTTTCGTTGCAGTGGGAAGTGTGGGACCCCACGTCAGGCTGGCGGTCGAAGGGCGCATCAAAAGATGTGCAACCGGTGACGACAGGGATCGATCCGGACAACCCGCCGGATGTGGGCGACCTCGCCGCCTTCGCCTTGCCGTTCGATCCGGAAGGCGGGCCGGTAGCGGATCCGCCGGAGTTTTCGCCAAAAGTGCGCGGACAGGCGGCGGTGTATGCACAGCGGCAGTACACGCGTGCGTCTGACGGAGCGGTGCTCACGGTGCGCAGTCAGCCATTATTGATCAGCATTCATGAAGCCGCAGGTTGATGTAATGGAAATGCAAACGGATTCTATGGAAAACGCAATCGACGTGGCGACCCTCGCCGACGAATGGGAACGCATCGAACTGTTGGTGCAGGGGTTGAAGTCCGGGCGACAGGGACAGGACTTCGACCGCGAACTGCTCAGCCGGTTGACGGCACTCAGTGCCCGCGTTCACGCAGGGCGCGGCACGAATCCCTACTGGAAGCGGCTGGGCGCATTGGAATTGAACGAACTCGAGCACGATGTGCTTGCCTGCGTTCTGGCGGCGGAAATGCATCCGCGTCTCGGCTGGCAGTACCTGGAGCTGCAGCCCGGCGTATCGCAACCCTATCCCACGCCCGCCCTGCTTCATGAACTGCTGGTTCTCGATCACGATGAAATCCCGATGTTCCACATGGCATTGAGCGTGGATGGCGTTTTACGGCGCGAAGGGTTGATCCGCGTCGAGGGCGACGATCCCTACTCCCCCGTCAAGCCTGCGCCCGGACTCACAGTAAAGCTTCTCGGTCTGCAACTGCCGCCGCCCCCACCGCCCGGCGCCATTGCGGTGCGCCAGCAGGCGACGTGGACGGATCTTGTGTTGCCTGCCAATCAGGTCGCACACCTGCGCGAGTTCCTGATGTGGTTGCGTCACCGCGAAACGGTGGAGGGAGAATGGGGCGGGCGCATGGGCGGCGGTCCGGTGGCGTTGTTCTCCGGTCCGTCGGGGACGGGCAAGACGCTGGCAGCTTCCGTCATCGCGCACGAACTGGGTTGGCCTTTGTACCGAATCGACCTCGGCAAGCTGGTGAGCAAGTACATCGGCGAGACGGAAAAGAACCTGAGCCAATTGTTCGACGCAGCCCACGGCCGCCCGATGGTGTTGCAGTTCGATGAAGCGGACAGCTTGTTCGGAAAACGCGGCGAGGTGAAGGATGCCCGCGACCGGTACGCCAACATGGAAGTGAGCCACCTGCTGGCGCGCATCGAGGAACACCGCGGGCCGTGCATCCTCACCACCAACCTGCACGAACATCTGGACACCGCGTTCGTGCGGCGGTTTCACGTGGTCGTCGGTTTTCCGCGTCCGGACAAGGAAGCGCGCGTGCAGTTGTGGAAGCGGCTGTTGCCGCCGCACGCGCCACGGCATGAAGACGTCGATCCGCAATTCCTCGGCCAGGCGGTGAACCTGACCGGCGGCGGCATTCGCAACGCTGCATTGTATGCCGCGTGCCTGGCGGCGGAGGAAGGCAGTGCGATTGAGCTCCGCCACATCGCTCTTGGTGTGTGGCGCGAGATGGCGAAGGACGCCTCGCCGCGTTCGCGCTCGGACCTCGGCGTGCTCGCGTCTTACCTGCCGGAGACGGGTGGGGTGCTGACTGTTTCCGCACAGGGAAACGGTAACGGCAACGGTCAAGGAGCCGGGGTATGAAGGAACCGGGGAAGCGCAATATCGAAATAGGACAGGTGCGCCTCACGCTTCCCTCCGGGTACGAACACCGCGCACAGGGGCTGGCGCGGCGTGTGGTGGACCGGTTGTCCACGTATCTGTGGAACCGGCCGATCCAGGTGGAACGGTTGGCGGTGCCGCCGATCCAGGCCATTCCCGGAGAGAGCGAAGCGGCGCTGGCGGTGCGCATCGCCGATGCGGTGTACCGCCAATTGCGGTAAATTTTTCATTGATCGGAATCATTTAAGGAGTCGCCATGTACAACGTCACGCGGGGCATCCTGGTGGAATACGCATTGAGCGTTCCGCCTTTGACGCTGGTGTTCGATTTCAATCCGGAATCGTTGTCGCGGACCCGAGCGGTGACGTTGAAGGAACAGACCGCTCCCGGCACGGCGGGCGGGTACGACTTCGCAACGCCCACCGAAACACCGCGTGTGTCGCAGGGGGTGGAAGTGAAGGCGGAGGAGTTTTCCATCGACATCCTGCTCGACGCCACCGACCGCATGAACGACGACGAACCGATTGCGAAAGCGTTCGGCATCGGGCCGGAACTCGACACCCTGCGTACGATGGTGGAGCCGAAGGCGCAGGGACCCGGCGGCCTGCAGGTGCTGGCCAGTCTGGGGCATGGCGGCGGCCGCGCGTTTCAACGCAATAGCAGCGCGTCGGTCCTGCTCTTCATCTGGGGCACGCATGTCCTGCCGGTGTTTCTGACCAGCGTCAAGGTCGATGAAAAAGCGCACCTGCCGAACCTCGTTCCGTACCGCGCACAGGCGACGTTGAGTTTCCAGGTCATTGAAGGCAATAACCCGTTTTACGAAGCGGAAAAAGTGCGGCAGGTGATCGGGGCGGGACTCAACACCGCGCGCACGGTGTCGTCCGCCATTGGAGGGTTGTTCTGATGTTCCTCAAGAATTCGCGCTATTTGAAATCCAAGCCGTTTGTCCCCGATGAAACCGGACAGTATGTGTTTCAGGGATACCGCCCACGCGCGATCGGTTCCGTTCCCGGCGTCATCGAGCACGTGATTCAGGAAGGCGACCGGCTGGATTTGCTGGCACGACATTATTACAACGACGACCGTCTCTGGTACCGCATCGTCGATGCCAATCCGGAAGTGCTGTTCTCTCAGGATTTGTCCGGAGATATCGGCAAGGGACGCGTCATCCTCATCCCCCGCGCGAGGGAGTGACGCATGGTGCTCGATTGGCTGGAACAGGATTTTCGAAGTCCGGCGGAATGCATGGTGAAGGTGGGCGAAGGCCGGACACCCATTGAAGACCTGTATCCGTTTCTGAAAGAAGTGGTGGTGGAGACGAGCCGCGACAAACCGTTTGTCGCCACGCTCACTTTCGACACGCGACGCGACGAATTCGGCAAGTGGGTGGTGCAGGACGCGCCGGAGATTTTTCCCTGGCAGCGCATCTGGATCGAAGTCGCCTTCGGCGAACACGAGGAAGAAGTCATGCGTGGATACGTGCGCGAGGTCAAGGCCGATTACCCGGAAGACGCGGGGACGACCACCGTCAAGCTGGAATGCCAGGACGATTCCATCTTTCTCGACCGCACGCAGGTGCGCAAGGAGTGGGGTGCGGAACAACCCACGGCGGACGGGTTGATCGTCGAGGAAATCGTACGCGGTTATCCGGGCCTCGCCATGCACATGGAAAGCGGCATGGGACTCGACGGCCTCGTCGTCCTGCAGGACAAGACCGATGCGGGGTTCCTGCGCGACCGCGCGGAGGCCAACGGCTACGAGTTGATCTTCGAAAACGGCGAGGTGTACTTCGGGCCCATGAGGCTGGAATCCGATCCGCAGAAAACGGTGATGGTGTACGCGGGTGCCGACACGCACTGTTACCGGTTTTCCATTCAGGATGACGGGCACAAGCCGGACATGGTGGCGTTTGATAAGGCGGCGGAAGACAGCGACCAGACCGAGCGCGAAGTGGTGGAGCCGGATCTGCATCTTCTTGGATTGGAGCCGGCGCGCAGTGTCGGGCAGGGTCCGGACTTCGTCTGGGTTATGGAAGGGCAGGGTGGCAAGACGCCGGAGGAGATGCGCACTCTCGCCCAGCGCAAAGCCAACGAACGTTCGATGAAAGTCACCGCCGAAGGCGAGCTCGACGGCAGCCTGTATGGACGCGTCCTGCGAGTCGGCCGTCCGGTTGGCATCGACGGTGTCGGCGAAAAGTACAACGGCACTTATTACGTGGACACGGTGCGGCACGTGTTCAATCACGAAGGGTACCGGCAGGCGTTCACGTTGATGCGCAACGCCTATGGCGACAACCTGGAATCCAGCGTGGACACCCTGCTGGGCGTGTTGTGACCTGAAGAGGAAACCGAATCAATGGAACAGGGCCTGGTCGATCTCACAAAGCAGATCCAGAACAAGTATTACGGCAAGTATCGCGGATTCGTGAACGACAACAACGATCCGGACAAACGCGGCCGACTGCGGCTCACCGTGCCTTCGGCTCTGGGAGAGGCGGTCACCGGCTGGGCCCTGCCGTGCCTTCCGTTCGGTGGATTGCAGAACCAGGGCTGGTTTGCGGTGCCGGAAGTGGGCGCGCAGGTGTGGGTGGAGTTTGAAGAGGGGGAGCTTTCCAATCCCATCTGGACGGGAACCTTCTGGCAACAACCGGAGCACATTCCCGAAGAAGCGGCCGAACCGTCGGAGCCGACCACCCGTGTGTTCAAAACGCCGTCGGGTCACGTGCTGCAATTCGACGACGAGGAAGGGGAAGAACGCTTCCGCCTGTTTCATCCCAGCGAAGCGGAATGGATCATCGATCCGAAGGGATCGATCACCTTCACCGATGCCTCAGAGAACGTGATCACCCTCGACGCGGAAAACAACAGTCTGAAGCTGGAAGATGCCAACGGCAACACGCTGACCATGGACAGCGGTGGAACCGTGGTCGAGGACGCCAACGGCAACAAAATCGAGATGGCCTCATCCGGCATCACCGTCGAAGGTCAGCAGGTGGTGGTGAAAGGCACGCAGGTGATGCTGGGAGGGCAGGGCGGCGAACCGTTGATCAAGGGGCAGACGTTTCTTTCTTTGTTTGCGACCCACATGCATCCCACAGGTGTGGGGCCTTCGGGACCTCCCATTCCCCAGGGCGAAATGAGTTCTTTATCCACCACCAGCACCACAACGTGAGGCGATCATGGCATTCATGGGCGACACGCCTTATATGAAATTTCCCTTTCGCGTCGGCGAATCCGGCGTGGAGGTCAGCGACCGAATCCGCCACGTGCGCAAGCAGGTCGAGCAGGTGTTGTACACCGACCCCGGCGAACGGGTGTTCCGTCCGGAGTTCGGTGCGGGACTGCGTGCATTGGTATTCGAACCGAATAACTCCGCCCTGCGCGAGCTCAGCCGCAAACGGCTCACGCACTCGTTGACGGAGGCGTTGCGTGGCGAGGTCGATTCGCGCAGTCTCAACATCGAAGTGCAACCGCGGAACGGCGCGGACAGCGAACTCGTTATCGTCATCAGCTACACGCTGACGGCGGTGCGACATGAAGAACGGCAGGAATTCGAAGTCAGTTTTTAGGACCGGTCATGACCGACACTCCACAATCCGAACTGAGATTTGAAAAAGGGTGCCCGGACTGCGCCCGGCGCGAAGCGGATCTCCCGGACCCGTTGCCGACGTTGGGGGACGACTTCGACTGGGCGGTGCGCGACTACGACGGTTTCCGCATGTTCATGATGGAGGAACTGGCGGCGCGTTTTCCGGATCGTTCGCGCTGGACTCCCGCCGACATGGAGGTGGTGATCGTCGAAGTGCTCGCGGCCACGCTCGATCAACTGTCGGACACGCTCGACCGAATCACCCTCGAAGGTTACCTCGAGACGGCACGTCGGCCGGAGTCGGTGCGCCGTCTGTTGAAACTCATCGGATACGACGCGGTGGCGCTGGCATGGGACAAGCTGGAGCCGCAGGACACCACCGGCATGACGCCACAGGAAATCGAACTGGCCAAAACCCGTAGCCTGGAGAGAAGCTGGCGCGAGCGGCCGCAGTTGATGGAATGGGCCCGGCAGGCAGGGCCGCCTTCCCTTCACACCCAGCACCGCATGGTGACGCTGGAAGACTACGCCTTTAGGCTGGAAGCGCATCCGCTGGTTCTGCGCGCGCACGCCTGGGCGCAGTGGGGGGGCTCGTGGAACGTGGTTCACGTTGCGGTCATCGGCTGGGACAACCGCCAGCTCGACGATTCCATCGGCGACCTGCTGTACGGTCCGCCGGGTGAGGAATTGTTCACCGATCTCGGCCGTGAGGTGCAACGCTTTCACACCCAGCGCACCCGCGATGGATTGCCTGACGAAGCGGCGACGGACATCACTTTGCGTACCTTACTGCACCGGTTTGTCGATGCCTACCGCATGGCCGGGCAGGAGGTGATTTTGCAGGACATCCAGCCCATCGGCATCAGCATGGCGTTTTCCATCACCGTGCGTCCGGAATTTTTCCAGTCGGAGGTGCGACGGGCCGTCGAGCAGGTGCTGGGCCGCGGACCGCAGGGATTCTTCCGGCCCGGTCGTTTGAGTTTCGGGGAAGACCTGCACGCGAGTGACGTGGTGCAGGCGGTGATGAAGGTGGAAGGCGTGGAGAACGTCTGCCTCAACCGGTTCAAGCGTGTGGGTGGCGGCTTTCCGGATCAGTCCACTTCCGGCCACATCATTCTGTCCGGGTTGCAGATCGCAGTCTGCGACAACGATGCTGCGCATCCCGAACGTGGGTATTACACGATGAAGTTGTATGGAGGGCGCAAGGGATGAGTGGGCGTCACGATCTCACACGCTGGAACCGCGCGGGACTCAGCCGTTTTCGTTACGTGGACGGCAACGCCATCACGTTCCTCGAAACCCTGCGCGAACAGTTGTGGCAACGGTTTCGCGATCCGGCAGGAGAAAAGGACCGGTGGCCGGACCTCAACCGGCAGACCATTCCGCAGGAAGGGCAGGAGGATGAGTATCGGTGGGACCTGCTCCCGCGCCGCCAACCCATTTTAGAAAACGAAGCCTCCGTGGATCGGCAGGAGCGCATCCTGCGGCAATACCGCGAACAGCGGCCGGATTACGGATGGGAGGTCACCCGCGCACTGGCACGGTCGGTTCACGTGTTGACCGAACACATCGACGCGTACGCCAACGAAGGGTATCTGCAAACGGCGACGCAATGGGAAAACGTCCGGCGGCTGGTGAACCTTCTGGATTACCACCCGGCGCCGCCCGCCTCGGCGCAGACCACGCTGATCCTGTTTGCGAAGGAAAACAAAAGCGGTGTTGTGCCTGCCGGATTCCAGGTGAAGAACCAGCCGACCGAAACCAATCCGATGGTGATCTTCGAAAATGCGGAAGCATTGGAAATCGATTCCGTCCTGAACGCGATGAAGCTCAAGGACTGGGATGTGTCCATCGACACCTTCCGCGATCTCGGTACCACCGGGGTGGCGCGCCTTTCGGACCGGCGAGCGGATGCGGTGCAGGGCATGGGACCGGCATATTACGAGGATCTCAAACAACGCGCGTATCCCCCCGCGGAGTTTCCCGAACCCGATCCCAATAACGAACAGTATCCGTTGACGCTGGAGCGGCTGGCGCAGATGGAAGTGGACAACGATGAAATCCGTTTTCGCGAACTCATCACCAAAGCCCGCATGCTGACGCAGTTTGAACTGGATACGGAAATGTGGTCGGCCCTCCTGAACCGCACACTGCTCGATCTGGTCAACGCAAAGGAATCGGACTTGGCGGAGCTGTCGGGTCAAACGAAGTATGTAGTGGCGATATTGCAGGAGGAATTGCGCCGCGTGCAGATCGCGCTCGACGAACCGGTGTTCACCGCGCTCACGTTGTCGGAACTGGGCGGGGCAGGTTTGGCGGTAGCCGAACCGGTGGCGGTGTGGATCGCGGACAAAACGCAGAACGTGGAGGCGGGCCAGTGGGCTCTGATTGTATCCAATACCCAGCCATTCTACGCCGCTGTGGTTCGAGTCGATTCGGTCGATGAAACCACGCGCGCGGTTGAACTGCAACCGGTGGCGCACCAGAAGGACTGGCGCGACTGGGTGATCGCCGAAACGGTGCTCCACATCCGGCCGAAGTTCCGCCGTGCGGCGTGGCTGAACGGACCCGGCGTCCTGCGTCTCGGTTCGGGGAATGGGTTGTCGGTGGATGATGTGGTGGCGTGGGAAGCGGGTGGCGAGTGGCGGTTTGCCAAGGTGCTGGACGCCGATGCGCAATCGGTGCGCTTGTCGGGAGATATCTTTCCGGCGGAAGGCACGGAGGTGTATCACGCAGTGTCGATTCAGCGTGACGGCGAACTTCGATTCCCGGTGGATCACCGCATTGCGCTCTACATCGATACCAATGCAATTTACCGACCGCTCCAACACGCTCTCGATCTGTTGAATAAAACCTGGTCCGACATGCTGGTGGAATCTAAAGATGGTGACCAGTATTACGAATTGATCTTCCCCTGGATGAACGAACTGTTTGTGGTGATGGATTCCGTTTCACCTGCCGGCACCGTAGAGACGGTGCCGGCAGGTGAATTTGCGTTCAACGGCAACGGAGACGATTTTGAAATCGGCGACTGGTTGATCGGCGAGTATGCCGGTATCGGCGGCGGCCCCCGTTTTTACCCGGTGCAGGTTTTGCAGAAAGAGGATTCTACGGATCATTTCACGCTTCGCCTCACCCCGGCGCACCATTCCGGCCTCACGTTTCCGGCACAGGCTCCCCTGCGCGCTGTACGGGGTCCGTTTCGCGACGTCATCCTGCCGACCGGGTACGGTCCCAATCCGAACCCCGTTTCCGGTGCGACGATCCGTCTCGATTCCCGCACTACGGGTGCTTTTCCCGAACTCCTGGCCAAGGGGCGGCGGGTGATGCTGAAAATGGAGCGGGGCGAAAACAAAAGCCCGGCGTTGCATGCGGCTACGATTTTAAAAGTGGATCCCGCTCTCTACGAACTCACGCTCGATACTCCCATCGTCGCCGCGTCGGGGTTCACCGTCGGGCGCACCGAGGTGCACGGCAATGTCGGTGTGTGGTCGCACGGGGAGACCAAACCCGAACGCGTACTGGGCAGCGGCAATGCCACGGTCACGCACCAGCATTTTGAATTGAAAGTGACCGACGTGACTTTTGTTCCTGACGCGACGCATCCCTTCGGCGTGCGCGCCGATGTGGAGGTGAAGGTGGGCAATCAGGTCTGGCAACAGCAGGCGACGCTCACTGCTTCCCATCCCGAAGACCCGCATTACAGCGTGCGCACTACCGAGGACGGTCATTTACTGATCGGGTTCGGTGACGGCATCAAGGGACGCCGTCTGCCTACCGGCACCAACAACGTGCGTATCCGGTTTCGCCAGGGTACAGGTTCGAACGGCAACCAGGCGGCGGGTTCGGTGGTCAAGCCGGTCAAACCGCATCCCGCGTTGAAGCAGGTTCACCAACCACAAGCGGCGAGCGGGGGCAACGAACGTGAGAGCATCGAGTCGCTCCGCAGCAACGCGCCGTCGAGTGTGCTGACATTGGAACGCGCGGTGTCGGAAACCGATTTCTCGCATTTGGCCATGCGTCACAGCAGTGTGTGGCAGGCGCGTGCGTGGTTCCGCACCACGGGTTACCGCAGGCAGGAAAGCGTCGAAGTGGTGGTGGTGCCCGCCAACGGCATCCGCTCCCCGCAGGTGGAACGGGACATTTCGGAGTTCATCAAGTCGCACACCCTTCCGGGCGTGCGCATTGAGTTGAGCCACTTCGAGTCTGTATTGTTTCCTCTCACTGTCACCCTGCGCGTCAAAACAGATCAGTATGACAAAGACCAGGTCATGAAGTCGGTGCGGAACGCCCTGGAGCAGGCATTGGTTCTGAAGCAACGCCGCCTGGGAGAACCGCTCTACCGGAGCGCGGTATTCCAGATCGTGGAGGCGGTGGAAGGTGTGGAAAACTCGACTGTCGAACTGGGTGACCCGGTATACGCGGAAGATGCAACGAGCACCGTGCGACAGGTGGCGCGTGCGGCGGATGGATCCATCCGCGTCATCCGTCCCGCCCTCAACCAGGTATTGCACATGGAAGCGGCGAGCACCCTGTTGACCCTGCGCGTGGAGGAATACCTCGTATGACCACGACGACCCGAAAAGAAAACGGACAGCGACTGTTCGATCTGTTGCCCGCAGTGTACCGCACCAACGACAACAGCGACCACAACCTGAATCAGGGACGGCGGGAGCGTTACAACGGCGACCTTGGGCTGTATCTCGACGCCTGCGGGGAATTGCTCGATCAGGTGCAACACACGCTGGAGCAAAGGCTGGCCGACCTGTTCCCCGACAACCCGCTGGAAGCCGACCGGCTGGCTTGCCAGGAATGGTTGCTTCCTTATTTTGCGAAACTGCTCGATGTCCGCCTGGTGTCGCCGCACGCGCGTGGTCGGCGTGAGGAAGTGGCGAACGCGGTGAGTTGGCGTCAGCGTAAAGGCACGTTGCGGGTTGCGGAATTGTTGGCGGAAGCGGTCGGGCAAATGGAGGTCGAGCTGCAGGAAGGCTGGAAACGCGTCGCCACCACCCCGCGCATCGACAAACCGCGTCTGCGCGCCACCGCTCTCGGCTACAGCGGCGTTTTGGACGAGGAACACTACCAGAAGTTTCCACAGGTCATCAGCCGGCATCCCGCATTGCCCGCGGTGACGGTGGACTTCCGCCATCCTTCCGGTGCCCGGCAGACGGAAGCGCACAACCCCGCCGCGCGTGTGAGCAAATTCAGCGGACAGCCGGTGCCGTGGCGCCCGGTCAGCCTGCACGGGGGGCCCTGCCATGCCGATTCTTATGAAGACGTGTCGCGGCGCACCGTGGACATGCGGTCGCCCGACTGGAAACGCGGGCATTACCATCCCAAACGCATGTTGTTTTACTATCCGCCGCCTGCGGGATTTTTCGACAAGCCGGTTCAGTCCTTCAAGTGGGCGGACCACGCAGACTTTCTGGAAGTCACTGAATATTACGAAGGTGGCAATAAAGTGATCGAGTTTATGCGAAAGGAAGTGGAGGGCGTCAACGGGGATGTGTGGCAGGTGGAGGATGCGGTCACCCTGACCGAACCTGCCGTGTACCGTTTTTCCGATCTGCAGTTTGTCGATACGCTCACCATCGAAAATGGGTTTCTGGAAATGGAACGCTGTACGGTTAAGGAATTAACAGGTGAACGGGAAGATCTTGTGAACCCCGTGCTCACCGTGCGCGACGGATTGCTGGAAAACGTCACCGCAAATAAAGGACTGGTGCAATTGGAATACACAACGGTATTGAAGGTGGCAAAGGTTGGAAAGCTCCAGGCCAGTGACTCCATTTTTATCCAACCCATTCAATTCACTATCCCCGCGGCGTCCGTTCCCGGAAAACATTGCATCCGGTTCAGCCGATTGCAGCCGGGGCAGTCGATGGATGGCGTGACCGCATTCAAGAACACCCGCGACACGGTTCACCTGTTCTCCAGTTCTTATGGTGAGCGCGGATGCGGCGTCTTACACCCCGCCACGCCTGACACCGTCACAACAGGGGCGGAGGAGGGTGGCGAGATGGGTGCGTACCATCATCAGTTTCTGGTCCGGCAGAGACAGGCCATGCTGGACAAGTTGCAGGATTACATTCCGGTCGGCATGCAGGCGGCGTTGATCCCCGATCCGCGCCTCCTTGTGGTGCCGCCGAACGACACCAACGGAGACGAGACCGAATCATGAAGACCCAGATTTCCCGAAACTCGCGAGTGCCTTCGAACCGGTATTCCGGGGTGTATCAACAGCAGGGCCGCATGCTCACCGACGCCGACTGGAACGAGTTGAGCGACCTGGTGAAGGAACGCCTGCACCAGGCGTTGACCGACGTGCTGGGCAGTGGTGTTCCGAAAGATCGCGGCATGATCGAACTGAAGGACAAAGACCGCGAGGTTGATTCCATGCGCTGGGGCCGTGTGTTTGTGAACGGCATTCCCGCCGAGGTGCGTCCGCGCGTGGAGGAGGGCGAAGCTCCGCCGGAGTCATTTGAGTTCGACAAGCAGGCCGACCTGCCACCGGGGAACAACGATGCGTTGATCACCCCCCCTGCCACCGGTGAGTACTGGCTTTACGTGGATGTGTGGGACCGGACGGTCACGTCGCTGGAGGACGGTCAACTGCGCGACCCCGCTTTGCAGGGGGCGGACACCTGCACGCGCACGCAAACCATGGCGCAGATCAAATGGGCGGAGAGTGCGGCAGACATCGAAGCGCTTCCGCAAAAAGGCAACGCGCCCTTGTCTCTCATTCTACGCCAGGGCCGGACGGAACCCGACCCCTGTGATCCCTGTGCGGAAGAGGTCAACCTCGACATGGAAATCGGCAACTACCTGTTCCGTGTCGAAGTTCATGACGCCGAATACAACAACGCGGGACGGTTGTTGAACCTGACGCTCAAATGGTCCAGCGAAAACGGCGCGGAGCAGTACGAAGTTCAGGAAGCCGACACCGATTATCCGCCCGGGTTCCTCGATTACGGGAAATGGACGTACGAATTTTTCAGCGGCGCGGACGCGTTGTTCGCAAGCGAAAAACACCTCGGCGTGTTTCTGCAGAGAAACAATGATTATCCGTTGCGTGGACCGCTGGTGCAGGGTAATGCCCCGGAAGGCGAGGAGGAACCGTTCTCTTTGATTCGTCGCTGGGATGGCTACTGCACGCTCAGCCGATCCAACCCGTCACAGAACTGGACGGTGGAAGGTGCCGACCGCATCTCTCCGCTTTCCACCGCGAGCGGCGAGGACGCTCCGGGTCACGTGGATGTGGACGACACCCTGATGATCGGGCTCAGCGCGCTGGATCTCGAAGTTGCATTGCGGGTGAAGGATGAAAGCGGCACCGAACGCGATGCGGTTTTCGTCCCCGGTGATTTCTGGTACGCGCCGGTTCGGGAACGCGTGCACATGGCGGGCGATGTCATTCTGCCCGCTCAGGAGCCCGAGGGAATCCGGCATCACTATTTGAAGCTGGCGAAAATCGTCGATGGCAATGTGGTGACCGAGGACACGGTGTGGAACGGACCCGGCGCCGATGGAGAACATCCGCGCAAGTTCCCCTTTCCACGTCTGTCCGAACTCGATGCGCAGGACGTCGGTTACACGCCTGCATGCGACGACCCGGAAGGGACGCCGGACCTGAAATCGTTCCTGCAAAATAAATTGGGTGCGGATTGGCCGGGATTGAACGGCCGCGAGGCCTCGGTGAGGGATGTGCTCGACGCGCTGCTTTGCGATATGAACGCGGCGCACCTGCCCCTCGATGTGGATGACACCGAAAACTGCCTGCTCACGCGCGATGAAAACCTGGAGACGGTGCAGCAGGCGCTCAACCGCCTGTGCGAACGCATCCGCGATCTGACAGCTGAGGATATCGCGTTCACCCTGCCGGAATGCGCCGAGCCCAGTCTCAAGACCTGCCTGGAGGACCTGGTCGAACCCAAGTGGAAACCGGAAAACCCGGGTGAACCCACGGATGTGGCGAAGGTGCTGGAAACCCTGCTCTGCCAACTCAACGCGCGGCACCTGCCGATGGACCCCACCGACAGCCAGTTGTGCCATGAGTTGAAGGAAGACAAAACAGTACAGGATGCATTGAACACGCTTTGCCTCATGCGGCGTCAGGGATGCGTCACCCTGTCGCTCGATCCCGCGGATGGCGACATCGCGCAGGTGATCGAAACCCAGGTTCAAAACGACCCGGCCATCACCGACGTGCACGTGTGCCTGCGTACCGGCGAGTTTCGCATCAACAAGCCGGTTTTACTGAAGGACAAAGGCCATATCAAGATCAGCGGTGCGGGCAAGGGGACGCGCATCGTTTTGGGCCAGGGCGAGAAGGTTTTGGAGTTCGAAGGGTGCAAAAGCGTGATCGTCGAAGACGTGCATCTGGAAAGTGAAACGCTGTCGACGGGACTCCACGGGCGCAACGGTTTGCTACATGCGTTGAACTGCGGCCCAGTGCAGGCGGAGCGGGTTTCTTTCAAGACCGCTGCGGGAGTGCGCACCAAGGCGACGGGAGTCACCGTGCGCATGGATGACTCCGCCACCGCAGCTCAAATGAAAAACGCCCGCGCGCGCATTCGGGAATGCGAGTTCAACGTCGGCCACCTGCAACAGGGAATTTTACTCATCAACATGAAACGATCCATGGTCGAAGACAACGTCCTGCGTGTGGTCCCGAAACCAAAAAACCTCACCTTCGACACTCTGGTGAACAACAAGGCGCGACGGAACAAGCTGGTCAATCGCCTGATCTCGAATTTCAAGATCGACAAGACCGGCGTGACCGGTGCCTCCAAGGGTGACGAAAAAACGTTTCACATTGCCCAGGGCGGCAAGACTTATAAGGTGACCATGAAGTCCTCGGTTCCGGAAAATCAGTGGACCGCCTACTTCAAGAACAATCCACCCAAGGACGCAGACATGAAGGATGAGGTGTCATTTGAAGCGTACCTTGAAGAACAGATTAATAATGTAGTGGATAATCCGGATAAATTGCCGTCTTACAAATCCCAGTCCAACCGCATGAGATCCATCTTCGAAGCGCAGGGTACCATGGATGTGTACAACGGTCCGGGAATGAAAGCTGCGCGCCGCAACATGCTGGCAGGAGAAACGAAAGTCGAGGCTGCGGAATCCAAAGAAACCACGTCTTACCAGGTGGCATTGAAAGTGGGAAGCCTGGAGGCACGTTTTGATTCCGAGTTGCCCACCGACGTCTGGAAGCGGGTGTTGCAGGATGTGCCTTCCGCAAAGAGAACGGAATCCAAACTGGAAGGCGCGTTGCGCGCGCAGGCGGAAAAGCTGATCGTTGATGCGGCCTATCGGGACAAATTTGCGGAGGCGAAGGCCTGGTGGGAAAAATTGCGCACGGAGAGCAATCCGGCGGTTGCCGTGCAGGGAATCGTCTGCGCCGGGCACCAGGCGGAGGAGGTGCGCATCCACAACAATTCGCTGGAAGGCGTCAATGAGGGCATTCACGTCGGCACCAGCGCGAACCAGAAGAACCCGAACCGGGTTTACCACAGCGGCACCGTTTTCATTTCCGGAAACGTCATGAGCCTGCGCCGACCTGTGGAGCAGGCGGTGGGGGTCTCCGGAATTTTCGTCGGCAACTGCCGTCACCTGACGATCGAGAACAACCGCATCAAGGTCCCCACGTTCAAGAAAACGAAATCGCAGCCGTTTCACCACAACTGGGGCGTTCTGATTTTCGGTTACCTGGGCCGCATGGTGGTGGTGCGCCAGAACCGCACCCAGCATTGCCGGACCGGCGTCGGTGTGTTCGCCCGGCCGCAATCCGAGTCGGGCAACATGTGGGTGGCGGAGTACAATCTGGCAGAAGGCGCGAACATTGTGGTCAACGCACCGGACTTCATCAAGTCGAACAATATTTCTTGAATGGCGGTCATGGTTTGCTATAATTCGTTTTGCCACATTGATAATTTGGTGGGTCATCCGGAATTAATAAAAGAGCCGGCGATCCGGGGTTCGAGTCCCCAGTGGCGAATTAGGACACTATTGGAAGCGGGGCTATTGAAGGCCCGCTTCTTTTTTTTGTCCTGGACCCGGCAAGCCCTCGCTCCTCCCTTCCCTTATTCATTCCCTTCCGGTCCTTTTTGCACTTCGCATGATTTTGCGTTTACGCACTCTTTTAAGGAGGGTGTGTGATGGAAACGACGAAAGCACCTGTCCGTAAAAAATCGGCCACGTCCTCCTCGAAAAAAAACGCCTCTATCGAGTACAACCCGGCTGCCGCGGCACAGAAAAAAAGTCTGCGCCGTGCCCTGAAAGGCGAGGCCGGAGGCAACGCCGTTCCTGTCGGTCCCGTATCCGACAAGTACGAACAGGAAGCCGACCGCGTGGCCGATTCGGTCATGTGCATGCCCGATCCGGCGGTGCGTTCGATGAACCCTGACGCAGGGCCCCCTTCCCAGGTACAGCGTAGCGAAACGCCCTCTGCATCCTCTGAAGAAATGAAAGAAGAGCCGCAACCGGAGGTTCCCCAACCTGAAGAGGAAAAGAAAGACTCCGAGGTTCTCAAGAAAAGCGTTCTCCAGCGCACAGCAACAGAAGACCCCTCCATACCTGACGAAAAGCCGGATGAAAAGGAGATGGATGAGACCGAAGCCCGCGTACAGCGACAGGAAGCGGAAAGCGGCGGGGGGCAGGAGCAAGCGGGCCAAGCGGAAGGAGCGGGCAGTGAAGAGGAAATTGCTCAACAGGAAGCGCAAGGGGAAGCCGGGGAACCGGTGAGCGAGGAGGAACCGGAAGCCTGGCCGGAACCGGAACCGGGAGAGGTGGAGTCGATCGAAAAGGTGCAGCGCAAAAGCAACGGCGGCGGAATGACGCATGTGGCGGATCCGGGCACCAATGCGCGTATTCAATCGCCCAGCGGGGGTCGCCCGTTGTCCCCGGGATTGCGGTCGTTTGTCGAGCCGCGACTCAACCAGGATTTCTCCAACGTTCGGGTGCACGACTCCCAGCAGGACCGGGAAGACGCGTCTTCTTTGCAGGCGCGGGCCTTCACCTATGGCAACCATATCTGGGTCGGCAAAAACGAAAGTGCTGACGACCGCCGGTTGATGACACACGAACTGGTGCACGTGGTGCAACAGGGCGGCGGAGTGAAACGCAAACTGGCTCCCGAAATTTCGAAAGCTCCGAAACGGGTGCAGGGCGGCTGGTGGGACGATCTCAAATCGGCCGGGAGTGCGCTGGTGGAAGCTGTGGCCGATCCCGCCGAAGCTTTGCGCAAAGCCAAGGATGCGTTGCTCAGCAAGGCATCGGAGTTCGTGCAGGAAGTGCCCGGATTCAAACTGCTCACCGTCATCCTCGGCAAGAACCCGATCACCGACAAAACGGTGGACCGCAACGCCAACAACCTGATCGAAGGTTTTCTCGAATTCGTGCCCGGCGGCACAAAGATGTTCCAAAACCTGAAGGAATCCGGCGCCCTGCAAAAAGCCTACGACTGGTTGCAGGAGCAGTTGAAAAAACTCAACCTCGGCTGGTCCGTCATCAAGGGACTGTTCCACAAGGCATGGGACGCGGTCAGCCTGTCCGACATCGCCAATCCTTTCGGCATATTCGATAAATTGAAACGGATCTTCATGCCGCCTCTGATCCGCATCAAGAACTTCGCGGTGGCGGTGGGCGAGAAGATCATCGAATTCGTTTTTGAAGGGGCGATGAAGCTGGCCGGGCCGCTGGCGCAGAAAGTAATTGGAGTTTTCAAGCAGGGCAAGGACGTGTTCTCCACCATCATCAATGATCCCGTTCAGTTCCTCAAAAACCTACTTTCTTCGGTGAAAGGCGGTTTCGGCCAGTTCAAGGACAACATCGTCGAGCATCTTAAAAAAGGGTTGTTCGGCTGGCTGTTCGGCGCGCTGGAAGGCGCGGGACTGACCCTTCCCAAAAAGTTCGACCTCAAGGGAATCCTGTCCATCACCCTGCAAGTGCTTGGCCTGACGTACGCCCGCGTGCGCACCAAGCTGGTGAAGGTGATCGGGGAAAAACGGGTGACCTACATCGAAAAGGCCATCGAGGTAGTAAAGATCCTGGTCACCGAAGGCCTCGCGGGGGTGTGGAAAAAACTGCTGGGCTGGATCGGGTCGTTGAAAGAAATCGTCATCGCCCAGATCCGCAACTGGGTCATCACGCAAATCGTCAAGGCCGCCGTAAAAAAACTGGTCTCGCTGTTCAGTCCCGTCGGCGCCATCATCCAGGCCATCCTCACCACGTACGACGTGATCGTGTTTTTCATCGAGCGCATCAAGCAGATCATCGCGGTGGTGGAATCGATCTTTCAGTCCATCGGCAAAATCGCCCGAGGTCAGTTGGGCGAGGCCAAGAACTTTGTTGAGCAGACTCTGAGCCGAACCGTTCCGGTGGTGATCAGCTTTCTCGCCAGCTTTGCCGGGCTGGGCGGTATCTCGAAAAAGATCCAGGCCATCATCAAGTCCATTCAGAAGAAAGTGGACACGGCCATCGGCAAACTGGTCAACTTCATCGTGGGCAAGGCGAAGGCGCTGTTCGGCAAGGCCAAGGCGGCCGCTGGAAAAGTGAAGCAGTGGTGGAGCGAGCGCAAGACCTTCACCGTCGGAAAGAAAAAGCATTCCATGTTTTTTGAAGGTGCGGACATCATGGTGCAGAGCGAGAAGAAGTCGCTCGGCAAGTTCCTCAAGGACGCCAAAACCCAGCTGGACCAGTTGCAGGCCGGCCAGAAGGGAGCGGACAAGGACGACCTGGGTCGCCTGTCCAAAATCTACGGCAAGGCCGATCTCCTGTACGCGCAGTTGAAAAGCGCCCGCGACAAGACCATGAGTGCCGCGCGCAAGGGAGAGGGCGACGCGCCCACCCAGGATGAAGAAAAGAAGTACACGGAATTGCGGGATGCCGTGGCCACACTCATGGCGACTTTGAGCAGTGAGGGTGGTTCCACCGCCGAGCCGACGAAGGTCCAGTACGGCGGACTCGAACACGGCCAGATCGGGAAAAGTGCGACTGCCAACCCACTCAGCATCAAGGGGGAAGCGGGAAGCGAACCCACCTCCGCCGTCAACACGGACATCTGGAACGCGGTCAGCCAGCGCAAGGAAAACGGCCGTAGTTTTTACATCCGGGGCCACCTGTTGAACGCGCGCCTGCACGGACCCGGCGATAAAAAGGAGAACATCACCCCGATCACCGAACCGGCCAACAAGAAACATTCCCGGGAAGCCGAGGAAAAAGTGAAGGACGTGGTGTGGAACCGGAAAGGCGATAAGGGGACGGACGAAAACTCCGAAGGCGTGGCCGTGTATTACAAGGTGACGGCGGTGTACGACGGCGGCAACAAATCCACCGCCGACAAACTCATCAAGCAGGTGGACACCACCGACAAATACAATTCGCAGGCCGGGCGCGATGCGGCGAAACACATTCTGGAGAACGAAAAGAAACTCCCCACCTCGCTCAAGGTGGAAGCTCACCGTCTGGACGACAACAAAACCCCGATCAAAGTCACCGCCAGCATACCGAGCAAGATGCCGGATGCGCTTCCCGGGGTCGAAAGCGCCCGCCCCACGCCGGTGAACCTGAGCACCGACGATGCCGCCACCATCCACGCCAACACCGACATCGGCATGGCCAAAGCCAAGCTGATCGTCGCGTCGCGCGCCGCGGACGGGTATCTGTGGTGGGAATCCAAATCCGCCGCCGATGGAGGTGCGACGGACGGAAAGCACACCGCCATCGAATCGATTCCCGGTATCGGATCCAAGACGATTGAGAAACTTAAAAGCATGCCGTGGGTCAAGCTTCGGAAATGAGTTTCCGGTTCGTTCCCAACATTTTTCACCTGTCATTCCCTTTGAGCATCCCTAAAATTTTCCTGAAAAAACGCAAGTTATGAAATGAAGTTTGACGTGCGGAGCCAAAACGCAGGGCCTATATTGAACAGTGTAGGCAGGAGGCTTTGCGTATGGACCGGTATGAAGAACAAATCACCCGGTACGTCACCGGGCTGACCTACGACCGCCTGTCGGAGCACGCTCTCTCCTGTGCCAAGGAGCGCTGGCTGGACAGCCTGGCCACTGCGTGGGCGGCGTACGATGCGCCTCCGGCCGTGGGCATGCGCCGCTTCGCCACCTCGGCCACAGCCATTCCCGGAGCGACGGTGCTGGGCACCGCTCACAAAGCCCCGATGGATTACGCCGCCCTTCATTTGGCGACATTGATCCGCGCCCTCGACTGGAACGACACCTACCTCAACCGCGAACCCGCTCACCCCAGCGACAACCTGGGCGCGGTGCTGGCCGTAACCGAAGCGGAAGGACGAAGCGGGCAGGACCTCCTTTTGGCCACCATCCTCACCTACGAATTGCACTGTCGGTTGTGCGATGCGGCGGCGCTTCGGCGCAAGGGCTGGGATCACGTTACCTACGGGTCCATTTCTTCCACCGCTGCCGCAGCGAAACTGATTGGTTTGACAGTGGAACAGACCCGCGACGCCATCGCCATCGCTATCACCACGGGGAATTATTTGAGGCAGACGCGTATCGGCACCATCTCGCAATGGAAAGCTGCGGCATTCGCGCAGGCGTCCCAGAACGGGGTGCGTGCGGCACTGTACGCGAAGCATGGACTCACCGGACCCAGCGATATATTCACCGGCAAGCACGGATTCATCAACCAGATCACGCAGGGGGAATTCGACCTGGCACCGTGTTTTGGCGGGGAGGACCGGGAAGAGTTCAAGATCGTGGACACGTACATCAAATTTTTTCCCGCCGAGTACCATTCGCAAAGCGCCATCTGGGCGGCGTTGGAATTGCGTGAGAACATCGGTGCGGACAGCGTGGCCGGCATCGAGCGCATTCACGTGGAGACCAGTTTTCATTCGTATGAAATCATAGGCAAGGAACCGGAGAAGTGGACGCCCGGAACAAAGGAGACCGCCGACCACAGCCTGCCCTACATCGTGGCGGTGGCGCTCATGGATGGGGATGTCACCCTGGAGCAATTCAATCCCGCGCACCTGGAGGACGCGGCTCTTCAATCGCTGGTCCAAAAGGTGACGGTTTCCGAAAACAAACATTTCACGGATATGTATGGGAAGTCGTTCCCCAACAAAGTCACGGTCACGATGAAAGACGGCAAGGTGTTCGAGCAGGAGGTGCTCGACCCGAAAGGGCATCCCAACAATCCGCTCAAACCGAAGGAACTTGAGAAAAAGTTTCGCGAAGCGGCCGGGCCGTGGCTGAGTGCCCATCAGCAGGACCGTGTGGTGGAGATGGTGTGGCGCATGGACGAGCTGGATAACCTGGAACCATTGATGCAAGCCATGGTGTTGCCATGAAACCCCGCGCTTCGTTTCGAAACCTGCTGGCCGGTTCCAAAAAACCGCTGGTCCTGCCCGGCGTTTACAACGCCTTCACCGCCAAGCAGGCGGAGGCCATGAAGTTTTCCGGGTTGTACCTGTCCGGTGCAGCCCTTTCGAACAGCCTGGGGGTGCCGGACGATGGGACTCTCGGGCTTGATGAGTTCGTCTGGCTGGGTCGATGGATCGTGCAGGCGGTGGACCTCCCTGTATTGTGCGATGCAGACACGGGGTTTGCTGATGTCGAAGTGACGGTCCGCCGTTACATCGAAACCGGGTTCGCCGGAATCCAGATCGAAGACCAGGTGTTTCCCAAACGGTGTGGTCACCTTCAGGGGAAAGAAGTTGTGCCAATCAATGAGATGGTATCCAGATTGAAACAGGCGGTGGCGGTGCGAAATGGACTGGCCCCCGATTTTCTCATTGTGGCCCGTACCGATGCCCGTGGCGCAGCCAATGTGGACATCGCTTGTCAACTTGACGAATGCATCGAACGCGGCAACCGATACCGCGAGGCCGGAGCGGATGTGATCTTCCCCGAAGCGCTGAAAGATGGAGATGAGTTTGTCCGCGTTCGAAAGGAATTGGCGGGACCGCTTCTGGCAAATATGACCGAGTTCGGCCAGACACCGCTCATGGGCGCCCGCGAGTTCGCCAGAATGGGATACGATTTCGTCATTTTTCCCGTATCCCTGTTCCGTTTTCATGCCGGATGCACTAAAGGGTTTTTCTCGACGTTATCCAAAGAGGGCAGCCAGAAAAACAGGCTGTCCGAAATGATGAACCGGAAAGAAATCAATGGAATCCTTAATTATGAGCCCTAATACCGAAGTGCTGAATACAGTAGACAACGGATTGGACGGAGTTCCGGTCTGCGCCTCCGACATTTCCCTGACCACGGTTGACAAAGACGGCAATCCCGTTCTCCTTTACCGGGGGTATAGCATTTACGATCTCATCCGGGGTTCTTTTGAGGAGACGGTGTACCTGATTCTTTATGGAGCCCTGCCCAACCGGGACGAGTTGGATGCGTTTGAGTATGAATTGAACGGTTGTGGGCACCTGAACGAAAAGATTATCGAGCATCTCAGATCGTATCCGGAAAACGTGAACATGATGGACATGCTCATGACCGCCCTGTCTTTTGCACGCATGTGGGATGCCGATTATGCCAACTCCTTGTGGCAGACTCCGAAAATGGATGAAGAGCTGGCCCGCCTGCTATTGAACGCAGGCGTCCGGCTGGGGGCGAAGATCCCCATGCTCATGACGGCGGGCTGGCAAATCCGAAACGGTCTGGATCCGATCGCGCCGGACCCGCATATGTCATTTGCCGGAAACATCCTGCGTATGCTGGGTATCCGTGAAGAGCCGGAACTGGTGGATGCGCTCAACACCATCCTGATCCTGTATCTGGATCATACGATCAACTGCTCGACGTTTACTGCGCTCGTGGTCGAGTCTTCAATGACGGATCCCTACACCCCGCTCATTGCCGCGGGTGCGCCGCTCAAAGGCGTACGGCATGGTGGAGCAAATGAGTTGGCGGCAATGATGTTTGAGGAGATCGGCACACCGGATCGCGCGGCGCCCTACATTGCGAACAAACTGAAGAGTGGGGAATTGGTATTTGGTTTTGGGCACCGCCTGCCGCACTACAAGCACAAGAAAGAATCGCGGGTCACCATTGCGGAACGGATCGGCCGTCCCCTGGCGCAAAAAAAGGGGATGAACCACCTTTTTGAAATCTACGACATCATCAGCCGCATCATGCTGAAGGAAAAAGACCGCGCTCCCAATGCAGACCTGCCTATCTGCCTTCTGCTCAAACTCCTGGGCATTCCGCGGGAACTGAACACACCGATTTTCCAGGCCAGTCGCCACTTTGGATGGCTCGCCAATATTCTCCGCCAACGTCGGGCGAAGGGACCGTTGTTTCGTCCCACGCAGGAATACACCGGCCCCGGTGTTGATGAGATGCGAACGTACGTGCCCTTGGAGAAACGGTGATTCCTTTTACTTTGCATTCAGCAGGATCAACACGCATGCCACTGTCCCGTAACAAGATCCGTGGATTCCTTGGGGTCAAAAGCAACGACGGCCACGACGCCCCCCTGTTGATTGTTGCCGATGCCCTGAAGCAGGCGGGTATTGAAGTCATTCTTGGTGGCTATGATCTCACGGTGGACAAGTTCGTCCAGGCGATTGTGCAGGAGGGTGTGCAGTTTGCGGGAATCAGTTCCTACAACGGCGGGCACATCCCCTTTTTCCGTGCGGTGCGCGACCGACTTGAGACGATGGGGCATTCTCACATTCATCTGATCGGCGGCGGCGGCTCCACATTTCTCGATCGCGATATTGAACTGCTGGAGAAGGAAAAAGGAATAGACAAGATTTTTCGAACAGGTGAAGGTGCCAAAAGCGCGGAATTCATCCGCACTCATTACGGATTTTCCACCGTCCCGGAACGGCTGGATGATCTTTCAGAACGTGCACGGGGAGGAGAGGTTACCGCCATTGCTCAACTGTTGAATATGGCGGAAGAAAAAGCGTGGCTGCAGACCCTGATGGATTCGGCCATGCATTCCGGAAGTGAAGACGTCCTGGCGACAGATGGGGAGTTTTCCGACTGGCAGGAACGCATTCGCTATTTCGGGGATTGCCTGGATTCATTGAATGGAGCTTCATTCCAAGGCCAGGTTATCGGTATTGCAGGCCGGGGCGGGTCCGGAAAAAGCACGTTGCTTGATGAATTGCTCCTGCGCTGGTTCCAGGACAGGGACAATAACGAATCCAAGGTGGCGGTGATTGCCATCGATCCCTCCTCGCAAAGTTCGGGGGGCGCCCTTTTGGCCGACCGCATTGCGTACATGTACGCCACCGATAAAAACTGGGTGGACACCGACCGTATTTTTATCCGCAGTGTCGCGTCCCGGGGATACGGCGAGGGGCTGGCCCGGCCATTGGCGGACATGATCCGGGTCCTTCAGGCCGCAGATTACCATGTGTTTGTCGAAACCTACGGCATCGGTCAGCCGGATGCGGGGATCGTGGACCTGGTGGAAAAGTCGGTTCTGGTGACCACGCCGGATCTCGGGGGACCCTACCAGTTGATGAAGGAAGAAATGCTCAATCGGCCTGATGTCCTGGTGGTGCTGAATAAAAGCGAACTGCCCGGAGCCCGACGCGCGCAAAGCCTGTTACGTTCGCGCGTTCCGGAAGGCAACCTGTTTATGACCACCGCTACCGAACATCGCAATCCGGGTGTAGATTCATTGTACCGGGCATTGATGGAACCTCATGAGCGATAGCTTCCTGGAAAATATCATTTCGGCCAACGAAGCGTACCAGGGGTGTGTCGAGGATTCCGTGCGTCGCGCGAAGTCCGATCCGGAATGCCAGCAGGAACTGCTCAAGCTCTGGAATGACAAGGCCGGCCGCGTTCAAAACCACGATCTCCCAACCGGAACCTCAATTCCTCTCATTGCCCTGCCGCAGATCGATCACCCTGTGCAAATTGCGCGCTACCAGGGGGAATGGGGGTTTCCCGGAGAGTTTCCCTTTGGCCTTTCCATTTACCCGCAGGCCTTCTTAGTTATTGAAGGAAAGCGTGACCATGAGGAACCCACCCGCCTGTTTGCAGGGCTGGGCTCCCCGGAGATGACCAACGAGCGCTTTCATTATATTGTCAGCGGCCAGCAGTCCAAACGCCTGAGCACCGCCTTCGACACGAACACCCTGCTTGGGCGAAGCGCCGACGACCCGGATTATTTTTACGACATCGGTGAAGGGGGAGTGTCGGTTTGCACCTACAAAGACGTAAATACGCTGTATCAGGGATTTCTCAAGGAAGATGTCAGCATTTCAATGACCATCAACGGACCGTCGCTGTGGATGACCGCGGCGCGGTTGAAGGCGGCGCAGGAAGCGGGCCTGGATTTGAAACAGGTTCGTGGAACGTCCCAGACCGACCCCTGCAAGGAAGATGATGCCCAAAACGAACTTTTATTCCCTCTGGATAAGTCCATTCGCCTGGCCATGGACATGTTCGAATGGTGCCTTGGGAACGCACCGATGTATTACCCGATCAATGTCAGTGGATACCATATCGAGCAGAAGGGGGCGACGCCCATCCAGCAGGCTGCGTTCACGCTGGCAAATGGATTTGTGTATGTGGAGGAGGCATTGAAACGGGGCCTGGACATCAACCATGTCGGAAGGCGTCTCCCGTTTTTCTTTACCTCCGGGACCGACTTCGAATACATCGCCTTGCTGAGCGCCGCGCGGCGGTTCTGGGCTGTGGCCATGCGTGACGTGTATGGAGCAAAAGATTCTTCCGCCCAGAAACTCAAGGCCCACATTCAAACGTCCGGGCGCAGTCTGCACGAAAGGGAATACCTGAATAACATCACCCGCACTGCGCTGGAATTGTTTTACGCGTTATTGAATTACCCTCAGGCCCTTCACAGCAATTCTTACGACGAACCGTTCACCGTTCCCACGGAGCAGAGCGTGCGCATTGCTTCCGATGCGCAGGCGATTCTTTTGGAAGAGATGGGAGGATTCAAGGACATGATGGGATTTTTGAGCGACAGCTCCGGCCGCTATCAAGCATACCGGAAGGTTCTTGATGGAATTCTGGATTATTTTAGACAGATTGACGATCTGGGAGGGGTCTTGGATGCCAAGGCGGAAGGGTTTTTTCGTGACGAGATCACACGTTCATCTGCACGTTACGAAGAACAGCTGGAAAGCGGACGGCGTAGAATTGTTGCCGTCAATTGTTATCCACGACGGGAGGAGGAGAGGCCGAACGTGGAACGAACCGAAATATCGAACGCCCTGAAACGCCAACGCGCACAGGAAGTGAAACGTTTCAAGAAGAATCGCAACCCGCTGCATGTGCGGGAAAGCCTTCGCCGGCTGAAGGAAACCGCGAGCAAAGGTGGGAATGTGTTTGAGGTCACCCTGGACACAGTGAAGGAAATCACGCTTGACGAGTGGACCCGCGCTTTGCAGGAAGTGTACGGTATTTACCGGCGAAAGCTTTGATTGCAGTTCAAGCCACCCTTTCGACACCGAGAGCCACCGCTTCCCCTCCACCCAGGCAGATGGCGGCTACGCCATTTTTAAGATTGCGGGCCTGTAGCGCATACAGCAGAGTGACCAACAGGCGTGCACCAGAGGCTCCAATAGGATGCCCCAGCGCCACCGCGCCGCCGTTCACATTCACTTTTTCCCGGTTCAGGTGAAGGGCATCGCAGACGGCAAGCATGGCAACGGAAAAGGCCTCATTGATCTCGAACAGGTCGATGTCCTCGATGCGGGCCGGCCACCCTTCCAGTAGCTGTGTGATGGCTTCAATGGGTGCGACAGGAAAATGAGTCGGATCGGTGGAAAACGTTGCCTGACCCGTGATCCGTGCCAGGGGTTTGAGATTGTTGTTCTCGCGTCCGATGACGAGGGCCGCTGCACCGTCGTTGATTTTGGAAGCGTTGCCCGCGGTGATGAACCCGGTGTCTTTCATAAACGCAGGAGGTAAATTGGGCAGACGTTCGAGGTCGTTGGCGAAAGGCTGTTCGTCCTTATCGATCACCGCCGTTCCGTTTTTGATTTCGATGGGAATGCCGACGATTTCATGAGAAAACCGGCAGTTCTCCTGGGCCTCCCGCGCCCGGCGGTAACTTTCGAGCGCGTAGTCGTCCTGCGCTTTTCTGCTGTACCTTTGCGAGAGCGCTTCCGCAATCTCCCCCATATGGCATTGGCCGAAGCTGTCCCAAAGCCCGTCGAGGATGAGGCTATCCAGGGCTTGAATGTGGCCTAGCCGGGTCCCCTGTCGGGAGTTGGGCAGGAGGTGGGGGGCGAGACTCATGTTTTCCATACCCCCCGCCACGATGAAGTCGGCGTGACCCAGACGAACCGCATCGTCGGCCAACATCACGGCCTTCAATCCCGAGCCGCACACCTTGTTGATGGTGACCGCACTGACGGTGGGAGGCAAGCCGGCATGGATGGCCGCCTGCCGCGCCGGGGCCTGCCCCAGTCCCGCGGAAACCACGTTGCCCATAATGACTTCACCGATCGTATCCGGCTTCACACCACTTCGTGCCACGGCTTCCCGGATTGCCGCCGCGCCCAGTCGAGTTGCGGGTATTCCGCTCAGCCCGCCACCCACTTTTCCAATCGGGGTGCGAGCCGCACCATAGATGTAAGTGTTATCGGGTTTCATGAGTCACTCCCTGTTTGCGTCCAAACTTGTCGGCGCATCGGGAATTCATCCCGGGGTCTGAAAGGCTTCCGCGGCTTTTCTCTCCGTCCATGCTTCGGTGCTTTTCAACGGGGCCGCGGAGAAGGTCTGGAGCATTATCTGGTACTTCTCACGCCACATGGATTCCGCCTGCTGGGTATGGATCTCCTTGACCAGTTCATAACCGCTGGCTTTGGCTGGGTAGGCCGCCGCTTCGCAGGCGGTTTGGTAGTTCTTTTCATTCAGAAGAGGAATGAGTGACAGCATGCGGCGCCGATAAAGACCAATGGCTTTGCGCTCGTGCTTTCTCAGGTCGCTGAACAGATGAAACACGTCCAGCTTCGTTCCACGCAAGAACTTGAAGTATCGAAGGAGTTTCAGCGACCACGGCGGGAACTCCCATTTACCGTCTTCCTCAAATCGTTTCCGGATGTAACTCCAGTCGCGAAGAAGGGGAATCTGTTCCAGGATCGGCGGTCTCAACTGGAACCGGATACGCTCGATCTCACCTGGGGCGTACATGCAGAGGATCCGTTCCAGTTCCTCAGGCCGGGTCAGGAGGTCCGCCACCCGGTACTCGTCCTTGTACGCCATCAATTGATAAAGGTGATCCGCGACAACCCGCGTGAAGTGCAGGTTGCGGTCCGGGAAGCATGCCTCATCGAAGCGGTAAATCTCTTCGGCAAAGTCAACGAATTGCTGCGCGTATTTTCCGTTCTGAAAGCGAAACAGTTCGTACACTTCGCGTGCAAACCTGGATCTATATTCACCCTCGAATGGAAACTTTCGCGCCAGGCTTTCGTAATGGACCCGCTGCCAGAATGGAAGACTCCGTTTGAATCCGCGAATCCGTTCTTCCAGGGATTGAGGCTTGGGAAAGGCCAGAGAAAAAACCCGTTCCGGATCGATCGCGTACAAGCGGCCAAAACGGAATGCAAGCAGATTGATTTCCACCTCCACATTGTTTTTTCGGATGCCTTCCTCAATGCTTCCCGGATCGTTCACCGGAAAATTTTCAATGCTCTGAAACGCAATCCCCAGCAGGAAAAGGTTGGTGGGCTTGTGGTCCATGAACAGGGATTCCACAATATCCGTTGCATTGACGTAAATGTTCCGATCCGCCTTGGTGAAGGAATCGATGATGCCGCGAAGGGACTGCACGGAAGGATACTCCGCCTTGCCGACAATCATGGGCATGGTGGGCACCTTGGCGGTATTGATGATGGCCCGGGTTTTCTCCGGGGAGGCCGCATTCAGGTTTTCTGGATTGACGGCCCCGATCAGGTCCGAACAGATATACAGGTCGGCTCCTCCCGCCTCGATTTTAAATCCTTCGCGCAAATCCTGCCCTGGGTAGGCGATCTTCAGGTTGTTGCGCACCTCACCGCCTTTCTGGGAAAGTCCGGTGTCGTCTTCCTTCACGATATTCCTTCCTTCCCGGGTGGCAGCGCGGGCAAGAATTTCATAGGCCGTCATCAATCCCCAGCCGCCAATCCCCACCGAAAACACCTCGTACACTTTTCCGGTATCGGCCCGACGGAAGGGTTTGGGCAGATCGGAGACGTGCTTTTGTAGTTTGTCCAGGCCTGGTGTTTTGAATGGCGTTCCGGTACGCGTATACACTTTCACGTAAGAGGGACAGTCTCCCTTGGTGCAGGCCATGTCCTGAATGCACGAGAACTGGTGGATTTTGACTTTGGGCCCAAACTCGGTGTCGGTCTTCCACACCGAACTGCATTTCGCCTCGACCCCGCAGTCGCCGCAATCCTCGCAGACTTCCGGATTGACGTGCACCCGGTACCGCGGCGCCAACTCTTCGTTTCTTCGCCGTTCCCGGATTTTCTCGATGCCGCATTTTTGCACGTACCAGATCACGCTGAGCCCGGCCTTTTTGGAAAACTCCTCTTTCACGCGAAGCGTTTCAGATTTCGGGTACACCTCGATGCCGTAGCGCTTTTTGAAGTGGCGGAACTCTTCCGGAGCTTCCGCCACCACTGCGATGTGCTCGATGCCTTCGCGTTGAATATTGACAATGGCTGTTTCCGGATCGTCCTGTCCGACGGGACGCTGGCCGCCCGTCATGGCGACGACGCTGTTGTCCACGTAAAGCAGGGTCTGGCTGGTGTCGTCGATGCCGTAATGCTTTTTCAGGTGCAAGATGGCGTCGCGGATAAAATTGATGTTGAGCCGCGCCGAGTGAAAATAGGTCCCGTCACCACAACCCTGATCGGCGTGCACCCGGTAACTGAAAGCCGAGGCGCCCATCCACAGCAGGCCTTCGCTTTCCATCGGACCCACCACCACCGAGCGGTTGCTCGCCAGCGAATCGATGATCGACATGGTGGAACAGCCGATGCCGATGCCCATGAGGTGTTTGGGTGAAATTTCAATGGTGACGGGATTGCCGTCGAGATCGTGTGAATGCACCGTTGTTTTGTCAACCGTGCCCTCACGGAGGTGGTGTCCCGCTATTTCCAGAGCGGTTCGGTGCTGGCAACCGGAACAGTAGGCGGGGGGGCGCTTGATCTGGATGGGCAAGTCGAGTTCCGCAAAACGGCGGCGTTCGTTCAATACGGTTTCCAGCTTTCTATCGCGGAAAGCCGGTTTTTCAGCAAGCCGCGGACCCAGGATTTGAGCGATTTGATCGGAATCAAGGTTTCCATTCGCCGGAAAAAGCGTCACGCCGTTTTCGTCCTGCTTGCCTACGATGACAGGCCGTCCTGCGTCATTGTACAGAGAGTTTTTGATGTGAGATTCATAGAACGACCGTTTTTCTTCGATGAAAATCAATTCTTTTTTCCCGCGGGCGAAATCGCGAAGCGATTCCATGTCTGCGGGCCAGGTGATGAGCGGTTTGAAAATTTCGATTTCGTCGCTGGAGATATTCAATTCCTTGAGCGCGCCCAGAAGATCGTAATAACTTTTTCCGGTGGCGATGATGCCGAAATCCGATTTCAAGTTGCGGTTGTACCATTGGTCTAAACCGAAAAGGCGCGAGATCTCGGAAATCATCGGAAGTTTGGAATATAAAAGTTCGGACTCATTGACCAGCACGCTGGGTGGCAACAGCACGGGACTGAAATGCCGCGCGTAATCTTTATTCTTTTCCAGGAAGTCCAGAAACTTTTCGGCCAGTTCGAAATCTTCGTCCGGGTTCAGCAAAAATTCCTGTGATCCGTCGCAGACGTAGGTTTCCAGTTTCAGGTTGATGGCGAGGCCGGAAAGCATCGATACGAGCATGATCCGCTTGCCGGACTCCAGAATTTCACGGACGTTTCCGGGGTAGGCAGTCGGGATGTGGTTGGCGTAATGGATGAGGTCGGTCTGGTGCGGCGTGGTGCTGCTTTTGCTCGAGTGGTCGTCGCCGCTGATGAAATAGGCGGAGCAGAACTTGTCGATCCCCGCCATCTGCATGTGATCCTGCACATCGGCGATGCGGCGCACGCCAGGCCCCTTGCCGTACCACGCGCCGATGACGCCGTCCACCTTGGACGGCCCGAACAGCCGGTGGATCTGGCTGCCCCACATCATGTTGGCCCCGGCTTCTTCGTTGCCGCCGGGTACGTGCAGAATGTGCCAGTCTTTAAGGAGCGAATAAACCTTGCGCAGGTTGATGTCGAGCCCACCCAGAGGGCTGCCTTCGTAGCCGGAGATGAAGTAGGCGAACCGCTTTTCCGGATAAATGGTCTGGAGCAGGCGCAGGTTGTCGAAGTTCAACCGAACCAGAGCCTGAATTCCGGTCAGGTGAATCGGACCTTCCGTTGTCAGGTAACGTTCTTCTTCAAGGGACAGCTGTTTTCGCTGCGTTCTCCGGATACGGGCCGTCTCGCCCACGGGTTGCAAAGATTTCTCCTTGTTTCCGGACCTGGAACGAATCTTCATAACCATCTCCTTTGAGGTCGACAAGCCGAACTTACGGCCACCCCGTACCAAGGGATTGCAAGTCGCCACTGCTGAGAAGGCGGTGTCAATCCGCCTCCGTTTCGGTGAACTCCTCATTCCCCTCAAAGAACTCGAACAGCGATAACTGCACTCATTATTAAAATTAGGCCTCGGAACAGCGATTCGCCAACCTTTTTGACACGTCTCATTGACTGAATTACCGGGAGTTAAATGATTAATGGAACGGAGAACTTTCAAAAGGGGGAGAAAACTCGAACATTGCTGCGGTGTGTTTTGCAGATACCCGGGAAGGGTTTAGTCAAACCCCCAACGCTTTATTCAAAATGAGATTCGGGAATTGGGTCTCCAGTCGTTTCATTGCCCGGGGATTCAAAAGCTATTTAAAGTGTGCGCAGTTTCGTTGAAAACTTTCAGCGCGGGCACCATATTACTTTAAGAATGTATGGAGGTACGACCCATGGCCGGTTCATTGCAGAGAAACGTGGTGCTCGTTTCCGGAGGCAAGGTGGATCATTTCGCCAAAGCCAACCCGGACCTGATGTTCTATGAAATGACCATGCAGGCGGTCCGCGAAGCCGTGACCGACCTCGGTCTCAAACCGAAAGAGTTCCGCTCGCTGCTCAAGGAACGCGGCGGGGTGGTGATCACCCACTTCGCCGACCACTTTGCCGGGCAGCTTCTGGGCGAGGCGTTGACGCGCGACTACCTGGGCCTCAACCCGGTGGAGGCATACCGCGTGGTGGGGGGGGGTGCCACGGGTGGGCTTGGTGTGCAGGCGGCGATCGAAAAGGTGGCTTCCGGGCGTGCCGACATCGTGCTCGCCGTCGGCTACGAAAAGATGTCGGAGGTGGATACCTTCCAGGGAAACGAGTTCATCGCGCTGGCGTCGGACACGGTGACGGATTTCCCCAACGGCGGATTCTATCCGCTCTACTACGCGGCGATGGCCCAGGCCTACCTGGACACCTTCGTCGGCAAAACTGTTTCGGCAGAAGACCTGCGTGCCGCGTTTTCCAAAATCGCGGTGCTGATGCGCAACAACGCGCAATACAACCGCCGCGCCCAGACTTCCCATGAAAACCCCTACGCCACCGCTTCGACCAGCGGGTTCATCAGTGTCGACCAGGTGGAGCAGTCCGGCATCGTCGCCACCCCCTCCTACCGGCTGGACTGCTGTCTGATGACCGACGGCGCGTCGGCGTTGATTGTTGCAACGGAAGAGTTGGCGAAGGAGTTCACCAGCAAACCGGTGCGCGTGACCGGACTGGGCAACGGCACCGACTGCATGCGCACCGGCGAGCGACCGCGCCTGCAGGGTGGATTGGTAAAGGAAAACCTGCTCCTGCCGCATGAGTTGGACGACCCGGAACGGGTCGCCTATTACGAATCGCTGGTGTATCCGGGACTGCATTCGTTCCGCGCCGGACGGTGGGCGGCGAAGAAGGCCTACGAGATGGCGGGTATCCGAACCGATCCGCTGGAATATTTCGACCTGATCGAAATCCACGACGCGTTCGTCATTTCGGTCGTGCAGACGATGGAAGACCTGGGCATGGTGCCCTACGGCCAGGCCTGTCACCTGTTCAACGAACTGCCGGTGACCAACGGCAGGGTGCCGGTCAACCCAAGGATCGGCGGCGAGCGTGGGCTTTATGTCAACCCGTCGGGCGGTTTGATCGGGCAGATGCACGGTGTCGGAGCCACAGGCAACGTGCAGGCGGTGGATGTGCTCTGGCAGATGCAGGGCCGAATCGAGGAGAAGTACGGTCACGCGGAAACGCAGGTGCCCAAGGTGGAACGGGCGTTGTTTCACAGTCACGCCGGAACGGGAAGCGACATCACGGTGACGACCGTGGAGAAAGGATGGTGAGCAATGCCGGTCAATGATTCGTACCTGGACCCGAAAGACAGAGCCTACAAGCCGGCCAAAACCGAAGTGGTGATGGTTCGGCGGCAGGTGTCCATCGATTACAAAAAAACCTACGGCGGCCTCTCGCCTTACATCAATGGCATCATGGGGGGCACGCGGGCGCGGCTGCTGTTCACTTTTTGTGAGAACGCGGAGGGGCACGACTTCGGCAAGGTGTTGCGATTCCAGGTGCCGCGTGTCGATTGCCCGGAGTGTTACGGGCGCACGGAGTGGGCGGCGCTTCCCGGCGAGACGCGTTTCTTCATCGAAACGCTGTCCACGGCGGTGGAGCTGGCGGGCATTTCCTTCAAGGACCGCCTGCCGGTGACGGTGGCATGGGTGCGCGCCCACCTGCCGGATGCGGAGTTCACGGAACTCGATACGCTGGTGGCGGGCATGGTGGAGATCGACGATTACAAAAAACTGAAGCGTGGTGACGAGCTCAGGCCGGTGTTCCGCGAAGATCCGATCGCCAATTTCAGCGACGTCATGTGGGTTCCCGCGGGCACCCCCCGAAAGAACTTTCCGGAAGGTTACGTCGCCAGCAAGCATTACCCGGTTTGAGACTGTGAGGTCGAAGCGATGATTCCCAAAATTGTGGGCGTTGTGGGAGCGGGGCAGATGGGAAGCGGCATCGCCCAGGTGCTGGCAGAGGCCGGCCTGGGCGTCCTGCTCCACGATGCCGCACCGAGGCAAATCGAGAAAGGAATGGACGCCATTCGCGGAAGATTGGAAAAATCCGTGGCCTTGAACAAAATCACGAGTGAACAGATGAAGAACACACTCGGCCGCGTGATCGGGGCCAAGGGGCTCAAGGAGTTCAGCGACGCGGAGTTCATCATTGAAGCGGTGGTGGAAGACGAGGGTGAGAAGAAAATCCTTTTCGAGGGGTTGGGCGATATCGCCTCGCCAACCACCATCCTGGCGTCGAACACCTCGTCCATTCCTATCACCGAGTTGGCGGCGGTGGCGCGTCACCCGGAAAACGTGATCGGGTTCCATTTCATGAACCCGCCGTTCCTCATGCCGGGTTTGGAGATTGTTCGCGGCCTGCTGACTTCCGACGGCACCTTCGCCGCCGCAAGGGAACTGGCCGGGCATTTGGGTAAAGAGGTCGTGGTGTCGAAAGACCGCGCGGGGTTTGTGGTCAACCGCATTTTGATGCCGATGATCAACGAGGCCGTAGCGCTGGTGGGTGAGGGCACGGCCTCGATCGAAGATATAGACCGCGGAGGGGTGGCCTGTCTCAACCATCCGATGGGGCCACTGGCCCTGTCGGATACCATCGGCAACGATACGACGCATCACATTCTATCGGTGATGCAGAGAGAACACGGCGAACGGTTTCGCCCGGCGCCGTTGCTCTCCCGGCTGGTGGAGGCGGGTCTATTCGGCAGGAAAACGTCTGCTGGATTCTATGAATGGCAGGGCAACACGATCCAGCGCGTCAATCCCGGAGTGCTGGAGTTTCGAAATGCGGGGTGATCCATGAGCTACGCCGTCAGTGCGCAGAAAGATCTGTTGACCATGATGTACGGGGACGAAACGCATCTGGAGATGCTCGACGCGTTTGGCAAACTGGTGGAGGAGCGTGTGCTTCCGGCGGAGATGGCAACGGAGGTGGCACGCGCCGCCAATCCCCTGCAGGAATTCCGCTCGCAATTGCTGGCGCAGGACACGCTCGATAAAAACGCGGTGGAAGCGGTGTACGAGAAGGCGCGGTCCAAACGCAAGGTGCCGGACAACGTGTTCCAGCAGATTATGGAGTCCGGCCTCACCGCCATGCCGTTTGCGGAAGAGCTCGGCGGACTCGACCTCCCGTTCCCCCTGTTCATCGCGTTTCTGGAAACGCTGGGCAAGGCGTCGCCCAGCATCGGCGTGCGCTACGCCATCTCCAACACGGTAGCGGAAGGGTTGAAATTCAATTATCACGCCGGACGCCTGTCCGATTACGGTCGGAGCATGCTGGAAGCGCTGGTCTCCGGCGAGCACCTGGCAGCGTTCTGTCTCACCGAGGCGTCGGCGTCGGGGTCGAACATCATGCAGGAAATGGCGACGCGCGCGGTGCTGAACGGCGACGGCGGTGAGTATTCGCTGACGGGCAACAAGTTCTGGATCACCAACGCCGAGTCGGCGACGGTGTTCGGCGTGTTCGCGCGCACGTCGAAGGACCCGCGCCACGGGGTCAGCCTGTTTCTGGTCGAGCGCGCGCAGGAAGGATGCCGCACGGGACAGGTATTCGAAAAGTACGTGGTGGAAAACTCGTCTTTCGGCGAGATCGTGTTCAACGAAGTCAAACTGCCGCTCGACCACATGGTGGGGCAGGAAGGGTTCGGAATGGACTACGCCATGCGCATGCTGAACTCCGGCCGCATCACCATCGCCGCGCTGGCGACGGGCCTGGCGCAACGCGCGTTCGAGGAATACCTGGAGGTGGCCATCGAAGGCAAGAAGACCGCCGGGCGGCACCTCATCGAATACGACCGCACCAAAGCGAAAGTCGCCGAGTTGTCGACGGAAATCGATGCGGCGCGCGGCATGACCTACCGCGCGGCGTGGATGAAGGACCAGTACGACAAAAATTCCAGCGACGGCGACCTGCTTTCGCGTTATGTCGTCGCCGCCAACAGCGCCAAGCTGAAAGCCGCGGCGGTGGCGCAGAAGGCGTGCAATTACCTCATTCAAATATGGGGAGCAAGTTCCGTGGTCAAGGAAAACCGCGCGATGAAGCATTACCTCGACTCGTGGCTCTATTACTTCGGCGAGGCGGTGCCGGAGGTTCTGGAGAACACGCTGTCGCGCATGGAAGTGAAACGTTACAAGGCGCGGAAAGGATTGCAGGACTGATATGGGCACGCACGTGGAATCGAGATCAATGAAAACCAGACCGCTGGAGATAAACCTGTGCACGTTCGGCATGGCTGCGGAAGACAGGCAACTGAAAGAAATCGCGCGAAGGGTGGAGTCGGCAAACGCCGGCGACATCCTCCTGTTTCCGGAGTACGCCGCGTACACGGCGGAGGGATCGGACATCGCCTACGACGCGTTTTGCCGCTGGGCGAAGGAGAAGCAAGTTACGCTCATCACCACGCTCAACCGCGCGGCGGACGATTTGCCCTACAGCGAGGCGGCCGAACGCACGAACACGCTGTTCGTGTTTTCCGCCAATGGGAAAGCGCATGCGCCACAGGCGAAGGTGACGCCCCAGTCGTTCGAGATGAACTGGATGGATGAGAAGTCGCCGATCATCAACGTCAAGCCGTACATGCACCTTAACCGTGTGGTGCTGCGTCACGAAGGGCAGGCGTACTCGGCCCTGTTTTTCATCTGTTCCGACCTGTATCTTTTGAAACTGTTTCCGCCGGAAGAGTTGCAGGCGGACGTGCTGTTCTGTCCGGCGAACTTCGGCAACGGTGCGGAGGGCGTCGCGGGACGGCTTATCGAAGCCTGTGTGAAGTGTGGCGTGTTCGGCCAGGCGTTTTATGCCAACTGTTTCCAGAAACCGAAGAACCAGCACGTTCCCCTGACGGTGGCGGTGACGCAGAGTTACCGGCAGGCGGAAGGTGCGGTGTCGAACCTTGGCAACGCCGACCTCGTGCGGCAGGTGGATGCCTCGCATCACCTGTACCATGACGACAGCCATCCCAATTTTTTGAGCATGCTGGAACTGACCCGCCGCGGCGGCTTCACCGTACCGCATTCGCGCAGTGTGGAGTCCGGCCTCACCGTGTACTCCGGCGTCTACGATCGCGTGATCGAAATCTAATCGCATTTCAAATTACAAAAGGGACCACGGCGTGTTGCCGTGATCCCTTTTCGTTTCTGGTCGGGGCGAGAGGATTTGAACCTCCGACCCTCTGCTCCCAAAGCAGATGCGCTGCCAGGCTGCGCTACGCCCCGTTGAATGCCATGCGTCGTTCACGACTTGGGCGATGTGCCCCGCTGCCCGTCCGGGCTTCCGGACTCAGCCGCCGTGGTGCAGGCCGCCGATCTTCTTCCGCTGTTCGTCGGTCAGTACCTGAAGCAGGGTGATCTTCGCGTCGATCATCAACTGAATCGATGCCGCCTTCACCGTCTTCATGCGTTCGCCAACATTGCGGATGGCGCTCTCGTCGAACTCACCGCTGTGCACCAGTTTCTCCAGTTCCATGTGCGCGATGCGGTGCTCGGCATGCAGTTGCACGCTTTTCTTCTGGTATTCGAACTGCTTGTCGCTGATGGTTTTCAACTGGTCTTCAGTGAGACCCAGCGGCTTGGCGAACTTGAGCAGGTGCGAGAACGGATCGCGGTCGCCGTGGTGTCCGCCGCCATGACCGTACTTGCCGTGGCCTTTTTTGTGATGGCCTTTGTAGCCGTGTCCGTACCCTTTCGAACCGTGGCTGTAACCCTTGCCGTGTTCGTAGCCCTTGCCACTGCCTTCTTCCTTGCCGTGGTGGCCGGAGTAACCGGAACCGTGCGGGGATTTGCCATGCGGCGACCCGTGGGTGTAGCCGTGCGGCGATTTCGGGTGGCCTTCGGTTTTACTGCCTTCTTCCGGGCTGGCCGACGCGAAGGTGACCGTCCCGGTCAGTAACAGGGGCAAGGCGAATCCGTAAACGAGAACGCGGGGAACGGATGCAATGAAATGGCGCATGGGATACTCCTTTCTCACTCACTTATGAGGCAGTCTGGACTGGGTCCGGAAAGATGGAACCAAATTGGCACGCCCGGCAGGATTCGAACCTGCGACCTACGGATTCGAAGTCCGGTACTCTATCCAGCTGAGCTACGGGCGCAGAAAAAAATGGGGTGAGCGACGGGATTTGAACCCGCGACCACTGGAGCCACAATCCAGTGCTCTACCAGCTGAGCTACGCCCACCATAGTGTCTTGTAGGGTATTATATAAAAATAAGGAGTGCAGTTTAAACCATTCATTCAGCGGGTACAAGCAAATATTCCCCGCCAACTGCTTGAAAACCGGGGCCTACAGGCCGTCAGGCGGCATCCCACACGATTGCGGGGGTGTTCTCACTTGATGACGCGCAAATGCGAGCGGTCGCGTTTCGGTTTTTCGCCGCTTTCCTTGTCTTTTTCAGCGGATTTGGCGGCGGCGCGGGTTTGCGGCTGGATGGTGGTTTTCCGCGTGGGGTCCGGTTTTTTTGCCTTGCTCATCTCCTCCATCAGGTCGATGTCCTGCGGGATGCTTTCTTCCCACACCTGGCCTTCGTTGGTTTGCGGGTCATACATGGCCCATACGGAGGTGAAGGGGATGATGCACTTGTGGGGTCGGCCGCCGAACGACAGGGTGGCGTAAATTCCGTTTTCATCCGCTTCGATGGGGCGGCGGAACCCCAGGTTGAGTACCAGGTTGAGCATGGGATTGTGCTTGTGCTGTTTAGGCACGTCCACATCCGGCTGGCGCGCATCGAGACACACCATGGCGTCGCCCTGGCTGAGCAGGTGGTTCAGCATTTCCTGTTTGGTCTGGGAAGGAGTCTCCATGGCCCCAAAGTTACCACAAATTTTTTTCGGCGAAAAGCGGATCATGATACCATTTGCGTTCACAACGAAAGTTCAATCAGATACAAAAGAAGGACAATCATGATCGCAAGCAAGGCAGGGAAACGAGCGGGTTGGGTTTTGGCAATCTGGCTGGCGTGGGCCGGCGTGGTGGAAGCGCAGGAAAAAACGATCGAGATCCTGCCGCATATCTGGACGGTTCATTCCGAAGGCGGGCCGGATGCGAACGCGACGTTCATCATCACCGACCAGGGCGTGATGGTGATCGACACGCGGATGACCGCGGAGGGCGGACAACACCTGCTGGGCGAAATCCGCAGCAAAACGGACAAACCCATCACGCACGTGGTGAACACGCATCATCACAAGGACAGCGTGCTCGGCAATTCGGCGTTCAAGGAGTGTCCTTCCATCATCGCGCACCTGAAAGCGCAGAAAAACATGGAAACCATGGCCGAACTGGAAGGTTTGAAAAACCTGACCTACCCGAACCTCGCGTTCGACACGGAGGTGGAGCTGACGTTGGGAGGGTACCTTCTTGAGTTGCGGCATCCGGGTCCGGGCCACACCGATGGGGATTTATATGTATACCTCCCCACCTGGCGGACAATCATCGGCGGCGGGCTGGTTTTCAACCGGGTCATTCCGGACACGCGTGACAGCTACATCGATCCGTGGATCGACGCTCTTCAGGAGATGGAAGACGTGGATGCGGAACTGATCGTGCCCGGTCAGGGGCGTCCCGGCGGCAAGCAGATCATCATCCAGGCGAAGCACTACCTGATTCTTCTTCGGCAGTATGTCAATCGCGAACTCGACAAGGGATACGATCTGAACAAAACGGTCGAGAACGTGACGGCGAGGCTGATGGAAAAGTACAGCGACTGGGCGCAAACCGAGAGGATAAAGGAGAACATCCGCCGGGCGTTCATCGAATACACAGCCAAACGCGAAACCTGATAAGAGCAGTCTGATCTGAAATAAAAAACCCCTTTCCCGATCCGGGAAAGGGGTTTTGTTTTTTGATCGATGATGCGGCTTAAATGTCGATCCCTTTTTTCTTCCAGTAATCGCGCAGGTTGGTATCCGTGTCGAGAATGGTGTCTAGGTACGTGTGGCCGCCCGGGATCATCGGGATGACGTGGCCGTGGCTCTTGTCGTTGTACGGGTACTTGACGTCGAGCACGTAGGGTCCCTTGTGTTTCAACATGCGCTTCAGGGCCGGTTCCACTTCCTCAGGTTTGCGGATGGACTCGCCTTTGATGCCGAAGGCGTCGGCGATCTCCGCGAAATCGGCGTCGCCGATGTACGTGTGTCCCCGCAGGGACTTGTAGAAGCGGTCTTCCCACTGCGCCACCATGCCGAGGTGCGCGTTGTTGAGAACAACGCTTTTCACCGGGATGTTCTCGATCTTGCAGGTCTGCAGTTCCTGGATATTCATGAGGAACGAACCGTCGCCGTCGATGTTGATGACAGGCACATCCGGCCGCGCCACCGCCGCACCCATTGCCGCGGGCAGGCCGAATCCCATCGCGCCGAGGCCGGACGAACACAGCCAGTGCCGGGGTTGCTTGAACCGCCAGAACTGAGCCGTCCACATCTGGTGCTGGCCGACCCCGACCGAGACGATCGCCTCGTCTCCGACAAGGCGTTGCAGTTCGGTGATCACGTGCTGGGGCACGATGTCCTTGTCGCTCATTTTGTACGTCAGCGGAAACTCCTGTTTCCACTCCTGGACCTGTTGCAGCCAGGGGCCGATGTCCTTTTTCTTTTCCGCCAGTTCGACCATCATCTTGAGCGCCTGCTTGACGTCGCCCTGGATCGGAACATCGACGGTGATGTTCTTGTTGATCTCCGACGGATCGATGTCCACGTGAATGAACTTCGCGTTCGGGCAGAATTCGGAAAGCTTTCCGGTAACCCGGTCGTCGAATCGCACGCCAAGGGCGATGACGAGGTCGGCGTGGTTGATGGCGATATTCGCATACACCGCGCCGTGCATGCCGAGCATGTGGAGCGAAAGCGGGTCGTCCATCGGGAAACTGCCGAGCCCCATGACCGTGTTGGTGATGGGGATGCCGGTCTTCTTGACGAACTTGCGCAGTTCGTCAGAAGCTTCCGCGGAGATGATGCCGCCGCCTGCGTAGATGATGGGCCGCCGCGACTCCTTGAGCAGGTGCATGGCTTTCTTCACCTGTTGCGGCGCGGGCTTCAGGTTCGGGCGGTAACCCGGAACGTCCAGCCCGACCTTGAAATCCGGGATCGTCTCCTGTTGCTGGATGTTTTTCGGGATGTCCACGAGCACCGGACCCGGGCGCCCCGTGGAGGCGATGTGAAACGCTTCGTGAATGATCTGCGGAATATCGTTGATGTCCTGCACCAGGTAGCTGTGCTTGACCAGAGGAAACGAGGCGCCGACGATGTCCGTTTCCTGAAACGCGTCGCTGCCGATCACCGGCGTCGGGACCTGGCCTGTGATGGCGACAAGCGGAATGGAATCCATCTTTGCGTCCATGATGCCGGTCAACAGGTTGGTGGCACCGGGGCCGGAAGTAGCGATGCACACGCCCGGCCGACCCGTCACACGCGCGTACCCGCCCGCGGCAAACGAACCACCCTGTTCGTGGCGGGGCAGAACGTGACGGATTTTCTTGGTGAGCGTCAGTGCCTGGTGGATTTCCATCGACGCGCCACCGGGATAGCCAAATACCGTGTCCACGCCCTCGTTTTCCAGAGCCTTTACGAGGATGTCCCGTCCCTTCATGGGCGGGCTGGCGAGATCTTTTTTTCGGTCGATGTTGACGACTTTTTTTGCTGTGGACGGACGCGTGCGTGACATGGCTTATAACATGTTAAAAATTAATAAGATAAGTTGAAACCTTAGCCTATGGGCCGTGGCTTGTCAACCCAAACTCCGGGCGCAAACCGGGCAGGACGGGTGACCTGCTGTGCTGTGGATGGTGATGACGGGATTCGGCTCCGGATACTCTTTTATAACGTGAACCGCCGGAACCTATCAAATTTTTTTTACCCCGCGGCGTAGGGAGGACGTTTTTATAATCCACAGGCCGATATTCAGGGGGCTCCTCTCGCTCAACCCCCGCCGGCCCGGTCGCCGAAGGCGTCGATCAGCACCCCTTCCCGCAGGCTGTATTCGCTGACCGTCAGGGTTTCGCAGGCGAAGGTGTGCATGGTTTCCAGCAGGATGGCGGTGCCGGCGATGATGAGGTCCTCGCGTCCTTCCTCCAATGTGCGGATTTTACGACGCTCTTCGATGGATTTTGCCTTCAATTCGCCGTTCAGGCGTTCGATGTCCGCCAGCGGCAGGTGCATGCCGTGGATACGTTCCGGATCGTAAGGGTAGATATCGTCGCGGATGGCGGCCAGGGTCGTCACCGTACCCGCGGTGCCCACCAGAATTTCGGGTTTCGGCGATCCCAGTTTGCGCGACACGTCGGCCAGTTCTTCCGCCAGGAAAGCGCGCAGGGGCCGGTACTCGGTTTCCGCCACCGGGTGCTGAGTGAGAAACCGTTCCGTCAGGCGAACCACCCCCAGAGACGTACCCGCCACCGCTTCCACCTTGCGGCCCCGGGAATAGATGAACTCGGTACTGCCGCCGCCGATGTCGAACGTCACCATCGGCCGGTTGTCTTCAGGCAGTTTCCAGAACACCCCGGCCAGGGTCAACCGTGCTTCTTCCTCCCATGGAATGACGTCGATCGTGAGGCCCAGTTCGTCTTTCGCGCGGTTCACGAAGTCCTCTTTGTTCGCGGCTTCGCGTACGGCGCTGGTGGCGACGAGTTTCATCGGCACGTCGCCGTACTTGCGGCACCGCTCCTGAAATCCGCGGAGGGTGTCCAGTGCAAGGTCGATGCGGTGCGGCAGGAGCTTTTTTTCGGTATGGATGCCTTCGCCCAGACGCGTGATGGCACGCTCCGAGTCCACTTCATGAAACTCGCCCTGTCCGTTGACCTGCATGACGAGCAGACGGATGGTGTTGGAGCCGATATCGACCGACGCAAAGTGGTTCATCATGAAGTCGTCTCTTTATATGGGAAGCACTTTTTCGCTGTCGAGTGTGAGTAAAAGATACAGGCCCACGGTGATGAACAACAGGCACGGACCCCACGCCGCCAGCACGGGTTCGAAGGTTCCTTTCTGGCCGAGAGAAATGGAGGTGGCGTAGAAAAAGAAAAACAGGAACCCGATGGCGAGACTGATACCGATGCAGAACAGAAGCCCGCCCCGCCTGCTGGAACGAATGGAAAGCGGAATACCCACCAGCGCCAGCACCACGCTGATGAACGGATACGACAGCTTGTGGTGCAGGTCGACGCGGTTTCTGGCCGTATCGAATCCTTCCGATTCCTTAATCAGGATATTCTGGTACATCTCACGTGCACTCATCTCTTCCGGACGTTTTTGGACCTTGTTGAAATCTTCCGGTTTTTCCATCACAGGAAACACCTGTGTTTCAAAAAACTGGGTTTTGTCGAGACCACCCGGGGAGAAGAACCGCATCGCACCCTTTTCAAATACCCACTGGTCCCCGGTCCACGAAACTTTTTGCGCGTCGATGCGCTGTCGCATGACGGGATGTTCGCGATCATAATAAAACAGGCTGACATCATACATCACGTTGTTAACCGGATCGAAGGTTTCCATGTTCCAGATGGAACCGTTGGGCGACCTCAACCACAAATTCTGGTGCGAAGCCTGGTGCAGGTTTTCGTGGCCGCGCACTTTCACGTAAAAAATATAATTCATGTTTTCGCTGGTTTTGGGGGTCACGAACTCGTTGAGGAAGACCAGCCCCAGCGCAATGATGAGCGAAGTGCTCAGGATCGGTTGTGTGATTCCGGTCAGGCTGATACCGCAGGCGCGCATGGCAGTCAGCTCGTTGTTGCGGGCCAGTCCCACCAACGTCACCACCGTCGCCAGCAGGATCGCCTGGGGCGCCATGTAAGACAGGATGAATGGAATTTTGTAAATGAAATAAAGAACAAAATCCCAGAACGTACCGTGCTTGGTGACGAATTCATCGAGCCGTTCGAAAGCGTCGATCACCAAAAACACGCCGACCATTGCGACGACCATCAACAGGTACGTCTTCAGGAACTGGGCCAGGATGTAGCGTTTCAGGATTTTCATAAGGGTGCAGAAAGAGTCAGGAGGAAAGCTCCGGGATGGCCGACTCCAATGCGTGACGCAGGCCTTTCCAATCGTCGTGGCGTTGCAGGGTGGTGCGGACGTAGTTCAGGGTTGGAGCGATACAGGGTTCATAACGGTCGTTGCCAACGGCGTGTTTCTGGTAGGCGAAGGTGCCGATGGCTTTCAGGTTGCGCTGAACGGACATCAAATCGAACACGCGCCGGTATTCGTCTGCATCCACATCCCCTTTTTCCTTTTGTTTTTTCAGGCTGATGAAGCGAGTCACCATGTCGCTCACAAATTCCTCCGGCAGGACGTGGTACGAGTCGCGGAGAAGGGATGCGAGGTCGTACTGGCTGGGGCCCATGCGTGCATCCTGAAAGTCGATCATCACCAGCTCCTCATCGTGGACCATCAGGTTGCGGCTGTGAAAATCCCGGTGGGTGAAGTGCAGCGGTTGCCGGTCGAGTTCGGAACACAGGCGCTGCAGGTGGTGCTGCAACGCGTTCCATACGGTGTCGTTCAGTTTCAATCCCAACAGGCCTTCGATGTAGTGTTCGATCATGAAGTCCATCTCGCCCATCAGCTTGGCTGTGTCGAAACGCAGGTGGTACGCCGGGCAGTCCGGGCGGATGCGTTGCGTCGCGCGGAACTGCATGTCGGCCAGCTTGTCGACCGCCTGCCGGTACCATGCGCGGCGTTCGGCCTCATCGCTGTTTGAAAGCTGGTGCTCCAGTGTGATGTCGCCGCAGTCCTGCAGGAAAACAAATCCCTGCGGGACGTCATAGTGGTAAAGATGGGGAACTGAAACATTCAACCCTTCCAGAAATTTCTGGATCAGGACGAAATCATATTTCTCGCCGGGAAAGGGTTCCGGCAACTGCATCAGGACAAGTGAGTCCGGTCCGCGTCCGCGCGACCGGTAATGCGGATGCAGGCGAAAGTAACGGCGGGTGGAGGCATCACCCTGCAGCGGTGTGGCCTCGACCCCGGCCACCGATTGCCCGAACAGGCCCCCCAGCGTTTTGGCCAGGTAGGGCAGGTTGAAACGCGGCTCGGCGGAAGGACTGGTTGCGATTTTGGAATTCATTGGATAGGTCGGTTATGGCCTGTGAATACAGGTTCGGTTTGGAACTTTGTGTAATTATAGTATACTACCAGCCCGTTTGGCCGGAGACAATGCGGCCCCGGGGCGGGTGAAAGAGGGAAAGCCACCCTGCCCACGGAATTTTGGAAGATTTCCTTTAAATTTCCAAAGCGAACCCTAACCAGTCGCATCATAAATGGGACCTGCGGGTCCCTTGAATTATTTACGGAGGAGAACAATGCCGAAACCTGCATATCACATCCTGGTCTGTACGAACCAGCGCCCTCCGGGACATCCCCGGGGTTCCTGCGGCGAAAACGGAGCCATGGAAGTCTTTGAAAAAATCGGAATGGGCATCGAACAGAAAAATTTGTTTGGCAAAGCCATGCTCACCACCACGGGATGCATGGGACCCTGTTCCATGGGGCCGGTGGTGGTTGTGTACCCGGACGGAGTCTGGTACAAGGGCGTCAAGCCGGACGACGTGGACGAGATTCTCGAATCCCACATCATGAACGGCAAAAAGATCGAGCGTCTGGAAATTCCCGACGAGATGTGGGGCTGATCCCCGTTCGTTGACGCTGGTATCAACAAGTAAATAAAAAGAGGAAGCTCACTCCTCGGCGGGTTGGGCTTCCTCTTTTTTTCTGCGGTTTGAAAAATAGTTCCACAGTTCCTTCCGGCCCTGGTTGTTCTTGCTGGAATACATCAGCACCGTGCGCACCCCGTCACCGCCAAATTCTTTTTTGATTTTGGTCATCTGCTGTTTTCTCTCCGTCTGCGACAGTTTGTCGGACTTGGTGGCGACCACAACGTAGTCCAGCCCCACGTCCTCCAGCCAGTCCCGCATGACCAGGTCCAGCTCCGTCGGTTTCCGGCGGATGTCCACGATCAGCACCACGCTCTCCAGACGTTCGCGTTCCTGCAGGTAGTCTTCAATCAGCACCTGCCATTTCTTCTGCACCTGCGGGGGTACTTTGGCGAAACCGTAGCCCGGCAGGTCCGCCAGCATCCAGGCATCGTTGATGTTGAAAAAGTTGATCATCTGCGTTTTTCCCGGTGTGGCGCTGGTTTTTACCAGCTTTTTGCGGTTGACCAGCGAATTGATGAGCGACGATTTGCCCACGTTGGACCGCCCGATGAACGCGATTTCGGGAAGCGGCTGGTTGGGAAACTGTTTGGCGGACACCGCACCGGTGATGAATTCGGCCTTGACGATTTTCATGATTTGAAACGGTTGATCACCAATCCGGAGAGCAGTTTGGGATAGAAGTAAGTGGCTTTCTGGGGGAGCCGTACGCCCTGCTCGGCGAGGCTCCGCACCTGATCGATGCGGGTTGCGTTCATGAAGAACGCGAGGTCGAACTCACCTTTTTCCACGTTTTGAATCGATTCCTCCGCCCGAACATTGTAGGTGATGCACTGCTGATGCTCCGGACGTTTGGTGTCTATGCCCATGAGATGTTTCAACACCAGGGTATGCAGTTGAAATACATCGAGCACTTTCAGCGGCTCGGCGTCATCAGCGTTCATGTGCGGAACCACGGCATCGATATCCTTCAGTTTCAGTAATGCCGCATTGCCGTTACCCAGATACGCGCAGAAGGCGATCCCATGATGCCCGACTTCTTCCAAAGTGGCAATCATTACGCTGGCAGAAGTATTTTTCGGGAAGGATTGAATATGAAAATAGGATTCCAGTTTTTTGAGGAAGGCATCGCGGTCGAACGGTTCCGGTGATTTGATCTGCCGATGAATGGGATAGATGGCGAGGGCGTCATTGTCCATGTTGGTGAGGAACATCAACACGTGCGCCGAATCGCTCCCGGGTCCGCCGTTTTCCAGATGGTAGGCGAGCGCGGTTTCATAACGGTGATGCCCGTCCGCGATGTATACCTTTCTATTCTCGAACTGTTCTGCAATCCTGGCGAGCGTCGCGGGTTCGTTGAGCTTCCAGAACCGGTGTGTCACGCCGTCTTCCTCAATCACTGCCAGTGGCTCCGACTGCATGACCACTTCAAGTGAGCCGTCTACGGTGCGTTCGGGATCGGAATACAGACCGAACACGGGACTGAAGTTGGCCTTGCAGGCGCGGATCAGTTTGGCGCGGTCTTCCTTTGCTTTGGCCAGCGTGAACTCGTGCGGGCAGATGTTGCCCTTGCTGAACTCTTCCAGGCGAACGCGGGCGAAAAATCCATAGCGGCTGTACGGCCGGCCGTTGTAGGTGTACTCCTGGGAGTAAACGTAAAATCCCGGCCGGTCGTCTTCCTTCAAAATGCCCTTTGCCTGCCAGTCGGTGAAGTCTTTGGCCGATCGGGTGTAGCGGTTATCGGTTTCGGTATCCTGACTGCATTGTTTGCCCAGAATCAGGCGGACCACATTGTACGGACTCCGGCGGTACAGGTCGTCCTGCTGATCGGGAGTGATGACGTCATAAGGCGGCGCGACGAGATCGGCCAGTGGCCCGGCGGTCCGTTCATCGTATAGCAGTCCGGTGAAAGGAGCGACATCAACCATAATGCGGTCCTGGGAATCGGGTGAAAAATAAATATAGATGGTCTATTCAGGCAATATAAATCCACCGAAGCGGGCGGCGGATATAAAAATCATTCTACGCCCTTTGCCGAATTGAGACAATTGCTACTTGGGAACGTGGGGTGGAGTCCGGGTTCAGGTTAGACCTTCGCACTCGCACAACTCACGGATGTAGCTGACGAGGGAGTGGATCATGGCGTCATCGAAAGTGCTTCCCCAGGCAGGCATGCACGGGGCCCGGCCCGTGGAAAGGCCCCCATGCTTGATGGCGTGAAACAATTGCTCGTCGGAACGGCTTTCCAGGTACACCGCTTTCGTGTGGTCACGTGGCGGCACCACAACATGGCGCGCATTGATACCGTCGCCCTTGCCTTTCAGGCCGTGGCACTGCGTGCAGTAATACTGGTACGTGGCACGGGTCTCTTCCGTGACGGAATAGGAGCGGACAGTTTTGGGTGGTTCCGGTTGCATCGGTGGAGGAGGGGTCTGAGCCATCGGCGGTTTGGGCTGGGATGATTCGGTCTTGGATGCATCGTCGCCGCAGGCGGAAAGCATCAACGCAATCACCAGTGCGAGCACAAGGGGATGGATGAAATGCCCACGCCTGGATCTGGAGAGCCGGTCACGCATCCTCATTCACCCTTCCTGTGAGACAAAACGTAGCGCGTCATCAGTTTCAATTGGATTTCGTCAAAATCATAAACCGGCATGCGGCTTTTCTCAGTGAATTGTCTGGGGTTTTTCAGCCAGCGGTACACCCACCCGGGTTGCAGGCGGTTCCCTGCATTGATGAGCGACGGACCCGACACTCCCCCGCGCGGCTGCCGGGCCAGATTGTAGCTTTCGTGGCAGGCGATGCAGCTGTGGTCCCGTTCGAACAGCATCTTGGCGCGCACCCGCTCACCGCGCGCCAGCGGCTGGAAATCGAGCGACAACGGTTCCAGTCCCTCCAGCTTCTGCGCCATAAGCAATGAGGCCAGCGATTCCGCCTCCTGTTTGCTGACCGACATGTGCGGTCCTTTGAATTCCGGTTCGCCTTTCAGAAACCCCGGGTCGCGAGGATGCCCCATCTTACGGACGATCCCTGGATTTTGCAGGTATTCGATCAGCCACGTATGTTGGTATTTGTCCCCGGCGTAAAACAGGTCGGGTGCGGGGTGAGATTCCGCGGGCTCGTCCGCCGAAAGTCGATGACAAGTGCCGCACCGTTTCTGTTCGAACAAAGCTTCATCGGCGAACGCAGGGACGGGGGTGGTGAGCAGAAAAAAGATCGCTCCCATCCAGTACAACATATTGGTCTGCCAGGGGTGTCGGTGCATGATTTTCACTCGATCGGCGGCGGTATGGTGCGCAGTGGATTGGATTCCGGTTCGGGCGTGAACTCCGGCGTCGGCTCCGAGCCGAAAGGGAAGATGGGGAACGATTCCGCCGGCGGCGTCACTTCCTCCACCGCTTCCGGTCCCGGACCGGGGGGCGGGGTCTTCATGTCTTCCGGTGGCTGCATGCGTTCTTCGGATTTGACGCGGTTCTCGTTCAGGTCGTAATACAGCACCAGGTCTTCATCCCCTGCGGGCTTTCCGAATTTTTTCTCATTCAGTTCATGACGGCTGTCGAAGGGATACACCTCGCGTACCAGCAGGCGTCCCAGCCCGCGCGATTTGAGGTCGGTGTAATACCAGCCGCGGTACCGTTCAGTCATGCCATTGAGTGAGTCGAGAAGTTTTTTGTCGAGGAAACTCGCATCGGGCACCGCGGTTTGAAGCGTCCGGCCTTTCGGGGTGACGGTCTGCTTGATTTGAAACTCCGGCAGGAGGCGATTTTCTTTTTTCAAGGCCTGTATGAACCGGTTTGCGTCTTCCACCCTGTGCAGTTGCGGCTCACCCAGCCCGGTTGCGACGGAGTTCTGGTGGCAGGATTCGCATTTGCGCGCGCTTGATCGGATGGTGTGCGGCGTGTGCTTCGTCCACACCAGGCCCGGTTTGCCGTCGGTGGTGATGGGCACCTCCGCCTCATTGCGCTGGTCGCCCTTCTCAACAAGGTCGGTGACAAAATACTGGTAACGCGGTTGCACGACGATCACCTTTCCGCGGCGGTCGGTTCCCAGCATGGGTTCGCTCCAGCCGGACTCGGTGACGAGGTTCACCCACACCCCTTCCTTCCACGTGCCTTCAATGCCTTTCGGCGTTTGCCGGGCCCTTGTCCAGTCGAGCATTCCGGGATCGGTGGAGGTTTCCTGCGGTTCTTCGCCTGCTCCTGTTTTGAAATCCGGCGTGGTGAAGCGTTGTTGCAGAACCGGGTCGGCAAAGTTCCATTCGTTCCACTTGCCCGGCTCCAGTTTTGGTTCGCGGATGGCATGCAGGCCCCACTCGTTTGCAGACCAGCGCGCGTGGCAGGCGGCGCACTCGACCTGGGTCAGGTGTTCGGTGACGCGGTGCGCCAGCGGAACGGATTTCAATTCGTCGAGGACCGGGATGACGTGTTTCTTGCCGGTGACCTTGGAGAACAGCACCCATTTGCCGTCCTCCTGCTTTATGTGCGGCAGGGGATTCCCCTGTCCATCCAGCATCACCACGTCGCCCATCTCGACCTTGGTCATGAGGTTGGGATTCAGCTGGTTCGACTTTAAGAGTTGCTGCGCCTTTTCATCCGCTTCCACCAGTTTGTATCCTTCCGGCGGTTTGTGATGCACGCCGTGGCAGGTCTGGCAACGGATGGTGACAGCGCTGTGCATGGTCGGATTCGTCGTGGCATCGGCTTTCAGGTCGCCCGCACCGTGGCAGTCGATGCAGTGCATGCCTTTTTCGCGATGGATGTCGGGAATCAGGAACTCATGCTGGCGGCCGTACAGGACGGGTTGATCGGCCAGCACGTCGGCATGCGATGTTTTCGGCCGCGCGGGTTTGCCGAACAGGCCTTCAAATTCGTTGCCGACGCCGTTGTTGTTGTGGCAGTGCTCACATTGCACGCTGGGCACGGCGACGGTGAACTTGTGCACCAGGGGGTAACCCCGCCGGTTTTCGAGTGGCGTCGATCCGTACCGGTAGGCAAACCGCGAACCTTTTTTGCGGATGTCTTTCTTCTGCACTTTCTGGATGGCGCGGTCGCGGCTCAAAGTCACGCCGTCGTTGGTGTAGATCATGTGGCAGGCGGCACACCCCGTGGCGCGGTAATCCCCCGCGCGATGCGGCGCGGGCGACTGCAAATGACAGCGCATGCATTTTTTCTTGAGAAAGTCGTCGGCGCGGTGACCCGTGTCTTCAAACGTCCACGGCTTGGGCTCTTTGCCGCCGCCTTTGGAGTCGTTGAACGGTGAATGGCCCCAGGCATAGCGTGTGGTTTCCACCAGGCCCCGCGGATTCGCCATGATGGATTTGTTTACCTGTTCGACCTGTTCCGCGTGGCACTTGCCGCAGGCATTGGGCGCGTGTTCGAGGGAGGATGGATTCGGGATCATGCCCGTGTGTGCCTGCTCCGGCGTCTGGCCGCGTTCGTTTCCGTTGTGGCAGGTGGTGCAGTCGAAGCGGTGGTTCTCGCTGATCTCCTCAATACCCCGGTGGCAGGTGAGGCATCCCCCCTCGATGTTGACGAGGTCGATCCGGCCGAACACGTCGCGCAGGCGGAAGTTGGAGTCGCGGTAAAAGTTTTCAATGAATCCGTTACTCTCCGCGTAGGAGTTGAAGCGGATGCCGTCCAGCGTGGTTCCCGGTTTCAACACCTCCTGCGACGATTCGCGCTTGTTTCGGATAAGAAAAAACGGGTCACGGAAATCGTCGGCGGAGAGCGGGACGTCCGAGGAAAAGGGTGGGATGAGCACCATCTTCTTTTCAAACGTGACCGTGGGTTCCGGCTCCGCGCTGTGCGTTTCCGGTTCGGCGGTTTCGGTTTTGGGTTTGCCAAAAAACGGTTGCGGCTCGGGTTGCGGTTCCGGCTGGGTTTCCGGTTGTGTGGCAAAGGGATTCCACGGCGTTGCCTCCTCCGGTGAGAACGGTTCGCTGGAGGGGGGTGGTGACGGCGTTTGGGTCGGTTCCTGCGGCGGGGATTTCTTTTCCTGTTCCGGAGCTTTTTCCGTCGGGCCGAACAGGTGTCCGCCGGGCACAGCAGGAGAAAACCCGAGGTCCGGTTCCTCTTTCTTTTCTTCGGACGGTTCTGTGCCGAAAGGCGAAACCATCTGGGCCTGCAGGTTCGGGATCAGCAGGAAGGCGGGCAGGGCCAGGAAGGCGGCGATCCAGACTGTTCGTTTGAAAAAAGTCATATCGGTTTCAGCGTTGGTTCAGAATCCGGTCACGCAGTCGGCGGTGCTGGATCTTTTTCTCAAATTCATAACTTTTTCCCAAGTTCCGGTAAACCGGATCATCATACGCATCGTGACAGGGAATGCAATTGCCCACGCGCAGAGTACGGAGGATCTCCGACTGGTTTAGCGGCCGGGCGTTGGGCTGGCCCGTCCCTGCTACCGGTTCCCCGCGTATGGTCACGGCGGCAGAGGGTCCCAAATGACTCTTCAACGTCTTCAGATCCGTCAGCACAAGAAAATTGTATGCGTCGTCCTCGCCAGAGGAGTCGCCCTGGATTTTCAGTTCGCCTTCGCCCAGGCCGAGAGACTCCGGCGACAGGTGACAGCTTGCGCAGGAACGCACGGATTTCGTTACCGAATGCGGCTGGGCGGCGTACATCAGAGTGGACCCAGAGTATCCCAGTGGATTCGTGAATTGCCACTCATTATATTCGCCTTCCTTATCTCCTTCCTCATTGATGACGGGAAGGGGATGCCCCTGTCCGTCGAGCACGGTGAGCGAATGAAGTGGTTGATCCATTACGGGTGCGATCTTGCCGCGAGGCCCTTTCATGAGCCGGGGCCTGGTCCAGCCGGTGGGATGGGACGGACCCGATCCCCATGGGTTCTTTCCTTTTTCATAGGCCGCCTGATCGTAGGTGATATGGCATCCCTGGCACTGCGGCACCCATGAGGCGTGGCAGGTGGTGCACTCCAGCTTTCCCTCATGTCCCGGCAGGGTGTGGGCACTTCGTTGCCACGCCGCCTGCGGAATGGGAATCTGCTTGCCGGCGCGTTTGCTGAAAAAGACGAAACGCTTGCCGATTTTTTTCACGTTCGTCATTTTATTGCCGCGAGCGGTGAGCACCATCTCGTCGCCGACCTGGTTTTGGAATCCTTTGTAATGCCGGCTCAGGCGCAGGGCGGGGTCGTTTTCGGATTCGATTATTGCGGTCTCCGGATGGGCCGACTCCGTGCCGTGGCAGGTGGTGCACCGGATTTCCACAGCCTGGTGCTGGCGCGAATATATGTTGCCGTCGCCCATCACATCGAACGCCGTATGGCAATCGATGCATTCCATGCCTGCCTTACGGTGGACGTCTTCCACCGGCTGACCGGTTCCAGCGAAACGGAAATGCCGACGCTGGCCATCGAATCCGGTTTGGGAAGCCAAAGGCGCGCCTTTTTCAAACTGCCGGTGGCACTGCGTGCACACCTGGTCCGCAGGCAATACGGTCATCGCGTGCGAGGCCGGATGGCCCGGTTCGTCCTTCGGGATGGTGGGATCGTCACCCGCATACAACCCGGTTTCGTTATAACGGGAATGGCAGGCGGCGCAACCCTGCGAGCGGAACACGCCTTCCGGGGCCGGGGCATCCAGGTGACACGAAAAACACCGGTCGCGCAGAAGCAGGTCGGCAAAGTGGTTGGACAACAGCACCGCGTCGCCGGTTTCCTCGGTCGGAGGGTTGCGGCGCACGGTTTTTTTGTCGAAGTAGGGCAGGCGGGACAGTTTTTCCACCGCGCCCTGCTCGAGGGGCGTGTTGCCGTCTTCATCTTCCACGGCATAGATGCCGAACTTCGCCTCCTTGCCTGTTTGCCCCGACCATTGAAAGCGCAGGCCGGCGATCATCCCGGCCAGTGTGCCCATCGGCGATTTTCTAACATGATCCGCCCAGTTGCGGCTCTCGTCGGCAAACCCCGAGTGGCACTGTGCCTGGCCGCAACTCAGGTGCACCACCTTGAGGGAGGAGGGGTTGCGTTTTCCCGTGCCCGCCTCCGGATCATATACGAGCGTGGCGTGTGCGTCCTCTTTTGTGGTGGCTGTGGCATCGCCACCATGACACGCGGTGCAACCGAGTTTGAGCGGATGCGACCGGCTGGCCGGCTCAATGCCGTTGTGGCAATGCAGGCAGGTTTCCTGGTCCGGTGCGATGGATTGCATGGGGTTCCATGCTACCGGTTTCGCGTCCGGGGTGTTGGAAGCGGTACCGCTGGGTACGGGCAGGATCGCAGCGGTCAAGGCCATGGCCGCAATCCAGATCCAGTTGCGAATGGCAGTCACCAGCGTCCCCGTTTATGAAGGTGGCGCCGGACGGAGGGATGGCGAAGGACAGGCTTTTCTTTCAGAAAGGGGGGGAACCGATTCATACGTATTCAATCTCCACATTGTCGAGATACCGCGCCATGCGTTCCAATACCGGCTTGATTTTTTCCGGTTCGCTGTCGGCGGCGGTTTCCAGCGTCTCCCCCAGAAAACTCAACTCCTCGAAACCGTAACTGGCGCCCGAACCCTTGAGCATGTGTGCCAGGTTTTTCAAGGTGGCGAAGTCGTTCCGCTCCAGGGATGCCCGCATTCGTTCCACATCCTGCCGACGGTCGTCAAGGTAGCCGGGGATGAGGGGGCTCAATTCTTTGGGAATGAGGATCGGGATTTTCTCCGGGGACGGGTTGGGCTGGTTCATGAACTCACTTCCAAAACGTTGAAACACTTATCCTAATGAATTTCACGCGGAGTTTTCAACTGGTTCCACGGGAAAAAACTCAATTCCATTGCAATACGGCCAGCGTGTGCGCGGCAAGGGGATACAGGCTGTCTGCCGGATGCAAGGTTTGCAGACGGTTTTCAATGGTTTCGGTATCGAGAAGCACCTCCCAGTTGCCGGCGGGGGGCAGGGAAGGCAGAATCCACGGGCACTCCTCCAGGCCCGCGTTCAAGAGGAGCAGGATGGAGCCCCGTGCCAGGAGCGTTTGATTCACATCGGGACAGGTCAAAAGGCAGGCGAGAGTCAGTGCTTCCGGGTCGTGCCAGTCCGTTTCTTCCATTTCCGTACCATCCGGTTTCAGCCACGTGACGTCTTTGAGTCCCGATTCAGGATCGGTTTCTCCGGTCAAAAACCGGTCCCGCTGGAATATGGGAGAGGACTTACGAAGATGGATGAGTTTTCGGATGAATTCAAGAAACTCCTGTCTTCCGTGGTCGAGATGCCAGTCATACCAGCTGGTGCTGTTGTCCTGGCAATAGGCATTGTTGTTCCCGCGCTGGGTGCGGCGCAATTCGTCGCCCCCGGAAATCATGGGTGTGCCGAGCGAGAGCAGGAGGGTGGCCATCAGGTTTTTCATGTGGCGCGTGCGCCGTTTCAGGATTTCGGGTTTCCGGGTGGCGCCTTCGATACCGTGGTTGCAACTGGCGTTGTCGTTGTTGCCGTCCCGGTTGTGTTCGCCGTTGGCCTCGTTGTGTTTGCGCTGGTAGCTGACCAGGTCCTGAAGCGTGAAGCCGTCATGGCAGGTGATGTAATTGACGGAGCTTCGCGGAGAACGATTCTGCGGCTGGTAGAAATCGCCGCTTCCCGAGAGTCGCCGCGCCATGAGTCCCACGTGGTCCGGTGCGCCCAGCCAGAACCGGCGTACCGTCTGCCGGTACTGGTCGTTCCACTCCGACCAGCCGTCGGGGAATCCCGCCACCTGGTAGCCTTCGTGACCCAGGTCCCACGGCTCGGCAATGAGCTTGACCCGCGAGAGCACCGGGTCGGCTTGCACCGCCTGGAAGAACGCCGCATCGGTGGAGAAGCCGTTTTCGTCCCGGCCCAGCACCGCCCCGAGGTCGAAACGGAAGCCATCGACGTGCATGTCGGTTACCCAGTAACGCAGGCTGTCGAGGGCGAGCTGGCGTACCTGTGCGTGAGAGAAGTTCATCGTGTTGCCGCAGCCGGTGATGTTTTCGTACAGCGCTGGATTTTCGGGATCGAGCCGGTAGTAGGTGCGGTTGTCGATACCGCGGAAACAGAGCGTGGGGCCGCGGGCATCGCCTTCCACGGTGTGGTTGTACACCACGTCGAGGATCACCTCCAGCCCGGCTTCATGCAGGCTCCGCACCATCTCCCTGAACTCGCGGATGGGGTCGCCGGTGGCGGCGAGACGCAGGTCCGGTGCGAAGAACAGGAGCGTGTTGTAGTTCCAGTAATTGGTGAGCTGGCTTTGGACCAGGCGCTGCTCCTCTGCACCCTGGTGAATGGGTAACAGTTCGACGGCGGTGACGCCGAGGGATTTGAGGTGTGCGATGGCGGGCTCGCTGGCCAGGCCGGCGAAAGTGCCGCGCAGACCGGGAGGGATGTCCGGATGCTGGCGGGTGAAACCTTTGACGTGGGTTTCGTAGAGGATGGTCTCCGCCCACGAGGTGGCAGGCGGTTTGTCTCCCTGCCAGTCGAACTCCGGATTCACCAACCGGCAGAGCGGCGCACAATCGGCGTTGTCTGCCCCGTCCGGCCGGGTCCTGGATTCGGACCCTCCCTCCAGGTCGGGGGGCAGGCTGTGCCAGCGGCGGTTCCATCCGGGCCTGCGCCCCAACAGGCGACCATAAGGGTCGGCCAGGACCTTGGAGGGATTGAACCGGTGTCCCTGCTCCGGTGCGTAGGGACCGAACACCCTAAAGCCGTACAGGCAACCGGGTTTGAGATCCGGCACCCAACGGGTCCAGAGGTGATCCGCCCCTCGCTCCATTTGCAGACGGCGGGTTTCGGGCCCCTTGTCCGATTCAAACAGGCATAGTTCAACCTGCGTTGCATTCTCCGAATATATGGAGAAGCGGACCCCATCCGCGGAAATCACGGTTCCCTGTACAGGCCGCGTGTGGGGTGAACCGGTCATGGTGCGCTCCCGCCGGGGATTCCGCGAAGGCGGCCCCCCGGCATCCGTCAACGGGAAGGCTTATCGCAATCCCGTCAGTACACCGGATTGTGGAAATAATACAACGCGTCGTCCCCCGGCACGATGGTGTAGTCCGGCAGGCTGGAACAGTGTTCATGCGTGATTTTCCACTGTCCGCTGTTCTTGTTGAATACGTAGGTACAGACGCTGTGCTGGCGTTCGTCCGTGCTGAGCCGGGAAGTGACGCTGATCAGCTCGTCCACCAGCAGGAAACCGACCTTTTCGCCGGCGTTGCCAGCCAGCACGGTGCGGTTCTGTTCGCATTTCAGACCCTGCAGTTCCGAAATCATGACTTCGTAATCCTTGATCCGGTTTTCGGGCAGGATGCGCTTGTCATCGTTGATGATGACCATGTCCGCCGAATAGAAATTGAATATCTGCCGGGGCTGGGTGCACACCACCTGGTCCACCTTTTTGAGCACGTTGGTCAACGCATCGGTATCCGCCGCGAACGCCTGGCCGGCGTTCACGATCCAGAATACCCCGGTTACGAGCAGGGGAAGAAGGCGATTATATCGTTTCATGAGAAATGTCTCCCAAGTAGTCACTTTTTAAATTTATGAATGAATTGGATTCGTTATTCCGCGTTCCGCAATCCGTTTTCGATTGCGGTGGGCGTCACGGGAAGTTTTGGAAGTAGATGTTGACCTCTTCCCCCTCATATCCCCAGCCGAAGCTGCCGCGGCCTGCAAGAGTGGTGATGATGCCGTTGGTGTCCACCTTGCGGATGCGGTTGTTGCCCATGTCGGTGATGTACAGGTTTCCCTTGGAATCAAAAGCGATGCATGCCGGTTGCTTGAGCATGGCTTCCGTCGCCTTTCCACCGTCGCCAAACAATCCCTGGACTCCCGCCCGCCCGGCAACCCGTTCGACTTTTCCATCGCGGGTTATCTTGCGGACCGTGTGGTTTCCGGTTTCGACCACATGCAATTCACCGGAAGGGCTGAAGACGATGTCGCCAATCGACTTGAACCCGGCTTCCAGCGCCGGACCGCCGTCGCCACTGTACTCGTGGTTGCCGTTGCCGGCGTAAGTGGTGACGATGCCGTTCTTATCGATCTTTCGGATCACGTTGTTGGCGGTGTCTCCGATGTAGAGGTTGCCTTCCTTGTCCATGGTCAGGGACTGCGGGTCCCGGAAGGACGCATGCTTGGCAGGTCCGTTATCACCCGTGTAATCGGAGTTCCCGTTACCGGCGATGGTGATGATTTTGCCTTCGGGTGTCACCTTGCGGATCTGGTGATTGATGCGGTCGGAAACGTACAGGTTTCCTTCCTTGTCAAACGCCAGACCGGAGAACTGCGTAATGATGGTGATCTCCGAATGCGACGACCGGCCAGTGTAGCCCGCCTGCATGACGGCCTTTTGGTAGTCCTGGTCGCCGGTGGAAATCAGAAGGCTGATGATTCCGTTGTTGTCAACTTTGCGGATGAGGCTGACGAATCCGCTGGGACTTAAGAAGAAGATTTCATCCTTATGGTTCAGCTCCAGGATGGTGGGGAATACCGATGCTTCCAGCGCGGGACCGTTGTCACCGATGTTGCCTCGGATGCCGTTGCCCACGATGGTGGAAATGACGCCTTCCGGATCCACCTGGCGGATCCGGTAATGGCCCTTGTCCGCGAATATGACATTGTCGTGCTTGTCCACCACGATGCCATGCGGAAACTCCAGATTGGCGCCGGTGGCGGGGCCGTTGTCCCCTGCGAAGTTCTTCACACCGTTGCCGGCGATGGTCTCCACGCGGCTTCCCTTCTGGTACATCTTGCGGATGCGGTAATGCGACCGGTCCACCACCAGCAGATCGCCGTTGTTATCAAGCGTGAGGGCAAAAGGCAGATGCAGGTTGGTTTCACGCGCCACTTCCGCGTCGCCGTTGTAATCCTGCTGTCCCGTGCCCATGACGGTGCGGATCATGCCCAGCGTGTTGATTTTGCGGATGCGGTTGTTGTTGCGGTCGGCAACGTAAACGTTTCCTTCATCGTCAACGGCCACGTCCGTCGGACCTGCAATGCTCGCCCGATAGGCGGGGCCGTTGTCCCCGATGAAGAAAAAGCCGCCGTCGCCCCCGATGGTGCTCATCAGGCCGGAGTCCGCGTCCACCTTGCGGACGCGGTTGTTGCCACGGTCGGCAATGTACAGGTTGCCTTGCTTGTCCACCGCCAGCCCGAAGGGTTTGTCCAGGTTGGTGCGGAGGGCAGGCATGTTGTCGCCATTGTAACCTTCGTTGCCCGTTCCGGCGTAGGTGGTGATGGTGCCGTTGCGATCCACCTTGCGGATGACGTTGTTGGACCGGTCGGAGATGAACAGGTTGCCGTTGTGGTCCACCGCCATGTCCGAAGGCAGGTTCAGAGCCGCCTTGGTGGCCGGTCCGTTGTCGCCGCTGTAACCCGCTTCCCCGGTACCGGCGAAGGTGGTGATGATGCCGTTTGCGTCCACCTTGCGCACGACGTGGTTTTCGCGGTCGGCGATGTACAGGTTGCCTTCCTTGTCGAAGGTGAGACCCGCCGGAACTTTCAGCGTTGCCGCCGTGGCCGGGCCGCCGTCGCCGCTGTAGCCGGATACGCCGGTTCCCACCACGTTGGTGAGAGTTCCATTTTGATCGATCTTGCTCACGATGTTGTGTGAGCGGCGGGAGATATAAACATCCCCGTTGGGTGCCACCGCGATTCCATCAACCAGCGAAATGGAAACGTTGGTGGCCTTCCGGGGCTTGCCGATTTTCGCCTCTCCCGCAGGAGGTATCAGAAAAACGGCTGCCAGCATACACAGGCCGGCATAAAAGGCGGTTCGGAGTGTTGGTGTCATGCAAAACCTCGTTTTGAAATTACGGACCCGAGGGGGTCCTTCTTTTTGAGTAATGACCCAGAGTATCACTTTCCCGGCGCCGGAGGGCACCCCTCAAATTCCTGTTTGGCTGACCGGTGAATGTTGCACCGGATCAAGAGATTCTCAAGATTAAAATGCCCGTCAGTTTTCTGGGGAGTGGCCCCCAATCAACCCGGGCGCAAATCCTGTAACTCTCTTGAATATTGGAATTTTAACGGATTATACGGAGCCGCCCCCTGATGTCAACGGAATTTGTGGGTTTTGCGCAGGGTGGGTCGGTGCAATCCTCACTGCGGATCAAAAGTTGTGGAAAGCATGGGATCGGTTCGGGAAAAATGATATGATGGATTTCACGCGAAACGAGGCATCCCGTATGGTTATTTAAGGTAGGAAGAAAGCTTAGCGTATTATGAAAGTACTTCTTATATTTCCACCGGACTGGCTTCCCTCGGAGCCGTACCTCAGCCTGCCCGCCCTGACATCCGTCCTGCGCCCGGCCGGGCACGAGGTGATCCAACGCGACATCAATGTGGACATGTACGACCTCATGTTCAGCGAACGGTTCCTGCGACACGTGCAGAACCGCATCGATTTTGAGCTCCGTCACCTGCAGGTGGTGGCCGACCAGCGCGGCCTGGACCAAGAGGAAGGGGAACTTCGCCGGCAATTGGAGGTGTGGGACGAATCCAGCCTGCAGGCCCTCATTCGCGACGTGACCGAGGCCAAGCGTATTCTTCGGTGTGAGGATTTTTACGACATCGACAAGCTGGAATGGGCAACCCATATCCTGCATACGACGATGGCCTATATCAGCCTCGGCTATTATCCCGCCCAGATTTGTTTTCCCCCCATTGAAACGGAACTGGTTTACAAGCCGTTCATGTCGTCGGAAATCCTGGAGGCATTGGATGACACTCAAATCAACGTATACCGGGATGTGTACCGATTCTTACTGGCAGATGTCATCGAGCAGGAAAAACCCGATGTTGTGGGCATCTCCATTGTCCAGCAGAAGCAACTCATCTCCACGTTTACGTTCGCAAAGCTGATCAAGGAGCAGGCCCCCAGCACGCACATCACCATCGGCGGCAACATCGTCACCCGGCTGCGCGACGCGCTCATGGAAAAAGGCGACCTGTTCCAGTTCGTGGATACGGCGGTGCTGTATGAAGGAGAAAGCGCGTTCCTGAAACTGGTCGATGCGCTGGACGCGGGCGAAACCGATCTCACCCACCTGCCCAACCTCATCTGCCGTACCGAACACGGCCTGCAGAAAAACAAGGATGTGTTTGCCGAGGACATGGACAAGTTGCCTCCGCCGGATTTCGACGGCCTGCCGCTGGAGAAATACTTCGTGCCGCGACTCATCCTGCCGTACCTGGCCACACGCGGCTGTTACTGGGGCAAGTGCACTTTCTGCGATCACTTCCAGGGGTACGTCGAAGGTTATCGCACCAAGCAGATCGGCCAGATCACCGAGGAGATCCGATTCCTCCAGAACAAATACGGCAACCGGTATTTCCATTTCACCGACGAATCGTACCCGCCGGCCCTGTTCCGCAAGCTGTCGAGGTCTCTGATCGACAATAAGATCGACATTGCATGGACGACGCACATGCGCTTCGAGGAAACCCTGCTGGATGAGGAGGTGTGGCGGGTTGCGGCGGAATCCGGGTGCCGCTATCTGCATTTCGGTTACGAGTCCGGCAACAAGCGGGTCCTCGACCTCATGGACAAGGCGACGAAGCTGGATGCCATCCGCACCAACCTGCGCATGTCGTCGAAGTTCGGCATCTGGAACCACATCATGGGCTTTTTCGGCTTTCCGGGAGAAAAACCTGAAGAGGCGGAGGACAGCAAACGCTTCTGCCATGAAAACCGTGAGCACATTCACTCCCTGGGATTCATGACTTTCGTTCTCGGCCGTTTCAGTCCGGTGGCCATGGAGCCGGAAAAGTACGGCCTGACGGCGTACAAGAATCCTGAATGGGATCTGGCTCTCGATTATTATTTCACTGTCGATGAGGGATTGAGCATCCAGGAGGCGCTGGAAGTGTTCGACGAGTTTGAACGTGACCACGATCCCAAATGGGATCTCCGTACGGCGGTGCGCGAATACATCTTTTTGTACGTGGATCGCTTCGGGACCAACGAACTCACGCAACTGCACGTCCGCCCCGACCAGCGTCCCGCCGTTTACAACAACCCCGTCGGCATGGTATAGAACGGAACCTCACCGGGATCACCAACAACGTTCTCTATTGAAAGAGGAAAGCGAGGGCACATGAGACACTGGATTTGTGCGGTTTTGTTTCTGGGAATGGTGGGTTGCGCCACGGCGCCGGTCAACCCGGAAGACGTGGACAACTCGATGGGAGAGGCGCGGAAGGTCAATAAAAAGTACGGTACCGGATGCCTCTCCATGGGCTGGCCGGAAGGATCGATTTCCTACATCAACTGCGTGCTCAATTTTTACCAGCAGGAAAAGACGGATGTGGAGGACAGGCGTCCCGTTCTGGTGGAAGCGTTGAAGCGCGTCACGCAGAAAGACGACTGAGCGCAGTTCAGAAATAGAGTGTGGAACCCGGCCCCCGCAAGCCGGGTTCCATACGGTTTTTCCGATCCTGCATGGGGGGGCCGTTCGCGAACGAGTGTCTGCCCGGTTGTTTGATTCCTCCCCCGGCCGTGTGCTAAACTCCCCTTGCTCCCACCGGATTGAATCCTTCGTGGCAGTACCTGCATCCTAAATGAAACAACTCTTTTGCAAGGTTTCCAAATGAATATCCCCTTCACCAAAATGAGTGGAAGCGGCAACGACTTTGTCATTATAGACAACCGCGACGGCGTGGTGGCGGATACCATCAAGCGCGATTTTGTGGAAAAGGTCTGCCGCGTGAAGGACTCCGTCGGCGCCGACGGGGTGATTTTCATCGAAAACACCGACCGCGCCGACTACAAGTGGGATTTCTACAACAGCGATGGCTCGTCCGCGGAGATGTGCGGCAATGGCGGCCGCTGTGTGGCGCGTTACGCGTTTGAGAAAGGCATCGCCCCGAAGTCCCATACGTTCGAAACCGTGGCGGGCATCATCAGCGCGCAGGTCAACAGCCCGCTTGTGAAAGTGAAATTGACCCCGCCGGAGCATTTGCAGGAGGGGCTCGACATCGAATTCGAAGGGGTCCACTACAAGGTGGACAGCGTCAACACCGGGGTTCCGCACGCCATCGTCTTCTCCGAGGACGTGGAGAAGGAAGACGTGACCACCGTCGGCCGGAACATCCGGTACCACACCGTGTTCGCCCCGGCAGGCACCAACGTCGACCTGGTGCAGAGGCAGAACGGCGGGCTCAAGGTCCGCACCTACGAGCGTGGGGTCGAGGGGGAAACGCTCGCCTGCGGTACCGGCGTGGTGGCCTCCGCCCTCATCGCATCCAAGCGGTTCGAGATCCCGTCTCCCGTAGAGGTCGAGACACGCGGGGGAGAAGTGTTGAAAGTGCATATCGAGCCCAATGACAACAGTTTGCCCACGGTGTTCCTGGAAGGCCTGACCAAGCTGACGTTCGAAGGAACCATCGTCGAACTCTGATCCAACCTCAACCCTACGGAATCCAACATGTTTGAAGGCTCCCTCGTTGCCATCGTCACGCCGTTCAAAAACGGCAGGGTGGATGAGCAGGCATTTGAAAAACTGCTCCGGTTCCATATCGACCACGGAACCCAGGGCGTGGTGCCCTGCGGCACCACCGGTGAATCCGCCACCCTGACCCACGAAGAACACCACCAGGTGATCCGGCAGGCGGTCGAGGTGTGCAAGGGCAAAATCCCGGTGCTGGCGGGAACCGGTTCCAACTCCACCGCCGAGGCGATCGAACTCACCCGGCACGCCGAGAAGATCGGCGCCGACGGATCGCTCCTCATCACGCCTTATTACAACAAGCCGTCGCAGGAAGGGCTGTACCAGCATTTCACCGCTGTGGCGAAAGAGACGAGCCTGCCGATCATTCTGTACAACGTGCCGGGGCGCACCTCCGTCAACATGCTTCCCCCGACGGTGGAGCGGCTGGCGAAGGAACATAAAAATATCGTAGGCATCAAGGAGGCCTCCGGCGACCTGATGCAGATCAGCGAAGTGGTGGAGCGTTGCGGCGATGATTTCGTTGTGCTGTCCGGTGACGACGGTCTGCTGTGGCCGATCCTCGCGGTCGGCGGCAAGGGCGTGATTTCCGTCACCGCCAATGTGGTGCCGGAAAAAATGGCGGCGCTCTGCAAAAGTTCCGCCGACGCGGACATGAAAACCGCGCGGCAACTGCACTACGAACTCATGGCGCTCAACGACGCCCTGTTCATGGACACCAACCCGGTGCCGGTGAAGGCGGCCCTGTGGCTGATGGGCATGATCTCGGATGAGCTGCGCCCGCCTTTGGCGAAGCTGTCCAGCGAGCACATGGAGCGGCTGAAAGCCACCCTGAAGCAATACTCCCTCCTTTAACAGCGCATCCCCGAACCCTCCCGGATTCCGCTTGCAAAGGCGTGGGAGGTTATTGTCCAATAGAATTGAAAACCCGAACAGGAGACATACCTTGATCAAAGTGGGTGTGGTCGGCGCCGCCGGCCGTATGGGACGCAACATCATCGCAAGTATTGAAGACACCCAGGGTGTCGAACTGGGTGGCGGCACGGAAGCGGCGGGCTCTCCGGATCTGGGCCGCGATCTGGGCGAGCTGGCCGGACTGAATAAAAAAAATGTCGCTTTGACCAACGATGTTGCTGCACTGGCGGAGGCGTGCGATGTGATCATCGACTTCACTCTGCCGGAAGTCAGCATGGGCACGCTGAAAGCGGTGACGGCGAAAAAGAAAGCGGTGGTGTTCGGCACCACGGGGTTTTCCGCCGAGCAGAAACGCGAGATCGAACAGGCCGCCAAAAGCATCCGTTGCGTGCTTGCGCCCAACATGAGCATCGGGGTCAACGTGTTGTTCAAGATCGCCGGCGAAGTGGCGCGCGTGCTGGGCGACGCGTACGACGTGGAAATCGTCGAGGCGCACCACAAGTTCAAGAAAGACGCGCCGAGTGGTACTGCCGTACGCATCTCGGAAATCGTCGCCGAGGCGCTGGAGCGCAACCTCGATGAGGTCGGCGTGTACGGCCGGAAGGGTTTCAGCGACGGCCGCGGTGAAAAGGAAATCGGCGTGCACACCCTGAGGGCGGGCGACATCATCGGAGAACACCGCGTGCTGTTCGGCGGCATGGGGGAAACGCTGGAATTGGCCCACCGGGCGCAAAGCCGCCAGACGTTTGCGCGGGGTTCCGTGCGCGCGGCCGAGTGGGTGGTCAACCAGAAGCCGGGTTTGTACGACATGCAGGACGTACTCGGTTTGCGGGATTGATTGAAGGAAACACATCATGCCGGGCATGAACTTCAAACTGGACCGACGTGTCTTCCTGAAAGCGTTTTCGCTTTCGGCGCTGGCCGCCTTGTGGCCCAAAAAGTCCGAAGGCACGGTGCAGTTCCAGAACGACGAACGATTCCCCTCCCATTACATCCAGAACCGCGATGTTCCGGGGTTTTACATCCGCAGTGCCAACCCGTTTCCCGGTGTCAACATGAACGAATGGGCGCTGTCGGTCCGGGGACTGGTGGACAACCCCACTGCATTCCAATACGAGGACCTGTTCGGCTTCAAGATGATCAGGCAGACCTCGCGCCTCAAGTGCGTGGAATGCTGGTCGGCGAAAGCGGAATGGGAAGGCTTCCACATGAGCGAGATCATTGATAAGGTGAAGCCGAAACCGGAGGCGAAGTACGTCGCGTTTTCCTCGGCGGATTCGTATTACGAAAGCTACACCATCAACGAGTTGCTACGCGACCGGGTGCTTTTGGTCCTGCGCATGAACGGCTCGGCGCTTTCCCCCAATCACGGGTTTCCCCTGCGGCTCATTGCGCCGTTCAAGTACGGTTACAAAAACATCAAGTACATCACCGGCATCGAGTTCACCGATGACCGCAAGCGCAACTACTGGGCCGATTTCGGACCCTACTCCGTGGACGGCACCATCCAGCCGGGCATCGACCATCCCCTCGATTTCAACAAAAAGCCCCTGCCCATCAACGGCGGCGAGGTGTTTCACTTCTTCGACAAGCGACCCGATACCCGACGGAAAGGCTGATGATCCGGACACGCGGCCTGCTGGGAGTTCTGGTATGGTGTGTTGCCACTGCCTGCTCCGACAACTCCGTCGAGCAGATCGAGGTCACCGTGCCGCCGGGTGTCACCGTTCCCGAAAACATGGTTTATATTCCCGAAGGCGAGTTCGTTTTCGGCGACCCCTCCGACCCCAAAACCGCCCTCGGCAAACGTGTGAAGCTCCCCGCCTACCTCATTGACCGCTATGAAGTGACACGGGGTGAGTACAGCCGGTTCGATTCCAGTTACAGGGTGGACTCCAGTCGCGCGAAACTTCCCAGGGTACTGGTTGATTACGATCATGCCCGCGCCTTTTGTGAGTGGGCGGGAAAACGCCTGCCGACGGAACAGGAATGGGAAAAAGCGGCTCGGGGCACGGATCGCAGAAAGTGGCCGTGGCTCAATTTCCAGCCGCATCCCAACAACGGCTTTTCCGGGTTTTTACCGGAACCGGTGGACAGGCGGGACGAATGGATCAGTCCCTACGGCGTGTACGGCATGGGGCACAATGTATGGGAATGGACTTCCACGGATTACGATTACAACGGGATGCCGGGTTCGGAACAGGGCCGTTTCAAGGTGATCCGCGGCGGTCTTTTACAAAGCCACCTCAAGATCGATTTCACTCCCACCTGGCATCGAAATCACATGGACCCGGGAGCGCGCTACAATTTTCTGGGATTTCGTTGTGCTAAGGATGTTTGAAAAACGAGCGGGAAGAATCAGGGTTTGAAGACCAGACGGCGCAGGGTGTAATACATGCGTTTGAGCGATTCGTCGGTTTTGTCGCGGATGACGTGAAGCAGGCCGGGCCGGTCCAGTCCCTTTAAATCCAGCGTCCGGTGCAGGGATCCATCCTGTGAAGGAAGGAGGGTGAATTCCAGGCTTTGTAAAACCCGGTCCGCCGCGGGATGAGGTGTCGCGGCGCTGATGGATTGAAGGGAGTCGCCCAGCGTTTCCAGCAGGTAGTACATGCCCATGAGCATCATCGAACGGCCGATTCCCATTCCACGAAAGCCATTGGCAACGATCACGAGGTCCAGTCGTGCGTTATAAAAGACGCGATTGAGTGTATCTGTGCGGGGTAGATGGACGAGCGAAATGCAGCCCAGTGGATCGTTTTTGTATACAAGGACAAGTACCTTGTGGTGGTTTTCCAGGGCTGTCGGGTTGGAATCCAGCAGGCTCACCAGTCCCGGTTCCAGGAAGCGGAAGCGCTTGAAAGTGACCATGTCTCCTTCCAGCACCCGCATCTGGGGATAGGTCGCCACCCGGCTTTCCACCGATTGACCTGCCTCGAAATTTAAGGTTTCGTCTTTCACAATCCGTTCTTGCTCACAAGTTTGGAATTATCTTCAGTATAAAGGCTCGGAATTGTTTGCCAACCGGGGTCAATCCGATATTTTCAGGAGCGTTTTTTAAGAAGGCAAATTACAATCAGTTTTCAACCTGAACCTGATCGAGAATTTTGAGGATGCCTTCCATGTCGTAGGTATGTATGTACGATTTCAGGTGGGTGGCCAGTTCGCGGCTGTCGCCTTCCAGGTCTTCGAGGTATTTTTTAAGCTGAGTGATGTTGTAGAACTCCGCCGCGTCCCGCAGATTTTTCAACAGTTCTTCCGGAACCACAAAATGCGAATAGTCGTCCGGTATTTTCTGCTCGACTTCGGGTTTTATTTTCTCGTGGTATTCAAAGGTGACATCGAGAAGCTTTTTCAGGGAATTGAACACCTCCTGCGTGCGGAACGGTTTCAGGATGATGTCGTGGCATCCAAGCTGGAGGAACCGCTCTATCTCATGTTCCAGCGCTGAAGCGGTGATGACCACAATTTTGAAGCGGTCATTGCCGAATTCCCGGATGATTTCCTGAATGGCGCGGGTGCCGTCCATTTTTGGCATGCGAATGTCCATGAAAATGATGTCGGGAAGGTGTTCCCGGGTTCTTTCCAGGGCTTCTAGGCCATCTTCCGCCTCTATGGTCGTCACGCCGATACTTTTCAGGAACCGGCACAGGACTTCCCGGTTTTCCTCCACGTCATCGGCAACGAGTGCGGTGATGTGCTGGCCTTCCTCCAACCGGGAAACAAACTGAAACATATCCTGGGCGGGTTTCACCTCCTGGGTCGGGGTGGGCAGCTTGACTGTAAATTCGAAGCGGGTCCCTTCTCCGACCTCAGACTCCACCTTCAAGTCGGAACCCAGCAAAATCACCTGTTTGCGTGCGATGGCCAGGCCCAGCCCCGTCCCTCCCGACTTGATCCCCTGGTCTCCCTGCCGGAAAGGGTCGAAAATCGACTGCAGGTCTTCCGGGCGAATGCCCTGTCCGGTGTCAGCCACTTCAAATTTATAAAAATGGTTGTTCTCCGGTATGACGGAAATGCGGATGCTCCCCTGGTGGGTGAACTTGATGGCGTTGCTGATGAGATTGATGAGGACCTGCTTGAGTTTCGCCTCATCACCAAACACCACGGTCTTTTCCTGTGGAGGAGGAGTGACTTTCAGTTCCAGTCCTTTTTGTTCGCTACGCAATTTGAACATGGAGATCAGGTGGTCGAGAAGCATATCCAGGCTGAAAGGAGCGGGTTGCAATTCCATTCGGCCTGCTTCGATTTTTGAGATGTCGAGGATGTCGCTGATGAGAGCCAGCAGGTTGCTTCCGCTGGAGATGATGGTTTCCACCGCTTTCCGTTGTTCTGGGTCGAGCCTTTGATCGCGTTGCAGGATCTGCGAGTAACCCAGGATGGCATTCAGCGGCGTGCGTATTTCATGACTCATGTTGGCGATGAAGGTGCTTTTCGCCATGTTCGCCGCCTCCGCGGCCGCTTTGGCCTGTTGCAGCTGGATTTCGAACTGTTTGCGTTCGGTGATGTTGGTGCACAAGGCACAAAGACCGTAAATTTCGTTGTTTGAATCCCGCAGGGGAAATTTGACCGAAAGGTAGGTTTCGGTGGTGCTGTTTTGAATCACCAGCTCCTCGGTTTCCACGGATTGACCGGTCTGAAAAATGTCTTCCTCCTTGAGGAAAAACTGGTCCAAGAGATCCCGATCAAAAATTTCTTCCGAGGTTTTTCCGCGCACTTCTTCATTGGAAAGCCCGAACAGATTCACAAACTGATGGTTGACCAGGAGAAAGCGGCGTTGCAGGTCTTTCATGTAAACCAGGGGCGTCGCGTAATCGAGAACGTTCTGCAGGCGTTGTTCGCTTTCGCGGAGGGCGTTCTCCGACTTTTCGCGTATCTCTATTTCATGTTGCAGGTCGCGGGTGCGTTCTTCAACCTTCGCTTCCAGCTCTTCGTGCGCCTGAAGCAGGGCCTGGTCGCGCTCCTGGATCTGACCCAGCATGACGTTGAACTGGTTGACGAGAAAACCCAATTCGTCTTCCCGGTCCCTTTCAACCCGAATTGAAAAATTCTGTTCCTTGGAAACGCGGTTCACGATTTCCGCGAGATGAAGAATTGGTGCGGAAACCGTGCTTTGCACCCGGGCGGAAATGAGAAAAGAAACCAGCAGGGAGAGTGCGAATACGATTCCCGATACAACGGCGTAATGCTGAAGACGCTCCGTAAGCAGGTTGGTGTCCGACTGGAGGTACAACGTGCCAATTTGTTCTCCATTCGCCATTACGGGGCGGAACAAATCGATTTTGTCGTCCCTGTGGAATTCCGCCGAGCTTTCAGGGGGCGGGCGAGGGAATGTTTCAGGCCCCTTTCCCTGCCGATGGTAATGGGAAAACAGGTTGCCCTGTTTGTCATATAAAGCCGCGGAGACAATACGGGAATCCGTTTTGAGGGCCTGCAACAGTTCAAACCCGGTCTGGGAATCTTGAAACCGCAGGGAGGCGGTGCTGTGGGCCCCCAGGATCTGCGCCAGACTTGCGAGTTCCCGGGTTTGCGTGTTGCGAAAGGTCAGTACGTCGTGGATGCTGAGGCCAATGACCGCGAGCAACAGGGCCACGGTACTGGTCAGCATTATGATGGCGATCAGTTTATGCCGGAGGGAAATGTGTTTCCAGAATTTCATAACCGCTCTTGAAATGAAAATTTGCGATAAATTCCTCCCTTATTATTTTAAAGTGAAAATCCGAAAAGCGAAGTCTTTATCCACTTCCGGGAAAAAGAAAGCCCCACCCGGGAGGTGGGGCTTTCAGTCCTGTTGGAGAGTCTCCAGAAGAAACGACCGGTTGGGTCATTTCAAACCGGAGGCTCCCATTGTACAGTGACTAGACAATGGATCACCTCCTTTCATCCAGGGGGTGGATCATCGGCGCTCAGGGCTCCCTGGCTCCCATTTGCGCAACCCTCCCCAATCCCGATTGAATCATAAAATTGCAATCGGGAAAACAGAATCTGGCAAGGGTTTTGCGCGGGCGCTTCAGTACCCGCGCAGATGCTGGCGGATCTGCTTCGCCGCCATTTTGTATAACTGACGTTCCGAGCCTCCGAGCATGCCACCGCTGACTTGTGTGTGCACTTCCCACGCGCCCAGCATGCCCTGCTCTCCCATGAGTGCGAACTTGACCACCATGTGTGCCTCCGCCGAATCGCTCAGCCCGAAACTGAAAAACCGACCCCAGCGGCTTCCCGATGAATAGCGGTCGATCTTGAACTTCAGCTCCCACCGGGCGTCTTCGGGTTCGAGAGCGACGATGTACAGGGAGTTGCGAAACTCCTCCTCCAGTGCCAGTTTCAGCTTGAGGCCGGGCTCGGCGAACGCATTCCGGTTTTCCGTCAGGTGGTTCAGGAACACGGTGTTGCGATGCTCGCTCCAACGCTTGTGTGTGGTGGACTCGACATGCGTGCACGCGTTCAAAAGCAAAGTCGTGATCAACGCAATCAATGTAAAAAATCGGGTCATCGGGTTGGATACTCCAGAATGCGATCGGGTTTTCATGTTAGCGGCTTGAACAGGTACGGTTCAAGTAGGGTCCCTTAAAGTCAGGTCACGACAGCCATTCCACCACCTTTTCCTCGAAGCCGCTGAACCAGATTTGCAGTTCGATCGGGATCATGCTGTTGAAGTAAGTCAGGTAGCCCGCGGCCAGAGCGTAACCCAGGCCGATCAACAGCAGGCCGCTGAACAGGTTGGTCGAGTGCAGAAGAAACGTGCGGCTGCCCAATTGTATGTTCCAGCCCTTGCCGCGCAGCATGCGCCAGAACCAGCTGTCCTTGCTCAGGTGACTGCAGAACGCCGACAGGATGACCAGCGGCATGCCCAGCCCCACAGCGAAAAAGAACAACAGTGTCATGCCCTGAAGAATGGTTTTTTCCGAAGCGGCAAGGATCAGGATGCCGGACAGGATCGGCCCCACGCAGGGGGTCCAGCCCATGGCGAAGGTTGCGCCGAACAGAAAATACCCGATGAAGGTCGAAGCCGGTGCGTTCTGAAACGTCGCCCCGGAAAATCCCTTGCCGAAGAGGGTCATCACCCCGAAGATCAAAACCAGGACTCCGCCCCAGGTGGTCAGCGAAAACAGGTAGTCACGAAGCAGGCTTCCGAGAAAACTGGCCGATGCCCCCATCAGGATGAACAACGACGCCAGCCCGCAGAAAAACGCAAAGGAGTTGAGCGTCATGCGTGCCCGCGTGGTCTGCGCAGTGACGGCAAAGTACGCGGGCAGGATCGGCAGGGTGCACGGAGACAGAAAACTGAACAATCCCGCCAGAAAGGACAGAATGCTCAGCAGGAGGATGTTGGCTTTCGGCAGGGTGGATTCGGGCTGGAAAGGATTGGACGCGCTGGCGGAAAACAGACTGCCGCTTTCAGAAGAGGCGTCACTGGACGAGCCGAAAGGCGAATCTCCGCTGTTGCCGAAAGGATTGGACCCGGATGCGTTGTTGTCGGAGGGCGTGTTGGAAAACGCGGCCTGGGTGGTTTCCTTGTAATGCTTCGGCGCGTGGTTGCTGGCACAGCGGAAACCGACATCCGGTCCCATCGAGTCCGGCGGGGTGTACTGCCGGTAACCCGCACGCGCAAACTCTTTCAACACGATGTCATAAAAACCGCCGGGAAAGTGCCCGGTGTTGGCCGCGGAGTGGCCGCGCAAAACCTTCTGCCCCTGACCGAACCCGGTCAATTGATTGTCATTGCCTTTGTATCCATTGTAATCGTCCGCCACCCATTCCCACACGTTGCCGACCAGATCGTGCACGCCTTCGGGAGTGGCGCCTTCCGGATGCGAGCCGACTTTGTGCAGTTTCAATTTCGTGCGCGAGTTTTTGGGCAGGTTCGCCCTGGTTGCGTCGAACTCATTGCCCCACGGGTATTCGCGCCCATCGGTTCCGCGTGCGGCGCGTTCCCATTCCTTTTCCGTGGGCAGTCGCTTCCCCGCCCAGTCGCAGAAATTGGAGGCGTCGTACCACGATACCCAGACCACCGGCAAATCGCCTTCACCTGCGGGATAAGTGCCGTTTTCCCAGTAATCCGGCGACACCGCGCCGAGGGCGTCCACGTATTGTTTGTAACGGCGGTTCGTCACTTCATGGCGATCGATGTAAAACCCTTTGAGGAAGGGTTTCTGCAGGGGTTGCTCGTCTTTGTACAGAGGTTTGGGGACGCCGACCGCCAGCAGATCACCGGTCTTGTCCACCTTGTCGGTGCCGAAGACGAACTGCCCGGCGGGAATGTGCACCATGTCGCCCTCCAGCGGGCGGTCCGGCTGGCCATCCTCATGCGCGAAGGCGGGCGCGGCAGTGAGGCACAGGAAGCAGATCAGATGTGTGATGAATGTGCGCACGGTCATGTCCGGTAGGAGAACGGCATCAGGGTCCGGAAGTGGAGCTTTTAAGCGGAGCGCCCTGTTGAACTTTCAAGAGGTCCATGAAGTAGGCGATGGTTTCCGGCTTGGACCAGTCTTCCGCACCGGCCAGCACTCCCAGAATCCGGCCTTCGGGATCGATCAGAAAAGAGGTCGGCAGGCTGTGCACGCCGTACTGTTTGCTGATTTCCTGCTTGGGGTCGAGCAGGACGGGAAACGTCAGGTTGTAGGCATTCATGAACGGTTCGACCACCCGTTTGCCAAAGGGGTCATTGGAGATGCCGAGCACGGTCAGGTTTTCCGCTTGAAACCGGCGGTGCAGGGCTTCCAGCGAAGGCATTTCCATTTTACACGGACCGCACCACGTGGCCCAGAAGTTAAGAAGCAGGTAGCGCCCACGGTAATCCTTGAGGGAGCGGTCGCCGCCGTCCAGGGATTTCAGGGTGAATGGAGGCGCAGGGGTGGTGTCCGATTCCGCCACTGCGGGGGAGGAAACCAAAAGCGCCGCTGTTAGCAGAACCACAAGCCCGAAGAAAATGTGCCTGAAATGAAAACGACCCGGCTGGCACAGCGGCCGGGTCGAAATTACCTGACGCATACGCAATGAAACGGGATGACCGGGACAGGCCCGGTGTGTGTCCAATTACTCGACCGCCTCTATACAGCGTACCATGGGAATGGCTTTTTTCAAGGCGCGTTCGATGCCCATTTTCAGGGTCATCGTGGAACTGGAACAGGAACTGCATGAGCCCACCAGGCGCAGTTTCACGATTCCATCTTCGATGTCCACCAGCTCCACATTGCCACCGTCCTGCATGAGCTGCGGTCGCAAGGTGTCGAGGACGGACTCGACCTCATCTTTCATTTCATCAGCCAAGGTTCCGGTTCCTTGTTATTGCGGTTGGGGTCCAGAGACTGGACCCGAGGATCAGTCTTCGTCGCCGACGAGGGCTTTTTTCTTCTCGAGCAGCTCTTCCTCGGTTTCATCGTGTTCCGGATCCTTGGGAATGCAGTCCACCGGGCAGACCTCCACGCACTGAGGCTCTTCGTACCAGCCCACACACTCGGTGCAGCGCTCCCAGTCGATGATGTAGATTTCGTCGCCTTCAGCGATGGCTTCATTCGGGCATTCGGGTTCACAGACTCCGCAGTTGACACAATCCTCGGTGATCATCAAAGCCATGGTGTAACTCCTCCGCCAATTTCAGGCAGGCTATTTATGAATCGGGGTATCAAACCCGTTTTTCAAACGATTGGGAATCGGGGTCCCATTCAAAGAACGCCTGATCCCGTATTTCCCTATTATACACAGAAATCACCAGGTATCGGGCCTCGGGGTAGGTCGGCTGACCGTCGAACAAGGCCATTGCCTTATCTTCCTCCGAAAAGTATGCATCGTGTTCCGGATGGGAATGATAAAACAACTTGATCGCCAGTTTTTTCTGTTCCGCCTCGCGAAGGATCCCCATCAACTCCTTGGGGTCGATGTAGAAGGCGGTGCGTGCGTCCCGCACAAATGTTTCAGGATCCTTTTCGTGCAACTTGTTCTGAATGTTGGTGCACCGGAAAAGGATGTCTTCTCTATCCGAATCGGGCTTTCCAATGATGATCCCACAGCATTCGTATGGATACTCATCCAGCGCATGCTGGCGCGCTTCCTCCAGCTTGTCGGCTGCCAGTGAGATCATGATTTATTCCCTATTTTGGTTCCCGAAATCGGGGTTTGTCAATGAATTTCTGGGGCGTTTCCGGGGTCCGTAAATGGCCCTCGTGGTTGTCCTAAGGCCTGCAGACACAACCGTTTTAAACGTGCGAGCGGACCACGAGATCGTCTTCCACCTTGATCTGGCAGGCCAGCCGCAGGTTGGGATTTTTGGTGAGCGCTTTTTTGAGGTTGTTCTCTTCCACCTCGTTACGGGGCGCCACGTTTCCCGATGTGATCTCCACCCGGCAGGAGGAGCACAGGCCACGTCCACGGCAGTTGAGAATTTTAAAAATATGCTGGTAGATGCCGATTTTGTTGCCAATCGCGGCTTCCCGCAGATTGGTGCCCGGCTCCACTTTTATGGTGCGGTTTTGTTTTTCAAAATGAACAGTCAGCATGCTTCCACCTGTACGAAATCACCCAGATGTCCTTTTCCCAGATACCCGTGAAAAGCGCTGCCCACAGTGGTGCAGGCAACGGTCATGTGCACGTACTGGCGTTCGCCATTGTCGGCCTTCAGCACCCCGACCTGGGTGTACGGGGGGATCTTGCCGCCGCAGTTGGCGCATTCCACTGAGTGGGTCTTGCAGATCGATAGCAGACAGGACCGGCACACAACGGGGTTGAACACGTGCACATCCTGACCTTCGTATTCGATGGCGGTCGGCAGGCTTTCCACTTTTGCGCCGCACTGGATGCAGGAATGGGTGCCCGTGGTACCCGGGGTCTGGTCAGTCATCAACGATCTCACCGTTTTTCAGCAGGTTCGAGGCCATTGTATACCAAACGGGGTTCAGTTGATGCAAACTTTTCTCAACTCACGGAACTGGTCGATGACCTTCCCCGCGCCTTTCACGATGCTGAGCAGGGGGTCTTCCGGCTGGTTGACCTTGAGGCTGGTGGTTTCTTCCAGCAGTTTGTCCAGGCCGCGGATCAGGGCGCCGCCGCCGGTCAGGTACAGGCCGTTGGTGTAGATGTCGCCGGAAAGCTCCGGCGGGGTTTTCTCCAATGCTCTCAGCACCGCGCCGGTGATGGCCCCCAGCGGTTCCTTCAATGCTTCACGGATTTCCTCGTCGTTGACCAGGATGGATGTCGGCACACCGGTCTTCACGTTCAGACCGCGTACCTGCGTGGTCAGCGGTTTGGGTTGGGGATACGCACTGCCGACGGCGATCTTCACGCGCTCGGCCTCGAAGATACCGACGTTGAGGTGATGCTGGAGGCGCATGTAGCGCTGGATGGCCTCGTCCATCTCGTCGCCGCCCAGGCGGATGGACTCGCCGTAGGCGATGGCGGAGAGACACGTCACCGCCACATCGGAGGTGCCGCCGCCGATGTCGATCACCATGTTGCCCTCCGGCAGATGCACCGGAATGCCCACGCCGATGGCCGCGGCCATGGGTTCTTCCACCAGGTACACTTCGCGCACGCCGGAAAGAAGGGCGGCGTCGATGACGGCTTTTTTCTCCACCTGCGTGATGCAGGTCGGGATGCCCACCACCATACGTGGCTTCACCAGCCGGTAATTGGTCAGCACTTTTTTGATGAAGTACGAAATCATCTTGTTGGTGACCTCGAAGTCGGCGATGACGCCGTCCTTCATCGGGCGGATGGCCTGCAATTTCGCGTGGGTCCGGCCATACATGCGCTTGGCCTCCAGCCCCACCGCCTCCACCTGCTGAACCCCCGCGCCGTTGCTGCTGACGGCGACAATGGACGGCTCGTTGAGCAGGATGCCCTGGTTCCGTACGTACACCAGCGTGTTGGCCGTGCCCAGGTCCATGGCGACGTCCGAAGTGAACAGGTTGACGAGATGACTCCATAAACTAGGCATGCACGTTGTCTCCGGTGGGGGCGATGCGGGTGAGGGAAGACACCAGCAACGCGGTCAGGTGATCGCCGTCCTCGGGATAAGCGGATATTCCGAATTCCAGATCCGGACGGTACAGGGTGTCGCCGCTGGAAAAGACGGGCTCTCCCAGCGCCTGCAGGATTTCCGGCTCCAGCGCCAGGGCCTGTTCGCCATCCACGTTGACCAGCAGCGCGGCCAGGGTCGTCTCCCCCGCCTTGAAGAGCAGCTTGGGCTGGGGCAGGACCGGGGCCAGGCGCGTGGCGGCTTCGTTCAAAATGGTCTCGCTGGCTTCGAATCCCTGCTTGCGGGCGAGGCCGTCGAGGTTGGTGAAATGAATGCTCAGCATACTGATCGTGCGGTCGGGACTGAAGATTTCGTCTTCCACGCTGACCGACTGAACGGCGGCGAAATGCGGCGTGTGCAGATACCGCCGGGCTGGCGGGTCTTCTCTTTCCTGTGCGCCGAGCGCCGGGGATTGCAGGGCGAAGGTGGTCATCCACAACAGCCGCCCCAGGTCCACCGGTTGCAGGCCGCCCACACGCTGGGTGGCGCAGAGGACCACGCCGGCGGGGTCGCGCCTGAAGTTTATCGGCACGGCGAGAATGGATGAGAACGCACCGACGTTTTCGTTTTTGGCGAACAACACGAAGGGACGGTTTCTGGTATCGCCGATCAAAACGGGGCTTCCGGACTTCGCCGCCTGTCCACAGATGCCCGTGCCCAGTTCCAGCGGCAGGTCCTTGAGGCCCGCACCCCAGCCCCGCGAGGCGGCGAGGCGTCCGTCGCCGTTTTCGTCGAACCACACGACGGCGAGGGCGTCCATCTGCATGATGTTTTTCGGAATGTGCACGAAGCGCTCGCTCAACGCCCGCAGGTCCGGCGATTCCGCCAGGAAACGGCACCACTTGAGGAGCGCTGCGAAATCCGCGGGCTCGCCCGCAAACGAGACCGGTGCGGTCTCCTGCTCCAGGTGCCACAACAACTGGCTGGTGAGGGGTGTCATCATCTTCTGCACCTTGGTGGGCACGCGGTACTGCTCCTTGGAGTCGATGTACAGGATTCCCTTCAAGGCATCGTCATCCATCAACGGGATCGCCCACAGGGATTTCAGATCCTCTTTCCTGCGGTAGAGCTCCAGCTTCGGCGCGGCTTCCTGGGAGAAGTCTTTGACCAGCGGTTTCAGGTCGAACGCCGCCCGGCCCAGCAGGCCCTGTCCGATTTTGAACGACGCGTCTATTTTAATCTGGGGGCTCAACGACTGATGCACGCGGAGCGTCAGGGTTTCCGCATCCGGTTGCAGGACAAACAGCGCCGCAGTGTAGGCATCGGCAAGGTTGCAGATGATGTCCATCAGGTTGTTCAGTGGATTGTCGGTGGCCATGACGCAGGTTTGTTCCCGTCGGCGCGGGCGGCGCGCCGTCACGAAGTGTGTTGGATACTCGACACCGTTCAAAAGCCCGGACCGCATTTTTCCGGAACCCGACGGCGTTAAAAAAAACAGGTTTTGGGAAGGCGGTCCGCAGTTTCAGGTGGCCCTGGATTGCAATAACCCATTTAAAATAAATATTTTAAAGCCCGTCTGGGAGGGTGTCAATCGTTTTGCAAAAATGGCGGACCGGACCCGGTGGAATGTGCGTTTGGTTTGCCGTGCAATTACCTTGACAGAAACTCAAGGGGTGAATATACTCCTAGCCTCTTGCACGGATTTTTTGTTATGATTCCGGAACATAGCGTGGGCTGATAGCTCAGCTGGGAGAGCATCGGCCTTACAAGCCGAGGGTCACAGGTTCGAGCCCTGTTCAGCCCACCATTTTTTTTGCAATCCGGGACGGGGGCCGGAAAAGGGTGCCGAATCCACCTTCCGCCGCCATTTTTCCCGCCGCCGGATTCTTGTGACATGCAGTACCCGGGGACAAGGCCCGTCCCCCCACGACACCAGAGCGGGGTCGTAGTTCAGTTGGTTAGAACGCCGGCCTGTCACGCCGGAGGTCGCGAGTTCGAGTCTCGTCGGCCCCGCCATTTTTTCTGCAGGCCGTGAACACGGCCCAGCCGGACGCCCGATTTTCAGTTGACGAATCGGGCGATTTTTTTTGTCTGCGGTTCCCGTCCGGAGGAACCTTCCCTCATCAACGCATGCCGCCGCCCTGCGGTGCGCCCTCGCTGGGCTCCCCCAGGTTGTATTTCATTTTCAGATTTTCCAGCCTCTGCTGAATGACGCCCGACTGGGCCAGGCTTCGACCCCAATTCCGCCCGGCCTCGGACGACGCCTGCATCATCGTCGGCAACCGCTGCACCCATTTGCGGTAGGCGGGCGTGCGGAATGCCTCGATCAGTTCGCGGATTTCATCGTGTGTGAAGTTCTGGTCGTAGATCGGCAGGATTTCGTCCACCAGGCTTTCGAGATCGGCGTCGGTGATGATCGTGTTCATGAACTCGTCCCAGAATCCCTGCGGGAGGTTCTGGTCCTTGTACGCCGTTTTCAGGATATTGGAATAACTCTGGAGCATCAGCGGACGGAACTGCTTGAGGCTCTCGATGGTGCCGGACACCTCCATCAGTGTCTGGATGTCGCGTTTCTTGGCGGGGTCCATTTCCGCCCAGGCGGGCAGGGCGAGCCCCCACCCGGCCAGCAATACCAGTCCCACCGTCATCGTTTTCTTGATCCTCTGCCAGGTGCCCATCGCCGCCCCTCCTTGAAATTGGAAAGAAAAAATGAAATCCTTACCAATATAACCCGACTTCCGAAAAAGAAAAGGCATCGTTCAATCGGATTCGCGGCGCCCGGGTTTGCCTCCGGCGCGGCCGCGGGCCGGAATCAGGAGGTCTTCCATGGACACGGCCTACAACTACCCCCGCTTTTCCCACGAATATTACGATTTTTCAGAGTTTCCCGGACCCAGACCCGGTGAGACCATTCCCGATATTTCGGTGACCGACCTCGAAGGCAGGCCGGTGCGGCTGTCGGATTTTCGCGGCCGGCCGGTGGTGCTGGAGACGGGTAGCGTCACCTGCCCCATCTACGTGCAGGAGATCCGGCCGATGAACCGGCTCGCGCGCGACTACCCGGACGTCAAGTTCCTCACCCTCTACGTGCGCGAGGCGCACCCCGGCGAGGAGTTGCACGAACATAAGGACATCGAGGACAAGCGCCGCTGTGCGGGCATGGTGGCGGAAAAAGACGGCGAGAAGCGGCAGATCCTGGTCGACGATCTCGACGGCAACACGCATCAGAAGCTGGGCGGCTTTCCCAACATGGTGTACGTCATCAACGCCGATGGCACGGTCATCTTTCGCTGCAACTGGAATCACCCGGACAAGGTGGAGGAGATTCTCCAGTCCGGCGACTTCACGAGTGTGCGGCACCGGGACCTGTACGGACCCGACTTCCCCACGCCGTACACCATGTACCGCGTGCTGGCGCGGGGAGGCAGGCTGGCCTTCTGGGACCTGGCGAAATCCATCCCGCGCCTGCTCAAGAACCACCAGGTGGTGGAACAGCAGGGCCGGCGTCAGGAGGAAACCCACCGGCCTCAACCCACCACGGAAGCCCGCGCCGGTTGAACGGGAAACCGCAATGCCGCGCCGCGGGTATTGAGGGATCATGGGATTTTACGAGGAACACATCCTGCCGCGCGGCATCGACTGGGTGCTGTCGGCGGAACGCTTTCACGCGGTGCGTCAGCAAACGGTTGCAGGCGCGCAGGGTGTCGTGCTGGAGGTGGGCTTCGGTTCCGGACTCAACCTGCCGTTTTACTCCGACGCGGTGAGTAAATTGTACGCGCTCGATCCCTCCCGCGTGGCGCGTAAGTTGGCGGCCAAACGCATCCGCCCTGCGCCGTTCCCCGTCGAGTTCGTCGCTCTAAAAGAAAACGGCGTCATCGACCTGCCGGATCAGTCGGTGGACGCCGTCGTCACCACCTTCACCCTGTGCACCATTGCGGACGCCCCCGCCGCGCTCAAGGAATTCCAACGCGTGCTCAAACCCGGCGGGGCGTATCATTTTCTGGAACATGGACGCGACCCCGATCCCGGCATCGCCCGCTGGCAGGACCGCTGGAATCCCATCCAGAAATGCATCGCCGGCGGCTGCCACGTCAACCGCCCCATCGCAAAACTCATCGAAGACTCCGGCTTCACCCTCCACCAGTGCGACAACTTTTATCTGGATGGCCCCAAACTGTTTACCTACTGCTACCTGGGTACAGCCAAAAAGCCTTCCTTATAAAACCCTCGCGCCCGTCTCGTTCAATCTCCACACATCCAAACAAAACGCTCACCGGATTCAAACACGGCGGCCGTTTAATGGTACGATATGAAACGATTTTTGGAGGGTCGCATGACCGCAGAAAAGATACTGGTGGTGGAGGACGAGGAAGACATTCAGGAACTGATCCGTTACAACCTGTCGCGCGAGGCGTTTCAGGTCACCTGCGTCGACACGGGCGAGAAGGCGCTCAAGCAGGTGGAGAAGGAGGCGCCGGACCTGGTGGTGCTCGACCTCATGCTGCCGGGCATCGACGGCCTCAATGTCTGCCGCTCGATCAAAACCGACGCCGCCCTGCGCGACATCCCCATCATCATGGTCACCGCCAAGGGCGAGGAAAGCGACGTGGTGACGGGCCTGGAGATGGGTGCGGACGATTACGTCACCAAACCCTTCAGCCCGAAAATTTTTATCAGCCGCGTGCGCGCCGTCCTGCGGCGCCGGGGCGAGGCCGCGAAGCCCGCCGACCCGGACGGCGTCCTCACGGTGAAGGACCTCAGCATCCACCCCGGCCGTCACGAAGCCAAGGTGAAGGGCCAGAAACTCGACCTCACGTTCACCGAGTTCCGCATCCTGCAAATCCTGGCGTCGCGCCCCGGCTGGGTGTTCACGCGCGGGCAGCTGGTCGATGCCATCCGCGGCGAGGACCACGCGGTGACCGACCGCTCGGTCGATTTCCAGATCGTCGGCCTGCGCAAGAAGCTGGGCGACTGCGCCGACTACATCGAGACGGTGCGCGGGGTGGGATACCGTTTTCAAGACGACGCATGATCAACAAAACCCTCCATCACCAGATCTACCTCTCCTACCTCCTTCTTACGTTCATCGCGCTTGGCGCCATCGGCTGGTACTCCTTAAGCTCCCTCCATGATTTTTTGTACGAACGAACCTTTCAGGACCTGGAAGCGCGCGCCAACCTGGTCCGCACGCAGACGCGGGACCTGTTCCGGTCCGGGAACCACAATCGCCTGCGTCAACTGGCGGATGAACTGAGCCGCGCAGGCGGCATGCGGGTGACCGTCATCACCGTGAAGGGCAACGTGATCGCGGACTCGCACCGCGACCCGTCGCAGATGGACAATCATGCCACGCGGCCGGAAGTGGTGAAGGCGCTGAAGGGCGGGCACGGTTCGTCGCAACGTTACAGCCATACCGTTAAGGAAGAACTGATGTATGTTGCCGTGCCGTATCGCCATAACGGACAGGTGACCGGCGTGGTGCGCACGGCCCTGCCGCTCACGCTCATTCATGAAACGCTGGAAGGCATCACCTACAAGATCGCACTGGCGGGCCTCGTCATCGCGCTCATTGCCACGCCCATCAGCCTGTTCGTGTCGCGGCGCATCAGCCGTCCTTTGCTCGCGATGAAGGAACACGCCGAACGGTTCGCCAGCGGTGACCTGCGTTCGCGCATTCATGTGGAAGGACCGCAGGACATCGACAACCTGGCTGACGCCCTCAACACCATGGCGGCGCAGCTGGACGACCGCATCCGCACCATCACCGCCCAGCACAACGAACAGGAGGCGATTCTCGCCAGCATGGTGGAGGGAGTTATTGCCGTGGACAGCGACGAGGCCATCATCAGCATCAACCAGTCGGCGGCGGAGTTCCTGGAGGTGCGGGTGGAAGATGCGCAGGGGAGGAGTGTGCCGGAGGTGTTCCGCCATTCACAGATTCAGCAGTTCATTCGAAAAGCGCTCAAAAGCAGGGAGCCGGTGGAAAGCGACCTGGTGCTCGACCGGCCGGACAACGAATGGTATTTGCAGGCGGTGGGCACGGTGCTCAAGGATGCGGGCGACACCACCATCGGCGCGGTCATCGTGCTCAACGACGTCACCCGCCTGCGCCGACTGGAAAACATGCGGCGCGATTTCGTTGCCAATGTGTCGCACGAGTTGCGCACGCCCATCACATCCATCAAGGGTTTCGTGGAAACGCTGCTCAGCGGCGCGTTGAACGAACCGGACAATGCCGATCGGTTTTTACAGATCGTCGCCAGGCAGGCCGATCGTCTGAATGCCATTATCGACGACCTGCTCAGCCTGTCGCGCATCGAGCAGGATTCGGAAAGGGAAGGCATCGTCATCAAGGAAACGGGACTGCGGCAGCTTCTGGAGACCGCAATCCAGCAGTGCAATGCGCGGGCCCTGGAGAAAAACATCGTCATCGAGCTCGACTGCGATCCGGAACTCAAGGTGGCGCTCAACCCACCTCTCATGGAACAGGCGGTGGTGAACCTGGTGGACAACGCCATCAAGTACAGCGGGGAAGACACCACGGTCCGTGTGGCCGCCGCGGCCGCACACCAGCAGGTGGTGGTGTCGGTGAAGGACCAGGGACGCGGCATCGAGAGCGAACACCTGCCGCGGCTGTTCGAACGGTTTTACCGTGTGGACAAGGCCCGAAGCAGACAGATGGGTGGGACCGGGCTGGGGCTGGCGATCGTCAAGCACATTGCACAGGCGCACGGAGGAAAGGTGAGCGTGAAGAGCAAGGTGGGCGAGGGCAGTGTGTTCCACATCCACCTGCCGGTGGGAGATGCCGGACGCGCGGTGGAGAAAACCTAATCTGCGTTGCGAACCGCGCGGACGCCGCCGTTCTGGCAGAACGACAACCGGCGCACGTTGACCAGGCCGCGTGGGAAGTACATGGAGCGGGCGCAACAATCGGTCAGTTTCGTCTCTTCCTTTTCGCTGGACCAGTACCAGTACGCTGCGCCCGGTGCAAACTTTTTGTCCAGGTGGAGCGGGTTTGTCGGATCCTTGTCCCACGCCAGCACGTTTTCCTTGGTGTCGTCGTAGATGGTGGCCAACTCCTGGATGGTGGGCATGCGCCAGTCGGCGTGGCCGCCCGTCTTGAGGCTTTGCACGTATTTGAAGGCATCCTGCCAGTTGACGCAGTGGCCGAGATCGGCGTAGCTGTCCTTTTGCGTCCACATCAACCCATTGGCGTCGGTGAGGGTCCCGTCACCGTTGTCGGAGAAATGGGTTTGGGGTGGCGGGGGAGGGGGAGGCACGTATGGGGGCGCTTCGAAGGGTTTGTCCTGAATGTAATGACTGGGATCGGCGGCGTCGGCTGATGCCATGCCCAGGGTTCCGGCAAACAGCACGGCAAAAAAAGGCCACGACCGGTTTTTAAAGAAATCCCTCCGCTTCAGCCCTGTTGATTGTACAGGTTTCATGCAACCCCCTCTTCAATTGGTCCCCCCGGATTGTATATCATACGGAAGAAATGCAAATGGAATTTCTATTACCCAACCCATCTTTACGGGATGAACGTACGTCATGGCCAAATATAAAGTCTGCAAAACCAGCGACCTGGCCGAGGGCCAGGGCAACAAATACGAAGTGAACGGACAGGACATCGCCGTTTACCACGTGGACGGCCAATTCTGGGCGACCGCGGATTTCTGTCCGCACCGGGGCGGGTCCCTGGGATACGGCAGGCTGGACGGCAAAACCGTCATCTGCCCCAGTCACGGGTGGCAGTTCGATATCACCACCGGCGAATGTTTGAACAACGTGAGCGGGGAAGTGAACACGTTCGAAGTGTCGGTGGAAGGCGACGACGTTTTCGTGGAGTTGCCGTGAGGTCCTATCCGTCCACGCGTCTCAACGTGTGGATGGGCTTGTTGCGGAGCACATCGACACTGCTCAGGATGCCCGTGATGGTGGTCAGCACGAACGCCGCGAGGAACGACCAGCCCAGTGGCCCCATTCGGAAGTGCCAGTCGGATTTGACGATGTATTCCATCACCGCCCACGACGTTCCGATGGACAGGAGCACGCCGACCGCCGCCGCGACCACGCCCAGCGTACCGTATTCGTAACCGAGGATCGCTGCCACCATGCGCCGCCGTGCGCCCAGCGTTTTCAGGATGGCGGCTTCTTTCAGGCGGCGGAACTTGGTGGACGCCACCGCGCCCGACAGGATAAACAGGCCCGAAGCGATAGCGAACGCGGACATGAAGTCCACCAGCGTCAGCAGTTTGTTGACCACGTTTTCGATGCTCTCCACGATGTCGCGCGTGCCCAGTGCGGTGACGTTCGGCAGGGCATCGACCACCGCCTGTTGCAACTGCAGTTCCTGCTCACGCGGAATGTACACCGTGCTGACAAAGGTCACCGGCGCGCCTTCCAGCGCCCCCGGCGAAAACACCATGTAGAAGTTGGTGCGCATGTTGCGCCAGTCCACGCGGCGGATGTTGTGCACCGTGGCGGAAACATGAATGCCCTGGATGTCCATCACCAGTTCCGAGCCGATGTGCGCGTCCAGCCGCCGGGCCGCGTCTTCCTCCAGCGACACCAGCGCCTGCTTCCCCTGCTCCGGCGTCCACCACTCGCCCTTGATGACCTCGTTGCCGTCGGGCGGCGCATTCAGCCGGTACGTCAGCACGAACTCGCGGTTGATGAACCATTCCTCCGCGTGGCGGTTGGTGTAATCCCACTGGTCGGCACGGTGTCCATCGATGCTGAACAGGCGCGAGCGCACCAGCGGGGTCGTTTCCTGCTTCGCTTCCGCGCCGAAGGAGTCGATGATCTGTTTGTACTCATCCACCTGGTTTTTCTGGATGTCGATGAAAAAATAATTCGGCGGTTTGTTCTCGGTGTTCTTGTTGAGCATGGCGATCATGTCCATCTGGATGAGATGGATGGACAGCACCAGCATGATGCCCATGCCGAGCGCGGTGATGATCGACACGGCCTGGTTATTCGGGCGGTACAGGTTGGCCAGGCCATAGCGCCGCGTCATGAGCGGCGACGGCGGCAGTTTGCGGATCGTTTTCAGAAACAGCGTCGCCACGCCGGCGAGCAGAAGCGTCGAGACCGCGAGAATTGAAAGAAACACGAGGCCGCGTTTGATGGACTCCGCCTGCCAGAATACGATGGCCACCAGCCCGAGCGAAAACAGGATCCCCATCGCCCAGCGCTGGCGGCGCGAGCCGCGCGACAGTTCTTCCTCCTCCGCAATGTGGCGGAACAGTCTTAAAGGACGCGTCCGCACCGCGCGGATGAGCGGCCATACGGTGAACAGCAGGGTTGTCAGCAAACCCAGCAGAAGCGACTGCACTGCGGGCTCCCAGTGAAAGCCGGGGCTCACCTGCAGGTTCAGCAGATCGGACATTTTCCCCGGCAGGCTGTACTGAAGGGCGTAGCCGATACCCACGCCGGCCAGGCTTCCCGTCAGGCCCAGCAGGAGTGCCTGTATGAGGTACACGTAAAGCACCGTGCGTGAGGTCGCGCCGAGGCAGTTGAGGATGGCGATGGTGTCCATCTTCTGCGCCATGAAGGTGCGGATGATCATGGCTACGCCGATGCCCCCCATGAGGAGCGCGATGACGCCGACGGAGCCGAGGTATTTGCTCATGCGGTCGATGGCCCCGGTGAGCGACGATTCCATATCCTTATAGGTGCGGATGGAGGCGGCCTTGTCCTGAAGTCCGCGCTCCAGCAGGGCGACCCCCTTCTCCAGTGGAAAGCCTTCCGGCAGATGAACCAAGGTCTTGTTCTTCACGCGGCTTCCCGGAGCGATGAGTTTCGCCTGATCGAGCGTTGCGTTTGACACCATCACGCGGGGGCCGATGCTGAAGGCGCGGGAGATGCGGTCGGGTTCGCCTTCGATCACCGCCGCCACGCGCGCTTCCACCTCGCCCAGTTGGAACCGGTCTCCCACTTTCAATTGCGATTTCACCAGGAAATTCGGCTCCACCAGCGCACCGTGGTCAGCGAGCAACTCCGAAAGCGGTCCCGAAGGATTGGTGACGAGCGTGCCGTAGAAAGGATAAAAGGGCGGGGTGGCCGGAACTGATTTCAACTCGACCAGCAGGTTGGCCTGGTGGCCCGCACGTTTGGGATCGGGGAACCGCGTCATGGCGTGCAGTTCCTTAATGAATAGAAATTCGGTGCCCGGCGGCAAAGTGTCCTTTTGATAGGCGCGGTCTTTGGGGCTTTGCGGCCAACTGCTTTTGATCTCGATGTCAGCGGCGAGCAGGGCTTTCGATTCGCGCTGGATGGCCTGTTCGAGGATGTTTGAGAAACTCTTGATCGTCATGATGGCGCCGACGCCGATGGCGAGGCAGATGACGAAGAAAACGAAACGCTTCCCGGCGCCGCGGCTCTCCGCCAGGGCCAGCCGCAACAACTGGGAAAACGACAACTGCGCCGATTTCATGACTGCTTCCAGTTGGAATTGAGCACGTCATCCTCGATGTTGCCGTCGCCCATGGTGAGCGTGCGCTGGGTGCGCGCCGCGATGTGCGCCTCGTGTGTGACGAGGATGATGGTCGCCTGCTTGACGCGGTGAAGCTCCGTGATCAGGTCCATGATCTTGTCGCTGTTTTTGGAGTCGAGGTTGCCCGTGGGTTCGTCAGCGAGCACGATGTCCGGTTCGTTGACGAAAGCGCGGGCCAGCGACAGGCGTTGCTGTTCGCCACCGGACAGCTGCGACGGGTAATGATGCAGGCGTTCGCCGAGACCGACCACGCCCAGAATGTCTTCCGTTTTCTTGTGCGCGCCGGAAGCGCCGTTGAGTTCGGCGGAAAGCAGGACGTTCTCCACAGCAGTGAGGGTGGGGATGAGATGGAAATTCTGAAAGACAAAACCGAACCGCTCGCCGCGCAGAACGGCCAGTTCATCTTCGTTGAGATTCGTGATATCCTTCCCGTCCACGATGATGGACCCGCTGGTCGGGCTGTCGAGCCCCGCAATGAGGCTGAGGAGGGTCGTCTTGCCGCTTCCGGAAGGCCCGGTGATGGCGACGAATTGCCCGTCCGGCACCGTCAGGTCGATGCCCTTCAGGATGTCCACCCGGTGTCCGCCGCCATAGAGGGATTTCGTGAGTTTTTGGATTTCGATCATCAGGTTCCGCGGGTCTGCTTGGAATTGGCGTATGATTCATTGTTGCAAAGTCGGGCGCGCATTTACAAAAATTTTTTGCGCTGTCCTCTGGTTTTTCACCCTCACAGGAGCTGGCTCCGTGTCAGATAAACCCGTTATCCTTGCATTTGGGGACAGCCTCACGTTCGGCTACCAGGTGCCGCCGGAAAAGAGCTATCCCTCACGTCTGCAAAGGGTTCTGAAGGCCAAGGGCTACCCGCACACGGTGATCAACGCCGGGGTCAGCGGCGACACCACCGCGGGCGGCGCGTCGCGCATCGACTGGCTCCTGCGCCACGATCCGGAAATCGTGATCGTCGAACTGGGCGCGAACGACGGCCTGCGCGGCCTGCCCGTCGACCAGATGCGCAAAAACCTTTCCTATATTATAGAGGCGTGCCAAAAGCATGGTGCCAGGGTGCTGCTTGCGGGGATGAAGATCACCCCCAACCTGGGACGCGAATACACCGACGCGTTCGAGCAGGTGTTTCACGACGTGGCGGAAAAATACGACGTGCCGTTGATTCCGTTTTTCCTGGAAGGCGTGGCGGGCGTGCAGGAACTCACCCAGGCCGACGGCCTGCATCCCCTGGAAAAAGGCTACGCCAAAATCACCATCACCGTGTGGAAGCATCTTGAGCCCCTGTTGGATGACGACGAAGATGATGAAGACGATGACGAAGATGATGACGACGGTTGAATCGTCAGCCGACCTTTTCCAGGTACTTCATCAACGCATCCAGCGTTTTACTCGATTTTAAAATTTCGATGGCCTGGTTGTACGCGTCGGCGACGTCGCGGCTGTGGCCGGACAGGTGCGAAAGGGTCGCGGCGTGGTGCGCGATCATCGGCGCGGCGGGGCTGGTTCCATCCTTCAGCGCCTGCTCGCCGAGTTTTGCGATTTCCGGTTTGGTTGCGGGCACGTCTTTCAATGCGGTGAAGGCGTCCTTGATCGACTGCACCGTATCCGCGTCGTAGAGCGATTCGTAATCCAGCTTCATCTCGGCGAGGGAATCCGCGCCCATCTGCATGAACACCTTCGCCTGCTTGTGGACGCCGTAAAGCGTGCTCCCCTCCATGCCGTTGCCGATGAGCACGCGGTCGAATCCGGAAATCTTCGCCACCTCGATCATCGCCGTCTCGTATCCCGGATGGAAGTAATTCGACGCGAGGAACGTGTGCTGTGCTTTCAAGGGCATCAGCATTTTTTCCAGCGTCGCCAGCGTGGTGCGCTTCACCACCTCTTCGCGCAGGTGTCTCAACCCCTCCAGTTTCGGGTGGCACTGTTCCGTGCCGAGGTAGCCGAAGCCGAACTCTTCGATGAGCGCGGCGCGTTCTTCCAGTGTGGTGTCTTGGCGTGCGCCGTAGTGGTGGATGAGCAAATCCTCATACGTGACGCCGTGCTTGGGTGCGGTGGGAAGCGCCGACAGGCCGAACGCGGGCAGGCCCATCTGCGCCAGCACCGGCGGAACGTAAAACCCGAACTGCGGCGCGCGGACGAATCCGTCGAACGCATCGGCGATTTGAAGCAACCGATCCAGCTTCACTTCCCGTTTTGAAGTCGTCTTGTCGAGCGCGCGGTAGAATCCGCGGGTCTCGGGAAGCGACTCGATCTTCATGCGCGAGGCGATGAGGAACACCGCCGCGCGCGCTTCCGACACCCCGTGGTCGAGTACCAGGCTCAACCCGTCCTCCGCTTCCTCCTCGCTGAGGTCTTTCGACATGCGCGGCCCGGTGGCGATTTTCTCCAGGTAGGCGCGCATGCGCTCGTCCGCGTCGTCCGAGCGGGGTGACTGGCGGTTTTTCGTCCAATCCTGATTCTGGTTCATTGGCGCATTTTGCAGTATGATGAATGGTTATCTATACGAGGATTATATGCCCGATACCGAAATAGCGAAACAGGCGATTGCGTCCGGCCCGGCGGTGCGTCCGGTGAGCGTCCTGCTGATCTACCCCAGCACGACCGATGTGGCGCTGGCGAACCTGGGTTTTCAGCGCGTGTATGGTCTGCTCAACCGCCTGAATGGCGTGGTGTGCGACCGCTACAGCCTGCCCGACGACTGGACGCCGATGACGCAGGCGTTGAAGCCGGAGGCGACGCGCTCGCACGATGCGGGCCGCTTGCCTATGGATTTCGACCTGATCGCGTTTTCAATTTCGTTCGAGCCGGATTACCTGAACGCGGTGGCGATCCTCGATTACTTCGGCATCCCGCTCGACCGCCGTGAGCGCGGCTCGAAGTACCCCCTCATCGTTGCGGGCGGATCGGCCCTGTTCATCAACCCGGAACCGCTGGCGGACATTTTCGATGTCGGGTTCATCGGCGAAGCCGAGGGCATGATCGAGCCGTTCTTCAATCTCTACACGCAGACTGACTGGCGCGACCCGCGCGAACTGTTGGAGGAAGCCGCCCGCCTGCCGGGCATTTACGTGCCGCAGTTCTACACGCCGCAGTACACGGATGGCGTGCAGACGGCGCTCATACCGGAGCCGGGCGTGCCGGAGCGCATTCCGCGCCACTGGGTGGCGGAGGGCGATCCCGCGTTGTGCACGCATTCGGAGTTGCACGGCGAGACCACGGCGTTCCGCGACATGGCATTGATGGAAGTGACGCGCGGGTGCATCTGGGCGTGCCGCTTCTGCACTGCGGGGTTCATCTACCGCCCGCCACGCGAACCGGATCTCGACCAGACCTACGAATCGCTGGAACGCGCTCTGGCGGCGCAGAACCAGAACGCCTCGACCATCGGCCTGGTCGGGCCGTCGGTGACGGATCACCCGCAACTGCTGTCGCTGGCGCGGCGCATCGTGGCCGAAGGCAAGATGCTGTCGTTTTCGTCGCTCCGCATGGAGACGCTCACCGACGAACTGGTGGATTTGATTTTGCAGAGCGGGCAGAAAACGGTGACGGTGGCGGTGGACGCGCCTTCCGAACGCATGCGCGACGTCATCAATAAATCCGCGTCCGACGATTTCGTCATCGACAAATGCCGCTTCCTGACGAGGAAAGGCGTTCTGCATCTCAAGATTTATTCCATCATCGGCCTGCCCGCAGAAGAAGACGAAGACATCGACCGGTTCATCGAACTCGTTAAAAACGTGCAGAAAGTGTACGTGGAGGAATGCAGCCGCCGTGGAAACATCGGCACGGTGACCATCGGCGTCAGTCCCCTGGTGCCGAAACCGGGCACGCCGTTCCAGTGGCACCCGATGGAAGCCGTGTCCTCGCTCAAAAAGAAATTCCAGAAACTGCGCAAGGTGCTGGGGCCGCTGCCCAACCTGCACCTCAGTTTCGGTTCGCCCAATGAGGCGTACCTGCAAACCTACCTGTCGCGCGGCGACCGGCGGGCGTTGAGTTTCTTCGAAGCGTTTCTGCAAAACGGCCGCGATGAGAAGCGCGCGTTGCAGGGCGCGGTGCCGCACCCGGACCAGTTCACCTACCGCCAATACCAGAAAGACGATTTTCTGCCGTGGGACATTGTGGACCACGGATACTTTCCCAAGTTCCTGTGGCAGGACTACCAGCGCGGCCTGCGCGCCAAGCACACGCCGGTGTGTGATACGGCCACCTGCAAAATCTGCGGCATCTGTTGAGGGTTCCCATGCAGGAGGCCGGCCCGGACTGGAACAGGATGGAGAAACTGCCGCCGGGATGCGGGTTCTTCGACATCAATGAGCTCTGGTACTTTCCCAACCGCTGGGCGGTGAAAGCGCTGTATCCCCTTCCCGTCACCGCCAACCACATCACCATGCTGGCCCTGGTATCCGGCCTGCTTTCCGCCGCGTTTTATTTTTCCGAAAGCGAGCACGCGCTCATCTGGGGCGCGGTGTTTCTTTATGGAAAGCTGTTCTGCGACAACGTGGACGGGAACCTCGCGCGGCTGCGCGGGGAGGAGTCCCGGCTGGGGCGCTTTCTTGATTCGTTTTCCGATTTCGTGGTGACGGTGCTGGTGTATGCGGGCATCACCTGGCAAGTGGCAAGGACAGCCGAGCACCCCGGCTGGATCTGGACGCTGGGTCTGCTTGCCCTCGTCAGCGCGCTGCTCCACTGCAGTTACTGGGTGTACTACTACGTGAGTTATACCGACCTCGTCGGCAGTTATGAAAAAAACCGCACCGACGAATCCATCACCGAAGAAGAACGCCGTAATTATGAAAAGGAAGAGCGCGGCGTGTTGTTATACAGCCTGCAACGTTTTCACATTGCCGCTTACGGGTGGCAGGATGCATTGATAAAAACCCTCGATCAAACCAGCCGCAAATTCGCCCGGGTTCCCGACGGTCAGAAAGGGGATGAACGGTGGTACGGCGACGCCTATTTTCTAGTAGGAATGGGGCCTATGTGCATATGTACAAATACCATGGCGCTAATAGGATTTTCGCTGATTGACCAACTGTCTCTGTTCCTTCATCTTGTACTGTACTTGGGAAACGCTTATTGGGTGGGGTTGCATGTCTGGAAAATTCTACGTTTCAAAACCTCTGATACGGGATAAGCCGCAAGGGGCAGGGGGTTGCGGGGTAATACCCTTTTTTTGGGTAGCTCGCATTCGAAACATTTTCCTGCTGTTTCTTTTATGCTCCACCCTGGCGTGCACCTACCGCGAACCGGAAGTGTATGCGGACATTGAGAACGTGCGTGCCAAGCCCGGCACCCATCTCATGGCCGTGGCGGTCAAATACCTGAAGTGGCAATGGCCGAACGGGCTGATCGGTTTTCCCAATCCCGGAGTTCCCAAGGTACTGAAACAGGAAGCCCGCATTTACCTGGTCGATGCGCACCATCCGGACGATCTGACCAAGATCACAGTTTCCTTTGATCCCAGGAAGTACTCCAACGTCGCACCCCTGATTCTCGGTTGGGAGGAAGATGTGCTGTATTTCGGGGTTTTCGATCCCACCGTGAACGCAAAAGAGAACTCACCCATTCAATACTTCAAATGGAGTAATGAGCAGGGTCTCCAGGAAATTGCAACGGTGCCTATGCAGCTCGCCTACCAACCCAATATTGGCCCCATCCCGGATGGTGTATTTGTGCGTTACAGCAAGGGACACGATACTGTGGACGTGCAAACGGAGCGGCATCCGGATTGGATCCGCAACGCTTTTCAGGTGGACCCCGTCACCGGGGAACTGCAACCCCGAGAAGGCTGACCCCCACTGGTTCCAAAATAATTACCCTGCCGTTGGTTTTTAACGCCAACGTGTGAGGTGGTTTTTCGTTGCGAGAGTGTGCCCACCCGCGGGATTCATTCCAAAATGTTGTGGATGGAGGAAGGGGGTGAATTGAATCCTGAAGGAGCTTTTTAAATGGGGGAGGGTGAAGAAAAATTGAAACAGAAAAGGGAGGGCCCGTGGCCTCGAAGGGGGAGAGGCCACGGGCGCCACAGGCCTATGGAACTTGAGAATCGGTCTTGACTCGGCCTGTGTGGAATAATGTGACTTCCGGAGTTTCCGAATTCCAGCTCTGGGTTTTCACAGTACCCCGAAACTCAGGGTTGCTGTTGTTCCAGTTGCTGATGCAGAATTTTCCGCCTTTCGGGCACTTCCGGTAGGAACAACCTTCATCAACTTCTCCGTCTCCGTCGTTGTCAATGCGGTCGCAGATTTCACGCGCTCCCGGATAGGAGCTGGCGTTCCTGTCATTGAAATCCGCAGTGACGGCATATCCGTCGCCATCCAGGTCCGGACAGATTTCAACGCTGCCCAGCAGGGTTTTCTGCGATGGCCGAACTTCGACGGTATTCAACGAGCGAAAGGTCCGTCCATTGCGCTCGAAGACGAGGTTATGAGTACCCTCAGGGACGAATAACAGCGTGAATGTACCGTCGTGGGGGAGTTTTGTAGATACCGATACACCAGGAATATGAACAATCGTCCCTTGAGGGTTGAATTTACCTGAACAACTGACCACCTTGCCTTCAATCTGACCCGAATTGCTGTGGTTGCTCATTGCAGTGAACTCTACAGACACTTCGGAAGCAGCGGCCGGTCCTGCCAAAAAACCAAGCAGGGCAACAGTCATTAAAATGTTTTTAATTTTTTTATCCATGGGATTTTCCCTCCTGAGAAGAGAAAATGATTTTCTGCTTCTGCTTGTGATTTTTTATTGTTTTAAACGTGCGCCAACTCTGTTGTACCTAAAATAGAATGTCCGGCCTTTAGTTAGTATCGTTCTGATAAGGATTTTGAGGTTTGATGTCTTGCGACCCCGTGTCGTAGAACTATGACAGCAAACCGAGGGGCGGTTGGAAGCTATTGGAAATAAAGGGGAATGGATTTTATATGAGTTTGTTTTTGATGGCGTAGTGGATGAGTTCGGCGTTTGATTTCATTTCCATTTTTTCAAGAATGCGGTGCCGGTGCGTACTGACAGTGGTGATGCCAACGGACAGCTCGTCCGCGATTTCCTTGAGTTTTTTTCCGGCCGCAATCATGCAGAAAATCTGGAATTCGCGGTCGGAAAGGCGCTGGTGGGGCTGTTCCTCCACGTGCTGACCCATTTCCTGAATCATTTTTTCTGCCAGTTCCGGGCTCACGTATTTTTTTCCCGTATGCACTTTGCGGATCGCTTCCACCATTTGTGCCGGCGCGCTTCCTTTGTTGAGGTAGCCAGAGGCCCCCGCGCGGATGAAACGCATTCCGTAATGTTCCTCAGGGAAAATGCTCAAGATGAGTATCGGTAGTTTGGGTGCCAGTGCTTTGAGCTCCACCATCACGTCCCATCCGGTTTTCTCCGGCATCTCAATGTCCATTAACACCACATCGGGCCCGAGCTTTTTGACGAGATCGATCACCTCCTGCCCGGTGGCCGCCTGGCCGATGATTTCGATATCAGGCGTTTTGGAGATGACTTTTTCAATGCCGTGCCGCACGATTTCATGATCGTCGGCGACGATGACGGAGATTTTTGAATTCTGTTGACGGGTCATTTGCTGTTTGCCTGAAGTTTGACGGTGACGGTGGTTCCTTTGCCAGGAACTCCGTGAAAGCGGACCTTGCCCTGCCACACCAGAGCGCGTTCACGGATACCCAGAAGTCCCAAAGACTGCGGCCGGTGGATCTGGTGTTTGCGGATGCCGATGCCGTTGTCCTGCACTTCCATCACAACGTGACGGTTTTCCTGTTTCAGGCTGACGGACACCCGGCTGGCCTGAGCATGGCGCACGATGTTGGTCAGTGTTTCCTGGAAAATACGGAACAGGGCAATGCTCCGTTCCGCATCCAGCTTGACGTGTTGGTCAATGCCTTGCAAGTCAAATTCGATGTTCGTGCGTTTTTGTATTTCCTGGGTCTGCCATTTCATGGCTTCCGGCAGACCGAATACATCCAGGAGACGAGGCCGCAGTTCTGTGCTGATACGCTGGACCGCAGCGATGGTCTGGTCGATCAGCCGCGTCATGGTGTCGGAGGATTGCTTGTGCTCCGGGTTGTCCGGATCGAGTTCGTCCTGCAGGCAGGTGATCTCCATCTTGAGGGCGGTCAGTGCCTGTCCCAGTTCGTCGTGCACCGCGCGCGCGATGCGGGTCTGCTCCTCTTCACGTATGGCCTGCAAACGGTGGGTCAGTTGCCGCAATTGTTCACGCGAGTGGGTGATCTCTTCCACCATCGGGTTGCTGAGCCGCCAGAACAACACGATGCTGGCACCGATGACGCCCGCGCCCACGGTCACGGCCAGCAGCCCGGTTTTGTAAAAAGGTTCGCGAATCTCCGCAAGGTCGATTTTCGCCACCAGGGCCAGGCCGAGGTGTTCGATGGGTTCGTAGGCGGCGAGGGTGGTCACGTTCCGGTAGTCGGGGCCGACCATGAACCCCGCCTGACTCTGGAGTGCGCGGCGAATCGGTTCTCCCCGCGGCGAATCAAAGGGAATCGAATCCGGAATCATCAGGCTGGAATGGCGGTGGCTGAGCAGGAACTTGATCTGGTCACCCACCCGCTTGGCAAGAATGAACTCGCCGGTGTCGCCAAATCCCTTGAATTGCTTGTGCGCTTCGATGAACTGGCTGAGTGTCGCCGCTTCGGTACCTTCCGGGTAGTTGTGGCTGTACACGCTGTCGAAACGGGCCACCGCTTCCATCAACCGCGCCTGGCTCTGTGCGGTTTCGGTGAGGCGGGCCTTTTCCTCTTCGAACGCGGTGCGATACAGCAGAAATATGGCGAGGAACACCACAACAAAGGCCGCGCCTGTCATGATCAGTATCAATACCAGCCGTTGTCTCTGGGTGTCGCGCATTCCAACGTCCTTCCCATGACGGGCGCGCTGGAGGAGGGATTGCCGCCGCATCGCCCGTCGAAGAGAATTGTATCACGGCAATCCAAAGAAGGAACTGCAACGAGGAAGGAAGTGGACAAAAAGAAAATCGCTGAATGTTCGCCCCATGTCCTGTTCGCCTGACCTTGTTTGGTTGAGACTTATGGGAATTGGGTCAGGCTATTCCATTTGCGCCCCGGAACTCTCAAGACAACGCCCCGGCATCGCATATTTGCTCCCGCCCACGGCGGGTCAGTTCATGCGGACGTCCCAGTTGACTTTGGAGAAGCTTCGCGAGCGTTGCACGATTTCCAGCTTCAGGTTGATCTGGGTTTTAATCAGGTCGAGACGTTTGAGCACGTCCAGTTCTTCGAGGAAGGCCTGTTTCTGGTCGAGAGCGGAATCGAACATGTAAGCAACGCGGTCCACCGCCTCGCCCAGCGTCTGGCAGTGGGTGAGGTCCAGTTCCACCTTGTGCGCATTCTTGCGTGGCAGGTGTTCGATGAATTTCCGGTAAAGGGCGGTGAGTTCGTCCAGTTGTGGCGGTGTTTTATCCAGGGGAACATCGTTGGTGCAGGGCAACGGCTCCACCTCGGCCTCACGGTACAGATCGTCTCCCACCTCGCTCACGATCCGGAAACGGGAGCGGCCATTGAGCACGATGTCGTAGCGGCCGTCGTCGTACTGAAACCATTTTTCCAGGTTGCCCATGCACCCGATCTGCTTGATGGCCGGCCGGGCAAAATACTCCTCTTCATATCCAGGTTCCAGCAGCACCATGCCGATCCACTGGCCGTTGTCGATGGAGTTCTGGATCATTTTGCGGTACCGGGGCTCAAAGATGTGGAGCGGCAGGTACGTTTTTGGATAGAACACCGAAGTCGGAAGAGGGAACAGGGAAATGCGTTTGGGCGCCGTGTCGCCGGAATGGGAATCGGTCATGAATTACCTTCAGTCTTCCATCAGGTCCGCGTTGTGGGTTTCCAGCGCATCGATGCGCGAGATCTGGATGTTGTATTCGAGAGAGGAAGTGACGCCGGTACCGCGGTAGGTGCCGCTGGTGGGGGCGGTGAGGGAAGACTTGCAGGCCGAGGCCATGGCCACGTGCCGGTCTGCCACCGCGAGGCCGTGGGTCGGATCGTACCCGCGCCAGCCGCCGCCGGGCAGGTACACCTCCGCCCATGCATGCAGTTCGTGCTGGTCGAATCCGTCGTCGTCGCCGAAAAAGTAACCGCTGGTGAACCGTGTGGCCATCCCCAGCACGCGGCAGACGTCCATGAACAGAACGGTCAAATCCCGGCAGGCGCCCTCCCGCGTTTTCAGCAGGGCCGACGGATGCAACGGCTCACCCTGTTCGCGCAGGACGCGGTGAAAATTTTCATGGAGGTACTGGTTGAGGCCTGTGAGAAAGGAAGTCGTGTTGGTGCCGAACTCCTTAAGCAGGGCATTGGCAAATTCGTGCACATCATCGCTGGAATACTCCCGCGTGATATACGGATCGAGCGCATTGCCGTAGCCGGCATCGTACTTTATCGGCAGGCTCAACGCCTGGCTGTCGTTGATGATGAAATTGAATGGGTTTTCCTGCGCCGTCTCCACCTGCGACACCGCCTTGATCGACAGCCGGTCCAGCAGGCCCGTGGACCAGATAGACGTCACCGAGTTGCCCTCCAGGTCCACCGATTCCGTCATGCCATTGGGCGCGGGTTCGATATCCAGGGAATGTTTGTGGAGCATCTGCCAGCAGTCGGAACGCGGGCGCAGGCGGATGGTCATCGGCTCGATGTACGCACGGTCGGAATAAATATAACGAATGGCGTGCTCGATACGAAACAGCATAAGGAAAACCTCCGGAAAGTCAGGAAGGCGAAGAAGGTTGGTTGAACAGCGCTTCCACCCAGTCTGAGGGAAGTGCCTGGAGCGAGCGTTGGATCTGGTTCTTCCACCATTGAGATACCTGGCGAAGGTCCCGTTCCTTGTAACTGTACTCCAGCATGGTTTTGGTCTCCGCCTGGTAAACCACCACGTCCAAAGGAAAGCCGACGTCCGTGGCGCTCTGCCGGGTGGCATCGAACGCCAGTGCGCCGATCTTGAGGGCCATTTTGAGATCGGTGTCGTAACGGAGCGCCCGGTCGCAGATGGGCTTGCCGTACGCTGAATTGCCGATGATATGATAGGGAGTCCCCTGCCCGATTTCAACCCAATTGGCTTGCGGGTAAATCATGTAAAGTTTGGGTTCCGCGTCCTTTTCCAGTTGCCCCCCCACCAGCGCGTGCAGATTGAAGGCGAGACTGCTTTCCTCCAGCGCTTTCTTGTCCTCGTCCGACACTTTCCGCACCTGCGAGGCCAGCCGGTTGACCGCCTTGTACAGCTTGTCGAAATTTTCCTGTTCCTCCTCCAGCACCTCGTCGAAATAGGTGATGACCTTGTCGCGTGCCGAGCGCAGGCCGGAGGACATGACGAACATGGGTTTCCCGCCGGGGCGGTGGATGGACAGCTTGCGCGCGCGGATCTGTTCGGTGCCGGAAGTCAGGCGTGAGTCGGCGATGCCCACCAGCCCCTCGGCGACCTTGATTCCGATGCAGAAAGTCATGCCTGCCGCGCTCCTCTTTCGAATTGCGGGGGTTCCAGCGAGAAAAACGTGCGGCCGATTTCCTGCGTGATCTGGACGAGGTCCGCCTGGAAATCGTCCAGGTATTCGTGCAGGCCGTGGGAGAAAATTTCCGCGACGGTGGTGTAGTTGATGCGGGAGCGAAGGCGGCCGAGTGTCTGTTCCGCGTTGTTGCGGTAAGTGCCGGGCGGCGAGCCGGTGATCTTGGACAGCGCCTCTTCGGCTTCGTTGAGGCAGAAATGAATCGAACGGGGAAATTCCCGGTTAAGAATCAAAAAGTCCACGACGTTGTCCGGTGAAATGTGTTTGTACTGTTTCCGGTACATTTCGAGGCCGCTGGTCGATTTGAGCAGGACCGCCCACTGGGTGTCGTCCACGGGCGTTCCAATATACTCCAGCTTGGGAAGCAGGATGAAATATTTCACGTCCAGGATGCGGGAGGTTTTGTCGGCGCGCTCCAGCATGCCTCCCAAATGCGCGAAATTCCAAGCCTCCCCGTGCGTCATGGTCGAGTCCATGACACCGTTGAACAGGTGGCTTGCGGTCTTCACTTCGTAAAAGAAATCAAAAGGATTGGACAGCGCGTTGCCGTTGGATTCCTCCATGCGCACCAGCAGGTAAAACTGGTTGATCTGTTCCCACATCTCGGACGAGATGACTTCGCGGATACTGCGCGCGTTCTCGCGCGCGGCGGTGACGCAGGAGATGATGGAGTTCGGGTAGTTGCGGTCGAAGGTATGGAACCGCATCACGTTTTCGCGCGTGGGCTCGCCGTAAGTTTCGTAAAAATATTCCTCGTCGCCGGTGATGTTGATCAGCGGTTTCCAGTGATTGTTCTGGTTCTGAAGGAGAGGCAGGTCGAGGATCATCTGCAGGTTGACGTCGATGAACCGCGCGACGTTCTCGGCGCGTTCGAGGTATGTGCTCATCCAGTATAAGGAATCGGCGACGCGGCTCAGCATGGGGTCACTCTATAAAATGCAAATGAGGTTTCATTTCTCATCACTTCATCCATTCTCCGAATCGTACAGCACCCAGGTGTCCTTGCTGCCGCCGCCCTGAGACGAATTGACGACAAGCGAGTTTTTCTTGAGCGCCACGCGCGTCAGCCCGCCGGGAATGACCTGGATTTCCTCGCCGTACAGCACGAACGGACGCAGGTCCACGTGGCGGCCCTCGTAGCGGTTCTTCACCAGGATCGGCGCGCGCGACAGCTGGATCACCGGCTGGCCGATGTAATTCCGCGGATTGGCCTTGATCTTGTCCTCGAACAGCTTTCGCTCCCGGTAGGTCGAGGCCGGGCCGATGAGCATGCCGTAGCCGCCGGAAGCGTTGGTTTCCTTCACCACCATGTTTTTCAGGTTGTCGATGATGTGGCTGCGCTCCACCGGGTTTTCCGCCAGGTAGGTCGGCACGTTGGGCAGAATACAATCCTCGTTCATGTAGTAGCGGATGATCTGCGGCACGTAGTTGTACACCGCCTTGTCGTCCGCCACCCCCGTTCCCGGTGCGTTGATCAACGCCACGTGGCCTTTCATGTAGGCTTCCATGAGGCCGGGGCAGCCGAGCAGGGAATCGGAACGGAACACCTTCGGGTCCAGGAAATCGTCGTCGATGCGGCGGTAGATGGCATCGACGCGCTGGAACCCACGCGTCGTTTTCATGTAGACGAAATCGTCGGAGACGACGAGGTCGCTTCCCTGCACCAGTTCGATGCCCATCTGCCGGGCCAGGAACGAATGCTCGAAGTACGCTGAGTTGTGGACTCCCGGCGTCAGGATGACGCGGCAGGGATCGCGCACCGATTCGGGGACGAGGTGATCCATCACCTGCAGCAGCAGATTCGGATACGCATCCACCGGGCGCACGCGCATGGCGCTGAAGATGCCGGGAAACGTTTGCTTGAGTACCTGCCGGTTGCCGAGCACGTAGGAAACGCCGGATGGGCAACGCAGGTTGTCTTCCAGAACGTAGAACTGGCCGTCCCTGTCGCGCACCAGGTCGGTCCCGGTGATGTGCGCCCAGATGCCTTTCGGCGGACGCAGGCCGATGCACTCCTTACGGTACGGTTCCGAGGAAAGGACCAAATCTTTCGGCACCACGCCGTCCTTTAATATTTTCTGGTCGGAATAGATGTCCTTGATGAATTCATTGAGGGCGAAGATGCGTTGCTTGACCCCCCGCTCGATGTAGTCCCAGTCTTTCGCGCTGATGGTTCGCGGGATGATGTCGAACGGAAAGATTTTTTCCACGCCCTGTTCGGCACCGTACACGTTGAAGGTGATGCCGAGGTTGAGCAGGATGGTTTCCGCGGCGCGCTGTCGGCGCTGCAGATCGCCTTTTTCCAGGTTGTGGAGGAGGTCGACCAGTGATTCCACGCCCGGCCGGGCGCGGCCCGGGCCCTCGAAGATTTCGTCGTAAAAATGGCCGGGGTCGTAGTCTTTGAAATCCATAGAAGTAGTGTAATGGTAACACAGGGTTCACGACTTTTAAATGCGATTCGGAAGGGGGAAAAGCTGAATCCAGGCCAAATGGGCCCCTTGCGGAATCCATTTAGAACCTTTCGGGCAATCCGGGCATCTTTATAAATGATAGTCGCAATCGATTCACCATTCATCAACTATCTATCAGAAATCATGATCGCAGGTCCCTCAGCCCAATGCACCGACATTGAAAACGCCCTGGTGGCGTCCGGAGTGTATTCCCCGAAATCGGACGACCCGGCCAACACCTGGCGCATCTCGCCGCAACCGTTTTACCTTCCGGCGAAGGACGTCGCCTTTTTTGAAAACCTGGGCGGACACCTGCTCCGGTTTTACACCGCGCTCAACCGCCTCTACCTGGACAGCGCGAAGGGCAAGATGCCCGCATGGATCGCCGAATACCTGGACGCCGGCAAGCCTTCGGAGCTGACCGACCTCGCCCGCATGAACCGCTTCAAAGGAAAGTTGCCCGGCATCCTCCGCCCTGACGTCATGGCGCTCGATGACGGTTTTGCCATAACCGAGCTCGACTCCGTGCCCGGCGGTTTCGGCGTCACCACGCGGTTGATGACGCTGTACGGTGGGGAGGATATTGTCGGTACGAAGGCGGGAGGGATCCCGGAACTGTTCTACCGCATGCTGGAGTCGGTGGCCGGAGTGGAGGGATGCACCGCCGCGATCGTCGTTTCCGACGAGGCGGCGGATTACCTGAACGAGATGCAGTACCTGGGGCGCGTGCTGAAAGAGGCGGGACGGCCGGTCTATGTCGTCCATCCGCGCGACCTGCTCTTTAAGGAAGACGGACTCTACGTGCAGGATGGAGAGCGGGAGGTCGCGCTCGATGTGATTTACCGCTTCTTCGAGCTGTTCGACCTGAAGAACATCCCGAAGGCCGAACTGGTGGCTTACGCGGTGAAGAAGGGGCGGGTGAAGGCGACGCCGCCCTACAAGCCGCATCTGGAGGAGAAGCTGAGTTTCGCCCTGTTTCATCATCCGGCGCTCGCCACGTGGTGGGAAAAAGCGCTGGGGGATGAAACTTTTAACCTCCTGAACCATCTAATTCCAAGTACCTGGGTTCTGGATTCACGGCCCCTGCCGCCCCACGGAGTCATTCCCGGCCTTTCGGTGCGTGGCGATAACGTCAATGACTGGAAGATGTTATACGACCTCACCCAGAAGGAGCGGGAGCTGGTCATCAAGCCTTCCGGCTTCAGTCCGGATGCCTGGGGGAGCCGCGGTGTGGTGGTGGGGCACGATGTTCCCGCCGAACAGTGGCAGGAGTCGTTGCAGTCTGCATTGAATGCGTTTCCTGAGCAACCGCACATCCTGCAGGCGTTTCACAAGGGAAAGCGGTTCCGCCAACCCTTCTGGAACCACGGGGCGCAGACCGTCGAAACGATGGAATGCCGGGTGCGGTTGACGCCGTATTATTTCGTGACCGGGGAGGAGGCGCCTCTGGGCGGCATCCTCGCCACCTTGTGTCCGCAGGACAAAAAGAAAATTCATGGCATGGTGGATGCGGTCATGGTACCATGCGCCGCCGGAAAGTGAAGAAAAGTGAAAATGATTAAATTTTATAGTGTTTACGGTTGCGGTTACTGCACCATGGTGCAATCCGCACTCGAGCAGTTGGACCTCGATTACGAAACCATCATGGTCCCCGCGCCGCACCACCAGCGGCAGGAAGTCAAGGAACTGACCGGCCAGACCTTCGTTCCCGTTCTCGTCGATGGCGACGTCATCCTGCATGACGAGTACGAAATCATCCGATACCTGAAATCCACGTACTCCAACAACTCCAACTGAAATCGGAAAAGGTAGCCATGCAATCCTGGCAAAGGCAATTGAGTGACAGCGTCGTCAAGGTGGAGGATCTTCCTTTCGTCTCCGGCGATGAACAGTACCGGGAAAAACTGAAGAAGGTTGCGGAAATCTTCCCCATCCGCATCAACTCCTATTTCCTGAAACAGGTGAAAAGCGAACACGACCCGCTCTGGAAACAGGTGGTGCCCACCGCCGATGAGCTGGACGACCTGCTGAGCTCCGAAGAGGGCCTGGACTCGGATCCCCTGAACGAGGAAAAGGACATGCCCGTGCCGGAACTGGTGCATCGCTACCCGGACCGGGTCCTGCTGATGCTCAACAACCAGTGCCCCATCATCTGCCGCTTCTGCACGCGCAAACGAAAGATCGGGTTTCCCGGCATCGTCACCCGCGAAACGCTTCGCCAGGGCATCGAGTACATCGCCCAGCACCCGGAAATCCGCGATGTCATCATGTCCGGCGGCGACCCCCTGCTGGTTCCCGACAAGGAACTGGAACGCATTCTCAAAGCCCTGCGCGAAATACCGCATCTGGAAATCATCCGCATCGGCACACGCGTGCCCGGCACGTTGCCCGACCGCATCACGCCGGAGCTGTGCGAGATCCTGAAAAAATACCATCCCCTCTACGCCAACCTGCACTTCAACCACCCGGACGAGATCACGCCGGAAGTGGAAGTGGCGTGCAACCGGCTGGCCGACGCGGGCCTGCCGCTCGGCGCGCAGACCGTCCTGCTGAAAGGCGTCAACGACACGGTGGAGGTGATGAAGGAACTCGTGACGAAACTCCTGCGCATCCGCGTGAAACCGTATTACCTCTACCAGGCCGACATGACCGTCGGCACCGACCACTTCCGCACCTCGGTGGAAAAAGGGCTGGAGATCATCCGCGGCCTGCAGGGCCACACCTCCGGCATGGCGGTGCCTTACTTCGTGATCGACACGCCGGGAGGCGGCGGCAAGGTGCGCCTGCTTCCGGATTCCATCGTCGAGTTCACCGACAAAGAGGTGGTGGTTCGGAATTTCGAAGGCAAGACCTTCCGCTATCCGCAACCGGTGGAAAAACAGCCGAAACGCAAAACCCCGCAACCGGAGCAACCGGCCCCTTCCAGCAAATTATGCGAACTGGCCTGAAACGGCTCACTTTAAATCCCTCAAACTCCTTTTCATTCAGCACAATGCCCTTATACTGTCTGTAAGGCCCTTGTGACCCGCCCGCAGGGTTTCCGGGCTTTCGTGAACCTCAAATTTCCGGGGAATCATGAGGCGACGGAACACACCTCAACCGAACGGTTTTCATAACGAACACGGATTCACCCTGCTGGAAGCGATCATGGTGATCATCCTGGTGGGAGTGCTGGGGGCCATGTTTCTGCCCCGGCTTTCGTCGGATGCCATCCCCCTGAACAGCGCCACCAGCATGGTGGCGGCAGACCTCAAGTTCGCGCAGGAGCTCGCCATGGCACGCAACCCGGCGGCAGGCAGTCCCATCGGCATTACCTTTACCGGCGGCTCGTCCACCTATACGCTGACCGATCCGGTCGGGGCGTTCACCGCCAACCGCACGTTTCCCGGCGGCGTCACCATCACTTCAGGCGGCACCATCAACTTCAACAAGTACGGCGAGCCCCAGACCATCAGCAGCATCACGCTGACGGCGCCCGACGGCTCCAACAACTCCATCACCGTGGAAGCGTTCTCCGGGAGGGTGATCATCTCATGATGCATCGAATCCATAAAATACGGCCGGCAAGACTCGGTTCCGAAGGGGGCTTCACCCTGATGGAGATCATCATCGCCATCCTCATCGTGGCCATCGCCGTGCCGTCAATCATGATCGCGTTCTCGTCCCTCAAAGGTTCTGTCATTCCGGAGTACACCATCGAGGCGGCGGAGCTGGCGCAGTTGCAGATGGAGGCGATATCGGAGAAAACCCGCACGCAGATACCGGCGGCGGGCAGCTACACCTGCGCGGCGTTCCAGGCGACCGTCACCGAGGTGCAGTGCGCGGTTGCCGGGTTCGGCGCCTACACGTTTGCCTGGGTGGTGGCGGATGTCGATGCCAACGATCCCGACACCTCCAATCCCGGTGCGACCTTCGCCAAAAAAGTCACGCTCACGGTGACGCGCGCCAACATGACCCCCGTTTCCTTTTACGCCCTGTTTGCGACGGACTGACGCCATGAACTTCCGACACACGCTTCATAACCAGCGCGGCATGACGATGGTCGAGATCATTCTCGTGATCGTGATCCTCGGCATCATGATCGCCGTGGGCGCGCAGTTCCTGTTTCAATCGGCGGAAGTGGATCAACAGCATTCGGAACGCGTGGACCGGGTGACGCGGGCGTACGTTGCCATGGAATTGCTGGTGCGGGAGTTGCGTATTGCCGACCCGGCGACGGTGAACATTGCCGGCAACACCGTCACCTTCGACAAACAGTTCGGGTACACGCAGGACGCCACCACCAGCGGCGTCAGTTATACCTACAGTCCGGGCACCGACACCCTGCAACGCACGGGGAGCGCCACCACCACCATCGCCAACAACATGACGGCCTTTTCGATCACCGACAATGGCGGCTGGTACACCCTGTCCCTGACCATGAGTGGACCCGTGAGCGGAAACTTCACCCTGACCTCGGCGGTGCGGCCGCGGACGTTGAGCTGATATGCTGAATTGGAGATACAAATTCGGATCGTTGCACAACCAGCGGGGCATTGCCGCGCTGGTGATGGTGCTCCTGGGCGCGACGCTGGTGACCGCCATCGCGCTCAGTTTCCTTTCGCAGACGCAGACCAAGCAGTACGGCTCCAGCCTCGCTTCCACCGGGGCCAATGCCTTCATGACGGCGGAGTCCGGACTGCGTTATACGGAGAAATGTTTGCTCAACAACGATCCGGCGTGCCCCGCCGTGACCGCCAACACCGACTGGACCCTGTTGACGGTGGGCTTCACCAAAACCTTCGGCTCGGGAAACGGGCAGTTCGACATCACCTTCGCGCCGATCGACTCCAGCACCGTGGTCGTCACCTCCGTCGGCACCTACCGCGGCGCCCAGCAGGAAGTGTCCAAGACCATCGTCAATACTTCCGCGTGCAAGCTGGTGCCCAACGTCCTCACCACCTGCGGCAACCCGAACATCCACGGCCAGGCAACCGTGGTGGGCAACGTGGAGACCGGTTACTGCCCCGCGACCCCTCTTGTGGATCCGATCACGCTTCCTCCAAACCCGGTAGGCTGTCCGAACCTCTCGTATCTCCCGTTTCTGGGCGTGGGGTTTGCGGCTCCCTACCAGTACTGCTCCTGGACCCAGCTCTTGGGCAACGTCATCATCAACGGACCGCTCACGGTTTATGTCGCCGAAAAATTGGAATTATCGCTGTTTGCCCAGATCACCATCAATGGCGACGTGACCATCGTGACGGGCAATGACATCACCCTCGAGGACAATGCTTCCATCACCGTCAACGGCACCCTGACCATCCATACGGATGAGAAACTGACTTTGGTGGACCAGGCGTCGATCAATGTTCCCAGCGGGGACCCCGCCCGGGTGCTGGTCCTGGCGGGCAACCACGTTGAGTTCGAGGATGACAGCGTCTTTGTTGGTGGAGTGATCACCAACAAGGATTTAAGAGTCCGGAATGACGCTGTATTCACCGGGGCCGCCATTGCGGATGACGGTCGGCTGGATAGGAGGACGGTCACCACCCACGGTTCCACGGCCGGGGTGAACTCCCCCATGTACAACCAGTGTTTCCCCTGATTTTCCAGTAAGGAAACTTTCCCCACCGCCCTCAAAAATCGTCCCGATTTCGTGATTTTTGTAAAGTATTGAAAAAAATAGTATTAGGCGAAGATGGGTGTTTGGGTTAAAATGGAGCATCACAGGCAGTCAGATTTCAAGTCTTTGAAACGGCTTGATTTTCCCTTTTTTTGAGGCGGCGGGATGAAATTTCCCTCTTTTCCCAAACTCACGAAGTTGCCCTCCCTTCCGATCGGCAAGTCGGCAGTGGGGCTGGACATCGGGTCGCATTCGATCAAGATCGTCGAGCTCAATGCCCGGGTGGGGGGCTGGTCCATCGGCAACTACGGTCACCAGGTGATCCCGAAGTCCATTGCGGAAAGCGAAGGCAACCAGGATATGGTCGGCGAACTCATCCGTCTGCTGTGTACCCGCAACAACATCAAAAGCAATCGTGTGTTCCTGACCATCGGCAGTTACAACGTGCTGATCCGCAAACTCCAGATCCCGAAGATGCCGGAAAACGAAGTGGTGGAGGCGATCAAGTGGGACGCCCGCGAGTCCATGATGTTTTCTCCGGAAGAGGCGGTGCTGGATTACCACGTGCTGGGCGAGACCACGCAGGAGGGCCTGCCTTTCGACGAGGTGCTCGCGGTCATCGCGCCGAGGGAAGAGATGGAGAGGCTGGCCAGCATTGCCCACCATGCCGGACTCAGGGTGGAAGGCATCATGCCGCATCCGATCGCGCTGGAGGAATACGACAACGTCTGGGTGGAGGACACGCACAAGGAAGGGTACACCACCTGCTTTGTGGACATGGGGGCGCAACGCACGCGCGTGTACTTTGTGACCGGCGTCGAGATCCTGTTTTCCCGCGAGATTCCCAATGGCGGCATCAACGTCACGCAGGCGCTGGTCGGCGAATACGTGACCGAAAGCGGACGCGTGGTGTCGGTCGATGAAAAGCGCGCCGAGGAGATCAAGCTCCGCTACGGCCTTCCCCTGGAAGGCAGCGATGAAGAGACCCACGACCGCATTCCGGCCAGTGAGATCCGAGGCCGGGTTCTTCCGGTCATCGAACGGCAGGTGGAGGAGATCGAACGGTCCATCGAGTCGTTCATGAACTCGTACATCATGACGACGGTGGAACGGGTGGTGTTCACCGGGGGCGGGGCGGGGCTCAAGGGCCTGCTCGATCACGTTCACGAACGGCTGGACCTCACCGTGACCGCTTACAATCCCCTCGCCCAGTTGGAAGTTTCCAGCAAGCTGAAACGGGAAGGGGATGCCGAGGATTTCGGCTACAGCATGGTGGCCGCGGCCGGTTGTGCCGCGGATCAGTGCGAACACGTCAACCTGTTTCCCGAGCACCTTCGCCAGACGTTTTCCAAGCGCGTGCAGGAACTGACCCGGTTTGCGCCCGTGGCCCTGCTCGTCATTTTACTCGCCGCCATCAGTTTGTTCCTGCGTATCGACACCTATGAAAAAGAGCAATTCCTGTCGCTGGAAACGCGTCACCTGAACGAGTTGCGTCAGCGATTCGTGGCGCTGGACGTGCCGAAACGCAAACTGGAAAACCTGAAAGAGGTGAAGGACCTGTTGCAGGCCCAGCTGGACCAGTTACCCCAAAAGGAAATCACGCCGATCGACCTGCCGCAGGTGCTGAACGACATCGCCCGCCGGGTGTCCTGGAACATGGCTTTGGAGCAGGTCACTTTCAGCGAGTACGGAAAGAGCGGGGAGAACGGAAAAGAGACGGAAAACGGCGAAACCGCGGAAATGGAAACGCGGGTGGTGCAGAAGGGCTGGGGTTTCCTGGTGCGGGGCACCATCTTCGGCAACCGCCGGAGGGTGCTCCAGTCGCTGGAAGAATTCTTGAAGGAACTCAAGTCCTACCCGCATTTTTCGGACGTCAAGCTGCTGGAATCGCAGGTGTCCGACAAGGACAAGTACACGCGCAAGGGGCTTGATTTCACCCTGTTCATTAAAACGGTGTCCCCCCAAAAACCCCTTCCGGAAAAAAGAATATGATATCCCTGGAACCCAACTGGTGGGACAAACTGACGAAGCGCGAATTCGCATTCCTCGTGATCACGATGCTGATAGTGATCGGGGTCGGGTATTACCAGTTTGAGTATTCTCCCATCATGAAAAAGCGGGAGCGCCTGGCGGCACGGACCCAGGAAGTCCTGAATAACCTGGAAAGCTTCAAGATGGTGCTGAACCGCTCTTCGGCGGAGAAGCTCACAAGGGAGATTCAACGGACCGAGGGGGAAATCAAAATCCTGCGCCATGAAATTTCGGACATCAAGTCCAGCATGACCGAGAATGTGGAAGATATCGTCCAGGCCCTGGGCAGGCAGGCCAAGACCCACCGGGCCGAGATGCTGCGCTTCAACTCCCATGAAACCCGGGTGGAGTTCAAGGGCGGCAATTTCCGGGCGGTGACGATGACGCTGGCGATCAAGAGCCACTACCAGGGCGTGGGCCGGTTTGTGAAATCGCTGGAGAGCATCCCGGCGGTTCTGTCGATTAAAGAGCTCCGGATTCTCCGCACGCGGGAGACGCACCCGCTGGTGGAGTCGGAATTGATCATCCAACTTCTGGTTTCGTGAGGAAGCCGTGAACCTCAAACGCATCGGGAAACGAACCGTTTTGCTGGTGGGAGCCCTTCTGGCAGCCAGCCTGGCCTGGCCTCCGGCCCCGGCCTGGGCGGTGCGGGACAGCGACTCGTATCAGGGCAATCCGTTCTCCCTGCCGTCGGGGGTGTATTACAAGGCGCGAAAAGGCGAGATGGTGGAGCCGCCGCCGAAAAAGAAGGAGGAGGTCAAGGCTCCCGAACTGCCGCCGCTCACACTGCAGGCCGTGGTGTGGGGCGGGCCCCGTCCCGTTGCGGTGATCAACAATGAGAATTTTCTGGTGGGCGACACCCTGTTCGGCCACGAAATCGTCGATATCGGCCGCGATGAAGTGGTGCTGATGGGCAATAAAAAGACCCAGACCCTGCGGCTGGAACCCGTTCCTTTAAAAGTGGAACGCACCCTTCCCTGACCCCCCGCCAACCCTTCCTGCGGGGCCGTTTCTGGCAAGTCCTTGAAAAATCATAAAAAACATTGATTTTTTGCTGGCGTACGGGCTTGTTCTGGTGTAATATTTATAGATAAATTTCAACAAATTTAAATACTTTCTGCGTGTCTTATGGCAAGGTTAAACAAACCATATTGTGCCTTTGCTGTCGCGTGGGTTTTGTGGGGCGGGGTTTCCTGCGCATCGAACCCGTACTACGATTCACCGCTTTCAAAAAACAACGCGGCGGAAATCAACCGGACTTTTGACAGCCAGGTACCGGACTCCTTCGGTCCGCAACCGGGGGGGCAGGGTCCTTCGTCTGAACTGATGATGAGCCAGCCGGAGTTTGTTTCGGAAAGCCTGGGCGAGGAAAGCATCCGGCTGGAACAATTGCGCCGGGACGGTCCCCGATTCACCCTTTCGGCCCAGGACGCGGATATCAAGAACATCCTGCTGGCGCTGTCGAAAGGCGTCCGGCAGAACCTCGTCATCGATCCCGACATCCGCAGGAAAGTGACGGTGGACCTGAAGGACGTGACCATTTCGGAAGCGCTCGAGAACATCCTCAGCCCGCTTCATCTCGATTATAAATTCGACGGCAAGTTCATCCGCGTCTTCAAGCAGAAGATGGAGACGCGCATGTTCCGGCTCAATTACATCGTTTCCCAGCGGGCGGGGGTCAGCAACGTGCAGTCCCTGAGCGGCCAGGGCACTTCCGGCATTCAGAACAGCGTTGTGTCCGGCAACAACAATTCGGGATCGGGAGGTGGTGTGGGGGGCGGCAACAACGGCGGAGGTCAGCAGGAAATGCTGAACCGCACATTCACGCAGATGGTCACCTCCGAACGCAACGATCTGTGGCGCGAGATTTTCTTCGGCCTCAAGCGCATCGTCGAGGGCAAGATTGAAGATCCCAACCGGATGGACGAGGAGAAAATCTTTGAGGAGCAGCAAAACCGGGGACGGCAGTCGGGATCCAGCGGCCAGCAGCAGGGCGGCGGGATGCTGGGCAGCCTGCTGGGCATCAACCCGCCGGCGGCCCAGACCCAGCCGGTGAGGGACGACGAAACGGGAAGCAAGCTCCCCAGTCCCACGGATGAGGAGAAGCAATCAGACAGTTATTTCACCATCAACCGGCAGGCGGGCGTGGTCATCGTTCACCATTACCCGGATGTGTTGCTGGAGGTGGCGGAATTCCTGGAAGCGGTGGAGGGCTCCGTTCAGCGGCAGGTGTTCATCCAGGCCAAGATCCTGGAAGTGAACCTGAATGAAGAATACCGGCTGGGTGTGGACTGGAGCCAGGTGAGCCCGTTGAAGATCATCAATGACGGCGATCCCGACATTTTCCAGGGGTTGAGCCCGGGACCGGGACAGCCGTTCAATTTTGCCAACTCAGCAGGTTCCGGCAGCGCTCTGGGAACCATGGTGGCGGGTGCGGGTGGAATTTTTTACGGACTCAGCAACACCCAGATCAGCGTGCTGATCGATGCGCTCGGACAGCAGGGCAACGTCAGCGTGCTGTCCAGCCCGAAGATCGCGACTCTCAACAACCAGCGGGCGGTGATCAAGGTCGGGACGGAGGATATTTTCTTCCTGCCCATTGTCATTCCGGCCACCACCACGCAGGCCTCGGCCACACAGTTCGTGCCGTCGCAGATCACCATCGGCATCGTTCTGGATGTGCTGCCGCAGATCAACATGGACGGCACGGTGATCATGAGCATCAACACGAGTGTTTCGGAGCGGTCGGGAGAGCGCACTTCACCCGACGGATTGAACACGGTGCCCATTCTCGATGTGCGTGAGTCGAACAATGTGGTCATGGCCAGGAGCGGGCAGACCATCGTCATCGGCGGCCTCATGAAAAACACGCGCCAGCGGGACAACAACGAAGTTCCATTCCTCGGCAAGATTCCTCTGCTGGGAAAACTGTTCCAGTACGAAGCCAGCGTGGATGAAAAGACCGAGTTGGTAATCATCCTCACGCCGAAAGTCATGGTGGGTCAATCGATCGATGAACGTTTGAAGCAGGAATACGAACGGTTCAAGCAGTTCATGACGCCCACACAAACCCAGGCGATGATGGAAGAATAGGGGGAAGCTGTGTATACGGTATTTTACAACTTCAAGGAAAAACCATTCAGCCTGACACCCGATCCCAGGTTCATCTTTTTCAGCGATGGTCACCAGGAAGCGCTGGACCACATGATGTACGGCATCAGCCAGCGGGAAGGATTCATGGCCATCACCGGGGGAATCGGCACCGGAAAAACGACGTTGTGCCGGGCTCTTCTGGAGAACATGGATGAAAAGGACAAGGTGGCCCTGATCCTGAATCCCATTCTTTCCTCCTCCGACCTTTTGCGGGCGCTGGTGCAGGATCTCAGTGTGCGGCCCCGTTACATGGAACATAAGCAGAACGCCCATGAGTCCGATATCTGGGTAGAGGAAAACGGCCGGAGTGACGAAAAATGGACCGTGGAGCAGGTCAAATGGCTGCGCAACGCATCCAAAAAAGAACTTCTGGATGCATTGAACGATTTCCTGCTGGACCAGTATGCGGCCGGGGGCTCGACGGTGGTCATCATTGATGAGGCGCAGAATCTTTCCCTGGATGTCCTGGAGCAGATCCGCCTGTTGTCCAACCTGGAGACGGACAAGGAAAAACTCCTGCAGATCATTTTTGTCGGCCAGTCGGAATTCGAGGAAAAACTGAACCTGCCCCAGCTCAAGCAACTCAACCAGCGAATTTCGGTTCGTTACGATCTGCGGCCCCTGACAAGTGAAGAGACCCGCACTTACGTGTATCACCGCCTGCGTGTGGCTTCCACCACGCCCAGGGTCACCTTCAGCCGCGGCGCGTTCAAGGCCATCTATTCTTATACGCAGGGTTATCCGAGGCTGATCAACCTCGTCTGCGACCGGGCCCTGCTTGCCGGATACAACGAACGCACCAAGTGCATCGACGCAAAACACGTGCGGCAGGCGATCAAGAGCCTTCTGGGTGACGAAGACCAGCGTCCCAGTTTCGATCCGGTCATGAAACTGAGGCTTGCGGTTGCGGCGTCCATCCTGTTTTTTGTGGCGGGCGCGTTGTTTTTCGTTCAGGGAGACTCCGCATTTTCACGAACCGTGAACAACCTGAAGCATTCCATCGGTTCGGCCATCTCCATCGGAACCCCGGCGGAGGCAAAAGGGATTCCGACACTGCAGCCGAAGCTGCCTCCTGTCCAGGTGCCTGTGCAGAAACCCAAGATCACTTCGGAAAAAACGAAACCGGTGAAAGTTTTGCAGGAAGCGCCAAAGCAGGTTCTGGGTGTTGTTTCCCCCGAGAACATTATCCGGTTGCCCCTGAACTTTCCGGCGCCGGTGGAGGAGGAACTGTTCCGCATCCAGATCAGCTCCTGGAGCAAGCAGGCCAATGCCGCCCGGGTATTGAAGGATCTGGACAAAAAAGGGTTTGAAGGGTACATCCGGGAAAGCACTCTTTCCGGTAAACCCTGGTATGTTGTTTATATCGGGCCGTATGATACAATCAAAAAAGCCCGCGACGACATGCATCGTCTGGAAGCCGAAGGCAACGACCCGATTCTGCTTTCCTACAGTCCAAAGGGTATAGAAGGCGGCCTCTAATGAGCCTCATTGCGGACAGTTTGAAAAAAGCGCAAAAGGAACGTGACAAGGATCAATCTGCGCAAAACCGTTTGCGCGGTTCCATTTTTTCAAGTCTGTCCCCAAAGTATCAAAGGGCGTTGTCCCTTCTGGGCTGGATTCTGATTCTGGCCGGCGGGCTGATCACTGTTCTCATCCCTTCCGCAAACTACAAGGCCGAGGTCAAACCTCTCCTGCTGGCCAAACCTCCCATGCCGGGCGAAGTCCGTAAGAAAACCGGTCCGGAAACCGTTTCCACATTCCAGGATTCGCAGACCCAGACAGGTAAAAACGGGTTTTCGAAATCGGAACCGGTGGCTGTTGTGGCCATGAACCCGAACGCGCCATCCCCCGAGCCTGGCGGGACGAAAACCCAGAGCGGCAAGGGAAAGAACACCCCCCTCTCCAGCAAACATCCTGAAAAAAGCGGAACCGGTATGGCATCGGTGATTTCGACTTCCAAACAGAAACAGGCACCGGAAGAAGTTTCCGGTAAAAAGGGCATCCGGGGGACGGAAAAGCAGAAAGGCCAGGTGAGCGGGACCGGAACAAAGAAAAAAACGCGTTCCACCACGGTTCAGAAATCGATCAAGAAATCCAAGCCGAAACCGGTCCGGGCGATTCCTCCCGTTACTCCTGATAAGGAGGAAGTCGTGGCCTATGAACCCTTTGTCAAACCGGAATCCGCACTGGAGCAGGTGGCAGCCTTGACTGAGGGGTTGAATTCGGAAGCCAGGCTGGAACCGGAAAGCAACGCCCAATCCAAAAAGAAAAACCAGACCGGACCCGTTTCCGGGGAAAGCAAACTCGCGCAGGAAGTTCCCGTCACCGACCTGATAAAAGAAAATCCAAAGCCTCCTGAAATGGAGACGCAGCAGACCGATCAGCCGGAACAGGAAACAGAGACCATTGTGACGGTGACCAACGAAACGGAGCAGGTATTGGGCGACGAATCCATTTTGGTTGTTCCCAATGAGAGCGACCGCGCCACCACGGAAAAAATGAAAACCGGATTCGATCCTCGATCCCTGGATGATAAATCGCGCTATTTCAATATCGCCACATTCCACCACCGCAACAAAGATTATTTTGCGGCTCTGAAGTATTATGAAAAAGCGAAGCGGCGCGATCCCACCAACGCGCGCATTCATAACAACCGGGCTTTGATCTATAAGGAAATGGGCAAGCCCCAGCAGGCCATAGGCGAATTGCTTCAGGCGGTCCGGCTCGATTCCAACTACGGCAAAGCGTACAACAACCTGGGCCTCATCTATTACCAGATGGGTGACGGTATCAATGCCGTTCGTTATTTCGAGAAGGCGACGGAGCTTGATCCCGCAAATGTGGAAAGCATCAATAATCTTGCCATCCTCTACAAGCAGCAGCGGCATTATCGGCGCGCCGAGTTGCTTTACCGGAAGGTCATCAACCTGGAACCCCGCCACCCGGAGGGATATTACAACCTCGCCCTCCTGTATGAGGAAACGGGTCGCCTGAAGGATGCGATCGTGTACTACAACCGGTTCGTCGAACTGGCTGCCTCCACCCGGCCGGCCCTCACCCTGAAGGTGCGGGGCCATATTCAGAAATTACAAGAAAAGTCGCAAAGCTGATTCCCGGAACTGGTAAAATGCGGAGCAGAACTTCCGCCTGAGCCAGGCACCCCCGCAGGGTAAGGAGGACTCCGCTTTGAAATCGTTTGTCAAAAAGTACCTGGTTGCGGGACTGTTGATCCTGTTCCCTGTCGGCCTCACCGTATTTGTCCTGGCTTTTGTGATCAATTTGCTGGATCGCGTGATGGCACCGTGGATCTCTCTCGCCATCGTGCGCTGGAACATTCCCCTTCCAGAGGATTTTTATCTCCCGGGCCTGGGCTTCTTTCTGGTCTGCCTGTTTATCTTCATCGTCGGCCTTGTGGCGACGAACTTTTTCGGCAGGAAACTGGTTGCTCTGAGCGACCGCATCCTGAACCAGACGCCGATCGTCCGCAGCATTTACACCACAATCAAGAAGGTGGTCGATTCCGTTTCCGAGGCGGACACCGGTTCGTTCGACCAGGTAGTCGTTGTAAAATACCCGCACGATGGCATGCGCATGTTCGGGCTAGTGGCCGGTCGCACGCGTGGAGAGGTGAGGGAGCATTCGGGAGATGAGGACCCCGTCAACGTGTTCGTGCCCTTGATTCCCAATGTCACCCTTGGATTTTACCTGGTTCTGCCGAGGAAGGATGTCACTCCCATGGACATCACTGTGGAGGAGGGGATGAAGTACCTGATGTCCTTTGGCCTGGCCAAAGGGGAGAAGAAAAAAAGTCCGCCTTCACCCCATGGAACTTAGGGTGAATCAGGGTTTTTTGGGTTTGCCGGCAATTTTTTCGGTGAGGTTTTTGGCCACCTGGGTGTTCATCTTGCCGAGCACGGCGCCGGCGTCCCGGCTTTTCATCTTGGACAGGATCTGCACGGCGATGTCCTGGTCCATGTTCTCCAGCAAGGTGGCGGCTTCGGTAGCTTTCATGCTGGAATACATTTTCACCAGCGATTCCACGTTTTTCTTTATCAGGTCACGTTTGATGCCGACCTGTTCCTCGCTCCGCGCAAGAGCCTCTTCAATTTTCTGAAGGTCGCTACGCACTTTCTTTTCCAGGTCTTTCAGGTTTTTTTCACGCAAGGCCAGTTCTTCTTCCCGTTTTTCCAGCTCGCGGTTTTTCTTTTCAATCATCTCAAGCATGCGGAACGTTTCCATGTTCATCTCGAGGCGGGACTTGTCCGTGCTGGGTAGATGGAGGGCGCCCTTTGTGTTGCCGGAGCCGGACTCTGATTTGGGCTGGGTGGAGTCGCCGGTCTGGGCCCCCGCCAGCGTCGTTCCGGCCAGGAGCAGGGCAGCCAGCAGGGCGGGGAGTTTTCGCAAGCGTTTCCGCGTATCGTTCACGGCTCCCTCCTGTGCCATTGGGAGGAGGCAACGTCATCGAGAAACGCGGTCTCTTTCTTTTCCGCTTCCTTCTTTTCGCGAAGTAACTGCTGTTCCTTGAGGACCTCCAGAGTGCGGCGCTTTTTCATGGTTTCTGCCAGCTCCATCCGCTTGGCTTCCATTTTGCCTGACACTTCATCGATCGTTTGGAGGTTTTGCTTCTCCTCCAACCGCCCCCCTTCAAAATAATTGTCATAAAGACCCAATGTGGAGGGGTCCAGATTCTCTGAAAATTTCCGGTTCAAGTTTTCCTTCTGTTGATTGCGGCGTTCATTCAAACGGTCCAGGGTTTCCCGGTGGGCCACCAGTTGTGCGTTGATCTCGGCGAACGCTCGTTGAACCATGTTTTCCTGGTTTTTACGGACTCGCAAAAGCCCTTCCAGCCGGAAACTCATGCCTCACCTCCCGCCGGTTCTTCCTGCAGCACGTGGTGCAATTGCGCCACGCTGTCTGAAAAGGAACGCGACTCGGTCATGCCCTGCCGCAGGTACTGGTTGAAGGCGTCGATTTTCTGAATGGCGCGATCGATTTTTGGGTTGCTTCCCTGCGCGTAGGCCCCAATGTTGATCAGCTCTTCCGCCTCGCGGTAGGTGGCGAGGATGTCCTTGAACTGCATCGATAACTGGTAATGTTCCGGTGTCACCACCTCGATCATCATGCGGCTGATGCTTTCCAGGATGTCGATCGCCGGATAATGATTGTGCGAAGACAAACGGCGCGACAGCACGATGTGACCGTCGAGAATGGCGCGGACGGCGTCGGATACCGGTTCGTTGAGATCGTCTCCCTCCACCAGCACGGTATAGAGGGCGGTGATCGACCCTGCGGCGGCGGAGGTGCCCGCACGTTCCAGAAGACGCGGCAGGAGCGAGAACACGGACGGGGTGAACCCCCGGGTGGTTGGCGGTTCGCCGACGGACAGGCCGATTTCCCGCTGCGCCAGGGCAAAGCGGGTCAGCGAATCCATCATCAGCAGCACGTCGTTCCCTTCGTCGCGAAAGTATTCCGCAATCGTGGTGGCCAGGTACGCGCCACGGATACGCACCAGCGGTGGCTGGTCTGAAGCGACGGCAACCACAACGGAACGTTTCATTCCTTCCGTCCCCAGGTTTTCCTCGATGAATTCTTTAACCTCACGGCCGCGCTCGCCTATGAGGCCGATGACGTTGATCTCCGCGCTGGTGTTGCGCGCGATCATTCCCAGGAGAACCGATTTGCCGACGCCGGTTCCGGCCATGATGCCCACACGCTGCCCCTTGCCGAGGGTGAGCAGGCCGTTGATCGCGCCGATACCGACATCCAGGGGCTCCGCAATACGGGTGCGGTCGAGCGGATTCACAGGTTTTCCCTGCACGGGATATTCCTTGCCCATCGGGATGGGCCCGAGACCGTCAATGGGGTTTCCGGTGCCGTCGATCACGCGGCCCAACAGGTGTTCGGAGACGTTGAAAGCGGGGGCTTCTTCCTTGGCGACGATCACGCTGCCGGGTTCGATGCCGGCCATGTCGCCCAGAGTCATCAGCAGTATTTTGTTGTCGCGGAAACCGACCACCTCCGCGTCCACGGAATTTTTGTTCTGGCGGGAATGGATGGTGCACAGTGCGCCCAGGGACACCGCGGGTCCGTTGCCTTCCACGATCAATCCGGTGATGCGCACGACGCGGCCCTGCTTGCGAACCATTGACACACTGTCGATGAAGCTGTCGTATTTTTGTAGATCGATGGTGTCGGGCATGGGGTATCAGCTCCCGTTTTTGGGATCGGTCTCGTTTTCGTCACCGGAATCGCGGGGTTCTTCCGTGGGTCCTTCTTCCGGTGCGGAGGCGGACGGGTCCATTTGTTCGTTCCCCCCGGTTTCCTTTTTTTCCTCATCGGATTCCGCGGTTGCGGGTTCCGGCTGGATGGATGGTTCCGGGTAGTCCTGCAACTCTTCAGGAAGTGGGGGTGCGCGATGCAGGAGTTTGTCGATTTCCGCCTTCAGGCGATCGATGTCCGCTTCCACGCTGCCGAAATTCGATTCCACCCGGCATCCGCCACGTGGTACGGAAGCATGGCCCTCCACCCGCACGTTGCGAATGTCGGGGAACAGGCGGTCGAGTTCGGGGGTGTAATTCTCCGCGTGTTCGCGGTCGCGTGGGTTGACTTTGATGACCAGCGTTTCGCGGTCGAGAATGGAGCCGACGGCGAGGCGGATGATGTCGCGCACGCTGTCCTCCCGGCTGGCAAGGTCGGTTTCGATGATTTTTTTTGCGATGCCGACCACCATGTTCACCATCTCGCGTTCCAGCTTGGCATACATGGAACTGCGGAACTTCCCAAGCTCTTCCACGCCTTCGGTGAGCGTCTCCAGAAACGGGGTGAATTCCTTGCGCGCCGCTTCCTCGCCCGCTCTGTAGCCTTCCTCGTAACCGGTTTTGTGCCCTTCCTCCCGCGCCTGGGCCTTGACTTCCTCCGCCTTGGCCTTGATTCGTTCGAAGGCGTCGGCGAACACCTCCTGCACACTCTGTTTGGCTTTTTCGATGTTGTGTTCGTCGAAGTTGCGGGATTTTTCCAGGTCGAACTTGAAGCCCCGCGGCAGGTCGCGCCGCACTCCAAAATCCTGGAATTGGAACGGAGCGTTCCCGGAAGTGGCGGGCGCATCGGGATCCTTGCCGGACCCTTCGACGTCTTCCTTTGAACGGAATGGTTTGAACGTTTCAGACAAGTTCTTCCGCGCCTCCACCGATGGCCAGTTTGCCTTCTTCCTCCAACCGCTTGATCACCTGCACCACCTTCTGCTGGGAGCGTTCCACTTCGCTGACTTTCGTCGGGCCCAGGGCATCGAGGTCTTCCTTCAGCATGTTGGCGGCACGGTCGGACATGTTGGAATAAATTTTGTCTTTCACTTCGTCGCTGGCGGTTTTGAGCGACATCAGCAGGTCCTCGGACTGCACTTCCTTGAGCACCATCTGCAGGCCGTTGTCGTCCAGCTTGAGGATGTCTTCGTACGTGAAACGCAGGTTGCGAATTTCGTTCGCCAGATCGGGGTCGATCTCGTCCAGGTTCGACAGCAGGGAGGTTTCCGTCGCGCGGTCGAGTTCACTGATCACCGTCACGGCCGTGTCGAGGCCGCCCATCTTGCTTCCGGATATCGCTCCGGAAGTGCGGAACTCGGACTGCAGCGCTTCATCGAGATCGCGGATGACCTGCGGCGACACGCGCTCCAGCGTGGCCAGGCGGTAAATGACCTCGGTGCGGAACTCTTCCTTCATTTCCTTCAGCGTGGAGCTCGCCAGGGCGGAGTCCATGTGCGCCATGACGATCGCCGCGGTCTGCGGATGCTCGTTGGACAGAAACTGCGCGATGGCCTTCGGCTCCAGCATGCGGATGGTGTCCAGTCCGCCGCCCAGGTCCTCGCCGGGCAGGGTGACGTTGTTCAGGATTTCCGTGGCCTTGTCGGCGGGCAGGGCCTGCAACAGCGTGCTCTTGAGAAAATCCAGACCGGACACACCCAGACCACCGCCGATGCCGGAGGTGATGTTGGTGAAAAACTCACGCGTGATCTGGTCGACCGTGGAGGTTTCCACGTCGCTCACAGCCGAGATGTAGTTGCCGATGCTTTGGATCTCGCGCTCGTCCATCTGCGCGAGGATCTTTGCGGCCTGTTCCTCGCCCATCGCCATGAGAAAGATGGCGGCCTTTTCGGGACCGGTCAGTTTCTGGTTGGTTTTGGGATTCATTGTGCCCATGGGTCTCTATGCTCCAGCGCTTCGTTCTCTCATCCATTTGCGAATCACGGACGCGGCGTAACGGGGATCGCGCCCGACCAGTTCTTCCACCGATTTGCGCATCTCGATGTTCTCCTGCGCCATCTGCGCCATGCGCCGTTCTTCTTCCTGCTTCAGGATCTCTTCGGGAGTGGGGCCTTCATCGATTTCTTCCACCACTTCCACGCTGGTGGTGATCCACCGCACCATCGGCAGGAGGACGCGCATGACAAGCAGTACCAACAGTATAGCACCGATCACGTATTCAGCGATTTTGAGGGCCAGCTCGAACTTCTGGGCCGAGACGACTTCCTCGCTCTGCAGGAAGCGGGTGGATTTGTCGAACTGCACGTTTTCCAACTGGATCTGGTCGCCCCGGGCTTCGTCATACCCAACCGCGGTGCGCACCAGTTGCAGTAATTTGGCCATCTCCTCCTGAGACCGGGCCTGGTATTCCGGCGGGTCGCCGACCATCTTGCCGTCCACCATCACGCTGACCGACAGCTTCTGGATTTCGCCCGTGGTCTCCTGCACGTGCTTGACCACCTTGTTGATCTCGTAATTGAGCGTCGATTTCTCGTTGTTGCGTTTCGAGCCCGTGCCCGTCGCCTGCTGGTTGTCGGTGCCCGGTGTCAGTGACTGCACCCCGGCGAGGCCGCCCGGAGGTGCCGCGCCGATCACCTGCTCGGTGGTGTTCTGCTCACTGCGGATCACCTGCGAATCGGGATCGAAAATCTCTTCCGTGCGCTCGACCTTGTCGAAGTTGATCTCCGCCGCGACCTTGGCGATGACCTTGCCCGGCCCCAGCGCGTCTTCCAGCATGCTGACGATGCTCGTCTCCAGTTCCTTTTCGACGTGACGCTTGTGCTTGTAATTGGATGCGGTCAACAGGGCCGCCTCGGACACTTCCTTGCCGCCCGACAGCATGTTGCCTTCGAGATCGACCACCACCACGTCGGCCACCTGCAATCCCTCGACACTGGCGGAGACGAGATGCACGATGCCCTGTACCTGCGTTTCAGACAGGTTCTGCCCGGATTTCAGTTTCACCATCACCGACGCCTTGCCGCGCGGTTTTTCCTTGGAAAAGACGTCCGTCTTCGGCAGCACCAGGTGCACGCGGGCGTGTTCCACCGCGGAGAGCGAAGTGATGGTGCGGACCAGCTCGCCCTGGAGCGCGCGCTGGAAGTTGAGTTTCTGCACGAACTCCGTCATGCCGAGCGGTGTGTCCTCGAACAGCTCGAGTCCCACCTCCGCGCCCGTCGGCAGGCCCTGGCTGGCCAGGTCGAGCCGCACTTCATGCACGCGGTTGGAAGGGATGCGGATGTTGTGTCCCTGGTTCGACAACTCGTAAGGGATGTTCTGCGTCTTGAGTTCCTCCACCACCGCCGCCGCGTCTTTCTCCGACAGGTTGGCGTACAGCAGTTGGTAGTCCGGTGCCTGCGCCCAGAACAGCATGGCGACCACCGCCGCGCCCATGCCGGCCAGCAGGCCCAGCGCCGCGACTTTCTGCACCGCCGGCAGTTCGTTGAACCGCCGTCCGAGATTTGTTAAGAATTCGAGAAACGCTTCCATGATCTTGTCCCGTCAATGGTTGTCGTTGTGTGCGTCATAAATTGAGATTACTTTTTAATTCCTTTTCCCCTTGTTGCTTTTTTCTTCCTGCCCTTTTCAAGGGGAGGATTGAGCAGGGGTTGCTCATGATCCCGTCCTCTTTGTTTCATTCCCCTCTATCTTTGCGCCTACCGACCTTCTTTCGCCTTCAACGCGTCAGCCCGTTTGCCGCGGGCCACGCCCGCCGCCTACCGGCCGAGATCGATCGCCCTCAGCGCCATGGTCTTCGCCGAGTTCATCGCCTGGATGTTGGCCTCGAAAGAGCGCGTGGCGTTCATCAGGTTCACCATCTCTTCCATCAGGTTGATGTTCGGCATGGCCACGTAACCCTGCTCGTTGGCGTCCGGGTGTTTCGGCTGGAACACCATCTGCGGTTCACTCTGGTCCTCAACGATCTCCGCGACCTGCGCCTGGCGGATGCTGTCGAACATCTGCTGGTGCAGGGTGGCGGCGAAGTCCTCGTTCATCGGGACGGCGGACACCACCACATCCTTGCGCTTGTAGGGGCCGCCTTCCGGCGTGCGGGTGGTCTCGATGTTCGCCAGGTTGCTGGCGATGGCGTCCATGCGCTGGCGCTGGACGTTCAGCCCGGAGGCGCTGACCTGGATCGACGTCAAAAAATCCATCGTGCGAATCCTTTACAGAATAAGGGTTTCCGGCCCGTCGGCCGCGATTTGGCGGGGACGGGCAATGTTTACAGGGATTTAAAGCAAGTTTGGTGCCAAACGCGCGGATTATCAACGATTTGGCCGGATTCGGCGGGCGGGGCGGAAAGGCTTTTAAAACAAAGGGGTTGGGGGCGTGGGGGAGGGGAGGGGAGCGGCGGCGCGGGGGAAAATCAGCCCGGATTTCCCCACCCGGCAAATCTTGCTGTCATCTTTTTGGCGACGGGCAAAAGATGCAGGGGGACCCCAGATGAACCCAGACCGGGCCCCGCCCGAAAGAAATAGAGAGGAACCACAGATGAAAACTGATGCATACAGATAAAACTTCCTCTCCCCTCGCGGGAGAGGACTGAGGTGAGGGGGAATAAATAATTCCTCCTCTTTTCAAGGGAAGGATTGAGGAGGGGCTACTGGTAACCTCCCCTGTATCCCCTCCTTGAAAAGGAGGGGAGGAAGTCGGGACACCCCCTTCTCCGAAGGGGGCCGGGGGGCTTTTTCCTTAGCGTGTCATTCTGAGCGTAAGCGAAGAATCTATGTTGTATTTTTAAGGATAGAGGGGAACAAAAAAGCGGCTACAGTGGCCGCCTAACCCAAATGCCCAACAGGGGCCACTGTCAGGCGAATACCACCACTGTGCATTAAAAGGGTTTTATCCCGTACCAAGTGGAATGCCATTTCCCGCATTTAATTGGGAAAGTAAAAATATCAAAATCTTCTCCTCTTTTGGGTAAGTATTCTCGTTTGAATAGCCATCTTATGGCCTTTTCCAATGAATTTGACTCCTTTATTTTATTTATCAAATGCCACAATTTAATAATTGGAATCTCTTTATCTTGCGCATCAGAATAGCCAATCCAATTTTGTGAACCTACGGCCACAAAAAAAGAATAACTTGAATCAATTTCTAGAATAGTTTGGATTAGCCTTGTATCACCTGCGTTATATAGTTCTAGGATTTTTTTTGCCTGAGAAACAGCAGTTTTAAGTTCATCAGTTCTTTCATCTACTTCCCTAATTTCTGCTGGTTCGATAAACCATTTTAATTCTAAACAAAGACAAAATTTCGTTTTTCTATCAATAATAGCAATATCTAAGTTGGTTCCTTCTATTTTGCCATCCTTAAAATCTAGATTTAGAAAGGATAAAAAGGCTTTAATTTCTTCTTTAAGAATTGATTCCTTTTGGTTTTTTAAGTCGGAATAAATTTTTCGTTGTTTGGGAATCTGGTTTAATAGAACACATAAATTTCTTTCGCAATCTGTGTTTATCCATATAAATGGCGCAAGAGCATAACAACCATTAGCCATGTCCACGAGAGGCTGTGTTGCGATATCAGGGTCTCGAATTCCAGCTGAACCAAATGTTATAAGTTTTAAAATTTCGTTTATTTTATTGACGTCTAAAGACGTATATCTTTTTAATCGATATAAAAGCTCGTCTTTCTGAGGCAACCAAACTGAAGATCTATATCCAAACTCAGCCATATTGTTTGAGGCTAAGTGTAACCTGGCAACAAACCAAGCAGACATCATTACCTGAATGGTTGTAAAAACTTTTTTGTATTCTTTTAAGCTGAATTGGTCAAATTCCCAGGATTCTGGTAGATGATGAATTTGGGAAAATACTGGTGATAGCCTTTCAGATAATTTTGAAACAAGTTTCGGGTTGAAGTTAACCTTAAATGAAGTAGCTTTTTTTGTTGTGTTTTGTAAAATTAATTCCGTAATATCTGGGTTTGCAGGCCATTCATAACTTTCCAACTTTCCTTCTTTAGTTATAAGCCTGTTATAGGCTTCATATTCATCCCCTCTGTCAGACATGTTGTTAATTTTTAATTCATCCCCCTCTATGTCTATTTCGATTGACCCTCTATGCCAAAGAGGGAAAATCGAATTAAAGTGGTAATAGTCCTGTTTTGAAAAATTGAGCCAATCCCAAGCAAGTTGATAATGATCATGTATCATGACTTTCTTAATGCGTCTTGGGCTTCCTTCGCAATCTTTATAGCAAGTTCTTAAGGGATAGGTTAGGGCGTTTAAGCTTAAATCTGCAAAAACCTTTCGGTCTTCTTCTTGTGAAGTTTTAAGGAAATTAAACAAATACAAGTCTTCATTTACCGAAAGTAAAGTCCAAGCTGCTTGCCCAAAATTTTCTTTTTTAAGGAAGTTTGTATTAAAAGAAGAATCAATCTCTTCCTCTATTTGTATTATTTGTCCTGGCAATTTGTGCTCTAAAATTAAGGTTGGATAAAGGGCTGGTGTTTTAGAAAGTTTAGGCGAGCAAGGAGGGTTTTGGCAATTAAGAGTTATCCTATTTTTAAACCCAAAACCAAAATTTGGGAGTTAAATCGAACTTTTATATTCAGTAAGCTTGTTGCGGAGGGTGCGGATGGAGATGCCGAGTTGCTCGGCGGCTTTGGTCTTGTTGCCTTCGGTTTCTTCCAGCGTCCTCAAAATCAGTTCCCGCTCCATCTCCTGGAGCGTGCCCCGGAAATTCCCCAAAGGACTCGACCCGTTCGCATTGGCGGGCTGGGCGGCGGTCGCGGCGTCGTCGTCCATGAACAGGTTGGAGGGCTGGATGGTGTCGGCGTTGCACAGTAGAACCGCGCGTTCCATGATGTTCTCGAACTCGCGCACGTTCCCCTGCCATTGATATTTCTGTAACAGTTTTTTCGTCTCGTCGGCCACGCCGGTGATGGCCTTGTTGTTCCTCTGCCCGTGCTTCTTTGCGAAATGGTCGGCCAGCACCGGGATGTCTTCCTTGCGCTCGCGCAAGGGCGGCAGTTTGAGCGGGATGACGTTCAGCCGGTAATACAGGTCCTCACGGAACTTCTGCTCGGCGATCAGCGCCTTCGGGTCGCGGTTGGTCGTGGCGATGACGCGCACGTTGACCGGGATGGGTTCCTTGCCGCCGACCTTGTCCACCTCGTGCTCCTGCAGAACGCGCAGGAGTTTCGCCTGCAGGGGAAGGGACATCTCGGTGACTTCGTCCAGCAGCAGCGTGCCGCCGTTGGCGAGCTCGAACTTGCCCTGCTTGGCGGTGATGGCGCCGGTGAACGATCCCTTTTCGTGCCCGAACAGTTCCGACTCCAGCAGTCCTTCCGGCAGGGCGGCGCAGTTGACGGCGAGGAACGGTTTGTCCGCGCGCGGACTGCACTGGTGGATGTAGCGCGCGAACAGTTCCTTGCCGGTGCCGGTCTCGCCGGAGATGAGCACCGTCGACTGGCTGTACGCCACGTTCTCGGCGAAGGTCAGCAATTCCTGCATGGTTTTGTTCTGCGTCACGATCTGGCGCGGGTCGATGGGCTCCGCGTCGTCGCCGCTCTCGGCGGCCGCATCCGAAGGCGCCGCGCTCGCGGCGGTGTCCGTCTGCAGGGCGCGGGTGACGGTGGAGACCAGCACGTCGGCGGAAAACGGTTTCAAGAGGTAATCGAAGGCGCCCTGCTTCATGCTTTCGACGGCGTTGTCGATGGTGCCGTAGGCGGTCATCATGATGACGCGCGTTTCGGGTTTGATTTCCTTGATGGCTTTCAGCAGTTCCGCGCCGGTCATCTTCGGCATCTTGACGTCGGAGATGACGAGGTCGAAGTCCTCGATCTCGACCAGGCCCAGCGCCTCCTTGCCGTTCTCGGCGGTTTTGAGGTCGTGCCCCTCGCGCTTGAGCGCGGCGGTGAGCGCGGCGCGCATGTCCGGTTCGTCGTCGACGATCAGGATGTGGCGTTTCGCTTTCATGATGCGGGCGTGTCCGAGCCGGGGAGGTTGATGGCGAAGGTGGTGCCGCGGCCGGGCTGGCTGTCCACGTCGATGGTGCCGTGGTGCGCCTTGATGATGTTGTGCGCGATGGCGAGGCCCAGGCCGGTGCCTTTTTCCTTGGTGCTGAAAAACGGGTTGAAGATGTGTTTCTGGTCCGACTGCGCGATGCCGACGCCGGTGTCGGCGATGGTGGTGCGGATGAAGTGACGGTGGAACGTCTCACCCGCGGGCGCGTCGCCGCGTTCGGTCTTGATGGTCAGCGTGCCGCCGACGGGCATGGCCTGTACGGCGTTGCGCAGGAAGTTGAGAAACACCTGCTTGAGCAGGTGCTCGTCCGCGTTGGCGGTCATCGTTCCCGCGCCGAAATCGCACACCACATTCACGTTGTCCGGCACCTGCAACTGCGATGGGTCGGCAAGCAGGGTTTCCAGTAACGGGTTGAGGTCGCACTGACTGCGCGACGGTTCCGGCGACTTGGCGAACAGGAGCAGGCTGGAGATGGTGCGGTCCATGTTGCGCACGCCGTTGATGATGTGGTCGGCGGGCGCGCGTTTTTCCTCGTCGTCGCCGAGGTCTTTTTTGAGGAGCGATGCGAACAGCTCGATGCTGGCGAGGGGGTTGCGGATTTCGTGGGCGATGCCCGCGGCCATCTCGCCCATCGCGCGCAGGCGGTCGTTGCGTTCGGCTTCCTCTTCTAGGCGTTTGAGTTCGGTGATGTCTTCGACCAGCAGCATGGTGCCGATGCGTGTGCCCTGTGCGTCGAGCACGGGAGAGGCGGCGGTGCGCAGACGCAGGTCGCGACCGTCGGTGGTCAGCACCGATTCCTGGAACACCGGCTGGGCGTCGGGCTGGTCTGCCGCGCGGGCGATCAGTTGCGCGAAGGGATCGACGTCGAACACCTCGCCCAGCGTTTTGCGGTGGACCGCGTTTTCCCTGAGGCCGGTGATGCGCTCGGCGGTTTTGTTGAAGGTGGTGATGCGTTGCGCGTCGTCCACCACGATGACGCCGGTGGTGAGGCTTTGCAGGATGTTGTCCAGGTAACTGCGGACCGCTTCCTTTTCCTTGAGGTTCTGTTCGAGTTCGGCGTTTTTCTTTTCCAGTTCGAGGTCGAGCGCGCGCACGTGAGCCTGCAGTTTCTCGTAGGACTCCTGCAGGTGCTGGGTGGTTTCGGTGAACGCCTGAAACGCGGCCTGAAGGGTTTCGAGATCCGGCACCTGCCGGTCCTGGGAATCATCCGTCATGGGCCACTCGAGAGGAAGTTTGCGTACGGCTTGCAAGGTCTTATTCATTATAGAAGATCACAACAGGTCTTTTAAACGATTTTCCCAGTCCATGACCTTGAGGCGGATCTCCGCCGCGTCCTGCACCAGGCTTGGTCCGTTGTCCTTCGTCTTGATCATCTCCTGCAACTCCGCCTGCGCCTGCTTGGGTTGCGACAAATGTTCCAGGTTGTCGGCGATGAGGAAATCCGCGTAGCTGCGGAGCGAGTGATCCGGGAAGCGCTTGCGTCCCGACTCCAGCATGTTGAGCGATTCCGAGTAGCGGCGCTGGAGGTGGTACACGATGCCCAGCTTGTAGTAGGTGGACTGGATGAACTCCGGCGGGTTGCGCAGGGTGCGGTCGGAGTGGTCGATCACCTTGCGGTAGGCGTTGCCCGCGCGGGTGAAGTCGTCCGATTCCATCCAGATTTCCGCCAGGCGGTACCAGGCCAGCGCGACGCGGCCGTTGCCGCGGGCGATGATGGATTCATACGTCTGCACCGCCTTGTCGATGCGTTTCTGTCCGCGGTAAGCCTGCGCGAGGAGCATCATCGCATCCGGCACCTCGGGGCTGTTCGGGTAATTGTTGAGGAACGTCTTGCTGACCAGTTCCGCATCCTGGAAGCGGTTCTGGGCGAGATGGATTTCGCCGAGGTTCAGAAACAGCCGGTCAGAATACAGACCCTGCACGTCCTTCAGTTTCACCTCCTCGAAAAACTTCAACGCCTCCACGTGCATGCCGATGGCCTGGTAGGCTTCGCCTATCTGGAGCTGGGTTTTCAGGTCATCGACGTCCCCGATGCCGAACGTCAGGAAATCGTTGTACGCATAGAGGATGGGCAGGTGGCCGCCCTGTTTGGAATACTGGTCGATCAGGTGGCTCATCGCGCGGTGGATGGCGCTTTTCGCGGTGCGGTAATAACGCGACGGCTTGTCGCGGTCGAGCAGGCGCTTGAATTCCTGGATGGCCTGCAGGAAGCGTTGTTCCTGGAAGAGGGCGGAGCCGCGGCTCAGCAACACTTCCGAGCGCACGTTGCGCGCTTCCGTTCCCGCAAAGATGGCGTTATAGGTTTCATAAGGTTTGAAGTACGACGGGTTGTCCATCACCAGGTCCGGCACGTCCAGACCCGGGTAGCGGATGCCGATGTCCGCCATGCGGATTTTGGCGTAGAGCGCGCGCGGGCCTTCGGGGTCGATTTTCATCGACCGCTCGAACACGGAATAGGCGGCCATCCCGTTTTTCTCCAGCAGGTAGGAATCGCCGATGCGGTTGAGCGCCTCGTGCGATTTCAACGTTTCCGGTTGCAGGTTGACCAGTTGAAAATAATACTGGCGTGCCTTTCCGTATTGCTGGCGGGAAAAATACAACTCGCCGATGGTGAAATTGAGTTCCGGTTCGTTGTTCAACTCTTTCGGCCAGCGTTCGACCGCGTCTTCGAATACCTGGAGAGCCTTGTCGTATTCCTTGCGGTCGTAATACGCCTGGGCGATCTGGTACACGCTGGCGCGGGCCTTGGGGTCTGCGGCCTGGTCTTTCAGGATGACGCGGAACGCACGGTATGCCTCGTCGAGGCGGCCTTCCTTGAACATCATGCGCGCGAGGCCCAGCTTGCGAGCATCGTTGTAACGGCTGCGCGGGTTGCGCTCGATGCCCTGTTCGTAATGCGTTTTGGCTTCGAGAATGAAATCGAGATCGTCGTAAATGGTCGCCAGCTTGTACAGGGCGTGGTCGTAGAATTTGGAGTCCGGGTATTTGCGGATGGCAAACCGGTAGGCGTCGATGACGGCCTCAAAATTCGGTTCCTGTTTCTGTATGGCCAGTTTCCATTCCGCCTCCGCGACCAGGTAAGCGGCGTTGGCGGCATAGGGGCTGCCTCCAAAATTCCGGATATACCCGCGAAGCGCGACGGACGCTTCCCTGTAATTCTGTTGCTGGAACAGGTTGAGCGCGAGGGTGTATTCGTTCCACCCGTGACGGAGTTTGTCCTCGCTTTCCGTCTGAACGGTTTTCTCGATTTCATTCAACGTCAGGCCTTTAACCCGTGGCGCTTTTTGACCCTCTTTCTTGGGAGCAGGAATGAGTTCCTTTTTTGACTTGAGAATTTTGAGGGGTGCTTTTTTGGCCAGATCGAAGACGATCCGGGGCGGATTGTTTTCGGAAAAGTGAATGAACTGCGTATTGGCCTGATGAAAATGAAGGGTGATCTTGACGATGCCTTCCAACTCGCGGGTTTCGATGCGTGTCAGGTTGACGTCTTTGAATGCCTGCGGTTTGATTCGCGGATGCAGAACCGCACCGCGCAGAAAGATTCCAATGCGTTTGTTGCCGAGATCGGGGATGACCCGGTATTCGGCAGGACGATTGAGCAGGATGACCACCCGCGTTTTGTCCGGGTGGGGACCCAGCTGGATGTCCTGGATTTTGATGGGACCGGACGGACTTTGTGCGTGTGCGAAATTCGCCAAAACGAAAATCAGGCACACCCCCAGCCCGAGAATCTGGCATCCGGTTTTGAATGAAGTTCTGCTCACCATATAAAAACACTCCGGTTGGCAACGCAGTTCATGAAGAGCAAAAATGATACCGAATGAATTCCATTATATCCCAGACTCCTTTAACCCATTATAATAAAAGGAAAAACTTTTGGTGTGTTGCTTGGGCGAAACAGTTGATGTCCTGTTGAAAATGGCGCGGTTGCTTGTCGTATATATGTTATCGTCAGAAAATTGACGTCAGTTGAGTGTGTTTATAGGTTTGACTTGAATTTTCTGACCGAATCTAAGATAACTTAAAGTCTATGGACCCGATCGATCAGAGCCAACTGAAAGAGACCCGGCAGGTCCTGGAACTGGTGAAAAACCAGAAAGCCATGCTGGGCGAGTCTCTGGTCAGCCTCGACCTGTTTCTATACCTTCATAAAAGCATCAGTCTCCTGCACCTGGATGACATCAAACCCGTCCTCCTGGAAAAGCTGCCGCACATCCTCGCCGTCCGTTACTTTTCGTTGTTCCTTTATAATCCGTCGCAGATGGAATTGACCCTGGCCTGCAGCAATCATCTCGACATGGAAAAACCGCTGAGCTTCAGCGTTTCCGAGTCGGGAGTCATGCAGGATGCCCTGAACCAGAAGCGGTACATCTTTGAATCGGACTTCACCACCTCAAAGTATTTCAAGGGCAGAAAAAATTCCCTGTTCAAAAACAATTTTTTCCTGTGCGTGCCCTTGATGATCGAAAACAAGATCATCGGGGTCATCAACATCAATGACAGCGACAAGGGGTTCCTGTCGGTGTCGGACATGGATTACATTCTGAACGTTTTGGAATTTGTCGCCCTGTCCGTGAGCAACGCCCTGTTGCACGAAAAGACGGAGATGCTGTCCATCACCGACGGCCTGACGCAGTTGAACGATCACCGGCAAATGCTGCACATTTTAGGCAAGGAGTTCGACCGTTCCCAGCGGTACCAGTCCTCGCTTTCCCTGTTAATGATGGACATAGATAATTTCAAAAGGATCAACGACACCTACGGGCACCAGAAGGGAGACGAGGTTCTGGTGGCATTGGCGACGGTGATGAACCGGCTGTGCCGGTCCAACGACACCGCAGCGCGGTATGGCGGGGAGGAGTTCGCGGTCATTCTGCCCGAGACGGACAAACAGGGCGCGATGGTCATTGCGGAACGCATTCGACAGGAAATGGCAAAGATCGCTTTTGATGTGGAAAACAAGGAATTTGGTGTGACGGTCAGTGGCGGTATCGCGGAGTTGAATTTGTCCACCATGGAGTCTGTTTCGGATCTGATTCACGCTGCGGACCGGGCCCTGTACAGGGCCAAGGAAGAGGGGCGGGACCGCGTTATTCTTGGAGATTGAGGTGTCTGTCACCCTGCTCGATGCATACAAAGATTTTCCCAGTCTGCCCAGCCATCCGGAGCAGATTGCAAAGGTCATCGACGTGCTCGGAAAAACGTCGTCGGCGGATTACGATCTCCTGCACCTGATTCAGTATGATCCCGCCATCGCCGCCCGCATTCTGGCGGTCGCCAATCTGCCCGTGTACGGGTACGAGCGCCGCGTCGAGTCCCTGCAACAGGCGGCGGGCCTGCTTTCTCCCAGCCTGGTGACCAGCGTCATCCTCACCACCCCGGTGTTTGAAATGTTCCGCGACGCCGATCACACGTATCACCGGAAATTCGATCACCTGCAACTTTGGGCGCATGGCGCGGTGACGGGCACTCTGGCGGCGCTTCTGGCGAACAAACTGGGTACGCTGGAAGAAGACGTGTGCCTGACGCTGGGGTTGCTGCACGACCTGGGAAAGATGGCGCTCATCATCAACCATCCCAGGGAGGTGCTGGAGGCCCTGGACCGGGCAAGGAAGGATTCCCTCCCATTTTCTCAGGCGCTTAAGAACGTCGCCGGATGCACACCCCAGGAAGTGGCGGGACGGCTGGCGGAGGAATGGCATTATCCAGCCAGCCTGATCGAATACATTCAGTCCCTGGAAAACGGCAAGGCCGCCCGGGAGACCGGTCCCGTAGCCATCGTGCGGCTGGCAAACCGGCTGGCGGAAGACTGGGGATACGGCGATGGGCTGCACCTGCCGGAAAACGAACCGCTTGACCCGTTGGTGGCGGCGCTTGGTATATCGCTTTCGGATCTTTCGCAATGGAAGGCGGACATGCAGTCCCGGGCGGAAAATCGAGCCCGACGGATCCTCTCTAAAACGCTTTCCTGAAAAAATCCGCTATCGTGCGGAACACGGAACCGTTCAACCCCAGACTGGAGACATGTGTTTGGCGGTCCACCTTCTGGGTCAATGCCTTTAAATTTTCGGAGATGGAAACCGGGTACGAAGGGTCCGCTCTGTCCAAAGATCGAAGCGGTTCAGGCAGGGCCATCAATTGCGCCTGCGCATGGGCGCGCAGGGTTTGCAGGGAGACGGGTGGATGCAGGCGGCGCCCGCCGCGCATCATGGGTGTGATCAGGGTTTCGCCTTCCAATTCTTCATTGGCCAGACCCAGTTGATCGCTTGCAAACCGACCTCCGGCATCCCGTAACCGGAACACCTGCTTGGCGCCGGGCAGGGTGGCTTTTCCCTTGGACCGCTTGCGCCGCGGCTTGCCGTCGTACTCCTGCAACTTGTAGGCGCATTCCAGAAACGGTGCGTCGTCGGAAACGACCAGCTTCGTGCCGATGCCGAATCCCTCCACCGGAATGTCGTGTGCCACGTATTCGGCAATGGCGTTTTCGTCGAGATTGCCGCTGACGAATATCTTGATGTGTTCCAGTCCCGCTTCATCCAGCCGCCTGCGCACTTCGCGCGCCTGTGCCTGCATGTCGCCGCTGTCGAGGCGCACTCCCTGAATGCGTATCCCTTTCTTTTCAAGTTTGCGGGAAAGCCTGATGACCGATTCAGTGGCCTCAAAAACGTCATACGTATCGAGCAGAAGAGTGGTGTTCTGCGGCCATGAACGACAGAACTCATAAAACGCCGCTTCCTCGCTGTCATGCGCCTGCACATAGGAATGCGCCATCGTGCCGTAAACCGGAATGCGGTCGGTGGCTTCAGCGAGCACGGTGGCGGTTCCGGCGAATCCGGCGAGGAACGATGACCGTGCCGCCAGCCATCCCGCTTCGGCGCCGTGGGCGCGTCGAAGACCGAAATCGACAAGGCGCCCCCGACCTTGTGCCGCCAGAACGCACCGCGCCGCCTTGCTGGCGACCAGAATGGAATAATGAAGCAGGTTGATAACGCGTGTTTCCACAAACTGCGCCTCCGGTAAAGGCGCGGTGATTCGCAGGACCGGTTCGTTGGCGAAGAACACCGTGCCTTCGGGCATGGCGTCCACATCTCCCGTGAAGCGAAACGTCCTCAACGAGTCCAGAAGCTCCTGGGGAAAACGCCCGCTTCGCTTCAGCACATCCAGTTCCTGCGGAGAAAAATGCAGGGCTTCCAGGTAACGCAGGACCGGCTCCACTCCCGCACACATCAGGAAGTTGCGGTGAGGCGGCAGGTCCCGCACAAAAAATTCGAACACCGCCTGCCGGGTCATCCCCTGGTCGATATAACTTTTAACCATGGTGAACTGGTAGAGATCGGTGAGAAGCGCGCTGGCCTGGGCGGGATCGAGACAGGTGTCATTCACCGTTGCGAAACGGCAACCGAGCTCCCGCATTTCGTTCAACGCGCGCGCTTCGTCCTCCGGGTTCACGTTGACGGCGCGGATGGCGTCCTCCAGCAAAACCACCTCGAAAGTGTTTTTCACCGCATCGCGCACGGTGTTGAGCACGCAATAGTCGGTGGCGAGTCCGCCGACGAACAGACGGCGCACGCCCAGGGATTTCAGTTCGGAATCGAGACCTGTTCCCTGAAAAGCGGAGTAGGCGTCGGCTTCTTCGGTTTGGGCTTTACTGATGACAACGGTGTCCGCAAGGTTCAGTTCGGCGGCGAAATCCGCACCCTCGGTGTCCTGGATGCAGTGCGGCGGCCAGGGGCCCCCCTGCTCTTCAAAGGAACAGTGCATTTCCGGATGCCAGTCCCGGCTGGCAAAGATCGGAAGGGATGCGGCGCGGAAAGAATCGGCGTACCGGTTGAGGGGTGCGATGACCCGGTCGCCATGGGGCACGGCCAGGCTGCCGCCGGGCAGAAAGTCGTTTTGCAGATCGACGATCAGCAGGGCGTCTCCGGATTGTGGCGTCAGGTCCTTCATGCAGGCACCCGAAGTGGAATGATGGTTCCATTCTAACGCACCCGCATGCAGGATCAACCCGACGCTGAGGTTGTGGGTGTAAAAAGAGGGGGGAGTTCGTATCAGCCCGTGCGGGCGAGGGCGGCTTCGCAATATAATAGAAAATGCACGATCGACCGCGCACAGCCGTTCAGATCGGCGACGCTGAGACTTTCACCGGGTTCGTGCATGCGGCATTCCTGATCGTAGGGCGCGATGACCAGTGGCGGAATGCCGTCCAGGGCTTTCATCAATTTGGCAACGAAGGGGATGGACCCGCCGCAGCCGAACAGGCAGGGTTTCACTCCATAACCGGCTTCCAGCGACTCCAGCATGAGGGTGAACGCCGGGTGCTCGATTCCCGTACTCCATGGAGATCCGCCTTTGTCATCCCCGAACTGCAGTTGCACTCCTGCTGGTGCGTTGGCCTGGAGGTGGGCCTTTACGTCTTCCGCCGTCTCGGTTTCGTTGTTGCCCGGCGCAAGACGAATTTCCACCATGGCTTTCGCCGCGTTGTCTGCAAACCGGCGGGTGGTGCCGTCGTTTTCGGCGTGCAGGGATTCGGAGGTGATCCGTTCTATGGGGCCTTCCGGCGCCATGTAAAGGTGTACGGGTCCGGCGGTGAGGCGGCCATTGCCGTCGATCAACCCGTCGATCATGCGCGCCAGTTGAATCTCCGCTACCGGGAACGGACCGCCGGAGACACCGGAATGCGGATCCTTGAGAGCAGCCTGCACAATGAGGTTCAGAGCCAGCGTTCCGGAGGCCGGGGCCTCGGCTTCTTCCACGGTGATTTTCAGGTTGAACGGGTTGAGCCGGTCCAACACCTCGGCAACAGCAGACCGGAAGGCGTTCGAGTCGAGCTGGCCTTTCAGGTGAAACGTCAGTCGTGCCGCTGCCGTCCCAAGCACCACCCCGCCCGCCACGCGGTGCCCCGGCCGCACATTGGCGTACGAGGTCCGCAGTTGGGCCTGGATCATGGCCGCCTGGTTTTCTTCCACGGTCAGCTTCACCTGGGGCAGGAGTCCGGCCATGCGGCGCTGGGTTTCGACGGTTAGAGGCACTGCCTCGTACCCTTTGCGTTCGTCGGGGGTGACGGGTATGTCGCGCCGGGCGATGGCATTGACGGCCAGTGAATGGTCCTCGTGCACGAGCGTTGCCAGGGTTTTGTAAAGGGCCGTCTGCGCGTCGAGGCCGCTTTCGTTTTCGGTCTGTGCGGTGACGTGCGTCTGTGAAATGCCGCGCAGGGAAGTGGTCAGGCCCGGTACCCCCGTCGCCGGATTGGTGACATCGGTGATGATCACGCAGTTCGCGTCGGTAAAAAAGTCCCGGTTCTGCAAAATCTGCTCGATCAGTGAGTAGGATCCGGACTCTTCTTCCGTCTCGAAGATGATTTTTAAATTGCAGGGGAGTTTCGCCAGCGTGTCTTTCGATGGGTTACGGGGATCGAATCCGATGGATTGCAGGGTGGCGTCCACCGCCATGCCAATGCCGATGACGCCGCTCAGGTCGTCGGCGGCGCCGCGCCCGAAGGCCCGGGTGCGGTCTTCGTTCCAGCGCAATTCCGTTGGCGGCACACCGTCCCATTTCAGGAAACGACCGTCGTCCATGTACGGTTGTTTGTCCAGGTGCGCGTACATGAGCACGGTGGGTTTGCCTTCCCCGGATGTGAGTGACGCCATGAGGATGGGCGTGGCACGCTGGGGACCTCTGGGCGGGGTGTTGATGTGCACGTAATCGAAGCCGATGTCGCGCAGGTAGCGTTCCGCCACCTCTAAAATTTCCTGCATGTCGGTCGGTTCGGTGCGATCGCCCTCGAATTCGTTGACGTTGAAACTGCGGCTGTCGATGCGCACCATCTCACGCATGACGTCCATGTGACGTGAAAACAGTTCGGTGTCCGTGTCGATGCGTCGCCGGGCGTCCCGGCTCCATTCCGCAAGATCCATGGCTGATATTTGGGATTCGGGTTCGTGAGGTGTTGACAACGTCGATTTCTTTACAAAAACTGACCCATCATATAATATAAAATCCGGTTAGCGGCAAATGGATTTGCCGTTTTTCAGGGGGTCCGCATGTCCCAGCGTGTTCTCAATTTTTTCCGTTTGATCCGTATTATAAAGGAACGAGGCAATTGGCCGCTCATTCGCCGGTCACGTCGGCAGTTGCTTGATTTTGTTCTGTGCCGGAACGACATACACCGCAAGCCCCTGTGGGCGGTTCCATTTTACTGGTTGGACTTGTTGAAAGGACTGGACATGCTGGTGTGGCGGCTGGAAACGTTCGGTTTCCTCTTCCAGAACGGAACGACTCCCGAAGAGCGGGCCCGCCTGAACCAGAACCTGAATGCCTCACATCCCTGATTCGCATTGTCTCCTTTTAAATAAACGCTGGAGACCAGGAGTGCCATGATTTCCCAGGCTCGGCCTGTCGACGCCCCGGTTTCCCTGCGAGCCTCACGCGCTCACAAAGCCGGTCTCTGGTTGACCGTTCTCACCGGCGCTGTCATTCCGGTGAGCACGTCCCTGACAGAAATCCTCACCACACTGGTGCTGGTGCTGTGGTTCGTTGCGGGTCACCACAAAACGTTTTGGACCCGTATGCGGTCGCACCCGGTGGCACGCTCGGCGGTGATATTGTACCTGATGCTCATCCTCGGGGTGCTGTACACTTCGGCGGATCTGCGTGACGCTTTCGGTATCCTGGGCAAGTACCGGGAACTGATTTTGATCGTGGCGTACCTTTCTTTTCTTGATAATGATAAAACCCGCCGCATGTGCCTTGTGGCATTCGGTGCGGCGATGGTGCTCACGCTGATGGGATCGTTTTTCCAGTACTACATCGCGTCTCCTTCCACGGATCCCAACCTGAGGGTCGGGTTGCCATTCAAAAACAGCATCACGCACAGCCTGTTGATGGCGGTTTTTGCTTTCGGCCTGATGGTGCATGTGTTTTCCCGCCGGGAAAACCGCAACAGAATTATTGCACTTTCCGTTTTGTTGGCAGTGGTTGTGTTCAACCTGTTTTTCATGGTGGACGGACGTACCGGGTACGTGTTGTTTTATCTTCTGGGATTCCTGTTCCTGTTTCAGAAATTCAAACTGCGTTATGCGATGATGGGTGTTGCGGTTTTGGTCGCATTTCATTTTACGCTCAGTTCGGTTTCTCCTTTGTACCAGACTCAATGGGATTTCCTGACGCGCGGCATCGCCAAGTACATGGATCGGGGCGATGCGGCTTCCTCCATCGGTATGCGCATCGAGTTTTCAACAAACAGCTATGAGATCATGATGGAACGCCCCTTGTTCGGTCACGGTACCGGGAGTTTCCGCCAACGGTACGCGGACCACGCTGCAACAAACCAGCTGGAGCGCGTCACCGACAATCCCCACAACGAATACCTCATGCTTGGCGTGCAGACCGGGTGGATGGGCATCGGTCTGTTTTTGTATTTCATTTTCACATTGTGGCGGTATTCGTTTTCGCTCGATCCGTATCACCGCAGCCTGGCGCAGGGACTGGCGGTGATGGTGACCTTCGGGGCTCTGGCCAATTCGCTTTTGATGGACCACACCGAAGGCATGCTGATTGGATGGCTGGCGGCGGTGCTGTACGCCCCGCTTGTGCACGACTCAAAAACAGAAAATGCTTAGCGTCATTCTCATCACCAAAAACGAAGCCGTGCGTATTCGGCAGTGCCTGGAGTCGGTGAAGTGGGCCGATGAAATCGTGGTGCTGGATTCGGGAAGCACCGACGGCACGCCGGACATCTGCCGCGAATACACCGACCAGGTGCACGATGTGGACTGGCCGGGATTCGGCCCGCAGAAAAACCGCGCCCTGGACATGGCAACAGGTGACTGGGTCCTCTCTGTAGACGCCGACGAGGTGGTGACCGATGCGCTCCGCGATGAAATCGAGCGGACATTGCGCAATCCCAAATACAATGGGTATAAGATCCCGCGCTCCTCGCATTATGTGGGGCGGCGCATCCGGCATAGCGGATGGACACCCGATTACGTGGTGCGGCTGATGAAGAAAGGCTCCGGCGCGTTCACCAATTCCCTGGTGCACGAAAAACTGGAAATCGCAGGCAAGGTGGGCCGGTTTAAAAATCCGCTCATCCATTACAGCTTCGACACCTTCGAGGACGTGCTCGACAAAATGAACCGTTACTCGACCTACAACGCGCAGATGCTGTACGAACAGGACCGCAACTCCAGCCTGGTGGAAGCTGTTGCGCGCGGCATGTGGGCGTTTTTCCGCGCTTATATTTTGAAGAGGGGATTCCTCGACGGCAGGCAGGGATTCCAGCTGGCGGTGTCGAACGCGGAAGGAACGTATTACAAGTATGTCAAACTCATGGAACTGTATCGAAATAAGAAGAGTGAGGAACCGTGACGGCGCTCAGCATCATATTGAGTACGTACAACCGTCCCGACGCGCTGGAGCGCGTGCTGACCAGCCTCGAAGCGCAAACCGACCGCGACTTCGAGGTCATTGTGGCGGATGACGGTTCGACGGAAAACACGCGCGCGCTGGTGGAAACGTTTTCACAAAGGAACACGCTGGTGCTCAAACATGTTTGGCACGAGGACAGGGGATTCCGCGCCGGTGCCATCCGCAACAAGGCGGTGGCGGCATGTGAGGGCGAACGGCTGGTGTTTCTCGACGGCGACTGCATGGTGTTCCCGGATTTCGTCGAGCACTATATTCAACTGATGGAGCCGGGATACTTTCTGGCGGGCAACCGCGTTCTTCTTGATGAATCGCTCACCCAGCGCGCGCTCGATAAGAAACTGCCTCTGCACAAATGGAGTCTTTTGAAGTGGATTTCAGTGCGGCTTCGGGGAGAGGTGAACCGGTTGGTTCCTTTTCTGCGTCTGCCGCTGGGCCCATTGCGCAAACTGTCGCGGAACAAGTGGCAGGGAGTCAAAACCTGCAACCTCGGCGTGTGGAGGCAGGATTTCGTGGAGATCAATGGCTTCGACGAGCACTACCAGGGCTGGGGGTATGAGGACTCGGATCTCGTCATCCGCCTGCTCAACAAAGGCATTGTGCGCAAGGAAGGTCGTTTTGCCCTGCCGGTCCTGCACCTGTGGCATCCGCTTGGAAAGTCACGCGAGACAGAGGAAAACTGGAAACGGCTGGAGGCGGTCATGCAGTCCAACACCACGCGTATCGACAACGGCCTGAGCAATCACCTTGCTTGACGGAAAAAGGCTGCCCACAAAGTTCAATTGGGAGGCCGGGCCCATTTATTGACTACCCTGTTCATAAAACGGGATGTTTTTTCTGCAGGAAAGGCCGCTCATCAGAGCGGCCTTTTTGATTGGTCAGTGGATTAAACTCATGACAATCAGCAGTTTTTGTGCGCCCCATCGCAGATGGGGGAGGTCTTGGTGAGACCGCAATCGCAGATGGTCAACCTGCGGGGCCGTTCCAGAGTTACTTCCACCGGACTTTTACCGGTTTCCTTCCGGTCGTGCGAGCCGTCACAGTACGGTTTATTTTCCGACTCGCCGCAAGTACAATAGTACTTGGTTCCCGGGGTCTCATTCACATAAAAAGGCTTGTTCTGGTACGCCATGCAAGTCTCCTGTTTGGTTTAATCGGTTTTCATCTGCTTCAAGTTCCGTAAGGGGATTCGGCCGGTCGCCTTCCTTTTAGATGGAAACAACGGCGGAAGGGTTTGGAATTTTTTCATGAAAATTCTCGTCACCGGTGCTACCGGGTTTGTCGGTCAACAACTGCTTCCCTTACTGAAAAACGCGGGCCACGAGATATCCGTTTTGACTCGCGATCCGGAAGGCGCGGTGGTGCGTCTGCCGGTCCTCTGCCGCCGTTACAAATGGGACCCTGCTCTCCTCGAGCCACCGAAGGAAGCACTGGAAGGTGTGGACGCGGTCATTCATCTCGCGGGGGAAAACATCGCCACGCGCTGGACCGATTCGAAAAAAATGGAACTGGAGCGCTCGCGCGTGCTTTCGACTCGTCAACTGGTCAAGGCGATGGAAGAGATGGATTCGCGGCCCGGTATTTTCATTTCCTGCTCGGGCATCGGTTATTACGGCGACCGCAAAAGCCTGGAACTGGACGAATCACAGACGCCCGGCAACAGCGTGCTCGCCGAGGTGTGCAAGAATTGGGAAGCGGAAGCGTTGAAAGCCGAGACGCTGGGGGTACGCACCGTGGTGTTGCGCATCGCCACCGTCCTGGGCACCGACGGCGGTGCAATGCGGTTCATGCTACCCGCCTTCCGCATGTGTGTGGGCGGCCGTGCCGGGAACGGCCGGCAGTGGATGAGCTGGATTCACGTCCGCGACCTGGCGCGTCTCATGCTCCACGCGCTCGACACCGACACCCTGCGCGGACCGGTGAACGCGTGCAGCCCGGAACCCGTCACCAACGCCGAGTTCACCCGCACGCTGGCGAAAGCGGTGGGACGCCCCGCCTTCATCCCCGCGCCCGCGTTTGCACTCAGGCTGGTATTGGGGGAGATGTCCGAGGTGCTCCTCGCCTCTCAGAAGGCTATGCCCAAAAAGGCGCAGTCGTGCGGATTCCAATTCGACTACCCGGACGTGGAATCGGCGCTCACCCAACTGGCCGATGTGCGAACGCACGAAATGCGGATGGAACAGTGGGTTCCAAAACCGATTGATACCATTTTCGAATTTTACAGCGACGCCAAAAACCTGGAAATATTGACCCCGCCCTTCCTGAATTTTTCCGTCACGGGTCAGTCGACCCGGGAGATGGAGGAAGGCACACGTATCAACTACCGTTTGAAACTGTACGGTATTCCCTTCCGCTGGCAGTCGATCATCATGGACTGGTCTCCAAACAACCGCTTTTCCGATATCCAGGTGGTGGGGCCCTACTGGCTGTGGCACCACACGCACGATTTTATCGAACAGGACGGCGGTACATTGATCCGCGACCGTGCTATCTATCGCGTCCCCATGTGGACGCCGGGTGATCTGTTCATCTACCCCATTGTGCGGCGTGACCTGGAAAAAATTTTTTCCTTCCGCTGGAAGAAAACCTGCGACCTGTTTGGGGAATGACCTGACTTCCTGTGGCACCTCTTGACGCAGACCGGCGATGCCGCACGTGTGTGACCTGTGGTACACTCCCCTCACTTTAATTCTTGATAATCCGATTTCCCATGCGTCCGTATTTGTTTTTCATTTTTTCAACCGCGTTTGTATTTTTATTGGCGGCGGGATCCGTTCATGCGCAACCCGATGCCCGGCAAAGCGTTAAACATCCGCTCACCGGATACGCGTTTTCGTTTCCACGTGACTTTTATTCGCACAACAACTACCAGGTGGAGTGGTGGTATTTTACCGGCAATCTTAAAGACGCCGCCGGACGCGAGTATGGTTACCAGTGCTCGTTCTTCCGCGTTTCGCTTGCCGGCATGAAGGCTCTCCAGCAGTATCAGGATACGCCGTCCGAATGGAGCAACGAACATATTTACTTTGCCCACATGACGGTGGTCGATTTGAAGAACGGCAAATTTCATTTTTACGAACGTATCAACCGTTCCGGTCTGGGGCTCGCCGGTGCAGCGGAGGATCGGCTGGAGGTGTGGAACGAAAACTGGAAGCTGACCGGAGCAGGCAACATGCGCAAGCTCACTGCGAAGGAAGAGGGCAACGGATTCGATTTGCAACTGGCTCCGGAAAAAGCCCCCGTCATCCACGGCACCGGTGACGACAAGCCGAAATGGGACATTCCGGAGAAAGCGCCGAACTACTACTCCTTCACACGTTTGAAAACCAAAGGCACGGTTTTCATCGACGGACAGCCGGTGGAAGTGACAGGGACGAGCTGGATGGACCACGTGTTTGCGGAGCGGTTGCTTGTGCCGAAGCAGGCGGGGTGGGACTGGTTTTTGCTCAAGCTGGACAACGGAGCCGAGGTCATGCTGTTCAGAATCCGCCTGCAGGACGGAAAATACGATCCCCGTTCCGGGGGCACGCTGGTGAGGGCCGACGGCACGCAGGTGCACCTGCCCTCTGAAAAACAATCGGTAAACGTGTTGAAGACATGGACCAGCCCGAAGTCAGACGTGACTTATCCCGCCGCGTGGAAAATTGATTTACCTGAACGCAACATTGCATTGAAGGTGATTCCGGACATGGCGTCGCAGGAATTGTTCCTGCTCCGGTCTGTCTCCAACTCGTACTGGGAAGGCAGCGTGACGGTGGAAGGCACCTACGATGGCAAGTCGGTGAGGGGCAAGGGCTACGTGGGACTGGTGGGTTACGGCGGAAACCTCTCCGCCACGTTCGGTCCATGAGCCTCGTCAGGTTCTTTTCGGAATCAAGATGCTCAGGCAGGTGAGGCCGCCGTCGGCCTTTTCGAACTCGCTCACCGGCATGGCGCGCACTTCCAATCCACGCTGTTCCACAAGCGCCCGTGTCCCGGGATTTCCTTTCGGCATCAACACGGTTCCATTGATGGTGAGGCAGTTGGCGGCATTGGACTCTCCGCGTGCGACTTCGATACGGGAATGGTTTTCGAATGGAGCGGGGTCGACGTGTTCCGGATCGATCAGCAACAACTCACCCGTCAGGCAACTGACCGCGCTTTTCAGGTGCAGCGCGCCGTCAACAGCGACCGGAACCACCGGGCGCTGGGTGAATTTCGCGATGGCCTCGACGGCGAGGGGATTGGTGCGCGTGGACTGGCCGACAAAAATGGTGGAACCCACCTGCAGCACATCCCCCCCATCGACGAATACCGGTGGCTCCAAAATCTCAATTTTGCGGTGCCGCTCCAGGACGGTTTTGAGATGAAGGGTTTCGCCCCGGCGGCTGGTCGCGTTCATCGAGGTCAGCAGGGCCACGTCATCGAGAACGATGGCGTTGTCCTCAATGAACGTGCTGTCGGGAAACGCGTCCAGGGGTTCCAGCGCCTCCACCTGCACACCCAGGCTGATCAATGTTTGTACGTAAAACCCGTGCTGGCGCAGGGCGAGCCGGAAGTCGATGGGAATCCGCTTTTCCCTGCGTGAAAGGGCCCGCAGGAACGTGGCGGCGGGAGGCCGCACCAGGGCGGTCAAAGGTGTGTTCATGGCGGTTGCGTTTTCAGAACCCTGAATGTTCTACGGGTCAATCCACTGTCGGTGTGTTCATGAGGCGCGACAGGTACAGCATGGTCAGGTTCTTTTTGCATTCGCGGAAACTCTTGAGCATCGCCTTGGAAGGCATGAGGTCGTCATTGGTCCGTTCGTTCTGCGCGATGTAAACAATCCCGTCCACGAGGGTGAAATCGTGCTTGGTCAGGCGCATCTTCTTTCGCAGGTATTCGTTTGGGTAAAGGTAAATTTCGTCCAGTTTGGGCAGAAACGACTCGTCCATTTCGTACATGATGCCTTCCATCATCCCCAGGTTGCTTGGCGCGGGGACGACATTGGCCATGCCCAGTTTTTCCACACCCTGGTTGTCGACCGGGATTTTGTTGAAAGCCAGTTTGTGAGCAGAGAGGGTGACACAGAAGGATGCGTTGGCCTCCAGGCCGTGCTCCTTGAAGACCCGCGGATTCATCAGTTCGTCGTAAGCAAACCAGTTGATGTAGTTTGGCATGGCAGGGTTCCGATTTCGGTTCGCGTTCAAAAAAGCGCCGGTTTGGAATCCAAACCGGCCGGATTGCATCTAAAAAGTCAAAAAGCAAATGGCAGAATACCCCCAATCATACGGGAAAATCGGCCTTGAAAAAAGGTGGTAAATTTATTTAAATAGGAATCCATCACAAAGAGTCAGGGTTGACTCCCATTAACGACTTACCAGCAAATTCCCGATTCGCCGCCATCGATTGTGTTTCGGGGATTCAACTTTGGTAAAGAAAAAAGGAGCTTGTTATGGCAGGCGGAAAAGTTGTTACGGTTTCGGATGACGAATTCGACCGTTCCATCCTTCAGTCGGACAAACCGGCTGTGATCGATTTCTGGGCGGAGTGGTGTCAGCCCTGCAAAATGCTGGCACCCACGGTGGAAGAGCTGGCTGGTGAGTATGACGGGAAGGTTGTGGTTGGCAAACTGAATGTGGATGACAACCCGCAAACAGCGACCAAGTACGGCATCCGCGGCATTCCCACGCTGCTGTTCTTCAAGGATGGACAGGTGGTTCAGCAGTTGGTTGGAGTGAAGTCCAAAGCCGAAATTCAAAAAGTGATCGACGAAACCCTCGCCTGAGTTTGACCCTGGCGGGGTGAAGGTCGAAGACAGATAGAGCGGGCTCGCCCCTGTTTCAGGGACGGGCCCCTTCTGTTTCCAGGACCGGGTGCAGGCCGAGGCGCTCGATCATTTCCATGTCGCGTTTCGGGTCCTGTCCCTTGGTGGTGAGGTAGTCGCCACCGAGAATGCCGTTGGCGCCGGCGGCGAACAGTTTTTCCTGGTGGTCGGTGAAAACCTCCTCGCGGCCGCCGCAGACGAACAAATCCATTTCCGGCATCACGAGTCTCAAGAGCGCGATGGTGCGGAGCGCATCGTACTCGTCCAGAACCTCCATGCCTTCCATTGCCGTGCCTTCCAGAGGTTTCAGGAAATTGATCGGGAACGACTGCGTTTTGAGTGCCTCGATGTCGAACGCCAGTTCCACGCGCTGGGCGAATGTCTCGCCCATGCCGAAGATGCCGCCGACACAGACCGGCAATCCCACCTCCTGCGCGTTGCGCACGGCGCTGACTTCATCTTCATAGGTGTGTGTGCTCACGATGTTTTCGAAATGGCTGCGCGCCGTCTCCAGGTTGTGGTGCACGCGGTCGAGTCCCGCGTCCTTCAACTCCTGCAGGTTTTCCTTGCTCATGAGTCCCAGCGAACAGCAGGTCTCGAGGCGCGTTTCCGCCTTGATGCGGCGAAGCGCTTCCTTGAGCGTGGCCATTTCTTTCGGATCGGTCATCGCCGTGCCGGAGACGACGATGGAAAACTCGTTGGAGCCAAAGGCTTCGGCCTTCTTGGCGTTGGCGACGATCTGGTCGACGTCCATCAGGCCGTATTCCGGCGACTCGGTCTCGAATTTCGAAGACTGGGCGCAGAAGCCGCAATCTTCCGGACAGCGGCCGGACTTGGCGTTGACGATGGAGCAGATCTTGACCGCGTTGCCTTTGAAATGGTCGCGGATGCGGTTCGTGCCTTCAAACAGGTAATCCAGCTCCTCCCGGTTGAGGCTTTCCAGTTCCAGCGCGTCTTTTCGGGTGATGCCCTTGCCGGACAACACGTTATCTATCAATGTATCGATGAATGCCGTTCTCATGGAACACCAGTTTTGTTGGATGAAGGGTTTATCTGGAAAAACAACCCAAAATACTAGCACAGCGCCGGGCAAAGGCAAACGGAAAAGGGGGTTGCTTCAATCGCGCACCTGCCGGTAATCGTCCACAAGGTTTTTGAGTTCCGTTACTTGCGTGACCGGCGGCAGGCACGAGCCGTGCTGGCAGACGTGGGCGGTGGTTTGGCCCTGCAGGGGTTCCTTGCCGGCCAGCAGAGGCACCCGCTGGGCGTCGGCGTCGCCGTCCAGCGCAAACGCGAACACCGTGTTGGGAAAAAACCGCCGGCGCATGAACGGCCAGAAGGCTTCCATTCCCTTGTCCGAGTTCACCCCGCGAACCGCCACCTGTTTGCAGCCGCCCAGGTAAAGGTGCAGGGCCTGCATCATGAACGAGGAGTTGATGCCGTATTCGGTGACCTCGTCGGAGAAGGCGAGGAAGATTTTTTCAGCGCGGCGTTCGTAGTCCACGTTCTGGGTGAGCGCGGCGAGTTTCAACAACGCCATGGCGGCACTGCTGTTGCCGGAAGGCTCGACGCCGTCGTAACCGGACACCTGGCGGACGATCAACTCCTCCGCGTCGCTTGCGGTTTCGTAATACGCGCCTTCGTTGCCGAATTTTTCCTCCACCGTTTTCATCAAGGCCTCGGCCTTTTCGATGTAATCCGGGTTGTACGTGGCTTCATACAGGTCACAGCAGGCGAGCGCGACGGAGGTGTAGTCGCACAGGTATCCGTCGTAGCGTGCCTCGCCCTCGCGCCAGCGGCGGAGCAGTTTGCCTTCCGGCGTGCGCAGGTTGTTCCAGATGAAGTGGAGCGCTTTTTCGGCTTTGGCGATGCGGTCGGCGTCGTCCAGCACCCGTCCCACCTGCGCCATGGCGCGGATCATGAGTCCGTTCCACGACGTTAAGATCTTGTCGTCGAGGAGCGGCCGGATGCGTTGGCTTCGCACCGCCAGCAGTTTTTCCCGCGCTTCGGCGATTCTGGTCTCAACATGGTCCAGCGGCAGGCCGAGGTCTTTGGCGATCTGTTCCGGCGGGCGTTTGACGTGCAGGATGTTCTTGCCTTCCCAGTTGCCGTTGGGCAGGACGTTGTAATAGGGGATGGCGATGCTCGCCGTCTCGCGGCCCAGCACCTTTTCAATTTCCTCCTGCGTCCACACGTAGAACTTGCCTTCGACGCCTTCGCTGTCCGCATCCTCCGCGCTGTAAAATGCCCCTTCCGCCGAGGTCATGTCGCGGTCGATGTATTGCAACACGTCGTTGGCGTAGTCGGCGAATTCCCGCTTGCCGGTCACCTGGTAAGTCTCGATGAGTGCGGTGACGAACAGGGCGTTGTCGTAAAGCATTTTTTCGAAATGCGGCACCAGCCATTGGTGATCGGTGCTGTAGCGGGCGAGGCCGCCGCCGATCTGGTCGTAGATGCCGCCGTGTTTCATGGCGCGCAGGGTGTTCTCCACCATCTCCAGGCTCAGTGCATCGCCGGTGCGGTGGTGATGACGCAACAGCAAGGACAGGCCCATGGAGGGCGGAAACTTGTTCTGCTGCTGAAACAGAAATCCGTGGTGGAGCCGGTCGTAGGACTGCGAGTAGAACTCGCGGGTTTTGTTTTCGCCGTGAAAGCCGAGGTCATCCGCCGTGGCTTCGGTGCTCTGCTCCTGTTTGGAGACGTCCTTGAGGTAATTGATGAGCGCGGTGCTCTGCTTCTCCACTTTCTCAGGTTCCTCGCGCCAGGTTTTGTCGAGAAAGGTGAGCACTTCCAGGAACGACGGCAGGCCGTAGCGTCCGACGGAGGGATAGTACGTACCGCCGTAAAACGGAATGCCGTCCGGCGTGACGAACACGTTCAGCGGCCAGCCGCCCTGCTGGCCGAAGGCCTGCACGGATTTCATGTAAATGCTGTCCACGTCCGGGCGCTCTTCGCGGTCCACCTTGATGGGAACGAAATGCGCGTTCAGGTATTCCGCGATTTCCGGGTCTTCGAACGATTCCCGTTCCATCACGTGGCACCAGTGGCAGGTGGCGTAGCCGATGCTGACCAGAAGCGGCTTGTTGGCTTTTTTTGCCAGCTCGAACGCCTCCGGTCCCCAGGGATGCCAGTCCACGGGATTGTGTGCGTGCTGAAGGAGGTACGGGCTTTTTTCGTGAATCAGTTTGTTGGTGTATTTGTGTTCAGTCATAAAAAATCTGGAAGCGTTCGAAAAAATCGGGAAACGATTTGTCGACGCATTTCGGGTTCTTGATCCGGATGCCGGGGATGCGGAGCCCGGCGACGGCGAAGCTCATCGCCATCCGGTGGTCGTTGTAGGTTTCAATGGCCGCCGGTTTCAACTCTCCGGGCTCGATGGAGATGAAATCGTCACCGGCCTCGACCTGTGCGCCCAGCCGCGTCAACTCCGTTTCCAGCGCCTGAATGCGGTCGGTTTCCTTGATGCGCAGATTGGCGATGCCGGTGACGGTGGTTTTGCCTTCGGCGAACAGCGCAACGACCGCCAAGGTCTGCACCACATCCGGCATGCTATTCATATTGATGGTGATTCCGCGAAGAGGTTTTCCCGTGACGGTGATTTTTTCATCGCCGATCTCCACTTCACACCCCATCTGTTCCAGCACGCGGGGGAACTGGATGTCGCCCTGCACGCTTCCGGGGTTGATGTGGGTGACGGTCACAGCCCCTCCCGTAACCGCCGCCGCAGCAAAGAAATAGGACGCGCTGGAGGCGTCGCCCTCCACCCGGTAAGTCTGCGCCCGGTAGCGCTGGCCCGCCGCGATGCGGAAGCGTTGATACGACTCATTGCGCACACTCACGCCGAAGGTCTTCATGATGTCGAGGGTGATGTCCACGTACGGCTTGGAAGTGAGCTCGCCTTCGATCTCGATGGTGGTGTCGTTCTGGAAATAGGGGGCGCAGATGAGGATCGACGTCAGGTACTGACTGCTCTTGTCTCCGGGTAGAGACAACGTGCCGCCACGTGGCGACCCTCCTTCAATGAGAAGCGGAGGGCACTGGTTGTTGCGCACGGATTCGGCGCGAATTCCCATTTGCCTTAAAGCTTGAAGAAGATCTTCAATGGGACGTTCCTGCATGCGTTCGTCCCCGGTGAGGCGGGTCTGCCCCGGTGCGAGCGTGGAGAAGGTCGTCAAAAAACGCATGGTGGTGCCCGCATTTCCGATAAAAATTTCATCTTTCGGCGTACGCAAGGTACCGCTTGTGCCGTTCACCGTCACGGCCTCTTTTTCTTCGTTGCAGGCGATGCCGAACTGCTCCAGGGCCTGTCTCATGTAACGCGTGTCGTCACTGAACAAGGGACGCTCCAGGCGCACCGTGCCCTCTGCCAGCGCGGCCAGCAGAAAAGCCCTGTTGGTGTAGCTTTTCGACGAGGGGGCCTCTACGGTCCCGCGGGCCACTTTGATCGGTTTGATTTCAATCAATTATTTTCTCCAGAGTCTTTACGGGCAGGTCCGAACAATGCGGCCAACTATATCACAAAGGCCGGCTGTCTCCCATGTTCCGACACGGGGGAGGCCGTCTTGTATCGAAAATGGGGTTTTGCTATGATTGCCCTACAGCTAGGCATAACAGGTAAAATCAGATAGGTTTTTTGCGTTAATCAAGGCTGTGGAGTTCGCCCATGCAATGGCTCAAATTCACTTACTGGAAAGAATGGTGGTTCAAAAAACCTGAAACCGAAAGAAAACGTCTCAAATCTTTTATTCCTCTGGTACTCTATACCTTCGGTTTCGTTTACTTTGTGATTTACCTGTCCATCCTCAATTCGGTGAACCGCTACAAGACCGGCGACACCGTCAAAAGCTGGTTCGGGGGCGACAGGCCGGAGCTGGTGAAATTGAAGGAAGAGCAGGAGCGGGAAATCGAAAAAAGTTACAAAGCCCTGCGCAAGCAGGTCTCCGGCGGCCGCTGATGGCGGCTCCCGGATTCATGACAGCAACCCCCTGGTTTCGATGAAACGACTCATTTATTTTGCAAACTGGTTGTACCTGTTTTCCCTTTCCCTTTGGGTTGGTGGCATGTTCCTGCTTGGCATTTTGGCCGAGATCGTGGTCCGCGTGAAATTGAAGGAACAACCGCAGATGGCGAGCAACGTCATGAATGGCCTGATGGATATTTTCAATGTCCATATCATATACTGGTGCATGGGCCTCATGATCGGTGCGGTTTTGATCCGTTTTTTTGCGGACCGTCTTGGTTGGGGAGGCTACGTGGAACCTGTGGTCACCAAAAGGCGTTATACCAGGCAGGTGTTTTTGGCGATCATGGTGGTTCTGGCGATTTACATCGGCAGTGTTTTGCGCCCCGAGATGCATGCGATGGACCAGAAGAAAAAAGCCAACCCGGAAAATATCCAACTGCAACGCCAATTCGACACTTATCACAGCCGGCTGACCTGGCTGTACACCGTCAACATGATTCTCGGCCTGGGACTGTTTTGGATTCATGGCAAGGAAATGGCCCGATTCCGGGAATCCGGCCAACCTGTGCCCCCGGCTTCCGCGTCCTGAAACCCGGTACGCTGCTTGATCCCGTGAGTGAAAACATATTTGAAGTTGAAGTGGATGGTTAAGCGGACTCAAAGATTTTGCCGTTTAGTGATCTTTGTGTCACTGTTGATTTGGGTTTGGGTGTCTTGCGCAGCGGCCGCTTCCGTGGACCATGAGGAAGAGTTGGCAACGCAGGAAGCGCTCAAGATGTATTCAGACATGGTGGAAATCCCCGCCAGCACCTTCCGCATGGGATTGGGATTTCATAAAATCACCGACATGCTGGAAATGTGCTGGCAGGTGGATGACCGTTGCAACCGCTGGTGGTTCAAGGATGAGTACCCGGACCACATGGTGTACCTGGATAAGTACTGGATCGACATTTACGAGGTCACGAACCAGAAGTACCTGGAGTTTGTGGAGGCCACCGGGCATCGGCCGGCCCTGGATGACACCTGCGAAACCAAAGCCTGCTGGGAAGGCAACCTGTGGAAAGGGAAGGGCTTTCCCAAGGAGATCAAAAACCAGCCGGTCACCCAGGTCAGCTGGCACGATGCAAAGGAATACTGTGAGTGGCGTGGCAAACGGCTGCCCACTGAGGCGGAATGGGAGAAAGCGGCACGCGGGCCGATGGGGAACCTGTATCCCTGGGGCAACGACCTGCCTCCGGGAAAAGCCACTTATCGCAGAAAGTGGCGTGGCATTCACACCATGACCGATGTCGGGTCCTACCCCAACGGCGTTTCCGTATACGGCGTCCACGACATGGCGGGCAACGTGTGGGAATGGGTGGCGGACTGGTATGACCGCAAGTATTACAAAAAAAGAGTTCGCAACAATCCCCAGGGACCCGAGCGGGGGGTCTTTAAAGTGATGCGCGGCGGTTCCTGGGTGAACTACGAGGACACCCTGCACAGCGCTTTCCGCCGCTGGGGCCGTCCTTACGTTCGGTTCAACGACACCGGGTTTCGCTGCGCCAAAGATCCCATCCCAATACCGTCCACGTCGGGACAAAATAATGAAGCCAAAACGGACTGACGACCTCACCGAAGCCGAACGCGACATTCTTCGCCGCTATGTCACCGATGTGGATGCCCGTGTTTTCTCCCTCCAAAACCTGAACCCGGAAGTCATCGGGGCGGCGCTGGCCCGTTACAGCCGGGCCCCCACCGGGCTCAAGGAAACCGTGGCACGGGAATTCCTCAATCCCGACGGCACTCCGAACGACGTCAAGGGAAGCGAGATGGTGGACCGCGTCGTCAACAAGTTCGGCGACGATTCGGTGGCGGAACTGGCGGTGGCTCCGATCTGCATCGAGGAAGTCTCCAACCTGATGACCAAGATCATTGAAGACTGCCGGATCGGCGGTTCTCCCATTGAGGAATCCACCCGCTACGTCCTGTATGACCAGCAGCGCGGTGGAAGCTGGCGTTACGTGCGCCCGCGCAACGTGATGGAATCGGGCCTGGGCGAGTCGTACGTCGCGGTCATGGATTTTCTGTTCGCCACCTACGCCGCCATGGTCGAGCCCATGCAGGAGCTGTTCCGCAAACGCCTTCCTGCCGATTCGTTCGCCATCGAGGTGGAACGCGGCAATGAGGTAGCGCGTGTGTATCCTAAGGACCTGAAGGGCGATAACGAGAAACGCGCGCACCGCATCGCCTACAACTTCACCATCCGCAGTGCGGCGTGTGACGTGATCCGCTGCATTCTTCCCGCCGCCACGCAGGCCAACGTCGGCATCGTCGGCAACGGCCGCTTTTTCTCCATGCTCATTTCGAAATTGCTGACGGAAGAACTGGTGGAGGCGCAGGATCTGGCAGTGCAGATCCGCAACGCGTTGAGTCACCAGATCCCGACGTTCATCAAACGCGCTGCCCGGCGGGAGCACCGGGCCGCCGTCCATAAAAAAATGCGCGCCCGCTGTGATGAACTGTTTGCCAGTGAACCCATCGAAACGGCGCCGGAAGTGGCTTTGCTGGAAGACCGGGACGAGGATTACTTCATCAATCTCGTGGCATCGATGATTTTCCCCTACGTGCAACATTCGACGGAACAGATCAGGCGCGTGGTGCGGTCGCTTTCCGAAGAAGCGCGGCTGGAAATTTTTCACCTGTACATGGGAGAGCGCAAAAGCAAACGCGACCGTGCGGGCCGTGCGCTGGAATACGGCTACCCCATTCAGTTCGACATCGTCGCCGGGTTCGCCGAGTACCGCGACCTGCAGCGCCACCGCATGCTCACCCAGCAGAGACAGGAGATGGGTGTCCTGCTTGGCTATTCCATTCCTGATGAGATCGAAGAGATCGGTATGATGGAGGAGGTGCATGAATGTTTTCAGCGCGCGGAGTCCCTGCACCATGACCTCAAGCGCGCGGGCCTGCGGGAAGAGGCGCAGTACGCGTCCCTGTTCAACCACTTCATCCGCTGGAACATGGGCATGAACCTGCGCGAGCTGGGTCATTTCACGGAACTGCGCACGCAGAAGGCGGGCCATCCCAAGTACCGCCGTGTATGCCAGACGATGGCCCGGCTTTACCTCAAGCGTCATCCGGAGATGGAGCCGGTCCTGCGCTACGTCGATTACAACGACTACGACCAGAGCATCACCCGCGCCGAACAGGAAGCACGCACCGCGCGCAAGAGTCTTGCAACCGGCGTGTTCGACGACATGGACGACTGAACCGTCAATAAGGCGGCAGGGTGCGGCGGAAGCCGTGAGCCAGAACCACCCCGAGAAAAAACAAGTTCCGCAACAGCATGGGCAGGTATCCTGTCTCCGGCGGAGAGTGCGCCTGTCCCGTTTCAAAAAAATCAGCCAGCGACTCACCCAGTCCTTCCATCCATTCCACCGTCTGCGGCCATTCGTTGAGATCCGTCAGCCAGGGTTCAGGGATGCCCTCCCTGCCGACCCCCGCCCCGACGATGCTGCCCAGGATGGCACCGGTGGTGTCCGTGTCGCCGCCACAGCGAATGACCGAGAGCAGGCCATCGAGGAAACGGGTGGGATGCCTCAGCCATGCATGCAACACCACCGGCAGGATGTGGTACATGTAACCACCGACGCCTTTTCCGAGTTCCATGGATTCCGCGAATGCCGGTGTGTCCTCGCCCCGTTGAATGCTTTCGAAGAGGAGTTCGATCAAATCGAAGAACCGGGAGTCCGCGCGGACATGCTGTTGCAGTGTCTTTCGATAGGAGGTTGCCTCGGCCTGTTGCCGTGCTGCGTGGTGGGCCGCCCAAGCGACAGCCAGCGCACCGTATTCGGCCTGGGGATCGGTGTGGGTGAGACGTGTGTTGCATCGCACCAGTTGGTGGAGGCGTTCCGGGTCATGGCCGTAACCGATGCCGATCAAGGCACTGCGCATGGCCGGTCCGTTGCCCGCGGAAAACACGCCGCTGCGGTGTGGCGAAAATCCGGCAGACGATTTGAGGATGGCCCGCAATGTGGCGAATCCCACCCCGGCGGGAAGCGCGGCCAGCCACTTTCGCATACGCCCGGCCATATCGCGCGCAAACCGTTCCGGATCGCCAGCCGACTGCAAGAGGGCCTGCGCGGTCATGACCTGGTGCTGGGTGTCGTCGGAGACCATGCCCCGGCCGAACACAAAATGATAGGCAACGGGATCGGGAAACAGACGCGATTGCCGCGTGCGCGACAATCCTTCCATCGGCAGTCCAAGCGCATCGCCCACAGCGGTTCCCAGCAGGCATCCGGTCACAGCGCGTTGCCGGTCGAACGATCCGGTCATGGTTGCCTCCTCCGGACTCAGGCCGGACGGGTTTTCAGGGACCTTCGTTAAAAATGGAGCGTTCCCGGAATACCACCGGTCGGTGGGTTTTCGGTATCGTCCACAGGTTGAGTTTTTTAGAGACGAAATCCGAGTGCACCACCTTGATGTGCGCCTCCAGCGCGTCTCCCTCTTCGCTCATCACCACCCGTTCCAGTTCCACGAAACTGGCCCCCGCACCGCGGTTGGAAAACCACAGCACCGTGTGGCGAGTGAAGTCCAGGGGTGGGGGATCGGGAATCAACCAGTTGAGCAGGCGTGGAAAATCGGACATCACGTTTTCCTGCAATTCCCATAGCGCAACGAAGGCTTCCCGCGTGTAAAGGACTCCTTTGTAATGCACGTCCTCTTCCGGCAGGCGGCGCAGTCCCAGTTCTGGCGGCACATCCACGGATTGGAAGGGGAGGGTCTCCTTTTCGGCAGCCGAGGCGGCCCCCAACCCAGAAATCCCTCCCAAAAACAGGAATGCGAAAAACGACAGAGTGCCGGCGATGATCTTTAAGGATTGATTTTGGATCAGGAAAACAGGGGCTTGGCGGGGAGTGGTCCTTTTGAGGCGGCCTGGGTTAGTTGGAACCCGTGCGTTTGCGCGCCACCGTGCGGTTCCGTCCGGCATTTTTGGCATCGTACAGGCAGTCATCCGCTTCTTTGATGTAGGATTCCAGGTCGCGGCTGTCATCATTCACGCAACTGAGGCCGAAGCTGGCGGTCACGCTCACCTGCTGACCCTTGTAATTGAATTTGGTTGAGGCCAGCTTGGCGCGCAGTTTTTCTGCGAAGACGTAGCCGTTTTCCAGGTTGGTTTCCGGGAGCAGGAAGAAAAACTCCTCTCCACCCCAGCGGCAGATGTGGTCCATGCGCCGGCAACTGTTTCGCAACAGTTCCCCGACCTGGACCAGGATGTAATCGCCGGCATCGTGTCCGTACTGGTCGTTGATGCTTTTGAATTTGTCGATGTCCACGATAAGCAGGGTGAATGGACGCTTGGTGCGTTCGAAACGCGCTTTCTCGTGGGCCAGCTTGTCGTTCAGGTCCCGGCGGTTGGGCAGGCCGGTGAGAGGATCGGTGCGGGTCGCCACCTCCAGTTTTTCCTTGAGTTGCAGTAACTCGTGAATCAACTGCTTTTGTTTTTCCCGGTCCGCCACCTGCTGATCAATGTTTTCCACCGTCGCGATCGTGATCTTGCCTGTGTCGTCGAAAAGAATCTGTGAGCGGATCTTGACCCAGATCATGGTGCCGTTGCGCCGGATCACCCGGCACTCGGCATCCACTTCCTCGCCCTTGTCGTTGCCCCGCCCCCATTTTCGGATGACGTCTTCCTGGTCGCCCGGGTGGATGCAATCCCACCAGACCTGGCCCAGGCTTTCGGAAATGGTCCTGCCGGTGATGACTTCCCAGGCCGGATTGACGTAGGCAATCAGGTTGTCATTGTCGGTCTGAAAAATGCCAATGGGTGAGGTTTGGCTCATTTCCCGGAACCGCTTCTCACCCAAACGCAACTGATTTTCCAGAACGCTCCGTTTGGTCAAATCCAGAGCGATGCCGATGATCTTGTCCGGCTTGCCATCTGCCATCTGCGGCGATTCAAACATTTCCAGCCAGATGGGCTCGTGCTGTTTATTGCTGAAAATGGTTTTGTAATTGATCGGCTCTTTCGCGAATCCTGCTTCCAGGCAAGCCCGCTGTTTGAATGTTTCGTTAACAGGGTGATTGGCGAGGTAGTCGGGCCAGCGCTGCATGAAATCCTCGGGGGCATGCCCGAGAACATGAGTGACCTTGTTGCTGACGGAGGTCAGGGGGCCTTCCGGATCCCGGGTGAACAGGAAAAAAGGAAACAACCCGTCAAACAATTTGAAGAACATTTCAGGATGATCCAGCAGAAACGTTTTTTCCTGAATGATCTGGTTGGCAATGTCCCGTTTCATTTCCATACCCGGGTGCACAAATGGCCTCTTCCCTGTTTTGCAACAGGGTGACGTGGGCGAAAAGCCTATTATGTTTTGAAGAATTTAAACAAAAATAGTGTAACACTAAATTTTTCAATCCCGAACAAAAAACCAACCAAATTGATTAAATCCGGGTAGCGGGTCCGGGACCGGTCTTTTGATTATGGAATGGGCCTTGTACTGGAGAAAAAATGGAGGTCAATTGGCCTCCTTGCTAAACGGGGGATGTTCAAATTTTTGCAACGGACGGGATGAAATTGAATCCAAACACCGTATTTTTTATTCGTACCCGTTTAATGAGACCGAAAATCCCGGTAAATGCCGAGAAAAAGGGTGAAATTGGGCGTGATTATGCTAGAGTTCCTGATTCTACGCCCGGATTTTAAAAAAATTTGGACAAGACCTCTGTTTTGGTTATCATTCGTGGGCATTTCTGAGAACCAATTATAAATAAAGGAACAATTGGCGATGAAAATTGGCATTCCCAAAGAAGTTCATCCCGGCGAGAGGCGGGTGGCCACAACCCCTGAGGTGGTGGTTCAGCTGTTGAAGCTCGGGTTTGAAGTCGCGATTGAGTCCGGTGCCGGTGCCGAAGCTAAGTTTTCCGATGAAGCGTACAAAGAGGCCGGGGCCACCGTGCTGGATGGTCCCAGGGCTGTTTGGGATCAAAGCGATATCATATTGAAAGTACGCGGACCGGAGCACCATCCGGATCTGAAGGTGGATGAAGTGGATTTGACGCACGAGGGCCAGGTGCTCATATCTTTCATCTGGCCTGCGCAAAACCAGGAGTTATTGAAACGGCTGGCCGCTAAAAAAGTCACGGTGATGGCGATGGACAGCGTTCCGCGCATCAGCCGTGCCCAGAAGCTCGATGCCTTGAGCTCCATGGCCAACATCGCGGGATACCGCGCGGTGGTGGAGGCGGCGCAGTTGTTCGGCCGGTTCTTCACCGGGCAGATCACCGCGGCGGGTAAAATCCCTCCGGCCAAGGTGCTGGTCATCGGTGCCGGCGTGGCGGGCCTTTCCGCTATTGGCGCAGCCAAGAGCATGGGCGCCATCGTGCGCTCGTTCGACACCCGCCCCGAGGTCAAGGAGCAGGTCGAGAGTATGGACGCGGAGTTCCTGATGCTCGACTTCGAGGAAGAGGGTTCCGGCGAAGGCGGCTATGCCAAAGTGATGAGTGAGGAGTTCATCAGGAAGGAAATGGAACTGTTTGCGGAACAGGCGAAGGAGGTGGACATCATCATCACCACCGCGCTGATTCCGGGCAAGCCGGCTCCGAAACTGATCGTCTCTGACACGGTGAAGCTGATGAAAAACGGCAGTGTCATCGTGGACCTCGCCGCCGAGCAGGGCGGCAACTGCGAGCTGACCGAGCCGGGCAAGGTGGCCAACGTGAGCGGCGTCTCCATCATCGGCTACCTGGATCTGCCGAGCCGTCTGGCCACGCAGGCCAGCCAGTTGTACGGCACCAACCTGCGGCACCTGCTCTCCGACATGTGTAAGGAGAAGGACGGCAACCTCAACATCGATATGGAGGACGAGGTCATCCGCGGTGTCACCGTGGTGAAGGACGGCGAGATCACCTGGCCGCCGCCCGCACCGAAACTCTCGGCGGCGCCGCCCAAACCGAAGGAGGAAGCAGCTCCTCCTGTGGTGAAGAAGGAAGAGGCCGAACCTTCCGCTACGGGCATGATCATGACTTTTGTCATCGGCGGCCTGATGCTGCTCGGGCTGGGCGCGGTGGCGCCGGCTTCGTTCATGGCGCACTTCACCGTGTTTGTACTGGCGTGTTTCGTCGGTTACATGGTCATCTGGAACGTGACCCCGGCACTCCACACGCCGCTGATGAGCGTCACCAACGCCATCAGCAGTATCATCGTCATCGGCGCCCTGCTGCAGATCAGTTCGGGCGAAAACCTGATCATGTGGCTTGCCGCCGCGGCGGTCCTGATCACATCCATCAACATAGCAGGCGGATTTGCCGTAACACGCCGCATGCTGGAAATGTTCCGTAAATAGGAGGCGAAAAGATGAGTCAAGGTATCGTAACCGCCTCTTATATCGGGGCGACCATTCTGTTCATTCTGGCGCTGGGCGGCCTGAGCCATCAGGAAACCGCCAGGCGCGGCAACATCTACGGCATCCTCGGCATGACGCTGGCTTTAATCGTGACCATCGCCGGGGTCACCGCCAACATGGCCCTGCTGGTCGGCGGGTTGCTGATCGGCGGCACCATCGGCATCATCCTCGCCAAGCGCGTGCAGATGACGGAGATGCCGGAGCTGGTGGCCATCCTGCACAGCCTCGTCGGTATGGCGGCGGTGCTGGTCGGCTACGCCAACTTCATGGACCCGAACGTGCATTTCGAGGGGGTCGAGCTGACCATCCATGATGTCGAAACCTATCTGGGCATCCTCATCGGTGCGGTCACGTTTTCCGGATCGGTCATTGCCTGGGGCAAGCTGTGCGGCAAGATCACCGGCAACCCCATGCTGATCCCCGGACGGCATCTGTTCAACCTCGGCCTGTTGATCGCCACCATCGTGCTCGGCAAAATGTTTGTCGATCAGTCGGCTGCGGGTGGGGGTTTGACACCGTTGTTGATCATGACCGGCATCGCTCTTTTGTTCGGCATCCACATGGTCATGGCCATCGGTGGCGCCGACATGCCGGTCGTCGTGTCGATGCTCAACAGTTATTCCGGCTGGGCGGCTTCCGCCACCGGTTTCATGCTGAGCAACGACCTGCTGATCGTCACCGGAGCGCTGGTGGGAAGCAGTGGCGCCATCCTGAGTTACATCATGTGCCGCGCCATGAACCGCAAGTTCCTGTCGGTCATTGCCGGCGGATTTGGCACCACCACAGGTGCGCCTGCGGCTGCCGCCGGAGAGCAGGGAGAAATCCAGGCTCTGGAAGCGCCGGAAGTGGCCGAGCTGCTCAAGGAATCGAAAGAGGTCATGATCATCCCGGGCTATGGCATGGCGGTGGCGCAGGCACAGCACATCGTGCGCGAAATCACCAAGAAACTCCGCGACAAGAAAATCAACGTGCGGTTCGGAATCCACCCCGTGGCGGGTCGTATGCCGGGTCACATGAACGTTCTGCTCGCGGAGGCGCAGGTGCCGTACGACATCGTTTACGAAATGGACGAGATCAACGACGATTTTCCGGACGTGGACGTGTCGATCATCGTCGGCGCCAATGACATCGTCAACCCCTCCGCGCAGGACGACCCGAACAGCCCCATCGCCGGCATGCCGGTCATGGAATGCTGGAAAGGCAAGTACACCATCGTGCTCAAACGCAGCATGGCAACCGGGTACGCAGGTGTGCAGAATCCCCTGTTCTTCAAGGAAAACACGCGCATGCTGTTTGGCGACGCGAAGAGCAGTCTGGACGCGGTTTACGCTGCCCTGCAGGACGGTCATTGAGCAACAAAGAATGCGTTCACCCTGTCGCCGGACCCGTCAGCGGTCCAGCGGCAGGGTGAAAACCGCATTGCCTTTCAGCGACGTCACCACCGCCCGGTGATGACCCAAGTCGTACTCTATCCCCGCAGGACTCAGCACGTTTTCCTTCAGCACCTCCACCTCGCTGTAATTCCTTATCCGGTAAACCCGCCCCTGTTGCGCGTCTGTTACAATCAGGTTGTATTCCCTGTCGAACACCACCCCGTACAAACTGCCGAACGATTTGCCCAGAAGCTGATGGACCGTGCCGTCGCCACGTACGCTTAAAAGCCGGCCTGTGTTGCGGGTGGCGACGATCAAAACCTGGTGACGCGGATCGTAGGCGAGTCCGGCGGGACCGTCCAGGCGCGGACCCTTTGCCAGCCGGGACACGGTGTGGCCTGCGGTGGTGTCGATGCGGTAAATCGCGTTGCCGGGGGTGTCGGTTGCATATAGAATCCCTTCCTCTCCGGCGGTGAGACCGGTGAGAGACCGCACGCCCAGGCCGGACAGATCGATGGTGCTCCGGGTTTTTCCCGTGGCGAGGTCGAAGCCGCGCACCGTATCGAGGTCGGCTGTGTACAGCACGCCGTTCATCATGGTCAGTCCTTTGGGTGCGTGCAGGGTGACGGCATTCCGGCCGGAAACGAGAAAACGTGGAACGATCATGTTGCCGTCGGCGTCGAGGCGGGTGATGAACCCGTTGTCGTCTTTCAGGTCCGCCCGGCCACCCATGTTGGCGATGAAGATGTGGCCGCTTCGGGGATCGACGGCGACTCCTGCCGGTGCGTCCAGACCGGTGGCGACAAATGCCGAAAGGGACAGGGGCAGGGCAAGCAAAATCAAAAATGGCAGGACAAGGAATCGTAGCATCGGACCTGTAAGAAAATGGGCGGACCATCGGGTGCGCTTCCTGTATTATGTTAGGCACACATGATGAAACGGAACAACAACATTTATGTCGGCGTTTTTCTGCTGGGGCTGACCGGAGTCCTCATCGGCGTGGTGGTGCACAGTCCCATGCTGGCGGTGGTGGCGGGGGTCCTGGGTTCGATCATCGGCGGTTTCATCGGCTGGCTGGGCGGACGTTTCTACCTGGTCACCATCTGTGTCGGCGTGCTGATCGGGACGTTCATCGGCTACCGGACCGGCGACCGCGACATCCTCATCATCGCCGCGGGATCCGGTGCCGCCATCTCCGGTTTCGTCGCCAACTTCATCCAACTCTTTCGGCGCAAATGAATCATGAAAACGGCAACGCGTTTTCTCCTGGTACTGAGTGCGTGGTTTTGCTTTGCGGGAATGGCCCTGGCAGAGTTCGACGATCCGTCGATGGTGCTCATTCCGGAAGGCGAGTTCGTCATGGGTTCCGGCAAGGCGGAGGACGAGCCGCCGCATACGGTGCACCTCTCGGCATTTTACATCGACCAGCATGAGGTGACGCAGTTGCAGTTCGAGGCGGTGATGGATGACAATCCGTCGAACTTCGAATCGCCAGACCGTCCCGTGGAGCAGGTCACCTGGTACGAGGCGCGCGACTACTGCAGGCAGGTCGGCAAGCGCCTGCCTACGGAAGCGGAATGGGAAAAGGCGGCGCGCGCCGGAACCGCGACAATTTATTACTGGGGCGATGCCATCGACGGCGACCACGCCTGGTACTGGGACAACTCCGGCAAGACCACCCACCCGGTGGGAGAGAAGAAACCGAATCCCTACGGCCTGTACGACACAGCGGGCAACGTGTGGGAGTGGGTTCTCGACAATTATTCGGACACGTATTACACGGAAAGCCCGAAACGCGATCCGCAAGGTCCGTTCGACAGCAAGTACCGCTCCATCCGCGGTGGATCGTGGCGCGATCTCGAACAGACCCTTCGCGCCACGCGGCGCAATTACGAGCTGGCAGCAGGCCGGTTCGACCACATCGGTTTCCGCTGTGTGCGGGATGTGGAGTGAGGCGTGAAATTCAAGTGTAGAGCGAGGCGACAAAATCGCCGTATCCGTTGTACTTCTTTGTGAGCCGCACTTCCTTGGTGCCGATCATCTCTTCTTTCGTCTGCGGCCAGCGCGGGTGCGGCACATTGGGATCGACGTTGGCTTCCCACCCGTACTCCAGCGGTTGCAGGGTATTCCAGAATGTGGACGGTTCGTAATCGACCACTTCGATCCGCTGGATCGACTTGATGCTCTTGAAGCCGTATTTCCACGGTACCACCAGGCGAATGGGTGCGCCATGCTGTTTCGGCAGAGGGTGACCGTAGATGCCGGTGGCGAGGATCGTCAATTCATTCATCGCTTCTTTCATGGTGAGCGCTTCCGAGTAGGGCCACGGCTGCCAGAAGGCAAACTGTCCCTGCGCCAGGAACGGTTTGTGAAACGACTCGAAACGCACATGCGTCGCGCCGGATTGCGGCTCCACTTCATCCAGCAGGGCTTTCAACGGAAACCCCGTCCACGGCACAGCCATCGCCCACGCCTCCACGCAGCGGAGACGGTAAAATCGTTCTTCCAGGATGAACTTTTTCAAAAAGTCGTCGAAGTCGTAGGTCTTCGGCTTGTTGACGAGCCCGGTCACCTCCACCTGCCAGGGACGCGTCTGCAGGCGTTGCGCGTGGTGGTCGACGTCTTCCTTCACCTCGCTGAACTCATAAAAATTGTTGTACGACGCGGCGATGGTTTCCGATGTCAGGCGGCGGTCGAGTTTGTACCTGGTGATGCGGTTGGCCGGGTACACGGTTTTTTCGAGATCGGTGAGGTTGATCTCCGGATGCGCGTCGATCACCTCCTGCGGCGGCGAGCACGCGGGGAGCGCGCCTGCGGCATATAGGGACACCACGCCCATGGCCTTCAACACCTCGCGCCGGTTCATGTAGATCGACTCCGGCGTGAGTTCGCCTTCCGGCATCTCCCAGCCTTTGGGAATGTGGATGTTGCTCATGACAGTATTACCTTTTTATTTTTTAGGCACCCAGTCGTCGATGCCCTGCAGGTAGGGTTTCAATCCTTTGACGATGGGCAGGGCGATGACTTCCGGCACGTCGTAGCTGTGGTTGGCGCACACCCATTTTTCGAGATCGTCGAAGCGGTCGCGGCGCGTCTTGATGATCATCAGCACTTCCGGGTCCACGTTCATTTTGCCGTCCCAGTAATAGTACGATTTGATGGAAGGAATCACGTTCACGCAGAAGGCGAGCTTTTCCGTCACCAGACCGTTCGCCAGTTTTTCGGCTTCGTCTTCCGAACCTGCGGTGACGTAAACCACCACATGCTCGTCCATACAACCTCCGTCAGAAAACGTATTTCAGCAGAACGAATCCCAGCACCAGGAGCACGAAAAACACGATGCTGAGCACGTTGAAATACCGCTCGATGAATACCTTGATGGGCGGACCGAACTTGTAGAGAAGCGCCGCCACGATAAAGAAACGCGCCGCGCGGCTGGCGAACGACGCGCCGACGAACACCGGAAAGTTGATCTGAAACGCCCCGGCGGCCAGCGTGAACACCTTGTAGGGCAGGGGAGTGAACCCCGCCGCAGCCACGGCCCACGCATTGTATTCCTGGTACCAGCCTCCTATTTTATCGAATTGCTCCTGGAAATGATAGAACTCCACGATGCGGTTGCCCACCAGGTCCATGAACTGCCAGCCCAGCAGGTAACCGAACATCCCCCCGAGCACCGAAGCGATGGAACACACCAGCGCGAAAGAAAACCATTTTGTGGGCACCGCCACCACCATGGCAATCAGCAGGACGTCCGGCGGAATCGGGAAGAACGAGGATTCGGCAAAGGATAGCACCGCCAGTGCCGGCACGGCGTGCTTGGTCGATGACCATTGCAGAACCCAATCGTACATTTTTCGGAGCATGGGGACCTTGAATCGGGTCAATAAGGAGGTAAAGGGTACCACAGGGTTGAACGAAACTTAAAGCATATTGACGGGATCGACATCGAGCGTGACCTTGCACTGCGTGCCCGGCGGTTTGGCAACGGCGTCGAGTCGTTTTACTTTGTGCAGGACGCTTTGCAAAACCTCCGCATCCCGCGCGCGGAAAATGAAGTGCCAGCGGAAAAGGTCGTGCAAACGGTACAGGGCGGCGCGGGCGGGCCCAAGCAGTTCCACTCCCTCCGCGCCACGCACCAGTGGTGCGAACTCGGCCTGCAGGCGGTCGGTGTACGCTTCGCCGTCTTTCTCGCTGGGATGCTCGATGAGAAGCGACGCCAGTCGGGAATACGGCGGGTAGTGCAGGCGTTGCCTTAAAGTGAGTTCCTTTTGGTAAAAGCCGTCGTAGTCATGCGACGCGACGTAATCGTACACGTAGTGATCCGGGTTGTGCGCCTGGATGACGACGCGGCCCGGAACCGTTCCGCGTCCGGCGCGCCCCGCCACCTGCGTCAGCAGTTGAAACGTTCGCTCGCAGGAACGGAAATCCGGTATGTGCAGGGACAGGTCGGCGTACACCACGCCGACCAGCGTCACACCGGGGAAGTCGTGTCCCTTGGTGATCATCTGCGTGCCGATGAGGATGTCGATGCGGCCTTCCCGCATGTCGCGGTACATGGCCTCGAACGCCGAACGTGTTCGGGTGGTATCGCGGTCGAGTCGCGCCGTCCGTGCGGCGGGGAACAGGGATCGCGTTTCTTCTTCCAGCTTTTGCGTGCCGAAACCACTGAAGCGGATCACCTCGCCGCCGCACTCGACGCAGTGGTCCGGCATCACGCGGGTCAGGTTGCAGTAGTGGCAGAGCAGGATTTTTGTCCGGCTGTGAAAGGTGAGGGACACACTGCAATGCGGGCATTCAAAAACAAACCCGCATTTGCGGCAGACGACGTAGTTGGCCGTGCCGCGCCGGTTGAGAAACAGAAACACCTGCTCGCCCAGGTCCATGCGCTCGAGGATGGCTTTCTTGAGTTCCAGCGAAAAAATGGAATAGTTCCTGCGTTCGTCGCGCTCCTTCCTCATGTCCACCAGGCGAACCGTCGGCATGAGCCGCGTGCCGATCCGTTTCGGCAACGTCAGGTAATGGTATTCCCCGCTTGCGGCCTTGTGGCGCGATTCGAGGGAGGGAGTGGCGGAGCCCAGCACCACCACGGCGCCCGCATTTTGTGCTCGTGCGATGGCGGTTTCCCGCGCGTGGTAACGCGGGGTCGAGTCCTGCTTGTACGAGCCGTCGTGCTCCTCGTCGATGATGATGATGCCCAGGTTGTTCAAGGGGGCGAACACCGCGGAGCGCGCACCGATGGCGATGCCCACTTCGCCCCTCCGGATTTTCTCCCACTCGAGGTAACGCTCCACCGGCGACAGGCCACTGTGCAGGATGGCGACGTTTTCCCCGAAGCGGCGGCGGAACAGGAATACCGTCTGCGGCGTCAACGAAATTTCCGGCACCATCATGATCGCGGTGCGCCCGGCATCGAGCGCCTGCTGGATGCACCGTATGTAAATTTCCGTCTTGCCGCTACCCGTTACGCCCTGCAGCAGAAACGTGTGGGCAACCTGGGTCTCGATCGCATCTTTCAATGCGCCGTACATCTGTTCCTGGTCCGGGGTGAACTTCAACGGACCGTCCAGCCCTTCGGTGGAAAGATCGACCTCCTCTCCACCGTATCGTGGAACCTCGACGCGGCGCGTTTCAGCCAGACCTTTTTTGCGCAGCTCGCGGAGCGGCCCGGCATGTCTGGGAAACCGTTTGGACAACTCGGTAAGCGTGAGTTCACCATTTCCAAGAAGAGCGTACAGTTCTTTCTGTTTCGGACTGCGGGCGAGAAGGGTTTCCGCCTCCGCGTGTTTGGCCACGTTGTCTGTCAGACTCGCTACCGTTTCGGTTTTGTAAGGGACGGAACTTTTCCGCAACCGGGTTTCGGTGAGAAGCAGGCCTTCCAGCTTGAGCGTGGCCAGCGTGTGCGACTTGTAGTTTTTCCTGAGCGCGTGACGGATCTGTTTTCGGGAAAGCTGTTTGCGTTTCTGGATGAGCTGCAGGATCGCGAGCCCCGAAGCCGAAACCGATTTGCCCTGCAAGGCGATTTCCCCTTCCGGCGATAACGAAAACAACTCATGTTCTTCATCGTCGAGTCCGGCGGGCAGGGCGGCGCGAATGGACTCACCCCAGCTTGCGTGGTAGCGGTCTGCGAGCCAGCGGGTGAGTGCAAGCATTTCCTGTGAAATGACCGGTTGGGTGTCCGGTGCGTCCTCGAGGTCCTTGAGTTTCAAGGATGGTTCGCACGTGTCCGCCAGTCCCACGATGTACCCGGTGATCTTTCGAGGGCCGAACGGCGCCAGCACGCGCATGCCAACCTGCACCCGGTCCTGCAGTGCGGGGGGGATGCGGTAGGTGAACGCGTCCGGGAGAGGCAGATTGAAAACCACCTGGGCGTAGGCTGGAAGGGTCATCGGCGATTCACATGGATTGAAGACGGCGAGACCGGGGTTCAATCCCTCCGGTCCCGCAAAGTGTACCAGAGTTCAGAGTGGTTTCCACGGTTCTGGATGGCCAATCGATTAAAGAATTGACAGCCTCCGGCAATTCCACTAGTCTTTTTCTTTTTTTGAAAGTCTGTTTGCAGGAACCCGACGAGGGGCGATAAAGCCCAAGGAGGTTGCATGAAGGTTGGAGACAAGATCAAATTCGATTTTGCCGGAAAAAAGAAAGACGCCGTGGTTCACAAGGTGCACGAGACCACCGTATACCTGAAGGTGGATTTTGACAAGGATCCCGGAAAAATCGTGAAACGCAAGCTCAGCCAGATTGATGGCGGCAAGGCAAAGAAAGAAAAAAAGAGCAAAAAATAACCCGCGGGAGGTCTTCCTCCGGCGGGTTTCCTTCCAAAGAGAAACGGGGCCGTCCGGCCCCGCAATTTTCAGAAATAAATTTTAACGTTGGCGTCCTGTTTCAAAGCTTCCAGGTAGGGCCGCGTCCGCTTTTTCAATTCCTGCTCCAGTAAAATTTTCCTTATGGTTTCGCGGCTGTTTTCAACGGTTGCCTGGAATCCTTTTTCGACGTCGGTGACCTTTAAAATCTGCAAGCCGTGCGCGGTTTTAAAGATGCCGCTGATTTCGCCTTTGCCCAGTTTGAACGCCTGTTCGCGGAATGGGGCGAACATATGACTGTTCCGGGTGAACCATCCCAGGTCGCCTCCGCGGCTGGCGAGGGAATCCTCGGAATGGGTTTTGGCCATCGTTTCGAATTCTTTTCCGTTTTGCAACTGCTTGACGATGTCCTCCAGTTTCTTGCGCGCTTTCAACGCTCCAGCCGAGCCGGTTTTGGGGTCGACCTTAATGAGAATGACGCTGGCCTTCCGTTTTTCCGGTTTGGTCAGGTTGTCTTTGTTCTTTTGAAAGTACTCCTGGATGGCGTTTTCCGGAATTGTGATTTTTCCGCTCAACTCCTTTTCAATGACCGCATCCATTAACAGGTCGTCGTGAAGTTTGGAGCGGTACTGCTCCATCGTCAGGTTGCGGAGTTTGAGTTGTTTCTTGAACAGATCTTCGCTTTTGAAGGTGCTTTTGATGGAAGCGACTTTCTCATCAACCTGCTTGTCCGAAATGGAAACACCGATGGCTTTGGCTTTTTCCAGAAGCAGGCTGCGATGGATTTCCTCTTCGAGCAGTTTTTTCGCGGCCACTTTCTGTTGTTGGGGAGAAAGCGCCATGCCTCGTTCCTTGTACCGTTCGACGTTTTTAACCAGCGTGGGCATGATGGTGCTTTTGGGAATTTCCTTTCCGTCCACCTGGGCCAAAACATCGGGGAGGGAGATATTGAGCCCGTCACCGTGATCGTGTCCGGAATGAGAATGAGCTGGAACCGAACCCGTGGCAAACCAGAGGACGGCGGCCACGGCCGGAAAGATTAACTGAAACCGTTTTCCTGAAATCATGAAAAACCCCGCATGCACTTGATTGAATTGATTGCAAACCTGTATTGTGAATGTAAAAAACTTACTGCGCGGTTTGGGGGATGTCAACCGAATTGTTCCCGGAGGGAACCGTTGCTGCCCATACGGATTACTGAACGGGCAGGACGGTGCGAAAACCATATATCATGTTTTTGGTGTTGGGGAAATTGCGTCCCCTCCTGACCAGGCGTGCACCGTCAATGGTATTGATCCACGATCCCCCGCGCACTACTTTCATCTTGGTCGGTTCCGGCCCTTCCGGATTCAGTTCCGGACTCTTGCGGTAGTAATCGTCGTCGTACCAGTCCAGACACCATTCCCACACGTTTCCGGCCATGTTGAATACGCCGAAGGGACTGATGCCCGCGGGATAGGCATCCACCGGGGCGGTGTGTCGGTACTTGTCTTCCACGCCAAACACATTGACAAAGTATAAAACGAATCCCTTGGCCCACTTGTCGCCCCAGGGATAGAGCCGGGTGTCGTTGCCGCGTGCGGCCTTCTCCCATTCCGCTTCCGTCGGCAGGCGGCGCCCTTTCCAGCGGGCGTAGGCCATGGCGTCGAACCAGCTGACGCCGACCACCGGATGGTTCGGCCGGTTGAAGCGTTCGTCTTCCCAGAAAAGCGGCTTGGGGTGGCCCGTATCCTTGACGAATTTCATGTATTCGGCATTGCTCACCTCATGGCGATCAATGAAGTATGCGGAAGTGTACACGTGGTGTTGCGGACCCTCTTCAGAGGCGTTGCCGGAATTGACCCCCATTGCAAAGTAACCTTCGGGAACGTACACCATGCCTTCCGGTGCCTCGGGCGGAGTTTCGGCGTGGATGGAGTTCACCTGCGGAAAAGCGAGGGTCAGAAACAGAAACAGGGAAGTGGGAAGAAGGGCAAACCGTTTTCGGTTCATGGAGCGTCGAAGAAGCCGATGTAGGTAACCAGGTTTTTTTCCGGCTCGATCTTGAATTCCTTGTCGATATCCTCGATCTCAATCCACTTGTAATGGCCGTTCCAGCAATTGAGCGAAAGCACCGTATTGCCGTACCAGTCCGTGCACTGGTTCAGGAAGATCGGCGCTTTGCAACGGTTGCAATGCCCGTGAATTTTCATCGAATCCTGGCTTGTAAACATTTGGATACCGACTCACCTAAGTGTCCCGTATTTGTGGATCAGGACTAAATGATATGTCCAAAAAGTAAAACTCTGCAAGAATTTTTTACCAAAAACTGTTTATTTAAATTTACATATTTGCATTTTTGTCAAGCGCTTTATTTTTATATGTCCGTTTGGGGTTATGGTTTGACGCCCGCTTTCTGTGCGGAAAAGCGGGCTTGCCTGCAAAGGAAAGGACACGGGTTTCCTCACAGGGTTTCTATGTTTTCGGTGTTGGGGCAATGCGGGAATCCCGCCTGTTTCAAGAGCCGCGAAACCGCTTCCACCGGGAGTCCGACTATGTTGGTCCACGAACCGGACCAGCTTTCGACCAGCTCTGCACCTACCCCCTGGATGGCGTACGCCCCGGCCTTGTCCATGGGTTCGCCACCTTCGATGTAACGGCGGATCGTCTCAAGGTCCAACTTTTTGATAAGCACGGTGGACACCTCGGCGTGGCCCGAGTGCACGCCTTCGGGATCGATCAGCGCGACGCCGGTGATCACCCGGTGTGCGCGTCCGCTCAGTTCATTCAACATCGCTTCGGCGTCTTTCACGTTTTGCGGTTTTCCGAGGAGCCGGTCCTCCAGCACCACAATCGTGTCCGCACCGAGCACGAAACTTCCGGGATGCGTGCGCGCCACGTGCTCGGCTTTCTGGTATGCCAGCGCTTTTACGTTTTCCTCCGGCGGCAGGGTGGGGTCGGTCACTTCGTCCACGGAAGCGGGAATGATTTCGAACTTCAGCTCCATCCGGCGGAGCAGGTCGATGCGCCGGGGCGATTGTGAGGCGAGGATCAGTTTTGGATTGGAGTCGGTCATGGTTCCCCTTCTGGAAATTTCAGGTCAGATAATTTAGTATAGGGGCCATTCAGCAGGCAACCGAAATCCCGAATGCGGGATTCGATGGATTATTATTTTTGACAAGTTTTTTGGGGGTTGCGATGGTAGGGTTTTCTCACCAGATTCAGGTTCGACATATTGTGGTGGACAAGCCCGAAGTGGCGGAATTGTTGAAGTCCACCATCAATGAAGTCAAAAACGCTGCGGGCCGCGTGAAGATGCTCATGCGGCTGGCGGAAAAGTACAGCCTGTGCCCGAGCAAGGAAGACGGTGGCAACCTGGGCTGGATCGTCCTTGCCGAGGACGACCCGCGCAAAAAAGCTCCCGATCCCGTCCTCGAGAACCGGGACCTGGAAGACCTCATCCGGGACGCGGTGAGGAAGATGCTCATCAACCGCGGTGAGCTTTACGGTCCCGTGAAAACCGGGCAGGGGCACCACCTCATCATCATCAGCAACGAGTTTGGCTCCGAGCGCTCCACCGAGTTCACCGGCTCCGCCCTGTGACGCTTCCTTCCACGGTATCCAATCAAATGAAGTTGTAGGCGAAACAGCCGCTGGAACACCGCACCATGTAATGCGGACAGGATCGGCAGGGTTCCTTCACGCTGGTGTGATCGAACACGTGGGACAGGAACTTCGATCCCATGCGCGCCTCGGCGATGGGATTGACCTCTTTGAACTCATCCACGTTTCCCAGCTTCAGGTTGTGGAAGGGAAAGCAGTTGAAGCAGTCGCCTTTCGCGTCGATGTCCATCGGGCTTCCATCCGCACAGCCGAAATAGAACTGGTGCGTTTTCCATTCCTCCAGTTCCGGAACCTGCTTGAAGCCGTGGTAATAAAACCGTTGTACCAGGTGCTCCTCGCCGCCTTGCAGGTCGTCGAGAAAACAGGGCGGAAACGAACAGTCGAACCGGAAACACATCTGCGGGTATTTTTTGAGTAACTCGAGCATGTGTCGTCCCACCCTGGGATAGTCGCGGATGGGCAGGTAGGTGTTGTCGATCTCCCCGACAATGGGAAACGCCGGGCTGACACGGATGCGGTACTTCTGATTGCGGGGCAGGCCCAATTCCTGATAGATGGCGTCGATCTCCCCGCATTGCGTATCCAGGTCCTGATCCCTTGAATAGAGGTTGATGCTGAAGGTCACGCCGAAGCCGTTCCGGCGCAGAAGGTGGCGTGCCACCTCGCCACAACGATGGTGGTTGGTATCCGAGATGTTGTCCCGCGTCTGCCAGTTCAGCAGGACGAAAGTCGAGATCTGTTGTTTGATGCTGCCGTGCACACTGAGTGCGGACTCCAGGAGTTCCAGGACCGGCTGTGGCATCAGCCCGTTGGTGAACAGGCCGAGGTGGGTGAAACGGGGCATCGCCCTCAGGGTGCGGGAGAAAATATCGGCGAAGCGTGGATGCAGGGTGGGCTCGCCGCCCATGAAGTTGATGACCGCGGCGTTGCGGATGCGCGGCAGCATCTCATCGATGAAGTAATCAAAATCCATGGACTTGCCGGGCGTCCGCACGGTCTCTTCCATGTACTCGTCGGCAAAACAGTAATTGCACTTCAGGTTGCAATAACTGTTCAGGATGATGTTCATGATGCGCCCTCCTGTCAGGAGGGGGGCTTGCATGCGGTCTTTAAAGGAACTGGGTCCTTGAGCGGGAAGTTCAACCGCACCGGCTAAAAACCGGCACGGGCAACCGTGGGATTGGGAATTTCAATCGGCCTGGGGAAAAAGCCTCCCGGAAAAATGAATCGGTTCAGGGTTCGAATTGTTTTTTTCTTCGGATCACCAGCCCCGTTCCGCTTTGCACCACAATGCGCAATTCGAAGGGGTTGGTCCGGCACACGTTGACGAACTTTTCGATGGCGTCGTTCTTGGCTTCTGCTTCGTCCGGGGCGTCCAGTTTGATTTCCCACGCGTGACTCAGGGTGGGGATGCGCTCGAAGCAGGCTTCTTCCAGGCGAAGGAACACTTCCTTCTCGGCTTCTTCGGCAATGCCATTGAATTCCGCTACAATTAGAACGTTGAAGGTAGCCAAAATGTCTCCTTTCTGAATCGAAAAACAACCCGATTGGATTGCAAAATCATACCACAGACAGGGTATGGAATTAAGCCCCCTGTTTCCGGATTTGCGGTTTGCCGGGGCTGTGCGGTACCAGCCGTGAGAGCCCGGCGGCCACGCTGCCCAGGATGCAGTGGGTGAGGGCGGACAAAGCCCCCGGTACTGTGGCCAGCCCGTACAGGGCAAAATTGCTCCGTGCCAGTTCTGTTGCCAGGCCGGAGTTCTGCATCCCCACCTCCACCGAAACCGTGCGCGCGTTGGTTTCATCGCCGCCGATCCACCTCGCCAGCGCGTATGCCGTAACAAACCCCAGCGCGTGCAGGGTGACCACCGCAGAAAGCAGCGTGCCTCCGCTTTCCAGAAGCTCGGTGCGCTTGGCGGCGAGGATGTAATCGACAATGAACACGATGGACAGCACCGCAAGGAGCGGGGTGTACGGGGTGATGTGTTCCACCTGGCGGTGAAAGAAATGGTTGATGGCAACGCCTGCCGCCACCGGCAGGATCACCACCTGGAACGTATCGAGCAGAAGCCCCAGCGTGTCCACCTGGATGACCGCGCCGGTGAGGTCGCGCGCCAGCATCTCCACCAGCCACGTGGTGAGCACGGGAGTCATGAGAACGGCGAGCAGGGTGGAGCAGGTGGTGAGCGTGACCGACAGTGCCACGTTCAGCCGGGCGATGAACACGACCACGTTGGAGGCGGTGCCGCCGGGCGAACATGCAACGAGGATGAGGCCGATCATGTAATCGAGCGGCAGGGCAAACGCGCGAGCGATGGCGAATCCCAGCAACGGCATGAGGCCGAACTGCAAACCGACGCCCATCAGGACCGGGCGCGGAAACTCCAGCACGCGGCGAAAATCCTTCCAGGTCAGCGTGAGCCCCATGCTCAGCATGATGATGCCCAGGAAAAACGGGATCCAGTGCGGCTGGAACCAGGTGGCGGTTTCCGGTTTCCACAAGGCCAGCGCCGCTCCCGCCACCACCCACAGGGGAAAGGCGTTGGCCAGCGTGATGAACGTTTTTGCGATCGGGTTCAGGGGCGCCTCACAGGTTGGGGCATCGGTGCGGAATGGGAAGGATGGACCGTCGAGGAGGACGGAAGCTCGGCGGTCGCATCACTCCATCGGTTTTTGCGCGATGATGCTGGAGTACGCTTCCTTGCCATCGTCATACGCCTGGTAGCGGATGATTTTGAAGTCCTTGAACGCTTCGAGAAGTTCGTTGGTCTGGAGCGCCCACTGCGGGCGGAAATCCTGGTACTTCAGGTAATCGACGTTGTAGGTTTCGATCACCGCCATGCCGCCGGGCTTGAGCGCTTCCTTGATCTGCGGGAACAGGTTGCGTTGCATGTAGTACATCATCAGGATGACGTCGTATTCGTTTTTGGGAAGCTCGGCGGATTCCAGGTCGACCACCTCCGTCTGGATGGAGACGTTGTGCTCTTTGGCGAGGTGGCGCGCTTTTTCCAGCCCGACCGGGGAGATGTCCCACCCCTCCACATCAAATCCCTGCGTGGCGAGGAACACGCCGTTCCGGCCCTCGCCCATGGCGATGTCCAGTGCCTTGCCCTTCGGCAGGAGGCCCACGTTGTTTTTGAGGAAGGGAACCGGTTGCTTGCCGAACAGGAAGGCATCGACTTCGTATTTCTTGTTCCAGCGTTCCTGGTCCTGGGGTTTGGCCCAAATGGGGCCGGTAGCGAAGAGGGCTCCCATCAGAATGGCAGCGATCAGGTGCCGGAATGCCGGATGGCGCCGGGTGGACGGGGTCATGCGCACCTCCGTAGGTGGTTGATGGAGACGATTCTACTTCAAGGCCTGAGGGGGTTCAAGGCCATTTCCCCGTTTACTTTGAGGGGGCGGGAATTGTACACTCTAGGCGATTTTTGAATCAAACCGGACCCACGAGACCTGCAACGCCCACCCGGAGGAACCCGATGCATGGCCGCAACTGGATAACTGTTTTCACCGTCACCCTGCTGGCGGGCCTGCTCCTGACTGGAAGCGTGGCCGCCGCAGACAAACCTCAGCGCGAACCTGTCGCCAAGTCCGCCGACCAGCGCTTCTGGGATATGGGCGACGGCACGGTGCTCGACACCGAAACCCGCCTCATGTGGATGAAGCGCGACTACTGGCAGACCCAGCGCGGGTGGGTGAACTGGTACACGGCCATGGAATTTGTCCAGCGCATGAACAACAAGAGCTTCGCCGGGTACGAGGACTGGCGCATGCCCACCCCGGAAGAGGCGAAAACGCTTTACAACCGCAGAAAACGAAACACCGACAAGGACGGCGACAAGATTTTCATCGATCCCATCTTTCCCGATGGCGCGGGCTGGGGCACGTGGACCAGCCAGGAACGCGGCGGCAAGGCCATCGTGGTGTCCTATAAAGACCGGGGCGGTGAGGATTACCAGGACAAGATCAACGGACCCGACGCCTTCCTCCGTCCTGTGCGCGGCCCGCTCCCCTGATTCGGCCCCGGCCGCAGGATTGCCGTTCTTTTTCTGGTTTCCTCCAGACACGGAACCCATTTTCCTTCCAAATAATCAAGCGACTGATCTAAAAGCCCCCCCTTTCCCACTTTAGGACTGATTTCTCACCTTGTATTCCGTTTCGCCGCTTCGGTAAACTAGGAATAACACTGAGTCATTTCAGGCCATATGGAAATCGGGGCCCCAACCTTCCTTTCAGGAGGCAGTCCATGAAACCAATCAAAGTTCTGGCAATGATTTTTGTGCTCACCATCTCCACCGCCGCCTGTGCCACGGCGGGTGACAACAAACCCGCCAGTCCGCTGGATGGCTACACCATCCACGTCACCGCACCTCACGTCATGGACGGCGAAGTGGTGGGACCCTTTCATCATTACTGCAAACCGATCAACGACCAGATCATCCAGTGCATCCTGTTCGAAAGCACAGAGCCCAACGCTCGCATGACGGAAGTGGAGTACATGGTTTCCAAGGACCTCGCCCGCAAGGTGATTCCGGAGTGGTCCCACAAGGCCAACTGGCATGACCACAAGCAGGAAATAGAAACCGGGCGGGTGCAGGTGAACTATCCGACGGACGAGGAAACGGTGAAGAACCTGGTGGAGCATGTTTCCAAAACCGATGGAATTATTTTTCACCTGTGGCCCAAAGACGCGCCGATCCCGGACGGCTCCGTGGGCATCGCCCAGTCCGTCGGGCACTGGGAAATGCTGCATGGTAAAATCGGGGAATGATTCCGGTTTCATTTCCATTTGAACGTTTTTGAAGGACGGACAGCTTCTGCGGCTCCTGACCGGTCACCGGGTCCGGCTGTAGAGGTGCCGTCCGTACAAGCCAGAGAATTATGAAAACACAGGGCCTTGTTGGCTTCGGTATCGGTTTTGTGGTTTCGGCCCTGTTATGGCAGGAAGCCGCCGCATTTCATCCCAGTATCTACGCACCCCGCGTGCCGGAAGAGGAACTGGAGCGCATCCAGGAAATGGAGAGTCCCTTCCGCTCGCGGCAGGAGTACGTGGACAAGGGCGCGGAGATTTATTTCGGCAAGGGCCAGTGCGTCACCTGCCACAGCAATAACGGCAAAGGCGTGAAACTGCCGGGCCACCAGCCACGTGACTTCACAAACGCCCAATGGCAGGACCTGCGCACCGACGGCGAGCTGATGTGGGTGCTGGAGAATGGAAGTCCCGGCACCGGCATGCCGATTCGGGTGGGGACGGTGATCTCCAAGGACGAGGGCTGGTGGGTGATCCAGTTCATCCGCACCTTCCGCGAGCCGGAGAAGTGAGCACGACGGGGATTTGGAAACTTCGCTTTGTTTGGAAGGGAATCGGTCATGATCTTCAAGCAATACTACCTCGGTTGCCTGGCTCACGCTTCATACCTCATCGCGGATGAGTCCACATGCACCGCCGTGGTGGTCGATCCCCAGCGCGACGTCGAGCAGTACATCGAAGACGCGCGTGCGATGAACCTCACCCTCCGTCATGTGTACCTCACGCATTTCCACGCCGACTTCGTGGCCGGGCACCTGGAGTTGCGCGACCGTTGCGGCGCTTCGATCCACCTCGGGGCCCGGGGCGATGCGGAATACGAATTCGTCCCGGAATCGGACGGCACCCGTCTGGAGATGGGGGACGTGCGGCTGGAATCCATGGAAACCCCCGGCCACACGCCGGAAGGCATCAGCCTCCTCGTTTATGATCTGAAGGAAAATAAAGACAAGCCGCAGATGGTATTGACCGGCGACACGTTGTTCATCGGCGATGTAGGCCGGCCGGACCTCATGGCGTCCGTCGGTATCACCGCCGAAGAACTGGCGTCGATGATGTACGACTCCCTGCGCGGCAAACTCATGAAATTGCCGGACGAAACGCTGGTGTACCCGGCGCACGGGGCGGGGTCGCTATGCGGCAAGAACCTGAGTGACGAAACGGTGAGCACCATCGGCGACCAGAAGCGGTTCAACTACGCTCTGCAACCCATGGACCGCGAGGCGTTCATTCACATGATGACGGAAAAACTTCCCACCGCTCCGGATTACTTTCCTTACGATGCGCAACTGAACCGCCAGGAGAGGCTCACGCTCGACCGTTCCCTCGAAACCGGGATGAAGGAATTGACGCTGGATGAACTTCTGGCTTTGCAAAAAGAGGGCGCCCAGATTTTGGACACGCGGCCGGAAACGGAATTCAACGCCGCCCATCTGAAAGGTTCGGTGCAGGTGGGACTGGGCGGCAAGTTCGCCACCTGGGCGGGCATCGTGTTGAAACCGGACATCCCCATTGTGCTCATCACCGAACCGGGAACCGAATACGAATCCGAAATGCGCCTGGGCCGCATCGGCTTCGACCGGGTATCCGGATTTTTAAAAGACGGCATGAAGGCTCTTGCGGGTCGATCGGACCTGGTGGAAAGCACGCCCGGGTGGACCCTGGAGGACTGGGACCGTGCCAAAGAGCAAGGTCAGAAGGTGCGGGTCCTGGATGTGCGGTCGCCCACGGAATACAACGAAGGCCATATCCGGGACGCCCTCAACGTGCCGTTGAACACGTTGCAGGAACGGATGGATGAGGTGCCGCGCGACGGAGACACACTGGTGCATTGCGCCGGGGGGTATCGGTCCACCATCGCCTGCAGCCTGTTGCAGAAGGCCGGTCGGACAGGTATCATCAATTTACTCGGAGGACTTGGAGCATTCCCGCTGAATCACCCCGTTAACCGCGATCTGGTGACAACTTCCGGCTAGTGTGGAGGTACGATCCAGGAGGAGCTGAGAGATGAAAGTTGTGCCCAACGCTGTTCTGCTGGCGGTGGCTCTTTTGTGGGTCGCCCAGCCGCGTGCCATACATGCTGAGGAGTCGTTTTACGAACCCCTTCCCAAGATGACCCATCCGAAGGACAATCCGTGGTCAAAGGAGAAGGAAGAACTGGGCAAGATGCTGTACTTCGACCCCCGGCTTTCGAGTAGTAATTTTATCAGTTGTGCGACTTGTCACAATCCCGGTCTCGGCTGGGGCGACGGCCTGCCCACGCCTATCGGTCACGACTTCAATCGCAAAGGGCCCCGGCATGTGCCGACCATCATCAACAGCGGTTACTTCGAAGCACAGTTCTGGGATGGTCGTGCGCCCTCGCTGGAAGAACAGGCGAAGGGACCCATCCCGAATCCGATCGAGATGAACCAGAATCCGGATGAGCTGGTGAAAAAGTTGAAAGCCATTCCGGGTTACGTAAAACGGTTCGAAACGGTGTTCGGCAAGGGCGGCCTGACATTTGACAACATTGCCAAGGCCATTGCCACGTTCGAACGTTCGGTGGTTTCGAAGAATTCTCCCTACGATAAGTACAACAACGGGGATAAAAGCGCGATGTCGAAGTCGGCAATCAACGGCATGAACCTTTTCTTCGGCAAGGCCAAGTGTTCCATCTGCCACAACGGACCCGCTTTCACCGACAGTAATTTCCACAACATCGGAGTGAAGGGGAACGATATGGGGCGCTATGGCGTCACCAAGGACGATTCTGACAAGGGCGCGTTCAAAACGCCGGGACTGCGTCATGTCAGCCGAACGGGACCCTACATGCACGATGGAAGCGAGAAGACACTCAAGGATGTGATCGAGTTTTACAACCGCGGCGGGGATGTCGATGAAAACAAAAGTCCTTTCATCACCCCGCTGGGACTGAGCAAGCAGGAAGTCAACGACCTGGTGGAGTTTATGAAGGCGCTCGAAGGCGAACCCATCGAAGTGGTCGCGCCGGAGCTGCCGCCGGAAAATTAACGGAGTTTTTCCGCTTTTGGGTGCGGGCGGAGAAGGGAGTGCCATGCAGGTTCTCGAACTGGTATTCACAGCTTTGTTGCTGGTCCCCGCCGCCCCGCCGGGTTTGACGGACATGCCGGGGCATTCGGGAATCTGTCCGCAAACCCGCCAGACGCCCACGGCGCCGCAGGAATACCTGGACCTGGAAAACCCGCTGGAGCCGACAGAGGCCAACATCCTGGCAGGCAAAACGCTGTTCCATTTCGATGCCGAACCGCATGCCTGCCGGGTGTGTCACGGGCTTTCGGGGAACGGACTGGGTATCATGTTCAAGGCTGTGCATCCGAAGCCGCGCAACTTCACCTGTTTTCAAACCATGAAGGACCTCCCGGACGGTCAACTGTTCTGGGTGATCCGCAACGGTTCACCGGGAACCGTCATGCCGGCGTTTGGATCGCTGGATGTGGATCAAATCTGGCAGTTGATTTTATATATACGAAACTTTTCAAAAGTAGATTCAACCAACGAACAAGGGGAACCATGAACCAACGTACTTTCTGGATGAGGGCTCTTTCCTTGTCCCTGTTCATTGCAGGTTTTGCGACGGGACCGCAGTTTTCGTACGCAGACACTCCGGGCTCCGGAGACAACGAAACAATCCAGCTCGCCATGCACCAGGGCAGTCCGCATGGCGGGGATCACGAACGACACGGTCTGCACCACGGAATGGGCCGCGGGGGCAAAGGCATCTGTCCGCAGACCCGCACCGCGCCTCAGGCTCCGAAGACGGTGTACAACCTGAAGAATCCATTGGAACCGACCAAGGAAAACATCGAGAAGGGCGAGTCCCTTTACCAATGGACGGCGGAACCCACCGCCTGCAAGGTGTGTCACGGTCCTTCGGGCAACGGCATGGGCATGATGGCCAACGGACTTCAAGCTTTGCCGCGCAATTTCACCTGCGGGGAAACCATGCAGGAGATCACCGACGGGCAGATGTACTGGATCATCAAAAACGGCACGCCCACCGGTATGCCGCCTTACCCGTTCATGGATGAGAACGAGGTGTGGAAGCTGATCCTCTACATCCGCCAGTTGTCAAAGTAAGGCCCGGATTTCAGCAGGCAGACAGGGTCCATTCACAACCGCCTACCGGGCTGGTCACACGATCCGTCCTTCAAATTCTTCCACATTGCAGGAACATGGGTTCCTGCAATGTGGAAGGTTTGCGGTTTTTGAAAGGAGCTGCCTTATGAATTGTCTGCCTGTATTCCGCATTTGTTTCCGCCTCGCCATCTCTGCTTTCCTGTTATTGCTGTTCCTGCCGGCTTCGCCTGCGAGCGCGGCGGATGAGTCGGTCGCCAGAAAGCTGATCGACCACAGTTGTTCCAATTGCCACCGGTTTGAAGGCGAGGCCAAATCCCGCTTTGAATTGCGGGCTCCTGACCTCATGTGGGCGGGCGTCAAGTTCCAGCGCCCGTGGCTGGTCCGCTGGCTGATGGGCCAGGAAGACAACGTTTATCAGAAAAATTACCGGTGGGACATCTCGCAAACGCCGGTCAATCACCCCGCCCTCACCAAAGAGCAGGCGGAAGCGATGGCAGACTACTTCGAAAAACATCTGCAGGATGCGCGCGTCAAGAAGGACGCCATCGACCTGTCCCAATTCACCGAGCTTCACGCCCAGTTCGGCCGCGAACTGTTCAAAAAACACTCCTGCATTGGATGCCACCAGATCATGGAGGACGATGAAAAGCTCGGCGGACCCCAGAGTGCCTCGTTTTTCAATCCCGGCAAGCGTCTGAACAAGGACTGGATTTACCGTTTCAATTCCAATCCGCCGGACTTCGTGCCGCACAGCGGCGAGTTCGTCGCCGATGTCAGCGGACTGGGCCTGTATTACATCACCGGATTCCTGGCGACGGAGGGCGATCCCGACTTTCAGTTTTATGAACCGTGGAAGAGCGAGCATTTCCAGAACGCCAGCGCTGAACGCGGGGCGACGATCTACAAGGAATACTGCGCGCAGTGCCACGGTGCGGAAGGCAAAGGCGACGGGCCGGCGGCTTCCGGACTGGACCCCAAACCCGCGGTGCATTGGGAGTTGCCTTTGAACGTCTATCCGGAGGACTACCTGTACAATGTTATTTACTACGGAGGCAAGTCGGTGGGCAAGTCGCCGTACATGCCTTACTGGGGGTTGACCCTGGGCGATCAGGGCGTGGCGGATGTCATCGCCTACCTCCGCGAAACGTTCAAGGGAAATTGAAACGCGAGCGGCAACGAGGGCCTTTCCAAGGATACGGCATAGAAAGGCCCTCCCTTTTGAAAATGGAATTCGAATCATGAAGAAATGGATAGGGATGGGGTTGGGATGCTGGATGGCGGCGTTGTCCGCCTGCGGCGGTACCACGGAAGTGGAGATGCCGGAATTTATGGAGGAGAAGCAGGAGGCCCAGGTCACTCGGGTCTCATCGTCGGGCGTCTGTCCGCAAAAACGCAGCACCCCGCGCGCACCGTCGGCGTTCTACAAACGCACCAACCCTCTTGAGGCGACCGGCGAAAACCTGGCGCAGGGCGAGGCACTGTATCAGCGTACGGCCAAACCCCTCACCTGCAAAACCTGTCACGGTGAGCGGGGGGATGGGTTGGGCGACCCGGATTTCGAAAGCACACCCCCGGCGCGCAATTTCACCTGCGCCGCCACCATGCAAGACCTTCCCGACGGGCAGTTGTTCTGGGTCATCCGGAACGGCTCGCCGGGCACGTCCATGCCGGCCCACCCGAACCTCTCGGAGACTGAAATCTGGCAGCTGGTTCTTTACCTGCGCACCTTCGCGGGCCAGTGAAGCGTCAGTAGTTTGAGCGGCGCTTTTCGTATTTGTGCGCGTGCAGGATGCGGCGGGCTTCGTCTTCCATCTGCTCCAGTAAAGAAAAGTAAATGCCGCCCAGCGTTTCTTCCGGGTGCGGCAAACCGTATTCCACGCCGTGCGAAACGTCGGAGAGGGCCAGCACCTTTTTCTGCTTCGCCAGGTAAAGCAGGCCCTGCAGGAGGATCTGCGGGTTGTCCGGATGCCACGCAAATCCGGCGCGGTAAACCAGCAGGATGTCTTCGTCGTACTGTTCGCCCAGCTTCAGAAGCGTACCGCGGTTGACGGGCCGGTGCAGGTCGTCGCCCAGGGTGAGCGGCGCGAGGCGTGCGGGATCGATCTTCATCAGCGTGCGTTTGACCGGAGCCTTGTCGGCAAACACCCGGTCCACGCCCACGGGGTCCAGACCGAGATCATCCGCATACGCTTTTTGCCCGCGGGTCACCTCCGGCGTGTGATGCAGGCAGAACTCCGCTGCCGTGCAACTCTGGATCACCTTCATCGACTTGGGAAAGACAAACGGCTTGATGTTGGCGTCGGATTTGGGGGTGTCGAGAAAATCGTCCGCGCCCGCCGGGCCGGGCATCATGAGCCAGCCCGCCAGGAGCAGGCCGCAGGCGATGACCGTCCGGTTCCGCATGGCGCGTCTCCTCAATGCAGGGTGAGTTTCTTGTACTTCGACCGGCGGTTCTCCTCGCGTCCCCCCAACTCCTGCCGGCGCGTTTCCTGGTAGGCCTCGAAGTTGCCCTCGAACCAGCGCACCTTGCTGTTGCCCTCGAACACGAGCAGGTGCGTGCAGATGCGGTCCAGGAAAAAACGGTCATGACTGATCACCACCACGCAGCCGGGAAAATCGAGGATGGCGTTTTCCAGGTTGCCCAGGGTGGTGACGTCGAGGTCGTTGGTCGGTTCGTCAAGCAGGAGTACGTTGCCGCCGCGCCGTAACAGTTTCGCCAGGTGCAGGCGGTTGCGCTCCCCTCCCGACAGGTTGCCGACCTTTTTCTGCTGGTCCCCGCCGCGGAAATTGAAACGCGCGACGTAGGCGCGGGAGTTCATGACGCGGTCGCCGACCTCGATCTGGTCGGTGCCGCCGGTGATCTCCTCGAACACGGTTTTATTGTCATCGAGTTCGTCGCGGTGCTGATCGACGTATGACAACTGCACGCTCGGTCCCACCTCCAATGAGCCACCATCGGGTTGTTCTTCCCCCACAATCATGCGGAACAGGGTGGTCTTGCCGGTGCCGTTGGGACCGATGACGCCGACGATGCCGCCGCGCGGAATGGAAAACGTGAGGTCCTCGATCAGGGGCGTGTCGCCGTAGCCTTTGCTGAGGCCGCGCGCCTCGATCACCTTGTCGCCCAACTGCGGACCGGGCGCGATCTGGATATCCAGGCTGTTGTCGCCGTTGTCTGCTTTCTTCTGCGACAGTTTTTCGAATTCCTTGATGCGGCTTTTGTTTTTCGTGCGGCGGGCGCCGGGATTGGTGTTGATCCATTCCAGTTCCTTCTCCAGCCGTTTGCGCAGGCTGGACTCGGACTTCTCCTTCTGCGCCAGGCGCGATGCCTTCTGCTGGAGCCACGAAGAATAGTTGCCTTCGAACGGAATGCCGCGTCCGCCCTGCAACTCCAGAATCCACTTGGTGATGTTGTCGAGGAAGTAGCGGTCGTGGGTGGAGACAATGACGTTGCCGGGGTATTCCTTCAACGTGTCTTCCAGCCAGGCGACGGTTTCCGCGTCGAGGTGGTTGGTGGGCTCGTCCATCAGGATGATGTCGGGCTTGAGGAGGAGCAGTCGGCACAGCGCGACGCGGCGTTTTTCCCCACCGGAGAGCGTGCCGGTTTTCTGGTCGTCGGGCGGCAGGACGAGCGCGTCCATCGCCACCTCGATCTGCCGGTCCAGTTCCCATCCGTCCACCGCGTCGATTTCATCCTGCAACTTGCCCATGCGCTCCATGGCGCGTTCCATCTCTTCTTCCGGCAGGGCTTCGGCCATGCTGGCGCTGACTTCATTGAACTCGTTGATGAGTTTCTGGATCGGCTCGAATGCCTCCTCCACCACCTCGCGCACGGTCTTGTCCGGATCGAGTTGCGGTTCCTGGTGCAGGATGCCGACCTTCGTGCCTTTCAGCGGTTGCGCCTTGCCCTCGAAATCCTGGTCCTCGCCTGCCATGATGCGGAGCAGGGTGGATTTTCCGGTGCCGTTCTCGCCGACGATGCCGATCTTCGCGCCGTGATAGAAAAATAGATTGATGTCCTCGAATACCGTTTTGGCGCCGTAGGTTTTGCGCAGTTGGGAAATGGAAAAGATATATTCGCCAGCCATGATGCTTTCTTTGGTTGAAGGAGTGGATAAAGATGTTTCGAACTAGATGATCCCTGATTTTAAGATTTTTTCAAGAGGGAACGGATAAATTAAACACCGCTCCGTTCCCTGCGCTGCAGAATGACGAAATCCTTGCCATTGTCGAACACGCGTTGGAAACCGCAGGTGCGGCCGATCCAGTCGAACGTTTCCAGCCGGTAAAAACAGACGTGGGTGGGATCGCGCTGGTAGTACCAGTTGAGAAACGACGAAGAATTCGGCTCCGGACTCATTTCCGTATAAAACCGTGTCATCACCGCAAGAAACCCCGCGGATTCCAACAGGCCGCCGATGCGCTCCATCTCGCGTGCCGGATTGTGAAAATGCTCAAAAGTTTCGGTGGAGACAACAACATCGAAGCGTCTGTCCTCAGGCAGGTCCGGGAAGAAAATGGAATCGTACTTTTCGGCGCGATAGCCCTCGCGTTCAAGCAGGGCGGCGAGCACCGGTTCGTAACCGCATCCGTAATCGAGTGCGGTTTTCGCCTGCGGGCAGTGTTCCTTGATATGGCGGATCTTGTCCATGAACATGGCAACGTAGCCGGGGTTGTCGAGGCTGTTTTCGTGTTCGCGGTAACGCATCTCCTCTTCCTCGCGGGAGGGATGCGATTTGGACGGCACGGAAATCAGGTGGCAGGTTTCACACAGGCGGTATTCGCGTTGCGGGTTGTGGGCAAACTCCCGGGTGGGAGACGTGCAGAGAGGGCAGTCCATGGACCGGATTGTGCCACAATTTCGCCGGTTTGGCGACGCACCCCGGCGCGCCGGTGGGGAATCTGGCACCCTTTATCCATTTTGTGGTATGATCGTGCCTCGATTCGGCTCGAATCCCACTCTTCCAGGTCCCGTAAACATCCATCAAACCAGTCGGCTTGCGGTCCGTAAGAACGCGGTGCGGGGCGGTTTTGGCAATCGTTGTGCATTCAGGAGATTTTTTAGATGGCAAACTACATCAGCGGCAACTCCATCCGTGCCGGTCACGTGATCGTTTACAACAAGGACCTGTACCGGGTGATGAAGGCCGAGCACCGCACCCCCGGCAACAAGCGCGCCTTCATGCAGGCCAAACTGCGCAGTTTGAAAGACGGCACCCAGACCGAGGTCAAGTTCCGCGCCGACGAGGAAATCGAACGCGCCACGCTCGAGCAGTCGGAGATGGAGTTTCTGTACGAGGATGCGACCAGCGGCTACTGCTTCATGAACAGCGAAACCTTTGAGCAGATTTTCATCGAGTCCGACGTGCTGGGCGACGTGAAGCTGTACCTGCTTCCCAACAGCCGCGTGACCGTGGAGTTTCATGACGGCCGGCCAATCGGCGTGCAACCGCCGGAGACGGTCGAGTTGAAAGTGGTCGATACCGAGCCACAATTGCGGGGCGCGACGGTATCCGGCTCCGGCAAACCCGCGACCCTGGAGACAGGGCTGGTTGTCACCGTGCCGCAGTTTGTGGACATCGGCGAAGTCGTGCGCGTGTCCACCTCCACCGGCGCCTACCAGGAACGCGTCAAAGGCTGAAACCGGCTCGACCCCTCCACGTTTCTTCTCTTTTCGCTTCTTTCTCACCTCTGTTACTGAATACAAAGTTCCTCCCCCCAGTGGGGGAAACAAAACCGCTGAATTTCCCACCCTTGTTTTTTTGCAGATTCCCCCGATTGAATTGCGCCTCCTGAATGCGGTAAACTAAAGGCGTTTTTTTTAATAGGTGATTGATTTTAAATAAATTAAGGCGTCCCTGCCCGGAAGTTCGCAAGCACGTTCCATTCATCACTCATAGGATTTTTCTTTCATGGAAACGCTCAATCCATCGACCATGCCCCTCAGCATCTTTGAAATGGTTTCCCGTTCCAGCACCATGGCGAAAGCGGTTCTGGTACTGCTTCTCATATTCAGCATCGTGTCCTGGGCCATCATCCTGACGAAGTTCATCGCTTACCGTAAGGCCAAGCAGGAGGACCAGAGTTTCCTGCGCGTGTTCAGCCAGAGTTCCAGCCTGGTCAACATCTACAATTTCTCGCAGAAGCTGAAGTACAGCCCCGTGGCGCGGGTGTTTTTGACCGGCTATTCGGAGCTGTACCGGTACAGCGGCAACAACGAACAGGGGCGCGAAGCCGGAATGGCACGGGAGGTGGCGCTCTCCGAGCAGGACCTCAAAGGCATCGGCCTGTCGTTGACCAAGGCGATCAACCACGAAATCGAAAGGCTGGCGCACCGCCTGGATTTTCTGGCCACCACCGGGAGCACGACGCCGTTCATCGGCCTGTTCGGCACCGTGTGGGGCATCATGCATTCGTTCCGCATGATCGGCGTGAAGGGTTCCGCCAGCATCGGCGGCGTCGCGCCGGGCATCGCCGAGGCGTTGATCGCTACGGCGGCGGGTTTGTTTGCGGCGATTCCGGCGGTCGTGTTCTACAACTACCTGAATGCCAAGATCCGCGGCTTCACCGCGCGCATGGACGACTTCTCCCGCGACTTCCTGTTCATGTCCGAAAAGGACTTCCTCCGCAAACCCGTCGATTACTGATCCCCCAGGAAACGCATTATGGATTACCGCAAAGACCCCCGCCTGATGGCGGACATCAACGTCACCCCGTTCGTGGACGTCATGCTGGTTCTGCTGGTCATTTTCATGATCACCGCTCCGCTCATGCAGCACGGCATGGATGTGGACCTGCCGGAAGAAAGCACCGAGACGGTAGAGGTGAAGGACGTGCCGACCATCTCGATCCGCAGTAACAAGAAGGTGTATTACGACAAGGAAGAACTGGTGACGCTGGTGCAGTTGGGCGAGAAACTGCAACGCTACCTTGAAAACAACGAAAAGGGATCGGTGTATTTCCGTGCCGACCGCAACCTGGATTACGGCTACGTGGTGAAGGTCATGGCCACCATCCGCCGCGCCGGCGTGAAAAACATCGGCATGATGACCGAGCCGGGAGAATGAGTTTGCATTCTTCGCAGTTTTACAACTTCAACCAGATGCTCGTCATCAGCGTGTTCGTGCACTGCCTGATGCTGACCCTCGTGCTGTTCATGCCGAAGTCCGAGTGGGTGCAGGAGAAAATCCGCCCGGTGTTCACGGTGGACCTCGTCGAAGTTCCCGCCATTCCCGGATCGCAACCCGGCGACCTGCCGGAGGAGGGCCAGCAGCAGAAGGCCGTGTCGCCATCCCAGGAGAGTGCGGTGGAGACCCCGGTGACGCAGAAGCCGCTCACCAAAAAACCGTCGGGCACCAAAGCGGAACCGAATCCGGTTCCCCAGCCCAAAAGCAAGTTCACCTCGGGGGATAAAAGCGTGAAGCTGGAAGACCTGCCGTTCACCGGTACGCCCACGCCGAAAACCAAACCGGGGCAGTCCTTGTCCACCCTGGAGGAACTGGAACAGATGGACAAACTGCCGCCGACGGTCAAGCAGCCCACGAATAAAAAGTCATCGCCGACATTGCTGGAAGATTCCCTGCGCGAGCTCGATGCGTTGAAAACGCCTGCGGAGTCTCCGGGTGAGAAAAAGAAACCGGGGCCCTCGCGCGTGACCGAGGCGTTGAAAGGATTCGACACCCTGCAGATGGAGAAGCACGTTCCCATTGAAATGCCGAAGCCCAATCCCGTTCCCAGGAAGGAAGACCTGAGCCTGGAGGAACTGGAATTCGCCATGCTGGCCAAACGCAAAATTCAAAGCGGCACGCCGGATACGACGGTGGCGGACCGGCGGGAGTTGCTGGAGAAACTGGAGGAGTTGCAGGAACTCAAAAAATCCAGCAAACCCGTGGTCATCCAGAAGAAAACCAGCACGCAGGAGTTTGAAACGCTTATTGTCCAGCAGATGGAATCGACCCAGCAGGTGCTGGACAAGATCGCGTCGCTCGACAAACAGCATGAGGTTGAAGTCAGCTTTGACCTGGGTGAAAGCACCCGGTCCCAGCCTGTAAAATTCAAGAGCCGCATCTGGGCGGTCAAGTCCGACACGCTGGGCAAGGGCATGAAGGGCAAGGCAACCGGCGCGGGCAGCAAGCAGACGTTTGTGTATCAGGGACCGGTCGGGCAGGCGCAGGCGGCGGATCCGCTTTCCCAGTACGTCGGGCGCGTGCACCAGCAGATTTACAAAAACTGGAGAAACCCCCTCGGTGCGGGGCACAATGAGGTGAAGGTTTCCTTTTATATTTACCGTGCAGGCAACATCGACCAGCCGGAACTGGTGGCCAGCTCCGGCGATTCGCAGTTGGATAAATTGGCGCTCATGGCGATCAAGGATTCGGCCCCGTTCCCGAAGTTTCCTTCCGCCCTGAAAGAGCCCAACCTGCATATCACCATCAACTTCAAATACATTGCGAAAAAATAATATGCGATTCGCCTTCACGATAATTGTGTGTTTCGGGCTGTTCCTGCTTCCCCTGCCGGCATTGGCCGAGTTGGACGTGGAGCTCGACCTTTATAAGGAAACGGCGACGGAAATTGAAATCGCCGTCCCTCCATTTTATGAAACCGAACCGGGACAGGATGCGGATCTTGCCAGGGAGGCGCGGGAGATTCTGCAAACCAACCTTCGCCTGTTCGAATTGTTCCGGCCCATGGAAACCGAAGTGTTTGCGGAACTGGCGGCAACCGAGGGCGGGCAGTCGCGTCCCCTGTTCCTCGAATGGAGCCGCATCGGCACGCAGTGGCTGGTGAAGACACAGTACCGCACTGAAGGACTGAACGGAGGCGTGCAGTTTGTCTTCCGTCTGTACGACGTGGTGCACAACCGTTACCTGATGGGAAAACGTTACCAGGGTGGTCGGCAGTATGTGCGCACCATCATGCAGAGGTTTGCCGACGAGTTGATGGACCAGCTGACCGGCAAACGCGGCGTGGCGGAGACGCAAATCGGTTTCCTCGCCACCAGCGATTTCGGCAAGGAATTGTATGCGGTTGATTTCGATGGCGAGAACCTGAAACAGATTTCGGACGAACAGTCGGTGGTGCTGTCGCCGAACTGGTCGCCTGACCGCCGCACGATCGTCTTCACCTCGTACCGTGACCGCAACCCGAATATGGTCCTCATGTCCACCAACGGGGAGAAACGCCGCACGCTTCTGGACATTCCCGGCCTCAATTCCGCGCCGGCGTGGTCGCCGGACGGATCGCGCATTGCGCTGTCGCTCAGCAAGGACGAGAACTCTGAAATCTACACGCTCAGCCGGTGGAACGAGTTGACGCGGCTGACCCGACACTTTAATATAGACACCTCACCCACCTGGTCGCCGGACGGAAAACGTATTGCGTTCACATCCGACCGCGCGGGAGCGGGACGTCCGCAGATTTACATCATGGACGCCGAGGACGGGGATCAACAGGGCGTGCGCCGCATTACCTTTGATTCCTGGTACAACGACAACCCCGCATGGTCGCCGGATGGCGATAAAATTGCCTACACTTCCCGGGTGGGGGATTACCATCAGATCCGGTTGTTCTTTCCAGAAACAGGAAAAACGGCACTTTTTACTCAGGGACCGAGTAACAAGGAAGAACCCTCCTGGTCCCCGGATGGCCGCTTTCTGGCTTACCGGGTGGCGCACGGGAGGTATTCTTCGGTTCATATCAAGGGATTCAACGGAAAACCCAGCCGCCAGCTGACGCACCTGCCCCAAGGCAGTTACAGCCCAACCTGGTCCCCTTATCCCAGACGGTATTTGCAGGGAGAAAACAATTGACCCTTCTCCAGGTTGCTCCGAATAGGGAAGAATCGGGTTTTCTGCGGGTCAAATCGGCTACAGGGATTTCCAATTGAAAAATGGTGAATTAAGGAACTGCCCCGGCGGAATTCCTTTAACTGGTTGTTTTTAAAAAATTTATTTAAAAACTCGATTTGGTTTTTGGGAAAAAATTGATTACAATGCTTAGAGTTATTTTCCCTGTAAATACGGCATAGTTAAAAAATTCAAGAATCGGTTTTATAATATAGCTACATCAACATGAGGGAGTCGTTAACAAGAGGTTGAAAAATTATGAACAATTTACTCAAGGCAAAAAAAATGCGTTTGATTTGTGGCATTGCCATTTTTATTTTGGCGGTAGGAGTTACAGGGTGTGCGAAGAAGCTCGCTCCTGAAGTGGAAAACCCTCCTGAGGAGCCCGTCGAAACCGTGTCGGTGGAGCCGGAACCCACTCCGGAACCGGAAACCCAGCCGGAAGAGGGTTTCGATATCCAGATTCAGGAAACCGAGGAAAGTGGAGCCTTCATTACCGAATCTCCTGAGGAAAATGTGGAATCGTCCACCATTCCTGATTTCCAGGTAGAGGCGCCGAAGGAAGAGGAAACCACGAAGGTCGAACAAATGGACATGAGCAACAACACGTTTGTCGCCGAACCTCAGGAAAATCCGGTCATCGAGGACACCGCCAAGGTGTTTGAGCAGCCGGAAGAGCCGGAAAAGATCGAGGAGGCACGCCTGCTTGCATTCGAACCTACGGCGCAGATCGAAGACGTTTACTTCGCCTTTGACAGCTTTGACCTCGATGAAAAAAGCAAGGACCGCCTGCGCGCCAACGTGCAATGGCTCAAGCAGAACCCCAATGCCAAAGTGGAAATTCAGGGGCACTGCGACGAGCGCGGCACCAACAACTACAACCTGGGTCTCGGCGAGCGCCGGGCTTTGGCCACCAAGAAGTTCCTGGCTTCCCAGGGTGTGGATGAAAGCCGCCTGCACACCATCAGCTACGGTGAAGAAAAACCGTTCTGCTTTGAAAGCAGTGAGAATTGCTGGTGGCGCAACCGCCGCGCGCATTTTCTGATTTCTGAATAAGGTTGACGATTCAGCAGTTGGAAAATTAGCTCTTCAAGGGATCGGCCGCAACAGGGTATACTTGTTGCGGTCGATTTTTTTTGTCTTCGACTTTTCAAAGCCTGTCATCGACTTTTTCTACAAAGTTGATCCACTTTCAACCCAATCTTTTCGCGGGAAGAAACCATGAAAACCAAGCCTCTGATTTTTTTCTTAACCGCTATTTTTGTTTTGTTTCTGTTTGGCAGCAACGGATTTGCGCAATTGTTCGGTGGAGGCGATGCCTCGGATGAACAAATCCACGCGGAACTCAAAAAACTGAATACCCGGCTGGTGGAAAACCTGTTCCCGGAACTGGCGGCAGTTAAAAAGGCCCAGAGTCAGTTGGTGGACCAAATGAACAGGCTCAATGATATCACGCTCAAACGGCACAACCGGATTGCCCGTCAGGTCGAACTGCTGAACAGCAGCCTGGCTTCTTTGCAGGGGTCCATCGAGCAGAACCAGGTGATCAATCAAAAAGCCAATGTGAAACTGGATGACGACATCACCCGCGTTAAAACCCAGATGAACAGTCTGGAAGCAAAACTGACCGGTGACCTGAAAAGCCAGTTCGCGGGGCAGATCGAAGCCCTGAACCGGCAGGCGGAACAGCAAAAAGCCGATCAGCAGGCCTTCATGAAAAATCTTGAGGCGAACTTTCATGGATTGCAGAAAGGGCTGGCCCAGGACATGGACCGGATCGGACAGGCACAGGAACAGCGTATCGGCCGCGCCGTTTCGGCGGTGACGGAGATGGCCAGCCTGCAAAAACAGAACAACCAGGTCATGACCAGCGGGTTCCAGACGCTCAACAAACATGATGAAAACATTCTCGCCGGTGTGATGCGCCTGGAAACCGTGCAGACAGGTAACCAGGAAAAAAACCAAAAGCTGATCGACATCCTCTCCGACAGCCTCAAGCAACAGCAGTTGGAACTGGTCAAGCTGGATGAGGTCTCCGCGCGCCAGCAGGGAAACAAGCAGGACATTGAGTTGACCCGCGAGACCATGAAAAAGTTGAAGGAAATCGTGGACAAGCGTCTCACCGAAACCGCGCAGGCGCAGGAGGCTTTGCGCGTCATGAACCAGCAGTTGCTCAAGCAGCAGGAAGTGATTCAGAGCAACCTGCTGGTCTCGGATGAGAAGATGAACAAACTCGCGGCGGGACTGCAATCGCTCGATTCGCAAAACGCCGCCGCAAAACAACAGATCGATACGGCGAACCAGAAGCTGGACCAGGTCCGGACTCTGGGCCAGCAGACGAATGACAAGTTTTCCAAGCTGGTGGACACCACCAAGGGTGTGCTTACCAGCACCGCCCAGATCAACGATAAGATGGATGCGGTGTCGCAAAAGATCGATGCCGGGCGCACTGAAGACAACTTGAGCAATGAGAAAATTTCAAGGCTGGTTGAGATATTGAAAACCATCGCGCAGGAGCAGGACAAGCTGGCGCAGGTCCTCGGCAACCAGAACAAGATCAACCAGAATATCCAGACCGTTACCGGTTCGCTCACAGAGACGCATAAGGAGTTCCGCGACCGTCTGGAAGACTTGCGGCGCAAGGGCAACGTGGCCATTGCGCGCGGTGACGACATTTTGAAAATCCTGAATAAATGATCGAGTGAAAATGAGGGATCAAACAAAACCTGCCGCTGAACCGGGAACGAATTCATCATGGCGAAGACCCTGACGGCATTTGTATGCCAGTCCTGCGGACACCGCGTTCCCAAGTGGATGGGAAAGTGTCCCGCGTGCGAAGACTGGAACACGCTGGTGGAAGAGGTGTCCCCACCCGCGGCCGATTCCAGACGCACTCCCCGCGCCAAAAAAGAAACACCGTCCCTGCAACCCATCACGCAGGTGCTGGAAGCTCCTTCCTCACGTCTTCCCACGGGCATTGAAGAGTTCGACCGTACCCTGGGGGGCGGGCTGGTCCCGGGGTCGCTTGTGTTGATCGGTGGCGACCCGGGTATCGGCAAGTCCACCCTGGTTTTGCAAAGCATGTGGCGGGTGGCCCGCTCTGGGAAAAAAGTGTTGTACGTTTCCGGCGAGGAGTCGCCGGAACAGATCAAGCTTCGCGCCCAGCGCCTGGGTTGTCTGGATGACGACCTCATCATCGGTGCTGAGATCTGTATCGAGGAGGTTTTGCGCCTGATTGATCAGGCGAAACCGGATGTCCTGGTGCTCGATTCCATCCAGACGTTTTACACGGTAGACCTGCAATCCGCCCCGGGGAGCATCGGCCAGGTGCGCGAGGTGGCGTTCAAGGTGTTTCAGGAATGCAAGACGCGTTCGCTCCCGGTGGTCATCATCGGTCACATCACCAAGGAAGGTGCCATCGCCGGTCCCAAGTCGCTCGAACACATCGTCGATGCGGTGCTGTACTTCGAAGGCGAGCGTGGCCATTCGTATCGCATCCTGCGCGCTATAAAAAACCGGTTCGGCGCGACGCCGGAGATGGGCGTGTTCGAAATGTCGCAGGAAGGACTGACGCCGGTCGGCAACCCGTCGGAAATTTTTCTGGCCGAGCGGCCGCAGGACACCACCGGTTCGGTCATTGTCGCCACCATGGAAGGCACGCGGCCCCTGCTGGTCGAAGTGCAGGCCCTGGTCAGCGGGTCATCCTCCATCGGCATGCCGCGCCGCATGGCGACCGGGGTCGATCCCAACCGCATGACGCTTTTGGTCGCGATCATGGAAAAGCGGCTGGGGCTGAACCTCGCGGGCGAAGATATTTTCGTCAACCTTGCAGGCGGCATCAAGGTATCGGAGCCGGCGGTGGACCTGGGCATTGCCGTCGCCATCGCCAGCAGTTTTCAGAACCGGCCTGTCGATCCGGGTGTGGTGGTGGTGGGCGAAGTCGGTCTCACCGGCGAAGTGCGCTCGGTGGTTCAACTGGAGCCGCGCCTGCTGGAGGCCGCCAGTCTCGGGTTCTCCCGTTGCGTGGTGCCGCACAGTTCGCGCAAATCGCCGGGCGGCACGTCTCCCTCCCTCGAGGTGGTGTGGGTGAAAACCCTTGCCGAAGCACTGGAAACGATTTTATAGTGAACGCCGTCCCATTCATTTACTTGCAACAGGAACCATCATGAAAGTGGCTGCCGTCATTCCCGCCGCCGGGCAGGGTGTGCGTATGGGGACGAACGTTCCCAAACAGTTTTTGACACTTTGCGGAAAACCCATTTTGCAGCACACACTCGAAGCGTTTGAACGGTGCGGGGTGGTGAATGAAGTCGTGCTGGCGGTTCCGGCGAGCGATCTTGACATGGTGCGCGAACTGGCGAAGTCGGTTTCCACCAAGGTAAAGAATGTGGTGGTTGGAGGCAAACAACGGCAGGATTCGGTCTGTAACGGTTTTCATGCGCTGGACGCGGATACGGATATCGTGGTCGTGCATGACGGTGTGCGGCCTTTCATTCAACCGGAACACATCGAAGCTTCCATCGCCGCGGCACGGGAAGACGGTGCCGCGATCGTTGCGATTCCTGTCAGCGACACGATTAAGAAAGTGGACAAGGAACAGTTCGTCGAGGGCACCGTGGACCGCAATGGATTGTGGCGAATGCAGACACCGCAGGCGTTTCGCTACGCGCTGCTAAAAGAAGCGTACGAAAACGCCGCTGCGGATGGTTATTACGGCACCGACGAAGGATCGCTCATCGAGCGGCTGGGCCGCCCTCTGAAAATCATTGCCGGGTCGGAGTACAACATCAAGATCACCCGGTCGGAGGACCTGGCGTTGGGAGAAAAAATCGCTGAGCTTCTCTTGAAAGGGTGACGAGGATGGAGGAGCGGAATTTGACCAAACGCATTCTCGTCGCCGCAGCGGGACTGCTTGGGCTGCTTTACCTCATCAACCCCACCGCCGGAATTTTTGAATTGATCCCGGACAACCTGCCTCTTGTGGGGAATTTGGACGAGGCCGCCGCCTGCGCTCTCGTCCTGGCCGCGCTTCGTTATTATGGCATTGATTTGACGGCGTTTCTGGGTCGTGGACTGAAACCCGGATCCGGGAATGAAAAGGACGGTCCCCGCGGTCCGTGAAGTTTTTAAACCTCAAGGCACCGGATCTGCATCCTATCCTGAAATGATCAAATGGTCGCTTGTCAAATTCATCGTCCAGACACTGTGGGACCGTATTCTCGGAAGGAGGAGACAGATGTTGCAAGTTGGAACCGAAGCGCCGGATTTTCTGGTCAACGATCATAACGGAAACCGGGTGACACTGAAAGACCTGCGGGGGCAGAAAGTGATCCTGTGGTTTTTTCCGAAAGCGGACACGCCGGGCTGCACCATGGAGGGGCAGGGGTTCCGGGATGCGTTCGACCAGTTCAAGCAAAAGAACACGGTGATCCTGGGCGTCAGCCTGGACAACGAAGCCGACAACAAGGCTTTCGCTGAAAAATTCAATTTCCCGTATCCCCTCTTGTGTGACGTTGGCCGCGAAATTTCCCTCGCCTACCAGGCCATCAAAAGCAAGGACGATCAGTATGCTTCGCGCATCACCTACGTCATCGATGAAAACGGAAAAATTGTGGAAGCGATCGACCAGGTGGATACGAAAAACCACGCCAACGACCTGTGCTCCCGCATTTGACGCGGTGTTCCGGTGGTATGGGGTATTGCCATTTCTTCTCCGGGCTTGATTTTGAAGGAATGGAAGGCTATGATTTCCATTTCATCAGCAAGCAACCGGAGTAGAAATGGCCTACAAAGATTTTCTGAAAAGTCTTCATCCCCTCGATTCCGAAGAAAAAAAGCTCAAAAAAAACCTCCTGAAAACCAAAATTTCGCCCATCGATTACACGCAGATCAAGAGCGTGGCCGACCTGGTGGACGCGTTCAAAGGCTCGTCGATCCAGGCCCGGAACGTGGGTATGTGCGCCAGCGTTTTTGAACGCATGCTGACCGACAAGGAGCGCCCGACCATCATGCTCGGGCTGGCGGGTCCGCTGATTGCGGCGGGATTGAGGAAGGTCATTCGCGATCTCATTCATTACAATATGGTCGATGTGGTGGTGTCCACCGGCGCAGTTTTGTACCAGGATTTTTACGCGGCCCAGGGCTCCGGCCATTACCGCGGAAGCCCGCATGCGGACGACCGGGTTCTGCGAGACCTGTTGATCAATCGTATCTATGACACGTATGTCGATGAGGAAAAGTTTGCGCAATACGATTCCTTGATTGGTGCCTTTGCCGACACGTTGAAACCGCGCTCCTACTCCAGCCGCGAGTTCCTGCATTACCTTTCGAAATCCATCGACGATCCGGAGTCCATTCTCGTTACCGCCCGCAAAAAAGGCGTGCCCATCTTCTGTCCCGCCATCAACGATTCCAGCATAGGGATCGGGTTGACGGAGCACTATTACGTGGCAAAACAGGAAGGCAGGAAGCCGATCACCATCGACTCCATCCGCGACAACTACGAGATCACACAGATCGTGTGCAAATCGAAACGCACCTCGGCGTTCTACGTGGCAGGGGGCGTGCCGAAAAACTACATCAACGATTCTATCGTGATGAGCTACATTTTCGGCAAAAACACCGGCGGGCACAAATACGCGATTCAGATGACTACGGATTCGCCCCACTGGGGAGGGTTGAGCGGCAGTACCCTGGCGGAGGCACAATCCTGGGGCAAGATCAACAAGGAAGCCAACCACTGCATGGCCTTTGTTGAACCGAGCGTGTCCCTGCCCCTCATCTTCGGCTCGGCTTTCCAGAAAAAAGCCTACAAAAACCGGCCGAAGCTTTCCATCAAGTGGTCCCGCGAAAACCTGAAAGAGTTCAAGGTGAAAAAGTAAACCGGATTACGGCTCTCCGGTTCTCTCATAGGACGCCTTGTATCCCAGTATATAAAATTGGCTGAACTCGAGCGGTTCCAGTGCGGCGGGGTAAACCACGTCCACGAACCGCTTGGTGGCCGGGGATCGTTGATGCCGTTCCACCGCTTTTTCATCCTCGAAGATCATCACGTGAAGAAACCGCGTCGGGTGCCCCATCTCCTGGTTTGCCATGTAGAACAGGGTGGTGGGTTCGTTGATACGGATGTACTTCACAAACTCCTTCACCGTATGTTTGATGTCCTCGACCATTTCCGGTTCCACCTGGTAACGTGCCGTCATGCAGATTGGCATGAAGCTCCTTTCCTGTCGTTTAGGTCATGATTCATTCGGTTTCGAGGTACACGCGCACCTCGTTCACGTGGTCCAATGCTGAGAGCCGCTCCTTCAGTCCCTTCACGGTTTGAATTTCCTGCTCCCGGTTCAGCGCCGCTTCCAGCCTGACATACACTTCCAGAATGATCCGGCCATAGTGAAAATGCGTGCGGATGCGCGTTCTCTCGGCGACCCCGGGGGTTCCGGCGATCACGGGATCGGCGAGACGGATCAAATCGCCTCGGTTCACCCGGTAGATCGGCTCGAAGTTGGTGTCGTCTTCGGTATCGACGTGGACCATCACATCCTGGATGTCGGGTTCCTCGCGGATCAACCGCCGCCGCACCGCTTCGGCGACCTGGTGACCCTCCGTGACCGACGCTTCCCGGTCCACCTGGATGTGGACGTCCAACAGGAAATCGCCCCCGACCTTGCGCGAACGCAGGTCGTGCGAACGAATGACACCGGGGACGCTGTTGATGAACTGTGTGATCTCCAGCGCCTTGGACTCGCTCATCCCTGCATCCATTAAATCCTGAATGCCGTCCCGCACAATGACGTATCCCACATGCAGAATGCCGATGGCGACGACGGCCGCGGCAATCGGGTCCAGAATCGGGTAACCCATCATGGCGCCGGAAATACCCACCAGTGTGGCGAGGGACAAACCCGCGTCGGCGCGATGATCCCATGCCTTGGCGACGACAGACGGACTGCTCTCCTTTTCCCCCATGAGATGGGTGTACTGGTACAGCCCTTCCTTGATAATGATGGTCAATCCGGCGACGATGGCCGCAACCAGTGTCGGCACCTGTTGCGTTTCGGCCTGGATGGATTTCCACGATTCGTAAATCAAGCCGCCCCCGACGGTAATGATCACAATGCCAATGATGGTGGAGCCTATGTTCTCCACCTTGCCGTGCCCGTAGGGGTGGTTGTCGTCTGCGGGGATCTGGCTGATGCGGTACGTGAACAGCACCACCGTATCGGTCAGCAGGTCGGACAAGGAATGCACACCGTCAGCGACGAGCGCGGTACTGCGTCCCACGATGCCGGCGATGATTTTCATCACAGACAATACGAAGTTGCCGAGTGCGCCGACCAGGATGGCTTTCGTCGCCGGGGTGAGTTTGATAATGGGTTTCACGTTTTGAGTGACCTTTTGGGTTTGGCGTTTGTCCCGCCGTTCTGCATGAGGTGATTCACGATTTTCACGTTGGCGGCGGGAAATGTGTACCTGTCCAGCTTGTTCAGCGGTACCCAGCGCCATTGTTCGCAATGCGTGGGACGCAGCCGGCCGGATTCCACCGTGCAGTCGAAAACGTGCAGGGTCACGCGGAACCGCGTGTAGGCGTGACGGATGGTCATCACCTTTTCGCGGATGGCCACATTCACGCCGAGTTCCTCGCGGATTTCCCGCACCAGGCAGGTTTCGGAATCTTCATGCGGTTCCCGCTTGCCGCCCGGGAATTCCCACAACCCCCCCATGAGGCCCTCACGCGGACGTTGCTGGATGAACACCTTGCCTTCTCTTTGGATGATGGCGGCACTCACTTCGATTTTTTTTGTTGCGGCGCGCTGTTTGGGTGGCGGAAATTTTTCCGGTTCGCCCTGCCGGTGGGCCTCGCAATGTCGAACGACAGGACACAGCAGGCACATGGGGTTCTGCGGCAGGCAGAGCGTGGCACCCAGCTCCATCAGCGACTGGTTGAAGTCGCCGGGGCGTTTTTGCGGGAGCAGGGATTCGGCATGTTCCCACAGGATGTTTTCGGATTGTTTCGTTGCGCCGTTTTCCATGAGACCAAACAGGCGCGAGAGCACGCGCTTGACGTTTCCGTCGAGTACGGGGAGAGGCTGATCGTAGGCGATGCTCAACACCGCGCCTGCGGTGTAACGGCCGATGCCGGGAAGGGACAGGATGCCCTCCAGCGTATCGGGTACGTTGCCGTTGTGTTCCCGTACGATCTGCCTGGCAGCCTTGTGCAGGTTGCGCGCGCGGGAGTAGTAACCGAGTCCTTCCCAGTGTTTCAGCACCGTGCTCTCGCGGGCGCGCGCCAGCTTCTCAACTGTGGGAAACGTTTTCACCCAGCGTTCGTAATAAGGGATCACCGTTTTCACCTGCGTCTGCTGGAGCATGATCTCCGAGACCCAGATGCGGTACGGGTCCCTGGTTTCGCGCCACGGCATGGCGCGCTGGTCGGTATCGAACCACGTGAGCAAAGCGCGCTGGATGGTTTTTGCGGAAGAGGACGTTTTCATGAAATCCGGAAACCTCCGGTAACGTTCCAACCGGAGGACGGTGACTGGAAAGGGTGAAGGGAGTCAGACGCCGATGGCGTCCTTGCCCCAGATCCATTTGTGCAGTTGTGTCTGGACGCGTATGGGCAGGCCGTCTTCCAGCACCCATTCGGTCAGGTCCTTTAAAGGCAGTTTGTCGTAAACGGGTGAAAACAACACCGGCACTTTTTGATCGATGGCGTACTTTTTCAGCGTGGCGCGGCTCCATTCGTAATCGGTGCGGTCGGCGATGACGAACTTCACCTCGTCGTGCGGTTGCAGACGGTCGAGGTTGTCGTAGCGGTTCTGCATCACCTCGCCGCTTCCCGGACATTTTAGATCGACGATCTTGATCACCGCCGCGGGCACGCGTTCGAGAGAAAGCGATCCGCCGGTCTCCAGCATCACCGTGTAGTTGCGGTCGAGGAGCGTCTGCATCAGGCCGAAAACCTCATCCTGCAGGAGCGGCTCGCCTCCGGTGATTTCCACCAGCGAAATCTTATGCGGGGTGAGCGCGTGGATGATTTCGTCCACGCTCATGGACTTGCCGCCGTAAAAGGCGTATTCCGTGTCGCACCAGCGGCAACGCAGGTTGCATCCCGTCAACCGGACGAACAGGCAGGGAAGCCCCGCGCGGGTCGATTCCCCCTGTACGCTTTTGAATATTTCGGTCACTTTCAACATAGGACGATTTTACCCCAACCCCCGGCCCGGTTCACGCTGAAAAACCGGGGAGAGAAGGGGCTCGTGCGGCGATGCCGCTTTGGGGTGGCGGGAGGTGAAAAATTTCCCTATCATTGAAAAACTTTTCTGCATTGCGAACTTTGAACTGAAGGAACTCATGAAACCCGTTGTCACCGTCACCAACATCTTTTCCGAAACCGCACTCGAACGGCTGCGCCAGCGTTGCCAGGTGGTTTATAACGATTCAGGGGCATCCCTGCATGTCTCCGATTTGAAACAGCGTGCCGCCGAGAGCGATGCCATGGTCACCTACTTGTCCGACCGGATCGACAGCGAAGTGTTGGGGGCCGGAAATAAATTGAAACTGGTCGCCAACTACGGTGCGGGTTTCAACAACATCGACGTCGCCCGGGCGCGGCAGAACAAAATCTGGGTGACGAACACCCCGGGGGTCCTGCACGAGACGACGGCGGACCTCACCTGGGCGCTGATGCTGGGGATCGCCCGCGCCATCGTGCCCGCCGACCGGTACACACGCGAGGGCCAATTTACGGGATGGCAGGCCAAGCTGTTTCTCGGTCATGATGTGTACGGCAAAACACTGGGGGTGATCGGCTGTGGGGAAATAGGACGCGCCGTGGCACGCCGTGCGTTGGGATTCGACATGAAGGTGCTTTACTGCCAGAGAAACCGCCTGCCGGAAGAAGAGGAGCAACGCCTGAATGCGACCTGGGTGCCCCTCGAGCGGCTGCTCAGGGAATCGGATTTCGTGACGCTCCATGTGCCGTTGACGGAAGAGACGCGGTACATGATCCGCGCCGAGCAGATCGCCATGATGAAGCCGACGGCATACCTCATCAACACCGCGCGCGGCAAGGTGATGGATGACCGGGCCCTGGTCGAGGCGCTGAAGAAGGGAACCATTGCGGGGGCGGCGCTCGACGTGTTCGAGAACGAACCGGAGCTCACCGAAGGCATGACGGAGCTGGACAACATCCTCATCCCGCCGCACATCGGCAGTGCCAGCCACGCCACGCGCGAAGTGATGGCGAACTTGGTGGTGGACAACGTGTTTGATGCGCTGGACGGCACCACCCCGCGCACCCTGGTGCCCGGCTGGAACGGCGATTGAGCTTCAGCCGGATTTCACCACCAGCCCGCGTTTGACGAAACGGAAATCCAGAACCCGCGCGTTCTGTTTTTGCAACACCTCCTGAACGGCGTGTTTCTTCTCCGGCGGAACGAAGAACGCCACGCACCCGCCGCCGCCCGCTCCGCACACCTTGGCGGCCAGCGCGCCTGCCTTGCCCGCCGCGCGGATCATCGTTTCCATTTCCCTGGTGCAGATGCCCGGCGCCAGGGCTTTGCGGGCTTTCCATTCCTCCGCAAACAATTTGGCGAAGCGGTTCCAGTTTTTGTTTTTGAGGACCGACTCCATCTCACGCGCGATGTCGGCTATGCGTTGCAGGTTGTTCTTGACCGATGCCTTGCCGTTGATCGATTCCTTGTACACCGTCCAGTTGTTGATTCCGGAGTTTCGGGGTTTGCCGGTGAAGCACAACACGAAACGCCGTGTGGCATCCTCCAATTCAAAGGGAATGGGGTTCGACGCCAGCCGATCGTAATACGGTTGCACTGCCTGCAGGCCGCCGTACATGGCGGCGAAGTAGTCCTGTGTTCCTGCGGGTACGTTGATGACCTGAGTTTCTATGTTCTTGGCGATCTCGATCATCTGATCGCGCCGGTAACCCCGGCCGGTGAAGCGGTTGAGTGCGCCGTTGAGCGCGATGTTGAGCGCCGACGAGCCGCCGATGCCGGAGCCTGCAGGGGCGGCGCAGTGCGTGACGATCTCCAGACCCTTCTTCGGTGCATACAATTTGACCAGGCGCAGAATCAGTTCCAGTGGGTGCTTTTTGTCGGGCAGGTGTTTGAGACTGGAGAAGGTGGCGCGGTGGTTTAGGTCGCGCGACTCGATGATAAGTTTGCGGTCACGGCGGGAACGGATCTCCACCCGCGCGTAAAGGTTGATGGCAGCATTCAGGGTCGGCGGGTTGCCGAAGAACAGGTGCAGGGGCCACAGGTCCAGCGTGCCGCCTGAAAGGTCGATGCGTGTCGGAGCGGAACTTGCAATCATGAGTCAGCCGGGGAGGGGAGGGCAGGGTGAATCAGAGTTCGTCCTTGTCGTCGTCGGTTCCCGCTTCCAGGTCCTTCACTTTTTTGCCCAGCTTGTTCATGAGCACGGGAAACGAGTCTTTCTTGATGATCTTGTTGAACTGCGACCGGTAGTTGCGGATGAGGCTCACGCCCTCGACGATGAAATCGTACACCTGCCAGTCACTTCCGTTCTGGATCAACTTGTAATCAACGCCGATGACATCGTTTTTGCGTTTGATCTCGGTTTTGACCATCGCGTACTTGCCCTTGATGACCTCATCGACGTACAGGATTTCTTCATTCTGGTAGGATTCGATTTTTTTGGCGTAGGAGTTTTCCAGAAGCTGGCCGAACAGGTCGATGAAATCCTTGCGCTCCTGCGGGCTCAGGTCGCGCCAGTTTCTGGCCAGCGAGCGTTTGCCCATTTCGATGTAATCGAACTTGGGATTGATGATGCCGCGCAGTTTGGCACGCCGCGCCTGCGGGTCGTTTTTGTACTTGTCGTCGGTGACAACGTTGATGACCCGATCGATGGTGGATTTAAGCCCGTCGGTCACCGCCGAAGCCCAGGCGCTGGAGACAAAGGTGAGGGTCAGTACCAAGGTCAGGGCCCCAAGAGACCGTTTGCAAACCAATGAATTTTTCATAAACGGATTCCGTGGAAATGGAATGATCAAACGTCGCCGAAAACCGCCTTGCTGATCAGGCTTTCGAGATCGAGTGCGGGTTCGGTTTCAAACAATACGCCTCCCGGCGGTACGGTTTCTTCCGAGCCGCCCATGGACAGGCTCAAAATCTTGTCACCGATCAGGCCGCGGGTTTTCACCGAAACGATGGTGTCTTCCGGCAAGGTGATGTCATTGCGGATTTTGAGTTCCACCCGTGCCATGCCCTTGTGCAGGCCGATGTTGCCGATGTTGCCGATGACCACGCCGGCGATTTCGATTTCCCCGTTCTGGCGCAGCCCGGACACGGTTTCGAAGTCGGCGTACACCGAGTAGTGGTCGGTGCCGAGAATTTCCTTCTTGCCGAGCTTGAACGACAGCCATCCGAGGCTGAGGATGCCCGCGACCACGAACAGGCCCACGACGATTTCAATGCGGCGGCTATTCATTTAAAGAAGTCTCCCGATTACCTTCCATTCGATTGTAAGGATACCCGATTTGAGCCGGGGTTGTCAGTTGTTAATTGATCTGGATGGGGCCGTCGAGGTCCCCGTTCAGAAACTGCCGCACGGCGGCGTTCTCAGATTGTTTCATCTCGTCCGGTGTGCCCGTTTCGTGAATGACGCCGTCGAACAGCATGGCCACCCGGTCCACGAAGTCGAACACCTCCGGGATGTCGTGGCTCACCATGATCGCGGTGAATCCGAACTGCCGCTGGGTGTCGAAGATCAATTGGTGGATGGCTTTTTTCATGATGGGGTCGAGGCCGGTGGTGGGTTCGTCGAACAGGATGATTTCCGGTTGCGTGACCAGCGCGCGGGCGAGCCCCACCCGTTTTTTCATGCCGCCGCTCAGTTCCGCGGGGAACTTGTGGTTCATGCCGACGATGCCGACGTTGGCCAGGCCTTTGTCGACACGTTCCCGGATTTCCGCTTCCTTCATCTTCGTTTTTTCGCGCAGAGGAAAGGCGACGTTGTCGTACACGCTCATCGAGTCCAGCAGGGCCGCGTTCTGAAACAGCATCCCGAACTTCTTGCGCAGTTCATTGAGGCGGTGGCCGTCGGCTTTCGTGATGTCGTCGCCGTTCACCGTCACCGTGCCGGCATCCGGTTTGAGCAGGCCGATGATGTGTTTGAGCAGAACGCTCTTGCCCGTACCGCTTCGGCCGATGACGGCAGTGATCTGTCCTTCCGGGATTTCGAGGTTCACCCCTCTCAGTACCTCCTGTGTGCCGAATTGTTTTTGCAGGTTGTGAATTCGAATCATGGGCTCAAATCATGAAGGAAGTGATGACGTAATCCCAGACGAGGATATTGACGGAAGACAGCACCACCGCGTGCGTGGTGGCCTGGCTCACGCCCTCCGCACCGTGGCCGCTGTAGCGTTCCACGAAATACCCTTCGAAACAGCAGATCCACACCATGAGGAGGGCGAAACAGATGGATTTGACGATGCCGCTGTACACGTCCTTCCATTCCACGCTGAGTTCCATGCCGCTGATGAACGACCCGGCGCTGACGTCGAACATGTGCACCCCCACCATATAACCGCCGAAGATGCCGACCACGTCGAAGATGGCGGTGAGCAGGGGAATGGCGATGAGCGCCGCGACGACCTTTGGCATGACCACGTACTTGAGCGGGCTGAGCGCCATGGTGTCCAGTGCGTCCAGCTGTTCGGAGATGCGCATGATGCCGATTTCCGCGGCGATGGCACTGCCGGCCCTGCCCGTGACCATGAGCGCGGCAAGCACGGGGCCGAGCTCGCGGATGATGGTCAAGGCTACAGCGGAGCCGAGCAGGCCTTCCGACCCAAATTTGCGCAGCGAGTAATAGCCCTGCATGCCGAGTACCATGCCGGTGAAGACGGCGGTGAGCAGGATGACGAACAGGGATTTGACGCCGATGAAATTGGTCTGTTTGACGATCTCGCGCAGTTTGAACGGCGGACGGAATGCCCAGCCCACCACCTGCATTAGAAAAATCAACCGCACTCCCAGTTTCTGGATGAAGTCGAGGGTGAAGCGTCCTGTCGTTTGCAGAAGGGTCATGTTTGGGGTGTGCCGTCTCCGGGAGCCGCGTTCCGGTTCCCGTCACTTGGAGGGATGCCTTGATTGCGGGTTGGGTGGTGATGCCGTCCGGCGAAGCGGCAGGTGGAACCCGGCGAATCCGCCGGGTCCGTACGTTTGCGGTAAGCCGTATCCGGTATCCCCGTTTATCCGGGTCCGGGATTGTTCTTTTTCTTAACTTCCAGTGTCAGCAGATGTTCCAGCTGCTTCATCTCTGCTTCCGGAATCTTCGCATGAAAACTCAGGTAATTGTCGGCGTCCTGCTTCATCTGGCGTAGGATTTCCACGTACTTGCCGAAGTTGATGGAAAGCTTTTCCATGACATCGGACAGGCCGGTGCGGCCCCCCTGCAGCGACTTCAGGCTGGTGGCGGCGGAAAAATAATAGGAACCGCCCTTGTCCAGGTAAGCGTCGCTGTCCCGGTACAGGTCGGACCGGAATAGACCCAGGTTCAGCAGAAGAAAGTCCGCGTTCACGCGAAACAGGGTGAAACGGTTCGATTTGCTGTTCAGCGACACGGCAATGCGTCCCGCGTCGGAATTGATATCGATGAGGTACTCGTTCAAGCAGGCGAGCGACCGGGGATTGGCCAGTTCGGAAAGCGTCAGCGTGATGTACTGGTTGACGTCTTCCTCGTACCTCAGGTCGTTGTCCTTGACCTCTTTCCAGTTGGTCTCCAGCCACTCTTCACTGCGTCCATCGGTGAAAATGGGATCGAACCCCTCGTTGGACTCGTACCCGGTTTTGATCCGGGCGCTCAGAAATTGGTGGGAGAAAAACGACTCGGTGGTGTCTTCCTCCCTCAGATCGACGTGTGTGAACTTGATCGGCATAGCATCACCCCCACAATCGACAGGTCGCTCGGTTTTCACTTCAACAGGATCTTGTGAATCCATCCAACCCTTTTATTTTAATGCGCCGCTGGTTGGAAGCCAACGGTTATTCAAAAGAATTTGAAAAATTTGATCCTGTGGGAAAACGGGTCCAGTATTTTTCCTTCCATGAGTAGGAATTTCAGATCTTTTTGGATACAATGCAACGTCATTCCTTTCTCAAAAACCGCAATCCCGCGAAGGCGGGTTTGCCGGGGGTATATGAGCATTCATCTCAACCCGAAATTCCGATGATCCGCAATCGTCGCGTCGTTTTTGTAGCCGTATTCTGCCTGTGCGTGGCGGTGGGCTTCTGGCTGATGTCGCGGTACCCGGCTCTCAGCAGCAAAGCCGCCATGTCCGGAACCGAGGCCTTCGAGGACAAGTTGTCGCACGAGGCGCACTTTCATGTTCCGCCGGGAGCGGACCTGACGACGCGCATTCTTTACACCACGCTCAACTGGTACGAGACGAACTGGAAGGGCATGAGTTTCGGCCTGGTGCTGGCGGGCGGGTTTCTGGCGCTGTTGTCCTACCTGCCGAAGAAACCCTCGCCCAACCGCTTCCGCAACAGCCTGCTGGGCATGCTGGTGGGAACGCCGCTTGGCGTGTGCGTGAACTGCGTCGCGCCGATCGCCAAGGGCATCTACGATGCAGGGAGCCGCATGGAAACGGCGCTGGCAGTGATGTTCAGCTCGCCCACATTGAACATCGTCGTGCTCACCATGTTGTTCTCCATTTTTCCGTTTTACATGGCGGTGTTGAAAATCGGCGCAACGTTTCTGCTGGTGTTGCTCATCGTGCCTTTCATCTCCAAGGACGCACCCATAAGAAAACAGGTGAACGATAAGAAGCCGAACCCGGTGTTCGACACCTGCGATGTGGAAGTGGTGCAGAAGGAAAGCTGGGGACAGGCGTTTGTCGGCGCGGTGAAGGATTTTTTCCGCTCCTTTAAATACATCTTTGTGCGGACGTTTCCGCTGATGCTCCTCGCCGGGCTGATGGGTGCGGTGTTGAGCCACCTCATCACTCTCGACCGCTTCATCGGCCTGCAGCCGGATATCCGCAACCTGAGCGTGCTCGCGGTGCTGGGAACGTTTCTGCCTTTGCCGATCGCGTTTGACATCATGTTGACGCAGGCGATGATGATGTCGAAACTGGCGGACGGATTCGTGATGACCCTGCTGTTCACGCTGGGGACATTCAGCGTGTATTCGGCCATGGTGGTGTCGCGCACGTTCTCGACGTGGGTGGCGGTGAAGCTGTTCGTCATTGTCGCCGCCGTAGGCATGGGCGTCGGCCTGGCGGCAGACAAATTTTCCTCCTACCGCCATATCCAGTGGCTGGAGCAGTATGACGCGTTCGTTGCCAGCACCCCGAATGAGCCTGTGGTGAAGATTTCGGCCTCGCTCCAGACCGGTGGTCCCCGACCTGAACGGATGGAGTTTGTTCCCACCAATCCGCGTTCTTCCGAATTGCTTTTTGAGCAGGACGGACTTCGGGTGGAGTTCACTCCGCACGCCCGGCGCAATGGCCACGATACCGGAAAGATGTTCCGCTCGGTTCCGGGACCGGAGATGGGTATTACGTATTCCAATGAACTGACGCCGCGCAATTTCATCGATCCCTTTTATTTCGGCCGGGGCGTGGCTTCCGGCGACCTCAACCGCGACGGCTGGGTGGACGTGGTGGCGGCCACCAACAACGGCTTTGAGGTTTATCAGAATTTGGATGGACGGCGGTTTGAAAAACTGGATGTGCCGCTGGGGGTGATTGCGGGGAAAGAAGCGATCAGTGTGGCGGCGGTGGACATGGACAACGATGGCTGGCTGGACGTGTTCGTCACCACCTTTGACGAGGGCAATTACCTGTGGCTGAATCCTGGAAAGCGCGGCAACGTGCCGCAGGTGGTGCGTGTTCCCAACGGGGATACGGTGCTGACCAGCGCCCTGGCATTCGCCGATGTCAACGGGGACGGCTTTCTCGACATTGCCAATGGCAATTACCACCTGGGCATCCTCACCCGCACGCCCGTGAACAACGCGGGCAATCAACTGGTGCTGAACGACAATCTGAAGTTTGAAGTGAAACCTCTTCCCGGCATCCCGGGTCAGACCCACACCGTGCTGTTCACCGATCTGAACGGAGATGCGGTGCAGGACCTAACGGTGGGCAACGACTACCGTGTGGCGGATACGTATTACTTCGGGGAAGGCGGCGGGGCGTTTCGCAAGATCAGACGGCAGGACGGCGTCATCCCCATCACCACCGAAAACACGATGAGCATGGATACCGGGGACATCGACAACGACCTGTTGCCGGACCTGTACCTTGCGAACATCGGCATGAGCCGGGGCATCGATGTGGTGTCGAACATTTTCGGAACGTTCATGCAGGAACGCGGCAGGACCTTCTGCGATGGAGGCACGCAGGTGCTGGGCCGCCGGGAGTGCGACACCCTGATGCAACTCGTCACCCTGCTCAATCCGGAAAAGCAGGACATCCACCAACGGTGCAGTTTGCTTGGCAACCGGCGCGACATCGGCGACTGCATGGTGACGCGCATGGCCCTCCTTGCCACTCGCAACGACGATCCCGCGCTCTGCGACAAGATCGATCCCGGCTACGTGCTGGGGTACAAGATGTGCGATTTGTATTTTGAGGCAGACTGGAAACAGTACAACCGCGACGAAGAGATTCGTTTCCGCAGTATGTCCAACGTCATGCTGAAAGGGAAAGAGGACCAGACCCTGGAAGATGTTTCTGAGGCGATGGGCGTGACCACGGCGGAATGGAGCTGGAACGCGCGCTGGGTGGACCTAGACAACGACGAGTGGCAGGATCTTTACGTGGTGAACGGCGTGTTGATCACGCAGGAATACACGTCCAATAATTTCTTCCACAACCAGCAGGGCAAAACCTTTCTCCCGGCGGAGGAGGAGTTCGGACTGCAGGACTTCGACCACAGCTCCACCTACACCTACCTCGATTTCGACCGCGACGGCGACCTGGATCTGGTGGTCAATACACTGTACGGACCTTTCAAAATTCACATCAACGGCGAGGACGAAAAGAACAGCATCAGCTTCCACCTCGAGGATGGTCAGGGCAACCGCAACTGCATCGGTTGCCGCATCACCCTCCATTACGGGCCGGAAGGCGGCCGCCACCAGATGCGGGAAATCCGTGCCGGGGGCGGGTTTCACTCGTTTGACGCGGCGTTCGCACATTTCGGACTGGGCGCGCACGATTCGGTCAGCCGGGTGGAAATCCGCTGGAACGACGGCACCACGTCCACGATATCCAGACCCCTTGCGGCCGGGCGGGACTACCTCATTTCCAGAAATTGAGCCTGACCGGGCGCTTCCCTTCAAATTATCCCCACAAACCCGGTCTTCACGGGATACAATGGGAAGATTGTGAAAAATTCGGAAATCCAATGATGGCCGTTTACCAAAGAGCCTTATGCTGGGTCCGGCGCGACCTTCGTATTCGGGATCACACCGCGCTTACAGCTGCCACCCGTCAGTCCCGCGAAGTGATCGTCGTGTTTGTGTTCGATACCAACATCCTGCGCAAACTGGAAGACAAGGATGACCGGCGGGTCACCTTCATTCATCATTCCTTGAAAGAAATGCAGGCGCGGCTGGTTAAAAAAGGGTCCGACCTGCTGGTGTGCCACGGCGATCCGGTGCTGGACATTCCCCGTCTTGCCCAGGAATTGAAAGTCGATGCGGTGTTCACCAACCGCGACTATGATCCTTACGCCAGAAAACGCGACCGCATAGTCGAACAGAAACTCAAGATCTGGGATGTGGCGTTTCATTCTTACATGGATCAGGTTGTGTTCGAATATCCGGACATCGCAACGCGGCAGGGGGAGCCGTTCAAGGTATTCACCCCGTATAAGAATGCCTGGCTGGGGACACTGCGCCCGGAACAGGTGGCGGAGGAAAAGGCAAACCTGAAACGGTTGGCACCGACAAAAGTTTTCAAGGAATGGACCGAACCCTGGGGCCTCGAATCCCTTGGTTTCAAGGAGAAGGACCTGTGGATTCAACCGGGGGAGGAGGGAGCCCGCGCCGCCTGGAGGAAATTTCAGAAACACATCCACCGATATCACAAAGACCGCGACTTCCCCGCCGCGAAGCACGGAACATCAGGCCTTTCCGTGCACCTGCGTTTCGGCACCATATCCATTCGGGAGCTCGTGCGCAATGCCATTGGCAGAAAAAATGAGGGCGCGCGAACCTGGTTGTCGGAATTGATCTGGCGTGATTTTTACCAGACCATACTCGACCGCTATTCCTATGTGGTTCGCGGCGCATTCCGCTCCGAATACGACAGCATCCGTTGGCCGGGAAAAGAATCCCATTTCAAAAAATGGTGCGCGGGAGAGACGGGTTATCCTTTGATCGATGCGGCGATGCGGCACTTCGCCCGGACCGGGTGGATGCACAATCGCCTGCGCATGGTGGTGGCGTCGTTTCTGGTCAAGGACCTGCTCGTTGACTGGCGTAAGGGCGAAGCCTGGTTTGCAAGAAATCTGCTCGATTTCGAACTCGCTTCCAACAACGGCGGCTGGCAGTGGTGCGCCTCCACCGGTTGCGACGCCCAGCCGTGGTTTCGCATCTTCAATCCGGTCACCCAATCCAAGAACTTCGACCCGGAAGGACGCTTCATCCGTGAAAACGTGCCGGAACTGGCCGCGTTCTCCAACACCCACATCCACTGGCCACACGACGCACCTGATTCCGAAAAGGAAAGAGCCGGATGCCGCCTGGGTAAGGACTACCCGGACCCGATTGTGGAACATGCCGTCCAGCGCGAAAAGGCTCTCAAATTGTTTCAGGACGTCGCCCAGGCCGCCGCCTTGACCCCCGCGGAAGAATCCTGACCTCATTTCTTCTTTTTCCCTATAATTTCTCCTCCTCTATCTCTGCGGTTTTTCCATCCCAGGTATTTGTCTAAGTTTTTAACTGATTTTTTTTGAATAAGCCCGCCGTTTACGTGAGAAATCCCGGTTTTCTCCTTATTTTTCAAAAATAATTATATTTAAATCAATTATTTATAATTTATTTAGACAAAAAATTTATTTTTGTTTAAATAAATATTGACAAAACTAATTATTTGTCTAATATTAAGGTTAGACAATCAATGAAAACGTGTGAATCGATTAAGACAGGTAAACGGGATTTTGAATTAGGAGGTACACCATGAAACGCTTCCACCAAATCAAAAAAACAGCAGCCCTTTTTTCCCTCGTTCTTTCCATGTCCGGTACCGCCTGGGCCTCTTCGGTGCACAACCATTCCACGGTTCCGGTGAAGTGGGAATTTTCCAAAACCATTCAGGCCAAAATAGACCGCAGTTTTCAGGCCGCGAAGTCTCTGGGAACGCTGGGTCTCTCCAAGTTCGAGCAACGAAAGTTCGATCATTACGGCATCAAGGTGAACAACCGTTTCAAAAGTCATTACAACGGGCACGTGTTGAACGTGGAGCGGACCACGATGGGTCTCCGTATCTTGAATATTGCCGACATGAGCCGCATCGCCGCAACCGAGACCATTCCGGTTCGTGAATTGGAAGGGGCTGCCTTCATGATGAAGAATGCAAGAAAGAGCCATGCCGGACATGATCATGCGGTCCGTCACATAGAGTGGATTTTCGCCAACACCACCCACGAAAAAATAATTGATCGTCTCAACAGCACATCCGGCCCGGCCTTCGTCGGGTTGAGTGAGTTCGAGCACACCCTTTTGGATGAGTATGGCATTCGCATCGGAAATGCGTTCCAGGCCGACATCATGAACCTGCCCTACATGGCCATGCGCACTTCCGGTGGGTTGTTGGTGCACCGGAAACTGCAAGGCGGGGTGGTCGCCGAGCGTACGGTATCCAACAACGCGGACCGGTTCTGACCGGTCCGCAAGGCAGGGAAGCAGCATGAATTCAACCAATTTTAACAAGAGGAGAACAGCCATGAATACGATTAGAAAAAGTTTTGCGATCATGATAATGTGCGCCCTGATTCTTGCCCCTTCGGTGAAAGCCCCCGCCAGCGAAACGAAAACCGGTGGTTACGAATGGATGCATGGACCCAACAGCACCGTGCTTCTCAAGCCCGGCTGGGTCACCAGCTGCCAGAATGATTTTGTGATTGAAAACGATTCAGAGACGGGAGCGACAGTGCGGGTTGATCTTGGCATCGAGAAGTTCAGCACCGATGCCATCACAAGCAACGGAAAGCGGTTGTATTCGATAAGGGAAAGCCTGTCTTTTGCCAAGCAGTTGGGAAAAACCGTGTACATGGATGACGTTGCCCAGGTCCGGAACGAGAGCAAGAATTCGACCGTGCGGGTGCATTGTTGAAGAACAAGGAAGGAACCGGAAAAATGAATGCCATGAGCGAAATTGCCCAATGGATACCGATCGGAGAACTGTCGCGACTGACAGGGATCAGCACCCACACCCTCCGCATCTGGGAAAAAAGGTACGGGACGCCCGAGGCGCACCGCCTTCCATCGGGGCACCGCCGCTATCCGCGGGATGAAGTTCCCCGGCTGAGGGCGGTGGCGCAGGCATTGGATTCCGGATTCCGCGCCGGACGAGTGGTGGGAGCTTCCCTGGAAGAACTGCAGGCCTTACTTGGGGTCGGGCCCAGCAGGGCTTCCAGGGTTTCTCCGGCTTTGGAGAATGCGACGTCCGGGCAGGCAAGCAGGAACCTCATTGTCGAAAAATGGATCCGGGCCGTGCATCTTTACGACGAAGCCAGCCTCACCCAGAGTTTGCACGAAGAGTGGGGGCGGCAGGGTCCCTTGTCATTCGTACTCGATTATGCGGGTCCTTTCCTGAAACGTCTGGGTCAGGGCTGGGCCATGGGAGAGCTCACGGTTTCCCAGGAGCACTTCGCGTCGGAAAGGTTATCGGATTTTCTTGCGGACAAATGGCGCACGCTCAATGACCGCAAGGAGGGATCCATTGTGGTGCTCACCACCCTGCCCGGGGAGACACACCGTCTGGGACTGTTGATGTGTGCGGTCATCACCGCGCTCACCCGCTTCAAGATTCTGTACCTGGGAGCCGACACGCCTGTGCAGGATATCAAAGATGCCACTCGAAAATCCGGAGCCCTCCTTCTGGCTGTCAGCGTATCTTCATGGATGCCCAAAAGCGAAGTGGAATCACAACTCACTGAATTGAGAAAAGACTTGTCCCCAAGCGTGGAACTGATCGTTGGGGGAACGGGGGCTCCAGAGGGCATGCCTGGGGTGAATCGATTTTCGCAGTTTGGTGAATACTTCGAGTGGTTGTCCGGAAAGGCACCTTCTTCCTGATCCGTTTCCCCGGTGCTGTTAAGAAGGTCCCCTTCCTTCCGGGGAAAAGCCATTAGACCTTTCCTGTGTTTTCTGCAAGAATAAAACAACGGGCCCTGCCGGGACAGTCTACTTCAAAAAATCACACCCTCCATACCCATGTTCCTGAACCGCTACCCAGGCTACAGTTTTCTGACTATCCTGCTCGCCACCTTCAACCTGTTCCATATGGGCGTCGTTCTGGCCTCGCTGGTGACGGGATTGATGAGTGGCATTCTCTGGGCTGCGGGTGACAAGTTATGGGCGCTGGTATTTCTGGTCATTGCCGCCTTCGGCCTTTCCCACCAGATCTTTTCCAGGCTGTTTCACCTGTGTTCCATCCGCGGGCTGCGGCGAAAAGGAGATGTCCTGCAGGTGAAAAACCCGCGTACCGGAGAGTGGTTGAGCTGGGATCGGGTGCTTTCCTTTGAGAAAGCCAACTTTCCATCGTCCGGAGTCAGGCGTTCCTACGCCAACTACCCGGGCATCCGTTTTGCCCTCAAACGCGATCCGGAGTCGGCAGAGGAATCATTATTGGTAGCGGAAGACCGCTTTGGCTGGGGAATGGAACCGGTGCGCGACCGGGTATTCGAGGACCTGCTTAAAAAATACCCTCAAAATGCAGTGGATGTATGACAAAGAAACCCGGTCCCGGCCCTTGTTTCCAGGGCCGGGACGAACAGGTTTCGGGGAAGGATTTTCCTGCTCACCCAGAACAGCGGAGCACCGGTTTATTTAAATACGGCCAGCTCATCCTTTTTAGGCTTGGGATTCTCCGGCAGTTGAATGCAGCGAAGCCGGATGTCAGATTTCGGCCCGAGATTGATAATGACTGCCTCATCCTCGTTTTTCGGGATATCGTGGCCATGAAATTTTGCCGTCAGCAAGGTTCCCGGCAGGCTGAATGCGCGGCGTTCCTGCGGGTTCAGTAATTCATCGACATAGACCTTGTGTCCTAGCACCACCTTGAGATCGGCGGTCTCTCCCGCCATGTTTTCCACGATGAAGTCCGTTTTGCATCGTTGCGCTTCTCCGGGTTTGATCACCGTCATTTTGACTGTAGCCGGCGTGGTGCTGCTTTCCTGAGCCGCCGCCAGGCCGGGAACCAGCAGGCATGCGGCCATTACGATCCCTGCAATCCAATTTGTTTTTGTATTCATAACCCAACTCCCTCCTGAGTGTGGTGGGTTGGTTTCTCCGCCCTGGCCCCTCTCCCTCGCCGGGCAACAGGTGGAATCCTGTGTATGCATACCCTTCAATATGTTCCCCCTTTGCGGTTTGGCAAGCGGCGAGGCCGTGGATTTTGTTTGGGAAAACGCCATCGGAACCCGTTTTCCAGGCTAGGAAGGCCAAATGGGCCGGGATCCGTGCAAAAAATCATAAAAATCTGACAAATTTTGTCAGAGGTTGTTACGGGATACCGATAAAAGTTATGCCGTTTTTTGCCTTATTAACCTAAAACAATTGAAAAATAACAGGAGCGAATGGGGGATGCCGAACTTGTCGAATTTTGGCACGAATCTGGAATAAACAGGGGTAAAGGAAATCAATTTGTAGAGTAAGGGTAAACCAGATTTCAAAAAGAAAACGGAGGAACCCCAAATGAAAAAAATCATCGCAAGCATGATGATCGCGTTTTTCGTCAGTTTCCTTGGAATGACTGGCACGGCCCTGGCCCACAAGTCGGACAGGGGTGACGATGCCAGCTGGAAATCCTTCAAGCACATGGTGGTGAAGGTGAAGGCCTGGGGAAATAAAATGTGGAACGACGCCCCTGAAGAAAAGAAGGTCAAACATAAAAAAGCCTGGAAGCGGATGGCGAACAAACTGAAAGCCGCCAAGAGCAAAGCCTGTGACAAGGCCAGTGACAAGGCCAAATCCAAGGCGAATCACAAATCCCGCCTGGCTGCCTGCGAACCTGGAAATACCGAACCGCCGCCCGCTCCGACTCCGGAACCTGTGGAAGAACCGGCCCCGACCATAACCGAGCCGGCTCCGACCGCTACGGAACCCGAGCCTCAGCCTTCGGCAACCTGCGATGGTTCGGATCCTTTCAATCCGGCTTGCATGTAATTTCAGGTAAAACGCAGTTACTTTATCTGCCCGGCGCCCTTTATGGGTGCCGGGTTTTTATTTTGGCCCGGCTGGTGACCCATCCCGTATAATGAAATTCCACTTGGAATGAAGCGGGAGACTCTCTATGCACTGGATCAGAAACGGAATCGGACTCATGGCGGGGGTGGCGTTTTGGGGTTTTTTTGGATTGGGCGCGGTGCAGGCGGAAATTGATCCGCAAAAAGAACGCGATATCCGCAAACTGCTCCGCGTCTCCGGAATCTACAAGCAACTGGACTACATGAAGGAAGGCGTTCTCGATGCCTACGGGACCATGATCGCCTCCGCTTATCCCAAAGTGCCGGACGCGTTCTGGAAGGATTATTACGGCCTTGTCGGCGACGAGGAAATGAAGGATCTCATCGACCGCGTGGTGCCGGTATACGACAGCCACATGTCCCATGAGGTGATCAAAAAACTCATAGGTATGTTCGAAAACCCGTTCTGGGAAGAATGGAAGCAGAAGATGCCCCTCATCAGCCGGGAAGCCGGGCTGGCCGGCAACGAGTGGAGCCAGGAACTGGTCAAGTCCGATGCATTCCGCAACCAGGTGGATGCGCTGATCGAAAAATACAAGCTGGAGACTTTGAACTCAAAACAGGAACCGCCTCCGGTTTCAACCGAATGAGTCCTCCCAGAGGACCTCAAGCCCGTATCATGGACACTTTTGCCAGGAGAAAACCATGAACGCCGCAACGGCCCGGAAAGTGAAGGTTTTTGTCATGGTGACCGCCCTGTTGTGTCTGGCCGTTTCACCCCTGTATGCCGATCCGAAATCGTCTGAAACCGATCCCACTCCGGAATGCCAGGAGATGGCGTCCTCAAAGATGGACCATCCTGAATCCGGTTCCACATGTGAGCCGGTGGCCGACCTCGAATCCAAGGGGGTGGAGGACCCATCCGATGCCAAGCCGGGCGCCGGGGAGGAATCCGGACAGAAAAACGAAACGCCCGGAAAACCGCTTCCCCAATGCTCGGACCCGCTTTTTGCCGAGGCCAACCCGGCCCTGTGTTTCTGATGCGGTAAGCGCAGAGCCCTGAACCGCACCTCCCCTTGCCGCCTGCCGGTTGGGATCAGGAACGGGAATTCAACTCTGCCATTGCAGAGGACACTCCGCCGGGCCATTCGAAAATGGCGAACGAAAACACCTCATACGGCCCCACATCGTCGTACAACTTCACCAGCCGCAATTCCGGGTTTTTCTCCACAACCCGGTCCAGCGGAAACATCCTCAAGCTGCCGACAAAGTAAAGCCGTTTGCCTTTCAATTCCTGAACGGGAACGACCCGCCGTTTCTTCGGCTGGTATTTGGAAGACACCGTGACGAATTCCCGCGCGCTCTTCAGCGAGTGGGGAAACGAGACCGGACGCCACGCTTCATAGAGATCGATCCCCGGCTGGTCCTTGAGATACATATAGAGCGCATCGCTTGGAATGCCCAGCTTGAACGTGGTGAATACGGCAATGGGTCCGTTGCGACTCTCGTTTTTGAGGAAGTGGACCGCATCGGTGACGGCATAGGGTCCCTGGGGATACCGGACGTATTGCCAGTGGTCGAGTTCGGTCCATGCGGCTGTTTCCGGTTCAATGAGGTAGTGCATGTTCCACTTCCAGGCCGGAATCAGGCAGGCCACTCCCAGTGCAATGGCTGCCGTCCCCGCCACAAGCGGAGAACGCGGCTTCAGGGTTTCATGGACATACCGCATGAGACAACGCAGGCCTTCCGCAGTCAGGATTGCGAGCGGCGGCAGGGCCACCAGGAAATAGCGCGGATAGGCCACTTCGGCCAAAATCAGGAACACAACCGTTGGCAGAAAAAGCCACAGAAGGAGAAACGCCGCGGTTCTGGGTTGAGTACGCAGGGACACTCCCGTTCCCATCACCGCGAGAATCATAACCGGAACCGTGATGTACAACAGCCCCACTTCAAACAGTTCTCTCAGGTGGGGCAGAAGCCGCGGATGATCGAAGGTGAGAACCGCAGCCAGAGTTTCCAGTAAAGGAACCTTGTGATGCAGGACCTTGCTTGCATGGGAAAAGAGGTAATCGGGTTCATGCAGAAGGAACGGCAGGGCCAGAAGTCCGAAAACCACACCGCTCACCGAAAGCCGTATCCAGAGTTCGAGGTTGCGGGGATGGTTGAACAAAAAAACCGCCATTACGGGCAATGCGAGAAACATCAACAACGGTGTTTTGGTGAGGAACCCCAGTCCCGCAAACATCCCCAGCGCAAACGCCCAGCGCCAGGAAGGCCTGTCATCTCTGGCCAGGCGCAACCCGGCATAAACCGTCCAGATGACGAATGCCGCAAGCAGGGCGTCGGTCAGGCCCAGCCGGTCGTGGGTCAAAACCAGGGGCAGCGACAGGTAAATGAACGCGGCCAGTCCCGCCGTGTGGCGGGAGAAAAGGAGCGCACCGATCCGCCACAGCCCCGCTACAGCCAGTCCCCCGGCCACCACTGAAATCATCCTCGACGAGGCGAGCAGGTCGTCGAACCAGCCCAGCGTGATTGCGTTCAGCCAGAAAAAGAAAGGCGGTTTGCCGTCCACCGCAGAGACAAACAGGGAAGCGGGGTCGTTCCGGATGATGTCGGCCCAGCGCAGGTAAATGGCTTCATCGAACACCATCGGCAGGCCCAGAAGGGAATAGAGGCGCGTGAGGGCATAGAGCCCGATCAAAGCCGCGGGCGCGCAAAATGGATGCGTTAAGTAGGATCTCATACAACGGCTGGCAAGGATTCGGTGTGAACCTTTCAAAACAGGTTCGGGCAATTGAAGCCAAATAGCAAATATTATCCTCAATGGACAAACCGTTCCCTGTCACGGTCACCCCGGCCGGATAAAACCTCCACGATGAAAGTTCCTCCGCCCCGTACAGAGGCATGCTGAAAATGATTTGTATAATCGCTTCTTAATCCGTGGATAATTGCGAATCCCTCCTGCATGGATCCTCATCTAAATATTAAGTGCCAAGCGGTTTTCCGGGACCTATATTCATAAGAAGGTTGTACGGGTTCACTTCCAACGGAGTCGCAACATGGACACAGCTTCCCAATTAGGCATCCGAAAGGTTTTTTCGGTGGAATTCGTGGTCGACTTCTTCGACCGCAGCCGTAACTTTTACATCGAGAAGATGGGCCTCGTGGAAACCCACCGGTCCACCCCTCAATGGGAGGAGCGGTTCAAAAGCAAGGCCATCTATTTTTCCGCCAATGACGTTCGCCTCATGGTCTCGACGCCTCTGTCGAACCACAGCTACACCGCGCAGTACCTCAAAATCCTCTGCCCCGGCATCCGCAACGTCACCCTGCAGGTGGAAGACCTCGACCGCGCCGTCGATTACCTGAAAGAGCATCACGCCACCTTCGTGCATCCGGAAAAGGTGGTGGAAGCGGGCCACAGCCGCCACCGCTTCGTGACCATCGCCACCCCCATCGGGTTTCTGGAAATCACGTTTCTCGAAGTCACGGGCAACGAGGAAGACATTCCCATGTTCGAAAAGGTGTCGCATCCCCCGGCGGAGCGGTCCCCCTTCAAGAATATCGACCACATGACCATCAACGCCCGTACGCTGTACCCGGTTTACAATTTTTTCGAGCATGTGCTGGACTTCAAAAAATTCTGGAGCGTGTCGTTCCACACACCGGACACCCGGTCCGGGCGCAAGGGCACGGGACTGTCGTCGCAGGTCATGTACGATCCGGGTTCGCAGGTGAAGTTCGCCACCAACGAACCGCTGTACCCGCACTTCAACGAGTCGCAGATCCAGACCTTCGTCGAGCGCAACCATGGCGCGGGCATCCAGCACATCGCGCTGGCGGTGGACAACCTGCTGGAAACGGTGGAGACGCTGAAGGGCCGCGGCATTGAATTTCTCGACACGCCGGATACCTATTACGACATGCTTCCGGAACGCATCGCCAAACAGAACATCGGTAAAATCAGGGAAGAGATCAGCGACCTGAAAAAAGCGGGCATCCTGGTGGACGGCGATAACGGCGACTACCTGCTTCAGATTTTCCTCAAGGACGCGTCAGGCCTGTACCACGAGGAAAACGCGGGTCCCTTTTTCTTCGAAATCATTCAGCGGTGCGGACATCCCGGGTTCGGTGAGGGCAACTTCCGCGCCCTGTTCGAGGCCATCGAAATGCAGGAGTCGGTTTCATGAAGCTGTTGCGCTATGTGGCACCGGGGCAGCCGTCTCACGACGGCCTGCTCCATGAAGGCCACGTGTTCCCGTTGATCGGCATGAATACCGTGGAGGCGCTCAACGCCCTGCACGCAGGCGATTCCCTGTTGCGCAAAATCGTGGAACAACCCGGCCTGCCGCTGGAAGTGGTCACGCTACTGCCGCCGGTGGAAAAACCCGGGGCGTTCATGGATTTCTACACGTTCGAACAGCATGTCAGGACCGCCCGGAGCAAGCGCGGATTGGAGATGGTGCCGGAATGGTACCAGTACCCGGTGTGGTACAACGGTTCGCCGCGCTGTTTCAGCGGACACAACACCACCGTCATCTTTCCCCCCGGTGAGAAGAAAAAGGATTTCGAGCTGGAACTGGGCGTGGTCCTCAAAAAGGAATGCCGCGGCGTTTCGGAGAAGGAGGCCACCGACTGCATCGGCGCGTACACCATCGTCAACGATTTTTCCGCGCGCGCGCTCCAGGCTGAAGTCATGAAAGTCGGGCTGGGCCCGGCGAAGGGCAAGGACTTCAACACGGGGCTCGGGCCGTGGATGGTGACGCCCGACGAAATTCCCGATCCGCGCAACCTCACCATGCGTGCCTGGGTGAACGGGGAATTGCTGACGGAAGCCAACAGCGGCTCGTCGCATTTCACTTTCGAGCAGGCCATCGCCTTCGCCTGCGAGTACCAGACGCTGTACCCCGGCGACGTGCTGGCCAGCGGTACCGTGGGCGGTGGATGCGGACTGGAACTCGACCGTTTTTTGAACAGCGGCGACGTGGTTGAACTGGAAATCGAACACATAGGGAGGCTGACCCACAGGGTCGGTTGAATCTTCATGTTCCGTTACATGCAGCTGGGCAACATCGCACCCATGCACCACACCGCGCACTACGCGGGATCGAAACTGCTCAACGAATACTGCTTCACGCGCGAAGGGTTTGAAGAGCCTTATTCAATCCTGTACATGCACCACCCGCCGACCGGCGAGTCGATGCGCGAGGTCTATACCGAGGCGGCGTGGGGGCGCCCCACACCGCGCGGCGAGGCGCTTCTGGAGCGACGGCATTTCCGCGGCTGGCAGGTTCAGCCGGAAAAGCATTTCATCACCGGCCGCACCCTGCTGGCATTCAACGACGACCTCACTTACGGGCTGTGTCATCCGGCAAAAGAAGAGAAAACCTTTTTCGCCAACAACGACGCCGACGAGCTGTTCTTCCTTTACGAGGGAGCAGCCACACTGCAAAGCCTGTTCGGCAAAATAACATTGCGCGCGGGCGACTACCTCGTCATCCCGCGGTCGTGTCCGTACCGCTTCCGCTTCGACACCCCTCCCGGTCTGCTGTACGTGGAGGGCAAACGCGACATCGACATCCCCCCGGAGTTCCGCCACGACGCGGGGCAGTTCAAGATGGACGCGCCGTATTCCGAGCGCAGTTTTCAACTGCCGGAATGGGATGCGGACCTGTTTGAGAACGAGGAGCCGGTGTCCATCGTGCGCAAGCGGCAGGGCGCATTCACGCGCACACATTATTCCGAGAACTATTTCCGCCTGGAAGGCTGGGACGGTTACGTGTACCCGTACGCGATCAACCTCGACGCCATCCAGCCCAAAACCGGCCGCGTGCACCTGCCTCCCACCTCGCACCTCACGTTTGCGGGTGGGGGATTCGCAGTGATGAGTTTCCTGCCTCGGCCTCTGGACTTCGATTCCAAAGCGGTGCCGTGTCCTTTCTACCATTCGTCGGTCAACTGCGACGAGTTGCTGTTCTACCATTCCGGAAACTTCACCAGCAGGAAGGGCATCGAGCGCGGCTCGATCAGCTACCATCCATCAGGCATTCCGCACGGACCCCATCCCGGCGCGTATGCGGGGTCCATCGGGGCGAAACAGACCGAGGAGCAGGCGGTGATGGTCGATACCTTCGCGCCGATGATATTGACGGCGGAAGGCGAAGCGCTGGAAGACCCGGATTATCCCAAAAGCTGGCAGGAGACCCGCAAATGACCCAACACAACGGCTATGCCGCCATCCGTCCGGCGGACCATTTCTGGGTGGATGTGTACCACCTGATGAATTCCATCGTGCAGCCGCGTCCCATCGCGTGGATTTCCAGCATCTCCGCCGACGGCAGACGCAATCTCGCGCCGTTCAGTTATTTCAACATCTGTTCGATGAACCCGCCGATGATCTCCAATTCCATTTTCTTCAACCGCGACGGATCGGAGAAGGACACGCTGAAAAACATCAGGGCCACGCGCGAGTACGTGGTGGGTGTGGTTTCGTACGAGGCGGCGGACAAGGCGAACCTGAGCTCCGCGCCGTTCGACTACGGCGTCAGCGAGTTCGAGGAAGCCAAGGTGGCGGTGATCGAGCGCGGGGAAGGCAAACCGCCGTTCATCGCCGAAAGCCCGGTGCAACTGGTGTGCGAACTCAACCGCACGGTGCCTTTGGGAAGCGGCGCGGGCACGGGCACGCTGGTGCTGGGCGACGTGCGTGAAATTTATCTTTCCGAATCCCTTTCCTCCATCGAGTGGAAAAAGGGAATCCCTCCCGAACTGCTCAACAACGTCGGCCGGATGGGCGCGGACTTTTATGCCAAGACCACCGACCGGTTCCGCATGGAACGCCCCACGGTCAAAAAATGACGGGCCAACCTGAAAGGTCACTCCAATGAGCCGGGAAAACTCCTTCACCTACATATACAGCGCCGTGCGCACGCCCATCGGGCGTTTCAACGGCGCCCTCGCGCCGGTGCCCGCACCGGAACTGGTGGCGTTCGCCATCCGCGAAGCCCTCAAACGTGGCGGGTTCGAGGGTGAGGACATCGATGAGGTGATCCTCGGCAACGTGTTGACCGCGGGCGTGGGCCAGGCCCCGGCGCGGCAGGCGGCATTGCATTCCGGCATCCCGGACAGCGTCGGCGCTACCACCGTCAACAAGGTGTGCGGTTCCGGCATGAAGGCGGTGATGATGGCGGATCAATCGATCCGGCTGAATCAATCCGATTTTGTTGTCGCCGGGGGGATGGAGAACATGAGCCGCGCGCCGTTCCTCGTGCCGCACATGCGGCGCGGCCACAAGCTGGGAAACGCCCACATGGTGGACGGCATGATCCACGACGGGCTGTGGGACCCGCATGAGAACCGGCACATGGGTGAGTTGAGCCAGATCCTCGCGCACCGTCTCGGTTACACTCGCGAGGCGCAGGACGCGTACGCAAAAGAAAGTTACACCCGCGCGCGCAAGGCGATGGACAAGGGCATCGTGGCGAAGGAACTGGTGACCGTTCCCGTATGGCACCGGACGTATACGCAGACCGTCGATCACGACGAGCAGCCGCACCTCGACAATCTGGACCAGTTCGACTCGATGCCGCCGGTGTTCGAAAAGCCGGGGGGCACCATCACCAAGGCCAACGGAGCGAAACTGAGCGACGGCGCGGCGGCGTTGATCGTCGGCAAGCCGTCTGCCAACCACAAACCGCTGGCGCGCATCCTGGGATATGCCACGCACGCGCAGTCGCCGGACACCTTCGCGCTGGCGCCGGTGGAGGCCATCCGGAAAGTGCTTGCGGCGGTGCGGCTGGAGATCCGGGACATCGACCTGTTCGAAATCAATGAAGCCTTCGCTCCGATGTCCCTTGCCGTGCACGACCAACTGGGTCTCGACCCGGAGAAGGTGAACGTGCATGGGGGATCGATTGCTCTGGGCCATCCTATCGGCGCGACGGGGGCACGCATCCTGGTTACGCTGCTCAATGCGCTCCAGACGCAGGGTAAGAAGCGTGGATGCGCCAGTCTGTGCATCGGCGGCGGCGAGGCCACGGCGATGGTGATCGAACTGGTGTGACGCGATTGATCCGACTTTTTTTAAGGAGACGGTGATGAACCCGATCCTTTGGCGGCCTTCTAAACAACGGGTACAGCATTCCCACATGGCCCGGTTCATGAAAGGTGTGAACCGGGAATTCGATCTCAATATCAAAACCTATTCCACCCTGCACCGCTGGTCGGTGAAGTGCCTCGAACAGTTCTGGGAATACTACCTGCGCCAGTCGGGAATCGATCTCACCCGCCCGCCGAAACAGACCCTTTCCTCGAAGACCCTGCCCGGTGCGGTGTGGTTCGACGGCGCGGAACTCAATTACGCGGCGAACCTGCTGAAAGGTCCGGGAAACAAAACGGCCATCATCAGCCGCTCGGAGACGCGCCCGACCACGCACATGACCTTCGACACACTCCGCCACCAGGTGGCGTGCTTCGCCTCGGCGCTGCGTCGCGCGGGAGTGGAGCAGGGCGACCGCGTGGCGGGTTACCTGCCGAACATTGTGGAGACGGTGATCGCCATGCTGGGCACGTCGGCGGTGGGCGGGGTGTGGACCTCGTGCTCGCCGGATTTCGGTTTGCAGGGCGTGCTCGACCGCTTCGGCCAGGTGGAGCCGAAGGTGCTGGTCACGGTGGACGGATACACTTACAACGGCAAGGCGCATTCCCTCGACGACCGTCTGCGGCAACTCGTGCCGAAGATAAACGGACTGCGCGATGTGGTTGTCGTGCCCTACCTCGATCCGGACTACGACCCGTCCAAGCTCGGTCTTCCGTCCACGGTTCTATGGAAAGAGTTTGCGCGCGAGGGCGGCGACGTGGAATTGCGGTTCGATCCGGTGGGCTTCAACGATCCCCTGTTCATCCTCTACTCCTCCGGCACCACCGGCCTGCCGAAAGGCATCGTGCACGGGGCCGGCGGCACGCTGTTGCAACACCATAAAGAGCACGCGCTTCATACCGACATCGGTCCCGACGACGTGGTGTTTTATTACACCACCTGCGGCTGGATGATGTGGAACTGGCTGGTCTCCGCACTGGCTCGTCATGCGACCATCGTCCTCTACGAAGGCTCGCCTGCGTACCCGTCGCTCGACTTACTGTGGCAGTTGGTGGAGGAGACGGGCATCACCGTGTTCGGCACCAGTCCGAAGTATCTCGCCATCAACCGGGAACAGGGCAAGGAGCCGGGAAAAGGGGCAAATCTCTCCAGCCTGAAAGCGATCCTGTCCACCGGATCGCCTCTCGACCGCGAAGGGTTCCGTTACGTGTACCGCGCCATCAAAAAAGATGTGCAGTTGTCGTCGATCTCCGGGGGCACCGACATCATCTCCTGCTTCATGCTGGGGAACCCCATGCTTCCGGTGCGCGAGGAAGAAATCCAGTGCCTGGGGCTGGGCATGGACGTGGCGGCGCTCGGCCCCGGGAACAAACCCGTAGTGGGTGAACAGGGAGAACTGGTGTGTCGCTCGCCCGTGCCTTCCATGCCGGTGGCGTTCTGGAACGACCCGGACGGGGCGCGCTATCGCAGTGCGTATTTCGAGAAAGTGCCCGGCGTGTGGGTGCATGGCGACTACATCAGCATCACCAAGGAAGGCGGCGTGATCGTGTACGGGCGGAGCGACGCCACGCTCAATCCGGGAGGGGTGCGCATCGGCACTGCGGAGATCTACCGTGTGGTGGAGAACCTTCCGGAGGTGCAGGACAGCGTGGTGATCGGCGTGGAGGAGGAGGGGGACATCCGCCTTCTCCTGTTCGTGGTGCTGGCGGAAGGGGTGGAACTCGACGATGCCCTGCAGGCGCGTATCCGTCATGCCCTCAAGACCGAAGAATCGCCGCGGCATGTGCCGCACGAAATGTTCCAGGTGCGGGAGGTGCCGAAAACCATGAACGGCAAGAAGGTGGAACTGGCCGTGCGCGGGATTTTTGCGGGCACCCCTCCGGCCAACCGGCACGTCATCGTCAATGCCGGGTGCCTCGCGGAATATGAAGAACTGTACGGCCGCAGGCTGGCGGTGCGGGGCGGGTGAGGCGCCCTTCAAAAAGTCCAAAAAACCGGCCCGTTGGGACACGTCCGCGGGCCGATTGATTTTCTTTGCTTACTTCGGTAGTCCTAACTGTTTCAGGCTCCCACCACGAGCGGATAATGGTTCCGCATGGCTTCCCGGTTGTGGCGGTCGCGGTCGAGCCCCATCCAGAATGTGTAGATCGCGTCCAGCGCCTTTTCTCCCGCCTGCAGGAACTTTTCGTTGTCAAAGTCCGGCTTGTGGAATGCCTGCTGCAGTTCCTCCAGCACGTTGTCGCCATGACCCTTCTCACTGTTGAAATGGAACTCGAAGAAGTCGAGCGGGATGGCGGGGTCGCCGTAAGCGTGACAGGTTTCGTTGTAGATTTCGAGTCCGCCGATCAGTTCTTTCCAGAAGTTGTTGGCCTCCTCGGAGGTGCCGATGCCCCAGGCCGCCCAGGTTTCGATGGCGTAACTGGCACCGCGTCCGACTTCCCCGTCCTTGCTTCCGTAGGTTTCCTCCAGGCCGCTGATGAAACGCCTTGTGGAAGGTGTGGCCGCGTCCCAGCTTCCCAGCAGTTCCGGGTTCAGGCCCAGTGGTTGAGCGGTGTCGCGCAACCAGTTGATGTGGGCCCAGCGGGTTTTGAACGGCTGGTTTTCGGTGGTGCCGTCGGGGTTGATGTGCACGCCCAGTTCGTTGGCCAGGATGTAACGTGCGTGCGCCTCCGCCTCCAGGTCCGGTGCGTGCATCATGCGCATCATCTGTACGAGCAGGAACCATTTTGAAAAAACGGCGAATTGCGTGAACAGGTGAATCAGATCCTCGAGGGTGAATGTTCCCTGCCGAAACCATTTGCAGTAAGGGTTGTATACGATGACAGGATGCTGGTGAATTCGCGTTTGAATGGTTGCCCAAAATTCGTCGAATTGCTTTTTGGAGTTCATGGCAAACCTCGATATTGTTATTTGTTACCCGCACGCACAACAAGGAACCTTTGATTTAAAAGGCTCCACCTATATAAAAGTAGGCCCCTCTCCGGGAAATTTCCATTTAAAGACGAACCTCTGGTCCCCTGGTTGGACCTCATCTTCACGATATCGGATAAACGAAACTGAATGATGGGCGAAATGAAGGTCGGCGGGAAGTCGATTTTGAGAAAGCGCTTGCGAAAAGGGCGGGTCCCCTGGAAAGCCATCGTGCAGAAAGTGCCGTATTAATTGAACTCCCGGATCAGCGGAAGTCCTTTTGGTTTTGGGTTTAGGGTCAAAACCATATTGCTATGAAGTAGGGTATATTAGGGGGTTTGTCTGATAAAAAATATTCTGTTTACCTTATTTTTGGAGAAAATTTGATGGTTTTCAGATAACATAAAGGTAAGGTTTGTAATTGAGAAAAGGCAGAAATCCGTTTGGAATACGGATTTGTGTGTGAACAGGTTCCGCCAATGCAAATGTGGTTCGGAGGTGGATCGAGAGCAAAGTGGTCGGAAAACGAAGAAGCCTCAGTTTTTTTTTGAGACGTTTGGGCAATCTCCGGTGTTCGTCGAATAAGGGGTGGGAACCATTGCCAATGAATACTTCCAGGAAGATCTTTGGTCTGATTGCGCTGGTGGGCGTTCTGGTTGGAATGCTCGGTTATTTTCTTCTCAATCATTCCCAGTCCATTATTAAGGAACGCATTGCGGGCGAAATTCAGAACTTGACCGAAAGCACGCTGGAGTCCGTAAACCGCATCCTTTTCATGCGTGGTGAGGAGCTCCAGATCCTGGCTCACAGCCTGCCCATAATGGAAATGGTCGAGCAATCCAACCGGGAGTTCGACGCCCTGCCGGACCGCGACGCCTTCATCCGCCAGACGGACGAGGCCTGGCTGGCTGGACAGGATACAGGGACGGTCCAAACTCTCCTGAACAATCCCCTGTCCCGAACCTTCACCGAAAAACGCCGGTTTCTGCAAAAGAAATACGGCGTGGAGGTGTTCAACGAAATCTTCGCCACCAACCGGTATGGTGCGCTGATAGCCGCCTCCCCCCGCACGACGGATTATTACCAGGCAGACGAAAGCTGGTACCAGGAAGCGCTGAAGTCGGAAGACGACGTGTATGTGGAAGACATTGCGTTCGATGAGAGCACCGATTCCTTTTCCACAACGCTGGCCGTACGCATGAGGGACGACGAGAACCGGTTTGTGGGAATGATCAAGGCCGGCCTTCACATTGTGATCATCCGCAATCTGCTGGATCAGTTTAAAAAAGAGGAATCCATCCAGTCCCTCAATTATTTCCTTGTCGATGGCAAGGGCTCGGTGATTTTAAGCAGTCTGGCCAATTCCATCACAGGCGGCAGGAGCCCGGCAAGGATCCATCCTTTTGGAAAAGACCTGTCCTCGTGGGAACCCGTGTCGCGGGTGCTTGCAGGAGAGAATGGTCATTATTTCCAGGAAAAAGGGGGGCAGACATCTCTGATCACCTACCAGCGGTCGCGGAACTTTGAAAATGTTTCCGGACTTCGCTGGTCCCTCATCCTCCAAATGGACGCGAAAGAAGTTCTGGAGCCGATATCCGTTTTGCGCATGGGTCTGGGAGGCATATGGGGGGTCCTGATTCTGCTTGCGCTGGTCGTGGGCGGGATTCTTATTTTCGCCTTCGTTCAGCCCGCGGAAAAACTCATGCGAACCACCCGGCCCCGTGTCCGTCCCGGTCGGGAAAGGGTTCCATCCGATTCGGTACGTGAAAGCCCGGTGGCAGAGACCGAGCCCATCCAGGACATCTCCCTGTCCTTCAAAAACATGACGGACGAGTTGGTGTTGCACCTGGAGGAACTGGAAAAACAGGTTTCGACCAAGGCCGAAGCACTTCTCGCTGCGAAAAAGGATGCGGAAAAAGCCAACCAGGCCAAAAGCCTGTTCATCTCCAACATGAGTCATGAGATCCGCACCCCTCTCAATGCGGTGCTCGGGTATGCGCAGATCCTGGACCGCGACCCCAAACTCGATTCCAAACAGAAGGCGAAGATCAAGGGGATTTACCATTCCGGATCGCGGCTGTTGCAATTGATCAACGATGTCCTGGATATTTCCAAGATCGAGGCGCGCAAGGAAGATTTGCATATTCATCCTTTCAATCTCAATGACCTGGTCTGGGAAGTGGACTCCCGTTACGGGGCCTTGTGTCGCGGCAAGGGACTGGAATGGGCGGTCACGGGCGATGTGGATCGCCCCCTTCCTGTGTTCGGGGACGAGCAGAAAATCCACCAGGTATTGAGCAACCTGCTCGACAACGCCTTCAAGTTCACGGAATCGGGCCGTGTGGAATTGCGGGTAACCCGGGCGGAGGGGGACGTTTACCGGTTCGAAGTGATCGACACCGGCCCCGGCATCGCCCCTGAAAACCAGGATGCCGTGTTCGGCATATTTGAGCAGGGCAAAGCGGGTGTGGAAAAGGGTGGGGTCGGCCTCGGACTGGCCATCTGCAGGCGACTGGTGGAACTGATGGGCGGGGACATGAAGCTGGAATCTAAAAATGGCGGCCCCACGCGGTTTTCTTTCGAACTGCCGCTGCTCCCCTCCGAGCGCCCACTGAGGGTGGGCCCGGCGGATCTGAAAAAACACGTCACCCTGGCACCCGGAATATCCCTGCGCACTCTCATTGTGGATGACGACCCCAACCATCTGGACATCATGCAGGAAATTCTCCAGCGCGCCGGCATGGAGGTCAGAATCGCCGTGAACGGGCGCGAGGGACTGGCCGTGCTTGAGGAATGGAACCCCGACCTTCTTCTTATTGATTACCGCATGCCGGAAATGGACGGATTGGAAATGCTTCGCCAGATCTCCCGCAGGCATGGGCCCGACCGGTACCGAATTGTCATGGTTTCAGCCTCCGCACTGGATCACGAAAAGAAAATGTTCCTGGATAACGGGGTGACCACGGTCATCTCCAAACCGCTGGTCCGGGAGGAGCTTCTGGAGGCCATCCGTCGTATCATGTCCGTGGAGTTTGTTGCCGGCTGCCAGGACAACGGGAACGGGAGCGAGCCGGAGGAGCCGGCCATTGAGTACACCCAACTCTCCATTCCCACCGTGGTGGTGGAGGAGATGCGGGAGGCGCTGTCGAAAGGGCTTTTCGATGAATTCGAAAAACTGCTCCCGGCGATGGCGCATATGGGTCCGGAGGAAGAAAAGCTTGCCGCCCGATTGCAGCGCATGGCGGAGGCGTGTGACAAAGCCTCCATCACCGCTGAACTGGACAAGATCCCCCCGCATCATTAAAAACCTCCTGTCTTTTGCTCCCGGCAAACCAGGCGGAATCTGCCCCGATGGTTGTTCTCTTTTCCCCGGTTTCATTTGAAAATTTGGGGTGAAACCAAACTTTTCTTGCCTTATAGTTAAATAGACTGCCGCCTATCGGCTCCCGATCCCTGACCATCGGCGGACTCTTCCCGTTGACCGGGTAGCCATCCAGCCCCGTACCGGGCCTGGCAAAAAGTTTCGACCGGCTCTTTTTTCAAAGGAGGCTGGAACCATGAAACTGGGTCAAAAGCTGTACACCTTCATTCTTCTGTTTGCCCTGGGTGTGGGCATTGTTGTTTACATTCAGTTCAGCTTTGCCCAGGAAACGTTTCGCAACCAGGCGGGCAAGGAAGCCAGCCGGCTGGCCCAGATTTATCTGGACTTTCTTGAAAGCCAAATTTCACTTCGTACAGAGGGAATTGAACGACTGGCCCATGACCGACGGGTGGTCGCCATGGCGCAGCAGTCCAATGAATATTTCGACTCCCTTCCCGATCCGGAATCCGAGATTGCGGAAATCGAGTCGGCCTGGGTGAGTGGACGTTCGCATCCCCACATCGACCTCATTTTAAAAAACGACCTCTCCAAAATCTTCTCCAGAAAAATCCGTTTCTTCCTTAAGAAATTTGAAGAAAGCCTGTATGGCGAGATTCTTGCCGCCAACCGCCATGGAGTCATTTTCGCTACCCACCCCAAGAGCAGTGATTTTTATCAGGCAGACGAGGAGTGGTTCCGGCAATCATTGAATCGCCCGGACGTCTGGATGAATGAAATCGGCTTTGACTCCAGTTCCAATACCTTTTCTCTATCCGTGGCGACCCGGATTAAGGAAGACGACCAGGTGCTGGGTGTGCTGAAGGTGGGCCTGAAACCCAATGTCCTTCGGGAAATCCTCGACCATTATAAGAACATTTCCACTTTCAAGAGTTTCCAGTATTACCTGGTGGATAGGGACGGACAGGGAATCTTGACCAGCCTGTCGAACGAGGAAACAGTAGGAATGCTTGCAGAGGGCGCCGGATTTTTCGGCACCCCTCTTGCCACGTGGACTCCCGTGGAGCGGTTGTTGAAAGGGCAGACGGGGTATATGTACCTGGACGAAGGCGGAGCCCAAACCCTGGTGGCTTTTGCACCTTCCCGCGACCCGCAGGACTCCGAAGGCTTGGGCTGGGGGCTGGTTTTGGAAATGGATGCCGGGGAAGTGCTGGCTCCTTCCCGTTATCTGGAAAAACGGCTGCAATGGATTTTTGCTTTGGCGCTGACCCTGTTTTTGATTCTGGGTGGGATCTTTGTGGTGTCGATCACCCGCCCGGTCCGGGCCCTCACGGAAGGGGCGCGAAAACTGGAGAGCGGGGATTGGGATGTGAATGTGGCCACTCAATCCGCAGATGAAATGGGGGAGTTGTCCCGCGCCTTCCAGAGCATGGCCCGGGAATTGTTGAAAAATAACAAGGAACTGGAAAACCGGGTTCGCGAACGAACGGCGGAATACCAGAGGGAGCAGGAAAAGGCGGAGAAAGCCAATCAAGCCAAAAGCGTTTTCCTGTCGACCATGAGCCATGAAATCCGCACGCCCTTGAACGCCGTGCTGGGTTATTCCCAGATCCTGGCGCGTGATATCCGGCTGGACCCTCTGCAAAAGAAAAAAATCCAGGCCATTTACCTTTCGGGCAAGCATCTGCTGGCCCTCATCAACGACGTACTGGACCTTTCCAAGATTGAAGCCGGCAAACTTGAAATTTACACGGAGGATTTCGATCTGGCCGAAATGATCCGGGAAGTGGTCAGGATGAACGTGGGGGTTTGCGAGCAAAAGGGTCTCAAACTCAAAGTCACGGGGATGAACCTCGGTGAAAAGGTTGGAGTGCGCGGGGACCAGGCAAAAATCCGGCAGGTGCTGATCAACCTGGTTGGGAATGCCATCAAATTCACGGAACAGGGAGAAGTTGAATTGAAGGTTGAGCAGGGGGAGGGGAACCGGTTCGACTTCACCGTCCGGGATTCCGGGCCGGGCATCTCGGCCGAATACCAGAAATTGATTTTCGAACCCTTTGGCCAGGTGGACCGCGAAAAAGGCAAGGGAGGTACGGGATTGGGACTCGCCATCTGCAAACGGTTGATAGATGGCATGGGCGGGAAACTGGAGGTGGTTTCGATGGAAGGGGAGGGATCGTGTTTTTACTATTCCCTTGACCTGCCGCCGGCAGAGGGTCCCTTGCCGCAAAAGGACGATACCCTGCATGCGGTCACCGGGCTGGCTGCCGGGTTTCAGGTGAAGGCGCTGGTCGTGGATGACAATGAGACCAATACGCAAATCCTCGTGGAAATGCTGGAAGCGCTCGAAGTGGAAACCCAGTCTGTGGAGAGTGGACGCAAGGCCATGGACCGGTTGCGGAAGTGGGTGCCGGACATCATTTTCCTGGATTACAGCATGCCGGACATGAACGGCCTGCAGGTGGTGGAGCAGATTCACCAGCGCTTCGGCAAGGACCAGATCAAAATTGTCATGGTGTCGGCCTACACGTTCACCCATTACCGGAAAATGTTTGAAATTGGCGGCAGCCATGCCGTGCTCAAAAAGCCTGTCCAAAGGGAAGAAATTCTTGAGGTCATCCAGAATCTTCTGGGTGTGGAATTTCAGCGGGCTTGATCGAAGAGGGCGCCTGAACGAACCCCTGCCTGCTTACGGCTTTTCCTGGTTATCCTTTCCCACTCTTGTATTTATTGAACCCAGCCTTTATGGTATTAAATTAAAACTTCAGTCCCTGTTTTGTTTTGGGGCCGCGACCTTTTGCATCGCGGCAATTTCGCATCGAAAAAATTTTGCCTGCGAAAAAAGCGGACCACCCGGTTTGCGAACCCCTTCTTGTTGAGAGCAGTGACTGGTTTGGGCATACGTTATCATTCTTGAAAACATGGGGAGGTTGTATGGCGGAAGAAAAGAAAGCGGCGAGCCCGGGAGGGACCGGTCCTCAAGCGGCGCAGAAAAAAGGCGGTCAGAACCTGAAGTTGAACTGGGACGATTCAAAAATGCAGACCACCTATGCCAATGTGGTCAACGCATCCAGCACGCGCGAGGAAGTGTCCATCTTCTTCGGCACCAACCAGACCTGGAATGTGCCGCAGGACAATGAAGTGACGATTCAACTCAGCGACCGCATGGTGCTCAACCCGTTTGCCGCCAAACGTCTCCTGGTTCTGTTGAACAAAATCATCGCGGAATACGAAGAGCGGTTCGGCCGCCTGCCCCTGGACGGTGAAACCCGCTGAAGCACGGTTTTTGTTTCAATCAAGGGGAACACCTAAGGGTGCCGGATCGAAGACCCAACCAAAAAACCCCCGCTTTAAAAAGCGGGGGTTTTGTTTTTTTGATAGCGGCTGACGGTCCGGGGGGCTCAATCCGGTCTCACCTGCCTCGCGACAGGCTTTGAAGGAAACCTAACGGTGAGCCATCACCCAGGGGGGACTCTTCTCTGCCATGACATTGGTGCGTGCCTCAATGCGTGCCAGGTAATGCACTTGCAGGTCGCCTGCAGTGTTGTCCACGACCAGGTAGTAATCGCCGCTCTTCGGGGTGATCACCGAAAACTTGATTTCATGGGATGCCACCGACTGGAACAGTGCCCGGTCGATTTGCGGGTATTTCTGGAACCCTTCCTTGTCGAGCAACAGCACCCGGATTTCTTCATCGCTGGTCAGTTCAAAATTCAGGGTCGATCCCTGGTAAACATTCTGGAGACGGGTGGAGTTCCATTCGTGGGCCGGAATGGAGGCGGTCAACTCAACGGATTTCTTCCCGGCCCAGGCCGGTGTGCAGACCAGCATTCCCAGTAATATGGTGGCAAGCAAACGCATCATAAGTTCCCCCTTTTGGGTTGGGATTACCACGAAACAGGGCGTAATTGCGAATTTCTCCTATTTATTATCAGAAAATTCCTACAAGAATTCAACGGGAATCCTGATTATTTCTGCATCGGGGTGGTGTCCGGTAAAGGGGAAAGGTTGTTTGTTGCTTTTGTTTCAATATGTTCAATATAATATCCGTCCTTCTAAGTTCGTAACTCCTTAATTTATAATGTTTCCAACGCCCTTTTTCAAATTCATGAGGGAACGGGTTTCGGTTGACTTTAAAGGAAAATGGGAGTTTAATTCGCATACTCACGAAGACTTGTTCCCACGATTTTTCGTCTGTGAATGGGAACAGGCTGGCAGGGTGGGGGGTGGTGAAGGCCACCTGACGCAATGCCGGGGACGAGTCGGGCGGAGTTTTCAGAGGAGCAAAGCCTAAGGGGGACAGGGGCAGCAAATCACTCCCACACGGCCTGCGCCAGAGTATCAATCTAAGGTTCGCTTTGGAGTTTTGTGGGAGGGACTCATGGCTTATCCGTTTGGGCCGGTGACGTGTGACCCGTCGTCTGTAGAAGAATACAACCCATCCTCAAGGCTTGGTCGCAAGCGCTGGGGCCGGCGCCACACCCGGGTGCCGACGTCGCTTCGCCGTTCCAGTCGTGAACGCCCCGTTTTTGAAACTCTGGAACCCCGCCTGCTGCTTTCTGCCGATCTCACCTACGGCGCATTCAACGATCTCACTCTTAAATTCGATGCCGGCCTGAACCAGTATCAACTGGTTGACGACACGGATACGGTTGTGTCCTTCGACACGGCCGATCCCACCAACACCATCAATATCACGGGTACCGCCGGTGCGGATTCGTTGGGTCTCGACCTGGGTACGCTGGGCAGCGGCAAGACCATCAACTTCCTGGGGACCGGCGACGACACGCTGAAGTCCACCAAGAATTCCAACCAGACCCTCACCAACACCAGCCTCGATGCAGGCGGGCAAACGTTCACCCTGTCCGGGTTCGAAAAAGCCGAATTGACCGGCGGCGCAGGCGAGAACACGCTGGATGCGTCCGCGTTCACCGGCGACGTCACGCTGAGTGGTTTGGGCGGTGCTGATCGTCTGATCGGCGGCACCGGCAACGACACGCTCATCGGCGGCCTCGGCGACGATGTCTATGAATTCGCAGACAACTGGGGCGTAGATTCCCTGAATGAAGCGGCGGGCGAGGGCACGGACCGCCTCGACTTCACCGCCACCACCGGCACCCTTCAGGTCAACGAGGCCCTGAACAAACGAATTTCCAGCGGCGCGCACACCCTGACGAATCTCGACACCGCCGCCGAAGAACTCGACATCGCCATCACCAGCGACATCCAGGATTCACTGGAAATCGGCATCAACGCCGCCAAGGACCTGGTCACGCGACTCACCTCATCGGTTTCGGAGTTGAGTTCCGCCCTGCCCATGCTGAATCCGGATACGGGGTCGTTCTCGGCCCTGTTCGGTCTGGCCGACATGTTCCAGGAATTGCGCGAACAGATCGACGGGCTGGGCGCGGGCGTCAACCTGTCGGATGTCACCGACGCCATCACCAACCTGCCGGGTGTGGGCAGCGCCGTGGACCTGTCTCCGGGATACCAGGGCGATGCGTCCAACAATCTCGAGATCGTGGTGGACGCGGGCATTTCCAAATCCATCCTGAACCAGTTGATCGACATCGACCTCGGCACCGAAGGCGCGTTCCTGAATTTCAACATCGACGCCCAGCTGTCCGTCGACGCCACGTTCGCCGGCAGTGTCGGCATCGGCGTCACCACCGTCGGCACGCCCACGGCATTCCTGGCCGGGGCCGAACTCGACTTCACGGTCGACGTGGACGGCAACCTCGACAGCGCCGCCCTCGACCTGGGTTTCCTCGATGTCACCGTCGATGGAGGGGCGGGGAATGAAATTTCCTATTCCGGCGGCCTGCTGGTTACGGTCAGCGACCCGGTGGACAACAAGATCGCGCTCTCGGAGGTCACCGATCTCGGCTTCGACCTGGCGTCCCTGGTTTCGGTCACGCCCACAGGCACCGGCTTCACCACCGGGGATTTGAACGTCACCGTCCAGTCCGGCATCAATCTGCCGGGAGACATCCCGCTGACCAGCGGCATTTTGAACATTGTGTTCCCGACGTTCACCGATTTTTACAACGGTGTCCTGCCGAGCATCAGCCTGACCAGCGGCTCCATCGACCTGTTCGATTTCAGCAACATCACCCCGTCGGATGTGGCGGGCATGCTGAGCGACCTGGTGGACACGCTGTCGGCGTTGTCCAACAGCGACCTGCTGGACATCACGATACCCCTGACCGGCGTCAAGGTGGGGGATCTCCTGGATTTCGGCGAAGCGTTCAAGCAGGACATTCTCGATCCCCTGTTTGTCAGCGGCGACGCCACCATTCCGGATTTCGACGACGACGGCATCCCGGATTTCGATTTCGACAGCATCCAGGACCTGGTCGATCAACTGGCCCCGGTGCTGGGTCTGCCCGTGGGTGCGCTTTTGGCGCGGTTCAATCCGACCAGCCGTGAGTTGTCGTTCAACCTGAATTTCAGCTCCCTGCTGAACATCGGCACCTCCCCCATTTCCTTCGGGGCGAGCCTCGGGGACCTTGCGGGCATCAGCACCACCAGCCAATTCGACCTCAGCACCAGTTTCGATTTCAACCTGGACTTCGGCATCGGGCTGGCGCCGAGTGAAGACATCGAACTCCTGCCCTCGCCGTTCTCTCCGGACAACGTGGCGGAACTCAGTATTTCTCCGCAGGACGGGGCGTCGGCGTCGGACTTCTCGGTGCAGGTGGTGCGCGTGGACAACGCGACCCTGGGCAGTTACAAGCTGGCCGACCCGACAGGCGCGTTTGAGACCGGGACTATTCAGTACAACGACTCTGACACTTTGGTGGCCTCGGCACTCAACAGTATGGCTATCGCCAACGCGCTTGACTGGCGGGTTGAAGTGACCAGGACGGTCGAGGGCAACGACAGCGTGTACACGGTGGTGTTCAAGGATGCCACCAACACCGACAAGTCGTTCAATCCCAGCGGACTCCTTCTGCCACCTCTGGACGATGGGGACAACACGCTGAAAGGCGCCGCCGACGGTGTGCTGTCTTCTACCGCCACGTTCGACATCACCCTGTTCAGCAAGGCCGTCACCCTGCTTGCGGGCACGCCTTCGGAATTCACGGTGCCGGAGACGGAGCTGGGCTCCATCACCGTCACCGTCAACCGCGACACGGCCAACGCCAGCATCGACGATCTCAAGGTCGATGTGCAGACGGAGGTCAACACCCAGCTGGTCAACCAGGGGCTGACTCTTGGTTTCCTGAGCGGTGGCGAACTGTCGACGGGAGCTTTGGGCAACGGCGGTATGGTCACCGCCTCGGGCACGCCCTTCCAGACCCTGCACGAGGATGTCGAGTTCACGGTCATCATCAACGGCACCGACGAGTACAGCGGCAGTCTGCGCGCCGTCGATGTGCTCGACGGACTCAACGGCGGCGCCAACGACGACGTGCTGGAGTTGGACGAATTGAACGCCACGCTGACTAACAGCCATCTGGACACGCCTCTGGAAGCGGCCATCTTCGATGTATTGGACTCCGCGGGTCTCAGTGGTTCTTACAACGTGGCGGTCACCACCGCTCCCGGCAACAAACTGAAAGTGGATGTCACCGCTCCGGGCGGGGACACGGTGGAGGTGGTCTTCAAATCGCCGATCACGGTGGACGCCGGCGGCGGACGCATTGCCCTGTCCACGCTCACCGGCAACCTGTCGGCGGAGGTGTTCAACCCGAGTGTCGGCACCACCAGCCGCATCGAAGTCAATGCCGATTACAACGACCCGGCGTTCCAGGAAATGGGACTCCTCAGTTCGCCGACGCCCTTTGACGGGGTGCTCGACGACGATATCGAATTTTCACTGGATGTGGACGGCACCACGGTGGATGTTTTCCTGTCCGCCGCCAGCACCGCAGGCAACACCAGCATCGACGACCTGCTCACCCAACTCAACACCGCGGTCGATACCGGTTTGACCAATGCCGGCCTGGGTACGGGACTGGTCGATGCGTTCCGCGTCGATCCGGAGGGCAACCGGCTGGGTATCACCGGCGATCACACGAATGTGGACCGTCTGTCGATCGACGTGCCGGATTCGTTGACCACCGGGCCCAATGCGGGCAATGCCAACGGCGCTATCACCGAACTGGGATTCGAGTCGGGTGAAGGCGATCCGTTCGCGGGCGCGTCCGCCGAGTTTTTCATCGACAATGTCTCTCTGGACGCAATGGCCAGCATCGACGCCACCACGCTCAACCTCGTGGCCAACGTCGGGTTCCTGGAAGTGGAAGCGGACGGCAGCGGCAGCATTAGCGCCAACGCCAACCTGAGTGTCATCAATCCGCTCGACGGCGGCACGCGGGTCAACGGCGAGACGCTCATCGCCGCTGTTTCGCAGGGCAAGTTTTTGTATGTGGATCCGCCCGCTTTCGGCGGCACGCTGGACAACCTGAACACCGGATTCCTGGACGTTGCCATCGGCGGCGGCCTCACGTTCAGCCTCGACATCGACCCGACCGCGGGGCTGTTCGACGGCGCCAACAACCCGATCAGCAATTTCGACGCGACGTTGTCCATCGACGGCACCAGCCCGAACTGGCTCACCAGCCTGCCGGAAGTGAACCTCAGTTTCACCGGGCCGGACTTCGACGCCATCATCAGCGAGTTCAAGGACCTCAGTTTTCAGGACATCATCGACGGCCTGAGTTTCTTCGTCGAGTTCCTGCAGGGCCTGGACGGCACCAGCCCCGGCGGTTCCGCCATCGCCGATGCCCTGGACTACGACCTGCCGCTCGTCAACCGCAGTGTGGCGGACCTCGTGCAGATCGCCGACGAACTGGCCGACCGGCTGGATGCGCTCTCCGCCGATCCTTCCGGTTCCGTGCAGGCGTTGAACGATCTTTTGGTGGATATTTTCGATCTGCCCGCCGCGGCGAGCAACATCCTTTCGTTCAACCCGACCACGTCCGTGCTCGGTATCAACCTGGGATTCGATGCGGCGGCTTCGTTGACGCGGCCGTTCTCGCTGAACCTGGCGGACGTGCTGGCCTCGGCCGGCGCGCCAGAGTTTCTGACCGACCTTGTCAGCCTGGAAGCGGGCGGCAACCTGGGTGTGAGTGCGGGCGTCGATGTGGAACTGGCTCTCGGTCTCGATCTCACGGGCGCGGACAAGGGCCTCTTCCTGTTTACAGGAGCCAACGGGACGCGGTTGGCCGCCAACGCTTCGGCCACCGGCAACAACCTGTCGTTCCGCGCGGGACTCGGTCCCTTCCAGGTACTGGTGGATGGCGGAAGCGGCAGTCTGGGTGCGGGCATCGACGTCACGCTCAATGACGATGGCGACGGGCGCCTCGACCTGATCACGCTGGGAAGTGGCGGCGGCATCAGCCTGCCTTCTCTGGGCGACCTCAATATCGATATCACCGGTACGGCCGACGCCACCCTGCCTTTGTTCGTGGGCAGTGTGGACAACCCGATTCCCATCGGGACCGACAATGAAATCATACTGAGCGCCGATCTGGACGACCTCATCGGCGGCGTGCCGGGGGCGTTCAACGTCACCCTGCCTAACCTCGACCTGTTCTCCAACCCGCCCGGCATTTTTGAACTGCTCGCCGACCCGTCGGTGGTGGTCGATGGTCTGGATGCCGTCCTGCTTCAGATTCAGGAAGCGCTGGAAGGTCAGATCTTCGGTTTCGAACTGCCGTTTGTCGCCGACGCGCTCAAGGACAACCCGGTTTCCAATTTCATCGAGGACTTCCGCGACGATTTTCTCAACCCACTGGCCAACACGCTGCGCGCCAACAACGTCAATCTTGACGGACTCATCAGTCTCATCCAGGACTCGATCTTCAACACGTTCAACGGTCTGGGTATTTTGAAGGACAGCGACGGCGTCGGCGGCCTCAGTGCGGACGACATCGTGCATTCCGGCGCCAGCCTGTCGAACCTGAGCGAGGACTTCATCCAGTTCGATTTCAAGCTCGGCGACTCCTTCACCCAGGCTCTGGACATCGCGTTTGATTTCGGCATTCCCGGGCTGGGACTGGAAGCGGACTTCACGCCGACCATCACTCTCGACTGGAACCTGGATTTCGGGTTCGGCCTGGATGAAACCAAGGGATTCTATTTCGTCAGCAGCGATCCGGATGAACTGACCCTCAGCATCGACCTGGATCTGGGCTCCACGCAGGGCATGCCCGCGTTTGCCCGCGGCCAGTTGTTGTTCCTGGCGCTGGGCATCACCGACGGCATCGACCTCGATGACGACGGCGACCTGGAGTTCTCCGGCCTGAACCTGACTGGCGCGATCAATGTGGCCGACCCCAACGACGACGGGCGGTTGACCATCGGCGAATTGATCTCCGGAAGCATCGGCGACATCTTTCAGCCGTCGCTCACCGGCTCAGCCGATATCCTGATGCAGGCGGAAGTGGACTTCACCACGCTGGGAAGCGCCGACCTGGCGCGCGTTCTCCCGTCGATCAGCACCGGGATCATCGTTCACTGGGGCCTGTCGGCCACTCCCAACACGGGTCTCGTGGTGGACGATCCGTCCATCGTGCTGGCGGACGTCAGCCTCGACCTCGGTTCGTTCATATCGGATTTCGCAGGACCCGTCCTCGGCAACATCGCGGATATCATCGAGCCTCTCGATTTCCTGATCGGTCCAGACGGGTTCCTGAACAAACGCATTCCGCTATTGTCGGATCTGGCGGGCAAGACCATCACCGGCCGCGACCTGATCGAGACGTTCGACCCCACGGCGAAGATCGGTCCGTTCCTCGATGCCATCGCGGAGCTGTTCTTCCTGGTCGACCTGATCGGCGATGCCGAGGCGGCGTTGGCCACCACGGGATCGCTCAATTTCAATTTCGGCGACCTGGTGCTCACCGATCCGACCAGTTTCTTCGATGTCGGTGCGGTGAGTGGATACCTCACCGGCGACCGCATCGACCTGAGTCTGCCGAACCTCAACAAGAATTCGTTCAAAAACGTCAACTTCAAGAACATGTCGCTCAACTCGCCGAGCCAGGAGGGAAGCGGTGGTGGCCAGGCGGTCACGCGCTTCCAGTCGGGTGTCACGAGCGGCGGTTCGTTCCAGTTCAACCTGTTCGATCCGGCAACCATCTTCTCCCTCATCATGGGGCAGGATGACGTCACCCTGTTCACCGCGGAGTTGCCGGAATTCGGGTTCAATTTCTTCTACAAGCAGAAGTTTCCGATCTTCGGTCCTCTGGTGGCCAGTCTGGGTGGCGGTATCGGCGGCACCATCGACCTTGGCTTCGGTTACGACACCCGTGGCCTGCAGCAGTTCATCGGTTCGTTCAACCCGGCGACGCTCATCAACGGGTTCTTCCTGAACGACCTGGATCCGATCACCGGCGAGGACCGGCCGGAAGCGACGCTCACCGCGACCATCGTCGCCAGCGCGCAGTTGGATTTCCTCATCGCCTCGGCGGGCGTCGAGGGCGGCGTCGACATCAATATTTTCTTCAACCTGGCCGACCTCGACCACGACGGCAAGATCCGCTTCGACGAGATGGCCGCGAACCTCGCCGCCAACAGCTTCAATCCGCTGTCGGTGTTCGACACCAGCGGCGTGGCGGAATTCTTCATGCGCGCCTTCATCGAAATCAACCTGCTGGTCACGAAGATCCGCAAAACCTTCGAGTTCGTGCGCGTCGAGCTGTTTTCGTTCGACATCCCGTTCAACCGGCCGGGTATTCTGGCCACGCAGGACGGCGACGTGCTGACCCTGTCCATCGGCTCCAACTCCGAGAACCGGCTGAACGGAAACGTCAGCGACATTTCCGAGAAGATTCATGTGAAATCCGACGGCGGTGACGTGCTGGTGTGGTCGGATCAGTTCTTCGTCGGCGAAGGCCTGGCGCAGAGGTTCTCCGGCGTCAACACCATCATCGCCGACGGCGGTCAGGGGAATGACGAAATCGACCTGAGCGGGCTCAACTCCGGTTACGAGGTCATCGTTCACGGCGGCGTCGGCAACGACGTGATCGTCGGCAGCAAGGGCGACGACGATTTGTACGGCGATGAGGGCAACGACACGATCCTCGGCATGGGCGGAAAGGACCTCGTCGATGGCGGCGCGGGCAATGACAATCTCTACGGCGATTTCCAGGCGATCGGCCTCACCATCGAAGGCCGTTCCATCAATTCCATCTTCGGCGGTACGGAAGATGAGGACACGCTGAAAGGCGGCGCGGGCAACGACAACCTGTTCGGCAACGGCGGCAACGACACGCTGGACGCGGGCACGGGTACGGACAGCCTGGACGGCGGTGCCGACGACGATGTGTACCTGGGTCTGCTGGTGGGCGGCGCGAACACCATCGCCACCGGCACTGGATTCAACACTCTCGACTTCAGCGACGTGCGCGACCGGGTCAACTTCACCCTTCGCAACGGTCAGGTGGTGGCCTCGTGGGAAGGCAACACCATGACCGCCAGCCTGGATGAAATCTCCACCATCCTCGGCGGCCGCAGTGACGACACGTTCCATGTTTACGAAACCCGCGATGACGGAGTCACCACACTCCTGGATGGTCAGCAGAAAAACGACAAGTACATTTTTTACGCCGAGGACGGGGATCCCATCGACGCGCTGGTCAACGACCAGGGCAATGCGTGGGACAACGGCAACATCATCGAGGCGCGCGGCACCACCGGCGACGACACGATTTCGCTGACAAACGCTACCATCTCGCTCGGGGTCGACCAGCTTATCACCTACGTTGCGCCTCCAGCCACCGAAAACATTTTGCAGATCAAGCTGAAGAGCCGCGCCGGACGCGACAGCATCAACGTCAAGAGTACCGCAGACACGGTGCCCGTCACTGTGTTCTCCGGCGAAGGCGACGACACCGTCACCGTCGGCGACAGCGGCACGCTGGACAACATCGGCGCGCTCCTGCGGCCGGGTCTCAACGTGCCCTTCGGACTGGGGCCGCTCACGCTGGTGGGTGAGGGCGGACACGATACGGTGGTGTTCGACGACTCCAATGACGCCGACAACGAATTCGGCAACCTGACATCCTTCATCGAAAACCGCGCCGGCAACCAGCAGGTGGAAGTGGGCGTGCTCTCCGGGCTTGGCATGACGCTGGATTCGGATGCGGGCGGCCTGACCGGACGCGTCGAGTTCGAGGGATTCGAGGCGGTGGATGTGCAGTTGGGCGGCGGTGCGGACGATTTCCGCGTCGGCGGCGACGAGGTGTTAGACGAGTTGACACTCATTCGCCAGGGCAACGTGGGCGAGTTCACGAATCTGATCGACGGCATCGTCAGCATCTCCGGCAACTCCGGCGGCGACAAGTTCCGTATCGAGGCGACCAACGACATCGACCGCGATGCGTTGAACGCGGCGCTCGGCATCATCAGCGCCACGACCACCACCCCGGGCGGTGCGTCCAACGAGGTTCAGCGGATCAACGTCGGTGCCAGTATCGGTTACTTCACCCTGAAGTTCCGCTTCATGGAAACCGCGCCGATCGCCCTCAATGCCACGGCGGCGGAAGTGCAGGAAGCGCTGGAGGACCTGTTCATCATCGGCACCGGAAACGTCGATGTGACCAAGGATGGAAGCGATTTCGTCGTTGAGTTTGTCAACGACCTGGCCAACACCGACGTGGACCAGTTGGAAGCGAAGGTGATTCCCTTCACCGTGTTCGGCAACGGCAACGGCGACCAGTTGTTCGTGCAGTCGCTCACCGAGCGCATGTACTTTCAGGGCGGCACCGGCGACGACCTGGTGAAGCTGAACGTGGACGCCACCACGCTGGCTCCGCTTGCTTCCAATGGGGTCCAGTCCGAGATCACGCTGGACGGCGGCGAGAACAGCGATACGTATCAGCTCGGACTCATTGGCGGCGCGACCGATTCGTTGATCCACGTGTTCGATTCCGGTCTCGCGGGTACCGACGTGCTCGAGGTGACGGGCACGGAGAACCCGGACCGGTTCCTGCTCCGTGCGGCGGCGGCGGAAAGCGGTCTGGCCTTCATCGCACTGATGAACACCGATCCGAATGTCGAGCGTATCAATTACAACACCAACCTGGAAGTCATTACCATCGACAGCCTCGCGGGCGAGGACGAGTTTTACATCGACGACACCCGCGCCGCCATCACCATCAATTCCGGCGCGGACAACGACTTCTTCCAGGTGGGACAGCTTTACAAGTCCCGACGCACGCCGGAACTCGCGGGTGTGGCGCAGGAGGACGTGTTCGCCACCATCGAGACGACGCGCGGTTTCCTCAGCAACGGTATCAGCAATGACATGACGATCAACGCCGGGGACAACGAGGACGAGATCATCGTGTTCCACAACCTGGCGGTGCTCACCGTCAACGGCGATGCGGGCGACGACACCATCCTCGTGCAGGCCTTTGCGCTGGTGGGTTCGCAGGAAGACAAGCGCGAGCGCACCGATGTCAGCGGCGGCGCGGATGCCGACTTCATTGCCTACGCGGTGAACGCGCCGGTCAATATCGACGGCGGCGACGGCTTCGACACGGTCATCGTGGTGGGTACGGAGTTCGGCGACGATTTCGTCATCACCGAAAACGGTGTGTTTGGCGCGGGTCTCAACGTCAACTTCACCAACGTGGAAAAACTGGAAGTCAACGGCGCCGAAGGCGACGACCGTTTCTTCGTGCAGAGCACGGGCGAAAACTTCACCACCAGCATCGTCGGCGACCGCGGCAGCGACACGTTTTTTATCAACGGCGAGACCCCGGCCAACGGCGTCATCAGCAACGATCTCAAGGGGCACAGCGGCATCATCACCCACAGCGTGGAAAGCACCCTGCCTGGCTCGGATTACGACGGCGCCAAGGTGGTGGGCGTGTCCTCGAATGTGGCCGACAACGACGAACCCGCGATCATCATCAACCAGTCGGACGGTCAGTCGCAGGTGGTGGAAGGCGGTGGAGCCGATACCTATACCGTCATCCTGTCACGGCCGCCGCGTCCGGCAACCAAGATCAAGGTTACGGCCCTGCCGCCGGAAGGCCTGGTGTTCGTGGACGAGTTTGGCACCGAACTGCGCAACGAGACCACCGGTGCGCCCATCGGCGCGGAGTTGATCTTCGACGAGACCAACTGGAACGTCGAGCAGGAAGTGCGCTTCAAGGCCATCGCCGACGGTAATGCAGAAGGCAATCACACCGCCGCCATCCAGCACAAGGTTTCCACCATTGGGGTCAGTACCGGTCCGGTGTTCGAGGAACAGGAAATTTTCGTGCCGGTGCCGGTGTTCGTTGATGTGCCCATCTTCAAGCAAATCCACCTGCCGTTCATCGGCACGATTAATTTCTTCGTTGGATTCGAGACCCAGTTCTCTCATTTTAACAACGTCTCCGTCGGCACCGAGCTGGTGCAGGTGGGTACGGAGAACGTCGAGACGGCAGAGAGCGACGCCTTCACCGGCGTCATCGAAGGGGCGACCGGACTCAAGTCCGATCCGGTTCCGGCGACGCCGACTTTGACCGATCTCGAAGGCGGGTTCCCGACGGCGGCCGATCCCACGCGGCCGGACGGCCTGCGCGGCGCATTTGTGACCATCATCGACGATCCGGCCAACCCGGATGCGGTCGGCCAGACGCGGCTCATTCTGTCCAACACCACCACCGAGCTGACCCTCGACCAGGCGTGGGATTCCCTGCCGTCCAACCAGGCGCGGTATGAAATCGGCCAGTTCAGCGGGCTCGTCATCCCGACGGTGGAAGTGGCCATATCGGATTCGGATGTGGCGAGCCTCGTGATCACGGAAACGCAACGCGAGACGATCGTCTCCGAAGGCGCATCCAGCGGATGGGACATCATTCAGGTGGCGCTCAGCCAGTCGTTGGCGGTAGGCGAAATCGTCACGGTCAGCCTCGACGGCCACGGTCAGTTGGAGTTCCGCGACGCGGTGACCGATGCGGTCATCACCTCGCTCACGTTCAACAGCGGCGGGCCGGCAACGGTGAAGGAGTTCAAGGTACTGGCGGTCGATGACGGTGTGACGGAAGGCTTCCACCGCTCCGACCTCACGCTGACGGCGGCCAGCAATCAGGCCGGCTCCGATTTCAACGGCATTGAACACACGCTGGTGGCCGACATCGGCGACAACGAATTCGCAGGCGTGCTGGTCAAGCAGACCAACGGTTCCACCGATGTGGTGGAAGGCGGCGACGACGCGGCGTTCGACGGCCGGGGCACCGACAGCTACACTGTCGTACTGACCAAGGAATTGGCCGTAGGCGAGGTGGTCACGGTGGCGGTCACGGCCCAGCCCACGCGCACCTCGCGCACCGGCACCACACCCCACCCGGACAGCGTCCGCGCGTTTGAAGTCGAGGTCGAAGTGTCGCTCGACGGCATCACCTGGGCGGAAAGCGTGGACGTGGTATTCGACGACGACAATCCCTGGGATGTGGAACAAACCGTATTCGTCCGTGCGGTGGACGACAGCCGCGTGGATGGCGGCGACTCCAAGGTGTTCGCACCGATCCTCGATCTCGCCAACAACATCAAGGGACCGCTGTTCATTGTCGGCGGATTCGGGGAAGACCGCTCCGGCCTGTTCGAGCGCGAGCCGATCATGCTCCCGGGCGAGACCAACTTCAAGGAATCGATGGGCGATGTCCTCGCCGCGACGGAAGCCGACGAGTTCAACCCGGCGACGCTGACGATCGACCCGACCGATCCGGAGGTGCTCGATTTCCTCGGCCGCACGGCGGAAACGGTGACGGCGGATGATTTCCTCGAACTGACGGTGGAGATCACGCGCGGCGAAGGCAAGAACAAGATCCGCATTATCGAGGCCGCGGAGTTCGACCTCGACGGAAATGTGGTGCTCACGCTCAACAAGGCTTGGGACATTCCGTTCTCGGAGCCGGGTGTGCCGACCCCGGCCAGTGAGTTCACCATCTCCGACACCAACCCGAATTTCCTGGTGGACGAAGCGACGCAGACCGACCTGTTGTTCTTCAAGGACACCGACAACCCGACGAACTTCCAGGAATCGGCGTTCGCCAGTGGCCAGTTGTTCTTCGACGACAGCTTCGATTTCGTCGGCCACCGCATCACCGGCCTCGGCATGGGCGGCGACCGCAACATCGGTGGCGCCCTGCAGCCGGGCGGCGTCACCTTCCAGCAGCTGGAAGAAGTGGAGATCGTCCTTGGTTCCGGCAACAACCAGTTCACCATCGAGGACACGCACGCAGGCGCGACGACGCTCAAGACCGGCGACGGAGCGGACGTGGTGAATGTCAAGAGCATCAACGGCCACACCTTCGTCAACACCGGCGAGGACAGCGACACGGTCAACGTCACCAACGACGGCCAGACTCTGGAAGACCTCCTGGGTCTGCTCACCCTGAGCGGCGACATCCCGCAGGCGGAAACGGTGCACTTCGCCAACGGTTCTCCGGCTCAGGGATCGGTCCCGGCAGTGGATGCAATTCAGCATCTGAACATCGACGCCACGGGCGGCACCTTCACGCTGTCCCTGGGCGGTGAGACAACCGTGGCCCTGGCGCACGACGCCAGCGAGGTGGATGTGCAGACCGCACTGGAAAGCCTGTCCACCATCGGCGCGGGCAACGTGGCGGTCACGAAAGCGGGCAGCTTCTACCGCATCGCCTTCCAGAATGCGATGGGCGGCCAGGCGGTGGACCTGCTGGCGGTCAACGATTTCAACCTGACCAACGGCCTCGGCACGCACGACATCCTGAACATCGACGACAGCGGTTACGCCGATCCGAGCGTGGCGGTCCTCACGCAGACCACGTTGACGGGTCTCAGCATCGCGCAGACCAACGAAATCCAGACGCTGGTGGTCGATGCGACGGCGGGTACCTTCCGCCTGAGTTATGAAGGAGCCGAAACGGAGGACCTCGCGCACACGATCAGTGCTGCTGATCTGGAACAGGCTCTGGAGGACCTGGCGGGCATCGGCGACGGCAACGTTGCCGTCACGCAGAACGACGATGTGTACGTCATCCGTTTCCAGGGCGACCTGACCAACACGAATGTTTCCGATATCATTGTCAGTCTGAACAATCTGGAGATCACCACCGAAACCTATCCGGACACGTTCGAAACCGTTGCGGGCGACGCCTCGGTGCACACGCGGGTGGACGGCGACGCGGCGAACGCGGTCAACGACATGCAGCAACTCACGGTCAACGCCACCGGCGGCACCTACACGCTGTCGCTCCTCGGCCGCACAACCGATCCCATTGCCTACGACGCCAGCGCGGAAGTGGTGCGCAAGGCACTGCAGGTTCTGGTCGCCGATGACGATACTGAAGAATTCAAAACCGACGTCACTGTGGACAAGTTCGGTCGTACCTACCTCATCGGGTTCCAGGGCAAGCTGAACGAATTGAACGGTCGGCCGGGCGTGGAACTGCTGGTTGTGAACGGTTCCGGCCTGACCGGCGGCGAGGCCGATGTGGCCACGCGCATGGACGGTATCAATTATTACGGTTTCGAGACGCTGAATCTCAGCCTCGGTTCCAACAACGACATCCTGAACGTGCAAGGCACCAGCCCCGGCAGCAACGGCTTCGCCGCGGCGGGCGGCATCGCGGTGACCAACATCGATCTCGGTCAAGGCAACGAGCAGATCTTCGTTGCCTCCAACGCCGACCTCGATTTCGGTTCCGCCGATGCCTTCCAGTTCCTCACGGGTGACCTGGATGACATCGAAGGCGCGCTCAATCTTGACACCGGTGACGGCCGCCACCGCCTGATGGTCTCCGACGAGGGCGCGACCGTGGGCGACGGCGATGTGAGCATCACCGACACGTTGCCTGCGGTGTTGAATGGTCTGGCTGCCACCGCGGACATCTGGATTCAGGGCCTGGCCCCGGCGGGCATCGCTTACGGCACCGACGGCAGCTTCTACGATGGGATCACTTACTGGACCGGGTCCGGCGCGGACACCATCTCCATCGACGGCTCGCACTTCGTCAATGGCGAACGCACCACGACCACGCTCAACACGGGTCTCGGCAACGACAATGTCACCGTGGACCTGGACGACGGCGAGGACGGGTTCTTCGTGCTCAACACCATGGGCGGTGCGGAGTCGGCCAACCCCGATCTGCTGGATGGAACGGAAACGGATGACGACGAGGTCGATGCCTCCAACTCGACCCTGCCGCTGACCATCTTCGGCGGTATCGGCAACGACACGATATTAAGCGGCAGTGCCGACGACATCATCTTCGGCGACTTCGGTCGCGTCATCTACACCAACGCCCTGGGCGGCGTGGTGGCGGTTCACGGCTTCGGCGGGCGCGGCGACCGCGTCTCCAGCGACATCCTGCCGCCCAGCCTGATGTTCAGCCTGCACCGGGATCTCGGCGGATCGGACACCATATCCGGACGCGCGGGCGGCGATGAAATCTTCGGCGGCAACAGCGGCGACACGCTGTACGGCGACGACGCGACAGAATCCTCCGGCACCGATGACACGATCGATGTCATCTTCGGCGACAACGGCGTCATCGAACTTGAAGACGGCATGTACGCCAAAATCAAAACCACGGACACGACCGACGCCACCGGCGGCGCGGATACTATTTTCGGCAACGCGGACGACGACATCGTTCTCGCCGGCGTCAACGGCAGTGTCGATGTGATCCACGGTAACGACAGCAAGGACGTGATCCTGGGCGACAACGGTGAACTGGACTTCACCGTGGACGGCGACCTGACCACGCTCGACACTGTCAGGACCACCGACACCCATCTGGGCGGCGAGGACCACATCTTCGGTTTTGGCGACGACGACCTGATCTTCGGCGGCACCGGCGACGACCAGATCCACGGCGGCACCGAGAACGACATTATTTTCGGCGACTTCGGTTACGCGGAGTTGATCAATAACATCGTGCGCTACGTGGTCACCATCGACCGCACCGAAGGCGGCGCGGACACGATCTGGGGCGACGAGCACGAGGACGTGGTGGTCGGCGGTGCCAACTCCGACCGGCTGGACGGCGGCGAAGGCCGCGACCTGCTGTTCGGCGACAACGTCGAACTCGACCGGCTGGGCGTGCTGTTCACCGATTACACCAACCCGCGCTTCCGCACTCTGACCGGCGACCGCATGTACGGCGAGACGCCTGGCGTGGACGACGGCGAGGTGCTGGTGGCTTCCACGCATTATGTGGACCCGACGGGTTCGGCGGTGTGGGCGGACTTCGACATCACCCTGCTCGACCATTCGGCCACGGATGAAGCGCTGGCTCTCAACAACTTCGGCGACGATTACATGGCGGGCGGCGCGGACGACGACCAGATGTTCGGCATGCTGGGCGACGACACCATGCAGGGCGACGGAAGCATCGATCTTGCCACCGACGTCACCGCTTACCGCACGACCCTCAACATGCTGATGGGCAACCCGTCGGTCGAAAACGCGCTCACCGACGGCGACGACTACATCGAAGGCAACGGCGGCACCGACGTCATCTTCGGAAACCTGGGCCAGGACGACATCATCGGCGGCAGTTCCAACCTGTTCAGCTTGATCACGCCGGAACAGCGGCCGGACGGCATGGACCTCCTGTTCGGCGGCGCGGGCACGGACCTGGCGCGCAACGACATGGGCGACGATACTCTCGCGGAAGGTCATGCGCTGGATTCGGACGCCATCGCCGGTGACAACGCGAACATCTTCCGGCTGTTGCAGTCGGCCGATCCGACGCAGTTCGAATCGTTCAACTACGACATTTATTCGGCGACCCTGCGCATCGTCCCGCGGCCGGTTGAGTTCCTCGATTACACGCAGGGCGGCCCGGACATCATGGGCGTGGACGCGGCGACCCTGGGCGATATCGGCGACAACGATGAGATCCACGGCGAGTCCGGCGACGACTTCATCTACGGCATGGTCGGCAACGATGTGCTGTACGGCGAAGGCCAGGACGATGACATCGTCGGCGGCTGGGGCCACGACTGGATTTCCGGCGGCACGGGCAGTGACGGCGTGCTGGGCGACGACGGCCGCATCTACACCAGCCGGAACACCTCCACCACCGAAGGCCAGTATGCGGAACCGCTGTACGGCATCGAGACGGTGGAAACGGACCAGCAAATCTCTTCCAGCAGCCCATGGTTCAACGCGACCATTCATGCTGAAGGCGAGCTCAAGAAAACGGTCAACCTGACGCCGTTCAACGTGGACCCGAACACCGCTGCACAGAGCCCGCATTACCGGGCTCTTTATGCCGACGACATCATCTACGGCGGTTTGGGCGACGACTTCCTGCACGGCGGTTCCGGCGACGATGCCATCTCCGGCGCGGAAGCGCTGGCCACCTCGGCCGCGACGGTGTACCCGGACACCGGGACCACCGACCCGAACCGCACCGACGGCGTCAGCATCGTCACCGGTTACTTCACCCCGTTCAATCCGGGCAACGTGTTGAGTTTTGAGGCGCTGGTGGCGGAGGAATTCGCGTCTTACGATGAAAACGATCCGCGACGCAAGATCATGATCAACGGCTGGGAGTTCTTCCTCAACTTCGACGAGACGGAAGGCCCGATCGCGGAAGGCAGCACCCTGCCGACGGATGGCAACGACCGCATCTTCGGCGACCTGGGCAACGACTGGATCGTCGGTGGCACCGGCCGCGACCACACTTACGGCGGGTACGGCAACGACCTGCTGAACAACGACGACAACCACAACTCGACCGCGGGCACCGCCGATCCGGAAGCCAACGACGAAGTCGATGGTCCGGAGTACAGTTATGAAGACATTTCCCTGGGTGGCGCGGGACGCGATGTGCTGATCGCCAACACGGCGGGAGACCGGCAGGTTGATTCCACCGGCGAGTTCAACAGCTTTATCGTCCCTCAATCGCCGTTTGGCCCGGGTTCCGCCACGCGCGGTATGGAGCCGGGAATGATCCAGTTCTTTTACGATCTGTCGGAAGCCGATGGTGCCGACCCGACCCGTGCGGCGGATACGGGAAGCGATCCGGAACGGAACGGGGAGCCGCATGGGGAACTGGGCCTCGTCACTCAACAGGATCCGGATTGGGGCGACCAGCATGGTGCGCCGGATGACCCACAGGCAGGTAACGGCAAGAAAAAAACGGATCACAACGGACCGCGCACGGCGGAGCCGAACAACACGACGGCTTCCAGCAATGAAATGCAGAATGGCAAGAAAAACGGTCAGGACAATAATGTCGAAACCACCGCCTCTACGGAACCCGAACCGGCGACTACCGAAAGCCAGACGCTGGTGTTCGACGACGGATCCGGATCCTTCCAGGAGATGGCCACCACGGATGAGGGCTGGGTTCTGGATGGCTCGACCATCACCAACCCGGAGGGGGCCACCTATAATGTGTTCGACATGACCGAGGAGGAATACCTGCTGTTCATTTCGACCGTCGGCGCAATCGATGACGATGGCGACCACACCCAGGTGTTGATCGACTGGAACGCTCTTTAATTCCCGACCCGGTATCGGAACAATCGAGATGACCGGGTGCCGTTTTTACGTTACACTGTTTCAGACCACAACCGACAAGGAATCAATGGGATTGCCCTGTTTCCCTTGAGCGCACGAAGCTTGAGGTGCGTGCAGGTGTGTTTGGAAAACCTTGTCTTCCTGTGTAAGGATTTCTGCAATGCGTCCAGAAACCGGGTCTGAAACCAGAGGCGATCCGCGCCGCGCTTTCGTCGATCCCGCTCAATGGAAGCGGTTGATCGACGCCGCCACTCCCCAGGAATTTGCGGATGCCTGGCTCTCCCTGCAATGCGGTCATATTCCCGGAATCACCCGCGGAGTGATGGTTCTGGGCGATCCCAAGACACGCGAATACGCTCCTGCCGCATTCTGGCCTGAAAAAAAAGGCATCAATCTCCATCTGACCGGCGCTGTAGAAATGGCAATGCAACAGCGCAAGGGAGTGATGCGCAATCCCGGGCAGACCAACGGAAAAAAGGATTCATCCCAATTATCTTACCTGGCCCATCCGTTTCTTATAGGTGACGATCTGTATGGAACGGTTGCGGTGGAAGTCGCGACCAGCAACCCAAACACACTGCGAACCCTCATGCGGCAGTTGCAATGGGGCGGTGCGTGGGTGGAGCGGTTTTACCGCCGAGACAAAGACAAAACCCCTTCCGGTAACAAACACCTCGCCACCATTCTGGAATTGGTGGCGAGCGGCCTGGAAAAGGAACGATTTCACGACGCAGCCAACGCAGTGGTGACAGACATGGCGGTGAAGCTGGGGTGCGAACGGGTGAGCCTCGGATTCGTTAAAGGTACTGGTATGAAGGTGGTGGCGTTGTCCCACAGCGCCAAGTTCAACAAGAAGACCAATCTCATCCGCAATATTTGCCGGGCCATGGAGGAATGCCTGGATCAGGCCGCGACCATTCTTTACCCTTCGCCTGATGTTTCTTATCCTTTCATCAACCGGGTGCATGGCGAGTTTTCCAAACAACACGGTAAATGCGGGATCTGTACGGTTCCTTTGGTCATGCATGACCGTATTATTGGTGCGTTGATGTATGAGTTGTCCGGTGGCAAACAGTTCACCCCGGAACAGACAGAAGTATGCGAGGCTATCGGCCAGATGGTCGGGCCCATTCTGTACACCAAACGACGCGATGACCGTAATATTGTCGCCAAGGTCGCAATTTCTTTCTGGAGTGGGTTGACGGGCCTGTTTGGTCCGCGAAATCTGGGATGGAAGCTGTTTTCAATCCTGCTTGCTGGCGCGATTCTGTTTTTCACTTTCGCTACCACGCAGTTCCGCGTTTCGGCCGATGCGACCCTGCAGGGAGCGGTTCAGCGGGTCATGGTATCCCCCCTGGATGGGTATGTTTCGGAAGCGTTTGTCCGTCCGGGGGACATTGTGGAAGAAGGGCAGTTGCTGTTCACGCTGGACGACAAGGACCTGGTCTTGGAACGTCTTAAATGGAAAAGTGAGCTTGAAAAATACCGGCGTCAGTACCGTGATGTTCTGGCGAAGTTCGACCGCAGTAAAATCCGCATCCTCAAAGCCCAGATCGAGCAGGCCCAGGCCAAGCTGGATCTGGCTGAAAAACAATTGGCCCGGACAAAAGTCAAGTCTCCCTTTCATGGCGTGGTGGTGTCCGGCGATCTGAGCCAGTCGCTGGGTGCTCCGGTGGAGCGCGGCGAGGTGATGTTCGAACTGGCGCCTCTGGATGCCTACCGCGTTCTGCTGCATGTGGATGAACGCAACATCAACCACATCAAGCTTGGGCAGAAGGGCAGGATCGTGTTGTCAGGCGCCGTGGAACAGCAGCTTCCGTTTGAAGTGAATAAAATCACGCCTGTAACAGAAACGAAAGAAGGTGGTAATTTTTTCCGTGTCGAGGCGAGTTTGGGTGCCACTCCGGCATTTTTACGTCCCGGAATGGAGGGTGTGGGTAAAATCGAAATTGGAGAACGCAAACTCATCTGGGTGCTCACGCGTGAGATGATGGACTGGATGCGTCTTCAAATCTGGACGTGGTGGCCTTAAGCCCTTTCCCTGAATCAGGAAACCTTTATGTCCCTGGATTCGATGTACAGCCCGGTGTGGTACCGTGTGGCGCACCTGAAACCACGCCTGCGGAACCATGCGGAAGTCCACCGGCATCATTATCGCGGACGCCTCTGGTACGTTTTGCAGGACCATTCTTCAGGGCGCTACCACCGCCTGAGTCCTTCCGCGTATTACCTCGTCGCACAAATGGACGGCAAGCGCACGTTTCAGGAAATCTGGGATCGAGCGGTGGATTTCCTCGGTGATGATGCGCCGACCCAGGATGAAATGATCCGTCTGGCGGGGCAGCTTCACACCAGCGACACCCTGCTGTGCGATGTTCCCCCGGATACATTGGAACTGTTCGGTCGTCACCGGCTCCACGAGAAAATGAAAATAAAGCAATGGTTCTGGAGTCCCCTTTCCATTCGCTTCCCCCTCCTCAATCCAGAACGGTTTCTCGCCCGCTGGCAATCAACTGTGCGTTATGTTTTCAACTGGTTTGGTTTCACCCTGTGGCTTGCGGTCGTGGGCTATGCGGTATTCCTTGCGGGGGTGCATTGGGGCGGATTGACACAAAACATGGCTGACCGTGTGATGACCCCGGAAAACCTGTTTGTGCTGTGGCTGGTTTACCCTCTGGTGAAGTTGGTCCATGAGTTCGGCCATGCGTTTGCAACGAAAGTATGGGGTGGCGAGGTGCATGAAATGGGAATCATGCTTCTTGTGTTCATTCCCGTGCCTTATGTAGAGGCGTCCAGTGCGTCGGCTTTCAGTGAGAAGTCCAAGCGAATGATCGTAGATGCGGCGGGAATCATGGTGGAACTGTTTCTTGCCGCGCTGGCCATGTTCGTTTGGGTCAACGTGGAACACGGTCTGGTCCACACCATCGCTTACAACGTGATTCTGATCGGCAGTGTGTCCACCCTTTTGTTTAATGGAAATCCCCTGTTGCGGTTTGACGGTTATTATTTTCTTTCCGACGCAATTGAAATTCCAAATCTGGGGACACGGTCCACGCAATATTTGGGTTACCTGTTCCAGCGCTACCTGTTTGGGGCAAAACATGTGAAGTCACCCGCAAACAGTTGGGGCGAACGGTCCTGGCTATTGTTTTACGGTATTGCGTCGTTTTTTTACCGGCTGTTTATCATGGGCGTGATCGTGCTGTTCGTGGCCGGAAAGTTTTTCATCGTTGGTGTGGTCCTGGCCATGTGGGCCCTCATGACCATGCTCGTTATTCCAATTTACAAAAAACTGGATTTTCTCACCCGGAGTCCGGTGATCTCCGGAAAACGCGTACGAGCCGTGGTCATGAGTGCGGTGCTGGTTGTGTCGCTTGGCTGGTTTATATTTAAAGTTCCCTTTCCTTATGCAACCCGGGCGGAGGGTGTGATTTGGCCTCCGGAAAAATCGATCCTGCGGGCACAAACACATGGTTTTATCCAGGAGGTTAAGATCAATTCAAACCAGTTTGTCAATCGGGACGATGCGATCATGATCAGTGAAGATCCCCTGCTGATCGCGGAGAAAAAGGTCCTGCAAAAGGAATTGAAGGAACTGGAAGTACGGTATATGGCACTGCGTTTTGAGAACAGGACGCAGGCGGAAATCAAGAAGGAGGAAATGCTCGCCGTGCGGGCCCAGTTGGAACGCATGGAGGAGAAAGAATCCCATCTGGTGATTCGCAGTCCGCTGGATGGTACCCTCATACTTCCGAATTCAGATGACTTGAAAGATCGTTTTGTAAAGAAAGGCCAGCTTTTAGGTTATGTTGTTGACTACCCGTTGAGAACCGTGAGGGTGGTTGTACCTCAAGATCGCATAGGGTTGGTGAAAGAACAAACCCGTGCCGTCCAGGTTCGCATGGCCGAACGTATCTCTGAAGTGTATACGGCCATGGTGAAACGCGAGGTTCCTGCGGCGACTGAAAAATTGCCCAGCATGGCCCTGGGTTTGCCGGGAGGGGGTGAGGTGGCGGTGGATCCCAGCGACGAGGCGGGCACGAAAGCATTCAAATCGGTTTTTCAACTCGATCTGGAATTGCCGCCTCAGGCGGGATTGAAAAGTATAGGAGAGAGGGTCTTCGTCCGGTTTGACCACGGGAAGGTCCCGTTGGCGGAGCAGTGGTACCGCATGGTTCGTCAGCTTTTGCTAAAGAGGTTCGGTGTTTAAATGTTTATTGGAAACTGGGCCAGACCCGGCGTTGCCTCGGGCCTCTATCCGGAAAAACAAAAGGAACAACCGGGGTGGCTGGATACAGCATGGCGCCGCCTAACGCAGTTACGTGGTCCGGAGGCCATTGCTCCCCCGCCGGAAGCACACAATTTTCTGGTTCAGGTGAACCGCCTTGCAAATGAATTCCGGGAGCTTTCAGATAAAGAAATACGAAATGAAGCCCTGGCGATCCGGTCCTCCCTGCATCGTCAAGGATTCCAGCCTTATTTCGTAGCCAGAAGTTTTGCACTGGTGACGGAGTGGTTCGTGCGCAATGAAAATGTGCGCCCGGGTTCGGGTGAAATTTTAGCGGGTTGGGGCATCCTTCACCAGCGGGCTGTTGAGTCCTGTGAAACTGATGACAACGCCGTTTCAGTTGCACTGTCCTCCCTCACCGCGGCGCTTGCAGGCTTTCCGGTACATGTCATCACCGCAACGGACCATCTGGTTCGGCGCTTATCCTCACGTCTTTCCCGGATCTGCAAAGAATTGGGCGTTTCAACTGGTGAAGTGGTGGCGGGAATGGACATTCCCTCCCGTCAGGAGCAGTACCGTGCGGACATCGCATTCACAACCCACAAGCAGGTTGCATTCGATTACCTGCGGGATCACCTGGCTTCTGAGGGGCGGCGAGGCCGGCTGCAGTTGCACCTCGATCGTCTGAGTGAAAAAGAGGGACGCGGGCAAACACTGGTTCTCCGCGGATTGTGTTTTGCCATTATTGATGAACTGGACACAGTGTTGATTGATGATGCCCGGGCTCCGTTGCTGATTTCCAGAAATACGGATCTACCTGGAGTAGGAAAGGTTTACGAAAAGGCCCTGGAGCTCTCAGCATTGCTTCACATCGGGATGGATTTCGACATTGACGAAGTCCAGCCTCGTGTGCACCTGAACGCAAATGGACGCATTCGTATCGCGCAAGTCACGGAGCATCTTGGAGGAATGTGGTCGGGGATAGAGCGAAGCCAGGATTTAATAACACAGGCCCTCACTGCAACTCACCTGCTTATTCGGGACCGACATTACCGAGTGGATAATGAAAAGATTCATATGGAAGAACGTGTATTGCGTGCATTGCGTATGGAGACTTCCTGGCAGAGAGGCCTTTTGCAGTTGCTGGAATTGAAGGAAGGTCTTCCCAGTACCGGAGACCGGGAAACGCTGGCCAAAATTTCTTACCAGGAATTATTCCAGCGCTACCTGCATTTGGGCGGGGTCTCCCACACTCTGATGGAATCCCGAAGGGAACTCGAATCATTGTATCCATTTAAAGTAATGCGGGTTCCGATGGGAAACGGTTTTAAAAGAAAAGCGGCATCTTTTCACTTTTACCCCGACGCCGAAAGGAAATGGGAAGCTGTTGCGGAGCGTGCCGAAGCATTGCACCGCTCTGGAAAGTCTGTTTTCATTGCAGTACGATCCCTTCCCATGGGTGAGTTGCTGGCATCCATACTTGCCAAACGCGGTCTTTCCTGCCATGTTCTCACGGACAATCACAATGAAAATGAGGCATTTCGATTGAATGAGAAGGCGCGTCCGGGTTCCATCACCATTTTGTTGTATTCGGTGGCCAAGGGAATGGGCGGGACGGCCTTTGGTCAACAAGGAACTTTTGCCGGGCCACATGGCATTCTTGCCGAATGTAGCGAATCCCGCCGGCATGACCGGCAACTGATCCAGCGTTGTGGAGCGGGGAATGAACAAGGCGGACCCGATTACTTTATTTCCCTGGAGGACGATTTGGTTCAGGTGTTTGCACCTAAATGGGTTGTCCATGTTGCAAGGCGACTAGGTTTTTTGGGGAATTGGATTGCCCGTTCATTATGGATTTTGACGCAATGGGGGGTAGGCCGGCATCATGCGGCGGCGCGCGCAAAATTGAAGGATATGGATAAACAAACCAGCAAAATGCTGGCTTTTTCAGGTCGTTCGGAATAAATGAAAAAATTTTTATCTGTTTTTGTTTGGGCAGCATTATGGTTCTGGATCCTTCCTGGAGGCACTGGGTTGGCTCAAAAGGGAATGAGTGACTTCGACTGTGTCATCGAACCTTTCATGACCGTGGAGTTGAGCACCTCCATTCGTGGAACTTTGGAAGATGTGTCGGTCAAACGTGGAGACTTGGTGAAAAAAGGCCAGGTTGTTGCGCGTTTGCGATCCGGAGTCGAAAAAGCGGGAGTGGAACTGGCAAAGGCACAGGCGCAATCGAAAACGCAAATACAGATCAGCAAAGAGCGTTTTGCATTGAGCCAGAGGAAACTCAAGCGGGTTAATGAGCTTTATGAGAAAAACATGGTTCCCAAGAATGAACAGGATGAGGCGGAAACGGAAAAAATCCTCGCGGAATTGGAAGTCCTGCGTGCAGAGGAGGGACACAAGATTGCAGGGCTGGAGTTGGAACGCGCGGAGGAGGTGCTGGATCTGCGTAGCATCTTGAGCCCCATCAACGGTGTCGTTGTGGAACGTTTGAAATCGCCGGGTGAGTTTGTGGAAGAACAACCCGTGGTGAAATTGGCGCAGATCGATCCGTTGAACGTAGAGGTTATCGCGCCGATTGCCTACCTTGGAAAAATCAAAACAGGGATGAAGGCGACGGTGTTTCCGGAAAAGCCTGTAGGAGGAAAATACAAGGCGGAGGTGAAGATCGTGGATTCGGTGGTCGATGCCGCCAGCGGCACGTTCGGCATCCGTCTAGAGTTACCCAACCCCAAGCATAAGGTTGTTGCAGGTCTCAAATGCGGCGTTAAATTTCCTTTAAAGTGATCGGCGGTGTTTGCTTGCCGGATTCAGATGCCCATCAAAAAAGCAACGAAAAACCATTTCTCCAATGGTTTGAAAACCTGACAAAATCAAAAAAAGGATGTCTGAATAGTAAAGGAAAGTCTGGTGCGTTCCAAATTTCAGAAAATTCCCTTTCGAATATTGTCAGTAAGTTCAAAAAAAACAATTTAATAGGGATGTTCTTTTGGGTGGGGGAAATAAATAGCTTCTCAATTGGGATGGGTGTGACATTAACGACTATAATGAAGGGGTGGTTACAATGTAAATAGCCATTTAAAGGTTTAACCAAAAAATTTCAATTTCAAGGGGTCGTGCTTTGAAGTGATTAACTTTGAATCATAACAATAACCAGTCCCCCAATTAGCATTTTAAGTTAATTATAGGTCGCATGCGTTCAAAACCATAAACTTATAATTTGACTATGGCCTCCCTTCCAAATGATCCCGCAGCCAACCCCCCTCCAAATGAAATAACGGAAGAATACCGAATCCTCCATAGAGTCGCCCAGGTTTTAGAAGAAAACAGGGACCTAAAAAGCCTGTTGAATCAAGTTCTCCAGGAAATCACGGGGTTCAAAAAACTAAAAGTAAAGCCAAAGTCTGGAATTTTTCTGGCGGATGAAGCTAAAAAGGTATTGCGGTTATTCACAACACAGGGCGATTTTTCGGAGGAATTTCTGCAGAAGGAAAAGGAAGTTCCATTTGGAAAATGTTTATGCGGTCGGGCTGCAGAATCAAAAGAACTTTTGATGAGCGAAAGTTGTTTCACAGATCCGCGTCACGAACGGACTTACACCGATATGACAGCCCACGGTCATTACATAATTCCTTTAAAAACCAGCGAAGGCCGGCTTGTGGGTATTATGTTTCTTTATACTGAAATACAACCCCGATGGTATCAACACAGTCAGGCCGTTTTATTATCCATAGGTGGTTTGGTTGCACATACTATTGAGAGAAAGAAAATTGAAAATGAATTAATTACACTTAAAGAAAAATTGGAAGTCCAAATTGAAGAACGAACGCATGACCTGATGGAAAGTCGTCGGATCTTAAATACATTAATTTCTAACCTGCCAGGAATGGTTTACCGGTCCCTGAACGATAGTCAGCGTACAATGTTATTTATAAGTGATGGATGCTCGGCTATTACAGGTGAAAATGCTTCAGAATTTTTGGGAAAAAAAATAAAATTTCAGGAACTGATACATCCAGTTGACCAGTTAAGGGTTAATCAAACTATCAAAAAGGCTATAAAAGATAAAGAGCCTTATACTTTAATTTATAGAATCAATACTTTGTCAGGAAATGAAAAAATTGTGCGGGATCAGGGAAGAGGAATTTATTCCGAAGCGGGGGAGTTAACAGCTTTGGAAGGGTTTATTACAGATGAAACCAAGCGTTATATGATGGAAGAAGAATTGAATTTATCCCATCAGAGATTACGAAATTTGGGTAATAAATTACAGTCCATAAGGGAAGAAGAGAAAACCCGTATATCAAGAGAAGTCCATGATGAATTGGGGCAATCGCTGACCGCCCTAAAAATGAACGTCTTATATCTTAAAGAGAATAACCCATTAGATAGAATGGAGATATTGGAACGTTATGAAGCGATGACAAATATGATCGATTCTACCATCAGATCCGTACAAAAAATTGCAACAGAACTGCGGCCTCCTATATTGGACGCGTTTGGACTATCTGAAGCTATAGCATGGCAGGCAGATGAATATAGTAGTAAATTTGGACTGCATTTTGACCTAAAGGGCATGGATAGAGAAATAAAAATAGAAGAAAGTCTTCAAACTACATTGTTTCGTATATTTCAAGAGACTTTAACAAATATTGTCCGTCATGCGAATGCAAGTCGTGTTCAAGTTGCCCTGAAGAGGGAAGGAAATAATCTTGTTTTGGAGGTAGCTGATAACGGGAAGGGAATTAAGAAGGAAAATTTGGAAAACATAAATTCACTTGGATTGGTGGGTATCCAGGAGCGGGTTCATTTGTGGAACGGAAACGTGATATTTAAAGGAAAACCCGGAAAAGGCACAAAGGTAAGAGTGGAGATTCCAATAAATAATTAGGGAAATGTCCAATGAATGGTTTAATAAAGGTTCTGGTTGCCGATGACCATGAAGTGGTCCGTCAGGGAATAAAAACCATTCTCGCAACAACTCCAGACCTCCGTGTGGTAGGAGAGGCCAGAGACGGGGTGGAGGTATTAAAAAAAATCAAGGAAATGGAAATTGATGTTGTGCTTCTTGATTTCGATATGCCAAGAAAAAGTGGTTTGGAAATTTTAATTGAAATTAAAGCCATTAAACCCCAAATACCCATCCTGATCCTGAGTATTTTTCCGGAAAAACATTATGGCCTCAGATTTTTAAAGGCAGGAGCTTCAGGTTACCTTGGGAAAGCCAGCGTATCGGTACAACTGGTTGAAGCCGTAAGAAAAGTAGCACAAGGTGGTAAATTTGTGTCACCGGAAATGACGGATAGATTGATTGGCGAACTCAATAAAAGCAATAAAGAAGCCCCTCATGAAAAACTGACTGACCGGGAATTCCAGGTTTTTCATTTGATAGCTTTGGGCAGGAAAATAAAGGAAATAGCCGATGAATTGAACCTAAGTATTAATACAATAAGTACATATCGAGCCCGAATCCTTGAAAAAATGGGAATGGATAGCAATTCGGAAATTGTGAGGTATGCAATTGATAATTCATTGATTAAATAAGCTCAATTTCATTGGTTTCTTTATCCCCCCTCCTGGGCTCCCGCCCAATTGTAGTGATAACACTACAGCCCTTTTCGGAAACAACCTCAACAAAAACACAAGTCCTGCGCTTTAATTAAAAACACCCCAGAGTTACTTTGATAAATGAGGGGAAAAATAATCGCTGAAAAACGGTGAAAAAATTGCGATTTGTTTTTTCAAAATTAACGGCAGGGCAAAATCCGGGTTGGAAAAACACAAGAGCAGAACAAAAATTAAGAAAAAAGGAGAACTGTTATGCCTAAAGGAAAAGTCTTGATTGTAGATGATGAAAAAGATGTCCGGGATGTTTTGAAGTTTCACCTGAGTGAAGGACATTACCAGGTTATTGAAGCGGAAAATGGCCAGGAGGGAATTGACCTGCTTAATTCCGAGGACAACATGAGCAATGTGGGTGTGATCTTGTGCGATATACGGATGCCTAAGGTTAACGGAATTGAATGCATTCACTATATTCGTGAAAATGCACCGGGAATTCCCATTGTTGTCATAACAGGATTTCCTGATACAAAAATGGCCGTGGATTTGCTGAAAGAAGGAGTTAAGGATTATCTGGTAAAACCGGTGGAACAGGAAAAGTTGGTAGCTACGGTGGATAAATGGGTATCAGTTGGTAAAGAGATTGAACTTTAATTTAAAAACCCGGGAGGTGTTCTTAAAACCTCCCGGGTTTTTAAATTAAAAGAATAAATTAAGCCACTCGAAAACGAATGCAATGGAATGGTCCAAACCCATATGCTGGAAAATACGGAAAAAGACATTTTATGGAAAATTCCAGATCCAATTCTGGGGATTGATTCTGAATATAATGTGGCATACATGAATCAAGCATGTGAAACGATGTTGGACGTTTCATTTGAAAAAATAAAAGGTATGAAAATTCAAGAAAAACATTTTGAAATTAAACAGGAAGCAACTGTCCTTATGTCGATTTTCAAGATGCAAGCAAGTCCAATAATAAAGGACAGAAATAAAGAGAAGGTAAAAGAAGAAATTAGGGAGAGAATTAGGGATCCTTTAATACCGAAAAAGCCACTTGGAGTTATCCGCAATTCACGAACAATTACAATTAAAAGACGGAATTATATTTATGACCGGTTTGAAGTTAATGGAAAAGAAAATAAAAAGAATATTTCATTAGTGCGGTTTTGTGAAGTCAGTCCGGAATCTGTATTTAATGAGCAATTCATTCTGGCCGAGAGAATGTCAGGGCTGGGAACGTTGGGTGCGGGAATAGCTCATGAATTCAACAATCCTCTTTACAGCATGATAGGGTTTTCGGAAATGATTTTGAAAGAAAATGAAAAAGAAGCAATTGATATTCATGCAAAGAGGATAAAAGAAAAGGCACAGGCTCTGGTTAAAATAATTGAAAAGCTGAACAGTTATATATCATCCCCCACTTCGGAAGGACATCCAGTAATTAATTTAAACGAACGAATGGATGCTGCATTGGAAGTTGCCCTTTTAACCCATGAAAGCGAATACGTACAAGTCGAAAAGGACTATTGTTCCCTTCCCTTAATAAAGTCAAGGGGTGATGATATACAACAAATATTTTTTAATATTATCTCCAATTCCTTAGAAGCTATGAGAGGCGGAGGTAAGCTTAAAATAAAATCAGAGTGTAGGGACAAAACAATTTTGGTATCAATTCAAGATACAGGCGAAGGTATGCCAGAAGAATTTATTAATAGGGTATTTGACCCCTTTTTTACTACAAAGGCGCCAGGGAAAGGGACGGGGTTGGGTTTGACAGCGGTTTATCAATTAGTAAAAAAAACAGAAGGAAATATCAGTATCGCTTCCCAGAAAAACAAAGGGACCACGGTACAAATTATTTGGCCCATTGAAAAGGGTGAAGAGTCTTTTGATTAGACAAATAGTTTTAAAAATGACCTTAAGGGTATATTGAAAAAGTGAATGAAACCCCGAACAATAAAGTAAAACATTAATAAATGAGGCCCTAATATGGAGACGGGCAAAAGGAATCTAGAAAATAAAAATCAGAACTCTGCAGAAAATGAAATTAGACAAAGGACCCAGGAGTACCGGGTCCTCCATGAAGTGGCTAAAACTCTTCATTCCTCAACGGATATGAAGAGCATGCTTATTGATACAATTACAGTTCTAACGCGTTTTGAAGAGTTGGAGGTTGAGAATAAGGCGGGAATCTTTCTTGTAAATGAAGAAGAACAAAAAATGGAGTTATATTGCACTATAGGAACCTTTTCTGAGGAATTTTTAAACAAGGAAAAAGAGATTCCCCTTGGTCAATGTCTGTGTGGCAGGGTTGCCGAGTCAGGTGAGATGATCGTTAGTGATAGTTGTTTTACGGATTCAAGGCATGAAAACAAATTTCAGGATATGACCGATCATGGGCACTACATTGTTCCGTTGAAAAATAAGGGGCGGATCATAGGTGTACTTTTTTTATACACAGATCCCAATCCGCCCTGGTACGTTCGGAGCAAAGAGATTCTTATGTCAATCGGCGGGCTTATAGCCGATGCCATTGTTTCCTGCAGGAGGGAAGAAGAAATTGTTGAAAGTAATCAAAAACTAAAAAGGCTAAATGAACTGAAAAATCAATTCCTCGGCATTGCCTCCCATGATCTTAGGAATCCGATTTACGTAATTCAAACCTTTAGTGAGGTTTTAAAAAACGGTACGGTTGGAACCATTAACCCCAAGCAAAAGGAGCTTTTGGAGAAAATTTATAAATCAAGCAATTTCATGCGAGGTCTTCTGGATAATTTGTTGGACATTTCAAAAATTGAAAGCGGGCAGATTAAATTGAATAAGAAGAGCCATGATTTAAATTTAGTTGTTAAGCAACAAGTAGAAATGGCTCAAATGCTGGCAGATAAGAAAAATATTGCGATCATTAGTAACTTAGAAAGTAATGATCCCTTCCTGTTTGATGAAAATGCAATTACCCAAGCCATAATGAATTTTATTGGCAATGCGATTAAATTCTCCCCTGTCAATTCCATAATTACGGTTTCCACAAAGAGCAAAGACCAAAATATTGAGTTTTCCGTTAAGGATGAAGGGCCTGGTCTATCTGAGGAAGATCAAAAATTATTATTTAAGGAATTCCAAACCCTGAGCGCCAAGCCTACTGGAGGTGAAAAAACCACCGGGTTGGGCCTGGCCATAACAAAAAAACTGGTAAGTCTTCATTCAGGGAAAGTCGGCGTTAATAGTGAGTTAGGTAAGGGGGCATGCTTTTTCTTCGTTATACCCTTTTTAAAAAATGAATAAAATAATCTTAGGGTTTATCTTAAAAAAGGAAAAAACCATGAAAATATACCAAAAAGTCTTAAAAATCCCAATTTTGACAATATTGTTTTTATTTGGCCTCAATACGGGTGTTTCTTATTCTGCTGACATGATTGCTGAAGCGGAAATTAGTGGTTGCGCAGACAATGAGATTTCGGGAACGGGTGTTCTTATTGAAAGAGAATCCGAAGAGGGTATCAAGTCAGTTGATGTGTCCCTGATTATCAAGGGGTTGAAAGATGGGAAGCACGCGGTGCATATTCATGAATCCGGTTCCTGCAAGCCCTGTAGCGCCGCTAAGGGCCATCATGATCCTGGTCCTAACAGCAATACGAAACCGGACGCACCTGATTTCAATCATCCCTTTCATATGGGGGATCTCGTTAATATGGAGGTAAAGGATGGCGTCGGGGTTATGCAGACAACCACAAATCGGGTCACTCTTTCTGAAGGGCGCCTGAGTATTTTCGATTCAGATGGCGCTGCCTTTATTATTCATACGTACGAAGATAAATATTGTGATGATGAATCAGAGATGAGTAAAGGATGTGCGGGTGGATCACGTGATGCTTGTGGGATTATTAAAATGCGATAGGAAAACTATGGAAATGTGATGAAAAGTTATAATGATGGGTTCCGGTTATTCCTCGTTCAAGGTTTTAAATTCTTGCGCTCCGTCATTTAAAAATTCATCCAGGGTTTGGGGCTGGAACAGGGGCCCCATTCCAGGAGCCAGCTTATTGTGATAAATGGGATCGTTTTGAAACCCCATTTGGCGGGAGCTTTCTCCGTAACCCGCAATGAAAACCAGGATCAAGGGCACCCAAATCAGTCCAAACGTCTCCCCCCACGTGAGGGAATCCTTTGCCAGCCGAACGCTCGCCCAAAACATGCCGAGGGTGATTATAAAGTTTATTGCGTAATCAATAACGTAAACCCATGTTTCATTCAGTACCCAGAAATAGATGAACGGATCGATTCCTTCCAGGATAAGGCCCAGAAACAGTCCGATGTCCGCGATCACAAGGTTTCTAATAAAATAAGATCTCCGGTATTTAAAAAAGGTGTAAAGGCTGAGGATGCCCGCGAAGCTTAGAATACTGGCTGCGAATCCGATAACGATGCTGTAAAACTCCTTCTTCCAAAAGGAGTCGCTGGGGTCTACCATTCTTCCCATCCAGGCGCCCACCCCGATGACTGCAAGGGAAAACACAAAGGGCACCCAGGGACGATCGATGAAATCCCGGAAAGCCATGAAACGGTCCATCTTTTTTGTGCTTTCCACAGGGTGGTCCGGGAGCAAAAGCCGAAAGCGCGTACGCCCGATGCCGATAACATCTCCGGAGTTTACGGAAACAATTTTATCCTGGAAATTAGGAGTGCCGTTCACCTGCGTTCCGTTTTTGCTGGCAAGGTCTTTCAGGTAAACTTTCCCCTCTTTCAACTGAACCAGCAGGTGTTCCGGGGAAACAAACAAATCGTCGACGATGACATCGCTGGAGTAGGCACGCCCGATATGGATTCGATCGCGGTTGAACACATGGCGCGACTCCACCGCCTGACCCTGAGGTGCCAGCATTTCGATGATTATTCGGTCCATTGGATGTTTCCCATGAACTTCTGTAAGAAATTTCGGGCCAGCGGTTCAGTCAGGCCGGCCATCCCTACCTGAATGATGTATTTGCGGGGTGAGTCCCCCAGTATGGCAAAACTCACAAACACGTCATGTAGTTTGGGATACTTGATGTAACGCCGCACGCAATACGCCGCCTTCCAGTTTCGGGAAGCAAGCTCGACAAAACTGTTGTGGCAGGAGAATTTGGTGACTTCGCCGCTCGTCGCATAAGGGTAAAAGTTTCCCTGTGCGTATTGGGCGGAAAAGCGTTTGTAGAATTCGAGAGAACTCAGGCTCTGGCTTTCCAGCCAGAAAAAGGAATAGCCAATGGTGCCGGTCGAAAGATTGGAAGAAAGAAAAATATTGCGATCGCTCCGGCACCGCTTGTCGCCGTAAAAGACGAACGCGTTTTGGGAAGGATCCTCCGATCGGCTTCGACCCCAGCACTTAACCACACCAGGCAGGATGCTTTGTGGGACCTTCAATGCTCCCAGGTTTTCGAACAGCCAATCGGATTTCACCGCCTTGTCGATAATGTGCTCGTAGCGCGCGAGAACCTGTTCCTGGATGACCTCCGGCCAGTTTTTGGAGCCGCGTCCGGTCTTGACGCTTTCCTTCAATTCGATCAGGTATTCCACTGGGACCAGGTAACTGAGATCGTTGCCCTCGATGGCGACGTTCACGCCCACCACCTTGCCCGAGGCATCGAAAGCGGGACCGCCGCTCATGCCCGGGTTCAGCGGCGCGGACAACAGGATGTGCTGATAGGGATGGTCGCCAACGAGTCCGTTGTACGTCCCCTCCAGGACCACCATGCCGACATCCAGCGGGTTGCCCATCGGGTACACACCCGTCCCCTGTTTTTGTTTGGACGAGCCCAGGCGGACCGGCTTTTTACGCGACGGTTCGCCGCGAAGGATGGCCAGGTCGTGCGCCACGTCGATGGCCTCCACTTTCAGGCTGCCCACCTTGCGTCCTTTGCGGAAGTACTCGATGCGGTACTGGTCCGGTTTATCGACCACGTCCGAGATGACGTGGAAGTTGGAAGCGAACAGGCCGTCTCTGGAAATGCGGAAGCCGGAGCCGATGACGTACTTTTCGAGCGAGTGGATGTCGATGACGCGGATCTGGTACACCGCCCGGCTGTTGCGCTGGAACACTTTCTGCGCCGTTCCGGTGAGCGCGCGGACCGGTTCCGTGAACGACCAGCTGAACCCAATCGATAAAAAAAATGTGAAGAGAAAAAAAGAAAGGCGCGAGGATTTAAAGAAGTGGATCATTTTCGAACCGGCCCTTATAAAAGGTTGACGGTAAAAAATGATTTTATTTTCGGAATACACCCTTATATTAAAGGTAAGGGAAGGCCACCGGAGAGGCAATGAAATAAAGCCGGAAAGTACTGCAATAAGTGCAAAACGAGTTGGACCAAATGGCCGAAATAAACCTCTTCATAGATCTCATCCTCAGGGCCAGGTAAATCGTTACCCCACCCGTTACCCCAAAAAAAAGGACCTGCAGGTGATTTCCCGCAAGTCCTAAAGTTTTTTGGTGAGCCGTGAAGGAATCGAACCTTCAACCTACTGATTAAGAGTCAGTTGCTCTGCCAGTTGAGCTAACGGCCCACCTTTATATACAATGTATAGATATCCGTATCGAATCCGCGTGCGGGTAAATTAGCACGGTTGCTGTCAAATAACAAGATTTGCACGCGCACCGGTTTTTGCGGTTCTGAAATATCCGGAAGAAACCGGCGTGCGGGCCCTGGACCGTTTCCTCGGTGGCCGGTATTCCTTGTAGCCTTCATCTTTTTGCCGCGCGGTTTCCGCTTGTTGATCCTGCGGGAATCTCCCTCACCCCAATATGAAGTTGAACACTTTGAACTGTGTTGCGCCGACCAGGGTGGACAGGCCGCCCAGAAGAAGCGACGCGAACAGGTACATGAACGCCTTGTCACGGTCAATGCGCGTCTGCACGATGTCGGTCAAAAGCCCCAGCCCCAGCAGGCCGAAGTAGAGCACCCGCTGGATGTTCCACAGGTTCTCCTCGCCTTTCAGCGGTTCCTCGCGGAAACCCGGGAACCGGAATTCGTTGTAGATGCAGGCCGCGTAGAGCGCGATGAGGAACACCACCCAGATCTTCTTGAGCAGGGTCAGGGTCTCGTCGATTTTCTGGATGCTGGGTTCGTTGTCGGCCATGGTTTCCTGGTTCCGGGGGGACGATTTCAATAAAACCTTTCGCGGGAATCCGGCATCGAATCGATAAACAGGCTGGAACCGCCGCCCGTCCTCCCGGCCCCTTCAGGAGGTCCGAACGGGACGCCGTTTTTCTTGAAATATATGGTATAATCCGGCCATTCCAACGACAAATTTTTCTTGCCCACGGGATAAGACGGATTGGTTGGCCCTGCTCAAGGTTTCAGGTAAACCCTTATTTTGAAAGGATTTGTTATGGCTATTCGACTGGGAGACACTGCGCCGGATTTCTCGGCGGAAACCACAGAAGGCAATATCAATTTTCACGAGTGGCTGGGGGATAGCTGGGGCATCTTTTTTTCGCATCCCAAGGACTACACCCCGGTCTGCACAACGGAATTGGGACGGGTGGCCAACTTGAAGAAGGAATTCGAGAAGCGCAACGTGAAGGTCATCGCGCTCAGCGTCGATCCTCTCGACAGCCACAAGGGCTGGATCAACGACATCAACGAAACGCAGAACTGCTCGATGAACTACCCGATTGTCGCTGACCCGGACCGCAAGGTCGCGCAGATGTACGACATGATCCATCCCAACGCGCTGGACAACATGACAGTCCGTTCCGTGTTCATCATCGGCCCGGACAAGAAAGTGAAACTGACTCTCACGTACCCGGCGTCCACAGGCCGCAATTTCGATGAGCTGTTGCGCGTCATCGATTCCCTGCAATTGACCGCCAACTACAGCGTGGCCACCCCCGCCGACTGGAAGAACGGCGAGGACTGCGTGGTGGTTCCGGCCATCAAAACGGAAGACATTCCCGCAAAGTTTCCGAAAGGCTTCAAGGAAATCAAACCGTACCTGCGGATGACCCCGCAACCGAACCTGTAATACCAAAGCACAACCCGGCCTGGATGGAGCGCAACCTCCATCCAGGCCGGGATTTCTCTCACCCTCTAATGAAAGTGTTATGAAGAATTCCCCCTCGTCGAACAACCCCAAAACCGCGCCCGAATCCGGTAACGCGGAAATCGATTCCCTCATCCGCCTGCTGGACGACCGCGACGCCTTTGTCCGCGAGCGCGTGCAGGCACGGCTGATAGAATTGGGCGGGGAGGCCCTCCCGTTTCTTGAAAAGGCGCGGAGCGTGGAGGACCTGGCCTTGCGTGCGGAAATCGCCCAGGTTCTAAAGCGCATCGAACCGCGTCTGATCGAACAGGAGTTTCAAGCCCTTGCCCAAATACCCGTCAGCGAGGATCTCGACCTGGAGCGGGGGGTGTGCCTCATCATGCGCTACGGTCACCCGGATGCGGACCCAATGCAGGTGGAAGAAACGCTGGACAACCTGGCTGCGGACCTGGCGCCTCGCATCCGTGTCCAGGCGCGTGCGTCGGAACTGGTGCGGGCCCTCACCGACTTTCTCTTCCACGAAAAAGGGTTTCACGGCAACAAGACCGATTACTTCAACCCCAGCAACAGCTACTTCGACACCGTGCTCTCGGCGAAGACGGGTATCCCCATCACCCTCTCCGTCCTTTGCATTCTGATCGGGCAACGGCTGGACCTGCCGATCTCCGGCGTCGGGCTGCCGGGCCATTTTGTCGTCCGCTGCGATTCGGACAAGGACCCGGTGTTCTTCGATCCCTTCAACGAGGGCCGGATCGTCACCCCTGCGGGCTGTGAAGAGATGGTGAGGGGTTTTGGCATCCAGTTTGAAGAAAATTTCCTTTTGCCCGTCACCAGCCGCGAGATCCTGATCCGGATGCTCCACAACCTGATCATGATTTACAACCGGACCAACGACACCGACAAAGCGGAACAGCTCACCGAATACAGCCGCATCCTCATGCAGAGGAAATGACCCCGTAATTTTCGAGCCCGGCACCCACCCGGGGAGGAAATCATTCGGTTTTCTGAAAACTAATGGTAGGGGATAATTTAAAGGAATACGCGGTTTTTCAAGGTAATTCAAGTCTCTAGGGCCTGATGCCGGGCCAATCCGGGGTGCGGGCCGGTTAACGTATTGTATTTACAGATTTTAGTTTTATGTTACAATTGTATCACCATTCAATCCCATCCAAAGAGGGCCCAGGCTTGGGAACAGCCTGGTTTCAGAGGGGCGATAAACGATGAGGGTAGTCGGAAATCCACCAAGGAATATGCAGGGTTTTTACCCAGGCTCGGATGCGTTTTTGAATCTCTATTTTAAGATACGCATCGCCAAACTGGGGAGGGCTGAGGCATGATTCCGCGTTCTATTTCCTGGAAGGCCAAGGTCGCACTGGTTTTGGCTTTGCTGTGGTCGTTCCCACACTTTGCGTTTTCCAGCATCCGCAATCACGACAAACCGGTGCACGTTTCGCCTGCATCCTTGAGTACGTCGAAAGAACTGTCCAGCATTCTGGTGAGCGGTTTCGCGTTTTCCCAGCCCGCCCGCACGTTGAAGGAAACCATCCACCGTGTGTTGGAGGTGGTGACGGAAGAAGGTTTGAAGAAGGATGCGGAACAACGCCGCGTGGTATTGCGCCAGGTCATTCACGATCGGCTGAATTTCAATCGGTTTGCGCAATCCACTCTTCAGGGACACTGGAAGGCCCGCACATTTGCAGAGAAGCAGCGTTTTGTAGGCCTGTTGCAGAAACTCCTTGAGCAGTCCTTTCTGCAATTCATTGAGAACTATCAGGAAGGCACCCTGCATTACCTGCAGGAAAGCGTGAAAGGCGATTTTGCGCTGGTGAAGACCCGCGTCATCACCCCCGCCGACACGGTTTCCATCGATTACCGCATGATTCTGGAAAACGGCGAATGGCGGGTGTTCGATTTTTATATCGACGGTGTCAGCATCGCCCGCAACTACCGGGCGCAGTTCCAGAAAATTTTGAAACGCGAATCCTTCCAGAACCTCCTCGACCGCCTCGAAGACCAGACCGCCTGACAAATTACGCCAGCCCTCAATAGTCCCAACTCGTTTTTAAGGTCCCCCTTGTAACCTTTTCGCAAGGTTTCTTTATCTTAGGTCGAGGGTGTAACGGAACCCTAGGAATACCTGGTGTGATTTGAGTTCTGTCCCGCCCCCGAATCCTGAAAATTGATGATCCGGCCCGTCCACAACAAAATAACGGTACTCAAGAATCAATGCGGATTTCCTGTTTCCGGATTTCAACTCCAAACCCGCAATGCCCTGGGCTGCAGGTTCGAGGTCGTAATCATCGTCGTCCGGCTCGTTTGATTTTTCCAGAGACATTTCGACCAGGCTCAATCCGACCCCGGCCCCAATGTAGGGATTCAAAGTCCCTTTTCCATTCAAGTCGAAAAGGACGTTTCCCATCGAATTGAACGCCTTGTAGGATCCGTCCAAATAGGTATTACCTGGGGAACGTCTTTCAAAATTGAAATTATGGTGCATGTAGCTGAATTCAGCTTCAAAACGTATCGGCAGATCGAATTGGACGCCGAATCCGCCCAGGAGAGTGTAGCCGGGAAAGATATCGATCCGCTCAGTGCCAATTTGGGTGTTTGGCGTATGATTGAATCCCACTTTGGCAACGAAATAGTTTTGAGGAGCCCCGATCGCCGGCGAGGAAAGAAAAAAAACGGAGACCAAAGCCAATGAAACAATTCGTTTCATCACACCTCCTTTTTAAAGACACGGTATCTCAAAAAACGTTTCCGGTGGCGTTGAGAACCCTCTTTTATTGGAGTCCCTACCCCCGGTTTCATCTTCCAGCCGGAAGGGATGATCGGATTGGTAATACAGGATGCCAAGCAAACTGATACCCGGCGAAGGATCGATGTCTGCCGCTCCCAAATGTGTGTCCGGGGCAAGATGCAAACCGGTTTTACCGGAAATGTAAAATTTTTCGGCGAGGACTGTGGAGGGAACAAGGAAAATTTGAAGGAACAAAATAACAGGAATTATCTGTTTCATTCGCAACCTCCCCTTGAAGAATTTTGAAAATTTCCTCTCTGTGTGTTGGGTGAGTTGTTGTGGAAGCAGGATGAGACTTTTCCTCTTGCCAGTTATGTGGCCCATTTTAGCAGGCGGAATATCCTTTGCCTATGGTGAAGGAAAAAGGGACACATTTCCACCGGATAATTGGGTGGCGGGGCAATCAAGTGAACCCTGAAAGGGGTGTTTTCAAATGGGGGGAATCCCACACCTTTTTAAGTGTTCGAAGAATTGAAAAGGAATCGAAAGAGGAGTGCCGGTTTCAAAACCGGTAGCGCACACCGAAGAGGACCTGCTGTGTTTCATAGGAGGTGTCGAGGTCGCGGCCGCCCAGGGTCAGGTTGGGGTCCTGCAGGTATTGCAGGCGGAACTCCCCGGTCAAAACCCACTGCGGATTGAGGTCGGTTTGAAAGCCCAGCATCAATTGCCAGGCACCGACCATGTCGCTGGCGGAATCGGGAAGGTTGCCGACAAAGTTTGCCGATTTGGTTTGCACCCGGACGACGCCCAGACCGACACCCGCTCCAATGTAAGGGGCCATTGGCAGTTTGTGGTCGCCGATCCTCAGGGGGACGTCGAAATACCCGTTGACCATTGTGGTGAACGCGGAGAAGCTTCCGGTGGACGAGACGCTGGTCTGGGGGTTCATGCCATCGAAGGCGTTGTAGTTGTAACCCAGTTCGAGTTCCACGCGGTACGGTTTGTCAAACCGGTAACCGGCCGCGCCCAGAAAACTGATTCCCGTATCGAATTGAAGCGTGGCCGCGCCCAGCGTGTTGTCGAATTTGCCGGTGCCGCCGAGCTTGGCAGAAACATAAGGATTTCCCGCCCACGCTGCATTGGCTCCGAAAACCAGTAACCATACTGCCGCCCAACCTGCAAGTCGCTTCATGACTCTCCCCAAACGAGCAAAAAGATTTAAATCATAGCCGAAGGCGCACGATTGTCAATAGCCGTTGGGGAGAGTCGTAATACCTGGGCGAACCTTACTCAAAATCGAAACGGACGCCCAGAACCAGGTCGTGGCTGTCAAGATCCGTTTGCGCACGCACCCCGCCGAACTGGAAATCCGGGTCGGTGGTCGCAAAATAGCGGTAGGAGGTGAAGAAGGAAAGACGGTTGTTGTGGCGGTACTGCAAACCGCCGATAAACTGGTATGCGAACACCGCATCGGTATCCGTGTCGGAAAAACCGAAGTTGTCTTCCAGTGAAGACGTTGCCAGGCCGAGACCCATCCCGAGGCCGACGAACGGCTGAATCTGGTGCCGGACGGGGATGTCGTAATACCCGTTGACCATCAGTGTGGCTGCGCCCACGTTCCAGTCACGAAATGCAGGCAGGGGTTCGTCCACTCCATTGTTGCGGAAAGCGACTTCACCCTCGACGCGAAAGTTGTCCGGCAGGTACATTCCCGCGGCCGCACCGCCCACTCCGCCCAGGTCCACATCCTGTTCGCCGCGCGGGTTGCCCGCAACCCGTGAGCCGGAGAAGGAGGAATCCGCATCGGTGCGGAAAGAAGGCCCGATCATCAGGCTGAAATATTTCTTATTCGCCGCGTCCACCGGGCCGGGGATGGCGAAGATGAGAGCAGTCAGGGTCACAATCAAAAAACGTTGCATGGGGTTGCGTTCTCCTTTTCAAAAGTAACGGTTTCATATAGACCGTCGGCGGCAGGTGACACCGCACGACAGCGTTCTGTCAAGTAGCTCACAACTGGCGCACCAGTTTTTCCATGTGCTCAATCTGGTGTTTGGAGGCGAATCCTTTCCCGAACCGGTGTTGCTCGTAAAACCCGGTGATCTTGCGGACACAATCCAGTTTCTCCTCGGGAAGACCGGACAGGTGTTCCATGAACTCCAGGTGAGTGGAGGAAGCGGGTTTGTGGATGCCCCGTTTCTCCAGTTTGCGAAGCATTTTCTGGTACAGTTGGGCCGCATAGGGTGGGGTGGGTATCCAGAACCATCCTTTCCAGAACCGGGTTCGCGGGAACAATAACAGAAGCGCCGTCACCACGGCAATGCCCACCCAGATTTCCGGCCGGTTCCCCAAAGCTTTCAATAGGTCGTCAAACGTCAAGGACCGGATTTTCTTGATCTGGGCGGTGAAATCGTGGGCCCGGCGGTTGAAGAACTCGACCACTCGCACCTGGTCCTTTGCGGAGTATTTGACGATGTATCTCTGCCAGTAAAGGCGCATCATGTCGTAGGTGCGGGTCAGTGCGTTGAGCTGGTTGAAGCCCGCGTTGGGGTCGGGGGGAGTTGGGTCGTACGTTTTCCATCCTTGGCCGGGAATGTAGGCTTCCACCCACGAGTGCGCATTGGCCTGACGAACGATCATGTAATTGCCCATTTCGTTCCACTCCGTTCCCATGAATCCATTCACCATTCGCGCAGGGATGCCGTTGATCCGGAGCAAAAGCACCATGGCCGACGCAAAGTATTCGCAATGACCGGTCTTCCGCACAAATAAAAACTCGTCGATGGCGGAAAGCCTGGTTTCGCGTTTCATGTCCATGGAATAATCGAAGTACTGGAGGTGGTTCATGATTTTCGATGCCTTCAGCTCCGCGGGGTCCGAATCATTTACCAGCGTGGGGGCGAACTGTTTCAGCCGGTCGCTGAGTTGAGGCAGTTGCAGGTGAGGGTGCGTGCCTTTTTGCAAAAAACTCAGGTCAGGTTGGATCGGCAGGCGGAACGCATGGTAGTCCGCTCCCAGATCGGAGATCATGGAAAACCGGCGTGGACCCATGCGGTTGTCCGTGGTTTTGAACACCTGGCCGTTATCCATCTGGATGCGTTCGAATGTGCCGTCGATCTTCATTGGCACCCCGTGGGTGAAAATCACAGGGGAGTCAAACGATTCCATGTAAATTTCCTGCTCCACCACGGTGGTCGGGTTGGGGACGTGGAAAAGGACCGTATTGGTTCCGGGTCGATGGCGGGACCGCCACACCATGGGCATGGTGGACCTCCACGTTTGGCCGTCATAGTGGTCCAGCGCCACCCCTCTCCAGAGCACTTTCAACTTCGGCCGGTAGGGTTTGCCGTCGCGTGTGAATTCGACGCGCATGACCACGCTCTGGTTTTTCTTGATCTCACCCACCTCTCCCAGCCGCACCTGGTCGGAAAATCCGGTGACCGGGGAACTGCTGGTGGCCAGTTCCAGAAATCCCAGCCCAAAACGCGGAAAACTGAAAAAGATGGTGGCGGTGATCACCAGGCTGACCAGGATCATCAACGAAGACAGCCCGAACAGGGAGCCGCGGGCGGTGTCGGCTTCCCCGATAAACCGGAAAGCCTGCGGGGCCGCGCGGCTTCCGACCTTTTCTACCATCATGTGATAAAACATCAAAGCCCAGCTGAGGATCAGGTAAAACGCAAGAAACATGAAAGCGAATACCAGGTCCTGGGTGAAAATGGCGCCGATCAAAAGACAGACGATGGATACCAGATATCCATACAGGTAGTCGTTCAACTCGGTTTTAAACAAAAATCGCGAGAGAAGAACGAACAGGAGGAAACCCGTTACCAGGTCGAGCATTTTCGGCTGGAACAGTACATAAATGGCGGGCAGGGCAATGAGTCCGATTTTCCACAGGGAAAACAGGCGATGTGGCATCACGGGGATCTTCTTGCTCCATTCCAGTATCCAAAACGTTCCCAGCATGGTGAGAACCAGGATGCCGAAAGAAAGCGGAATCACTTCTCCCAGAAGAAGGCAGGAAACGGCAAGAAAGGCCAGGAGGTAATTCAAGGAAATGAAACAGGTTCTCACGCGCATGGACAAGACCCTAGCAAATTGACAATTTCCAACCCGTTTGGCTACAATGGCGGGCGTTCCAACCAAAACGCATACCCGTACCGGTGGCGTCCCGCTTTCCGGACAATGCGGTTTTCCCCTATAGTTTAATTGAAAATCCGGGAGACAAAATGCATAACTTGATAAGAGTTGTTTTTATAACCATTTTCATGGCGTGGGGGATCAACGCCACGGCCTGGGCGGGAGAGGTTGCGGTCATTCAAACCAAATTCGGCAATATGAAAATCGAATTTTTTGAAGACCAGGCCCCGGGCCATGTAAAGAATTTCAAGGATCTCGCCAAAAAAGGATTTTATGACGGGACCCTGTTCCACCGGGTGATTCCCGGTTTCATGATCCAGGGCGGCGATCCCAATACCAGGAACCAGTCACGCGAGATGCACGGTATGGGCGGTCCCGGTTATACCATCGATGCGGAGTTCAGCGACATCCCGCACGACCGCGGCATCGTGTCCATGGCACGTGCCCAGGACCCCGACAGTGCGGGCTCGCAGTTTTTCATCGTGGTCAAGGACGCGCATTTTCTGGATAGAAAATACACGGTGTTCGGCCGGGTGACCGAAGGAATGGAGGTCGCGGACAAGATTGTCAGTCAGCGCCGTGACCACAACGACAACCCGTTCGACCCCATTGCGATGAAAGTCATCATTAAGGACAAATAACCCAAACTGAAACGGAAGACACGTCTTTCATATAAAGGAAGGAAATTATCATGGCAAACGCAACCGCGGTGATTGAAACCGTTCACGGGACCATAGAGCTGGAATTTTTCGAGGACAAGGCTCCCGGGCACGTCAAGAACTTCAAGGACCTCGCTCAAAAGGGGTTTTACGACGGCACGACCTTTCACCGGGTGATTCCCGGTTTCATGATCCAGGGCGGCGACCCCAACAGCCGTGATGAAAACCGGTCCAAGCACGGCACCGGCGGACCGGGTTACACCATCGATGCCGAATTCAACGACGTCAGCCACAAGCGGGGCACCCTTTCCATGGCACGTTCCCAGGATCCCAACAGCGCCGGCTCGCAGTTTTTCATCGTGGTCAATGACTCCACCTTTCTGGACCGTCAATACACCGCATTCGGCCGCGTCACTTCCGGCATGGACGTGGCGGATAAAATTGTCAACGAGGCACGCGACCAGAATGACAATCCACACAACCGTATGGAGATCAAATCCATCACCATCAAGGAAGGTTGAAGGTTTTCATGGAAGATGAACTGTTTATAAACATGTACCAGTTTATTGGGGAGGACATGCTTGTGGGGCGAACCACGCCGGATGGGTCCCCATCGGCTGAATCCCTCCGTCATTACATCCTTGAAAACTGGGATAAATACGAGAAAATTTCCATTTCTCTGGAGTCCATCGTCAAGATCACCCGCACGTTTTATGACGAGGCGTTCGCCAAGCTTCTGGAAGACAAAACCCTCGAGGAGTTCAACGAGAAAATTTATTTTCCAGATGCGAAGGAGGCATTTGTGAAGGAAATGAACCAGGCCTTCAAATTACGCCTGAAGATCATTGCTTCCAAGAAGGAAAGAGAATCGGGGGACGGGCTGGGGTTTTAAAAGGAAGGGCAGTGGGTTTTCAGGAGGACCGGGCCGTCTCCCCCCTTTGCGGGGTGAGGGGTTGCGTGCCTTTACTTGATTTTCGTTTTTTCAATCAGGTCGATCATGGCGTAGGCAAACTCTTCCGCCACGTCACCATCGGCGGCGGTGACGATGCGGTCGTTTACGGTGAGCTTTTCTTCCGCAACCATCGCGCCTACGCGGTCCAGTTCCGGCAGGGTGTGTTTGTCCTGTGCCGCGGCCAGTTCCAGATTGTTGATCAACTGCGCCTCCGCCAGGCAGGGAACCGCGTTGCCCAGGGCCCCCACAACCATATTGCTTTTATATCGATCGATCAGCAGAATTCGGAGCAAATTGTCTTTCCACAAATATTTGCGCGCACCTTTTCCTCCCACCACCACGACGCCGTGAAACACTCCCTTGATCTGGCGCGTTCCCTTGCCGTCGGTGACGTAACTGTCGCCGGTGATGCCTTCAATGGAATCCACGATCAGCACATCGGGCATGACGCGGCCGCCGTTGTCACCCACGGCTTCCTTGAATTTGCATGAGGCCACGCGAACGTCCGCGCCTTCTTTCAGAAATATCTCGCGCGGAATTTCCAACTGTTTCTCGTTGTAGTAATCCTTGGGAATGATCATCAGGATGTTTTTCTTCAGACCTTCGAGACGTCCCATGATCTTTCGCTCCTTCCTCCCGGCCGGGGTATGCTTCCGGCGGTCACTGGTCAATGAGGATGCTCAGTTTATCACAATGCGGTGCAGGTAATAATGGCTCTGCCGGGCCACTTGCCTCGTCCGGTTCAACAGGAACCGGTGAAACCGCTCCTGATGCTCGCGGGGGAATGCGGAATCCTGACCCCAAACATAATTTGAGTCGAACATGATATGGGTTGCGCCCAACGATTGCAACCGCTGAAAAACCTCTTTTTCGCTTTCTGTGGACTGAAGAATTTTTTGCACAGTGTGCGCCTCGAACACGCTGTCACTGATGAAATCGCGGTGCGCCAGGTACCCCAGGTTGCGCATGTAAACGAACAACACGCGCCCGTCCGGCGGCACCCGTGTGTTCATCGCCTGGTATATGGGAAACACGCTTACGTTTCGCGACAGGTACGCTTCCCTTGACTCTTCACCCGCAAGGTACGCGAGCGGATCCTTCTTGTTCCATGCCTCAAGCGCAAGCAGGACGTTGAAAACCAGCCCAAGCGCGATCAGTCCCGTCCACGCGCGGTGAAGCCAAAATCCAAAATCTTCCCGCGGTGTTTGTGCTTGCCACGCTTCCAGTCCGTACACCAAAAGAAGCGACAGGAAAACCAGGGCGGGGGCAAGAAAGCGGATGTACTGAAAGTAAACAAACCAGAACAGAATGAGGACTGCAAAGGCCACGACCAGCGGGCCCAGCCGTGGCCGTCGATACCACCACATCCCGATCACCGCCGGCAGAATGATCAGGTAAGCGATACCCAGGCGGCCGTCGAACCGCAGCGAGTGGGGTTCGCTGTGGAACGTGAGGTTGTAGGGCAGCATCAAAAAATCAACAAATCCCCGCCCCATGCCGAACATCCGGACGTACTGGTCCATCATGAGCGCGCGGGTGGGGTCCCAGTTGATCCGGTCCTGTCCACCCAGAACCTGCATGAACAGCGGCACAAACGGATTGCCCGAATAAATAAAATTGCGGCCCCACCAGGGGGCCATGCAAAGAAAGACCACCCCCGCAAAGACGAACAGTTTCCCCAGGACTCGCACGCCGGAGGCATTATTGCGCCGGGCCCACACAATCCCCAACGCCGCCAGCGGCAGGACGATGAATCCTGTCAGCTTGGTGGCGAAGGCGGAGCCGGCAAACAGGCACAGGAGCCCGAACCAGAATCCGTGCCCCGTCTCTCGCCAGCGTTCCCAGGAATAAAACGCGAAGAAAACAAAGCCCGCCAGAGGCAGATCCACATAGGCGGAACCGGCGATTTCCGTGAAGGTCGGCACCGAAAAGAAGACGGCGGGCACAAGCCAGCCGTAGCGGCTCCCCAGGTAGCGGCGGTAATAAGCCACCAGTCCCACCGCCAGCGCCGCCGCCTGCCCCACACCCAGAAGCGCGGGCAGTCCTTCCACCCCGAACGTCAGCCCGAACAGGTACACCATCTCGAACAGCAGAGGAAAGAAGGAATACATGTTGTTGGGCAGGTTCACCACCCCGTAGTGTTCCAGGTAGGCCTGGGGAATGGCGAGGTGGTAGACCAGCGCGTCGGTGCGGACGGGCGGGGCCCAGGCCAGGGTGACAGCAAATGCGGCCAGTCCTCCCAGCACCAAAATGGCAAAGGTTTCCATCCAGGGCCGGTTTCTCCAGAACGGCCACATGGAAGGGTTCCGCAAAATTTTCCACAAGACGGCGAGTAAAGGAAGAACCCGGCTCCGTGCCAGGAGAAGAAGGAAAACCAGCATCGCCCAGCCGGTGACCGGATGGAGAGCCCTGAGAAAGGCAAGGGCCATCATCAACCAGGCGGTGAGGGTCATCCCGACCGTAACGGAGACGGCCGCCGCTTCTTGCGGGGACGCCCATCGAACGCCAAAAATGGTAGCGATCCGGGTGCCGGCCAGGCCCCAGGCAATAACCGTCAGGATGGTGAGAATGAGGGCCATGCAACCACCAGTGCAGAACCGGAAACCGTAGAACGCCCCCGGTTCACTTTAAAGCCTGCTATTTTAAGTTTTTGATTGTAAAACGGTTTACTGGGTTTACCGAGCCCCGGGCGGGAAAACGGTGGCCACACAGGGCGCTCCCCGAAAGGGTAATTTTTTATTGACACTGAACCAAGATGGAATATAATTTGGTCCTCATTTTTGCCAATGATCAAGATACCCGTGGGGCCGCCAAGCATTGGTACTATAACAGATTTTTCCCGGTAACTTGTTTGCCGTCTTATTATTCATTTGGATGCCTGTTAAATTCCCTTCAGAAAGGATCATTTCAATGAAAAAATCACTGATTGCATTGGTCGTAGCCGTATTGACCATGTTTGTGGCAAATGCGGCTTTCGCAGGTGGTGACTGCCCGCAGAAACGCAAAACCAAAAAAGCGCCGGGTTCGGTTTATTCCAAAGATAAGACCGCAAAAGCGGATGCAAAAAAAGGCAAAGACCTTTACACCAAGAAAGCCAAGCCGATGGCCTGCCAGATGTGCCATGGCGCCAAGGGCGCTGGTGACGGTCAGCTGGGTAAAGCGTTGAAACCCGCTCCGCGCAACTTCACCTGTGCCAAGACCATGGCAGACGTGACCCCCGGTCAGATGTTCCATATCATCAAGAACGGTTCTCCGGGAACCGGCATGGCTCCGTTTGGAAAAACGCTGAGCGACAAGGACATCTGGAACGTCGTCAAGTACATCCGCGAAGAACTGATGAAGTAAACCGGTTCTTTCGGTTACAGCTGTAAGAGGGCAGGGCGCTACCGGCGCCCTGCCCTTTTTTTATTTCCCAAACCGCCTTTTCACCCCGGTATGGTATGGTTATTTGACTTTCGAGGAAAGGCCCGACCATGCTCCGAGCGGTTTCCATTTTGATCCTCAGTTCTTTTTTTGGGGCCGGTGTCGCCCAGGCAGGGGAGTTGGGAAGTGCCGACCGACCCCTCACCATGATGTTCGTCCCCTCCGGTGAAGCGCAGGTGATCCTGAAAGGCGGTGAGGAGATCGCACGCCGCCTCACGGCCGTCACCGGCCTTCACTTCAAAGCGTCCATCGCCACCAGCTACGCCGCCGTGGTCGAGGCCATGGGCGCGGGCAAGGTGGACATCGGCTGGCTCACTCCCTTCGCCTATGTGCTTGCGAAAGAGCGTTACGGGGTGGAGCTCCTGCTCATCGTCCAGCGTTTCGGCAGTCCCTTTTACCGGGGCCAGATCGTCACCCGCACCGACAGCGGCATCCGAGCGCTCGAAGATCTGAAAGGGAAACGCTTCGCCTTCGTCGATCCCGCCAGCACCTCGGGTCACCTTTTCATCAAGACGTTGCTCAAGTCCCGCGGTCTTTCCCCGGAAAACCATTTGGGAAAAACGGTGTTTGCCGGGTCGCACAATGCCGTGGTCCTGTCCGTACTCAAAGGCGAGGTGGACGCCGGGGCCACGTACGACGACGCCCGCGCCGAACTGGTCAAATCGTTCCCCGACATATTCGAGAAAATCCGCGTCATTGCCCACACCAAGGATATTCCCAACGACACCGTCTCCGTGCGCAGGGAACTCCCAGCTGAAATCAGGGAGCGCATCAAGGAAGGGTTGATCCACCTCACCAAAACGCCGGAAGGCTCGAAGGTTCTGAAGCGCACGTATGCCATCAGCGGGTTCCTGGATTTCGACGGGTTGTACGATCCGGTGCGCGAAGCCGGGCGCCTGCTCAATATCGATCCCACCCGGCTGGAAGGGAAGTGAGACGTCGCCATGCTGGTCCTCGACCGCGTATCGAAAACCTATGCAGACGGCACCGAGGCGGTGAGGGAGGTTTCGTTCGAGCTTCAGGCCGGAGAGTTTGCGGTGGTGCTGGGCCAGAGCGGGGCGGGCAAATCGACGCTTCTCCGTTGCATCAACCGGCTGGTGGAGCCGACGGCGGGACACATCGCACTGGACGGCGAAGACATCACCGGCGCGCCGCCGGACCGGTTGCGGACCCTTCGCCGCCGGATCGGCATGATTTTCCAGAATTACAACCTGGTGGGAAGAAACAGTGTGCTGACCAACGTACTGGCGGGACGGCTGGGTTACACACCGCCGTCCTACGCCCTTCTCAATCACTTTTCCCCGCAGGATGTGGAGGAGGCGCACACCACACTTTCGCGGCTGGGCATTGCTGACAAGGCGCATCGCCGGGCCGACAGCCTGAGCGGCGGCCAACAGCAGCGCGTCGGCATCGCCCGGGCCCTCATGCAGCGGCCCAGAGTCATTCTGGCCGATGAGCCGGTGGCCAGTCTCGACCCCGCCACCGTGGAATCCATCCTGGAAACCCTGCTGGATATCAACCGGAAAGACGGCGTCACCATTTTGTGCAATCTGCACGTCCCGGAACTGGCGCGACGTTTCGGCAGACGGATTCTCGGGATGAAGGCCGGCGACCTGGTGTTCGACACACCACCGGACGCCCTCGAAGCGGCCCAGATCGACGTGCTTTACGACTTGTCTGTTTCCTCGTAGAATTTTCTTGTTTCTACTCCGGTTCAGTAATACATAATAAGAGTCGGCCAACCTTTTCGAGTTGAAGCGAATCTCTCCGATGTATTTTCACTCAAGGAATTCATGAACAGTTACCTGCGCGGCGGCATCGACACCGAACCCACCATCGCTTACTTCAGCATGGAAATCGGCATCGCCTCGGACATCCCGACCTACAGTGGAGGACTGGGTGTTCTGGCGGGCGACACGCTGAAGTCGTGCGCCGACCTGGGTCTGCCGGTGGTCGGCATCACCCTCCTGTACCGCAAGGGCTACTTTCGGCAGGAAATCACCGGGCAGGGTGAGCAGAAGGAGCACCCCGTCGACTGGCGGCCGGAAGACCACCTGCAAAAATTGCCCGGCAAGATCATACTGGATGAGATTGAAGGCCGGTCGATCCTGGCGCAGGCGTGGCTGTATATTTACACCGGCACCACCGGCAAACCGGTTCCCATTTTGTTTCTCGACACGGACCTGGAGGAGAATGAGGAACCCGACCGCCGGCTGACCGATTCCCTTTATGCCGGCGACTCGGAGTTTCGCCTCAAGCAGGAGATCCTGCTCGGCATCGGCGGCGTCAAGTACCTGCGGGAACTCGGGTTCAGCCGCATCCACACCTACCACATGAACGAGGGGCACTCGTCCCTGCTCACCCTGGAACTGTTGCGTGAGCACCAGCGCACCGTGTTCGAAACGTGGGACGAGGAAACCGTGTGGGACGTGGAAAAGGTGAAGAGTCTGTGCGTGTTCACCACGCACACCCCCGTGTCGGCGGGGCACGACCGTTTCGGCTTCGACCTCGTCGAGCGCGTGCTCAAGACCGGTATTTCGATGAACGTGATCCGCAGGCTCAGTGGAGAGGACTGCCTCAACATGACGACGCTTGGACTCAACCTGAGCCGCTTCGCCAACGGCGTTGCGTACCAGCACGGCGACGTGTCCAGCGGCATGTTCCCCCATCACCAGATTGATTTCATCACCAACGGCATTCACACCTACACCTGGGTGCACGAATCGTTTCGCAAACTGTTCAACCGTCACGCCCGATTGTGGAAGAACGATCCCAAGTACCTGCGGGAAGCGATGTCCATTCCACGCGACGAAGTGTGGCAGGCGCATCTGGAATGCAAGAACGAACTGTTCGACCGCGTCTCCAAAATGATGGGCGAAACCTTCGATCCAAATATCCTGACCCTGGGATTCGCCCGCCGCGCGGCGGCCTACAAACGGGCGTCGCTGATGTTTCGTCACCTCGACCGGCTGATCGAGATTGCCGAGAACAGTCCCGGTTTGCAGATCATCTATGCCGGCAAGTCGCACCCGAAAGACGAAGCGGGCAAGCGCCTGATCCGGGAAATTCACGAGTTTCAGAAGAAAATCGAACAACGCACCAAAAGACTCAAGCTGGTGTACATACCCAACTACAACATGGACTTGGGATACTACATCACCGGCGGGGTGGACGTGTGGGTGAACACCCCGATCCGCCCCCACGAGGCCTCCGGCACCAGCGGCATGAAGGCGGCACTCAACGGAGTGCTCAACCTGAGCATCCTTGACGGCTGGTGGGTGGAGGGTTGCATCGAAGGCGTCACCGGCTGGGCGATCGGCGACCTCGACCCCCGTCTCGACCTGTCTCCCGACGACCGCGACGACCTCGACTGCAAAAACCTTCACGACACGCTGGAGTCGAAGGTGATCCCGAAATACTATGAAGACCGCACAGGCTGGGCCAATATGCAGTGCCAGGCCATCGCCATCAACGGATCTTTGTTCAACACCCACCGGCAGATGGAGCAGTACGTCACCAAGGCCTATTTTTCCTGCCGCTGAGTCCCCATTCGCGCCCAATCAGGCGGTTCCTGACCCGTCTATCCTTGAGTTTCATTGGTTAGGGAATTGTGATACCTTAATTTGGAATTAAATTTCCAATGGTGCAGGGTGCAAGACAGGCAAGGGGGCTCCTGCAAAGGAGTGTGCATGTGGCATCGAGCCAAAATCTGGATGGCGGGAGTGGCCCTGATCCCTGTATTGCTGGTGGTCACCTCGTCGGCACGGGCGCAAACGTTTGAGAATCCGGGATTCCGCCCCACGGTGGACAATCCCATCCCGGTAGAACCGGGGTGGAAGGACCCAACGTACCGTGGTTGGGAACTGCTCAGCGTGCCCGGTCTCATCGCCACTTATTACGACCTGGACCTGGATGGCACGCTGGACTACCAGGTCATCCGGAAAATCATTCGCAAAGCGGCGAGTGAAGAATTAACCATTAAAGAAGCCATCCAGAACGCCCGGATCGATAATTTGAGCGTTTATGTTTCCTACCCGGTCATTTACTTCACCTCGAAGTATCCCCTGTTTTACTGCCTGGGCGTGGACTTCCGCAAAAATTGTCTCAACATCTGGGTCGATATCGCCGAGGACGGTTTGAACGGCAATGAAACCAAATACACGTTATCCGATCCCAAACCCCTGTTCCGCTAGTAAATCCATCTTCGCGCTGGGTCTGATTCTCGCGGTGACGCTTCTCGGCTGGCACGGCGAACCCACCTTCGTCCTCGCCCACGGCGGCGAAACGCACAATGAAAAACCGAAGGCGATGCCCAAGGAGATGAAGCAGGGCCAGTCCGGGCATTCCCATTCCGGCTCCGCTGAAAGCGGTCATTCCCATTCGCATGGCCCGGGGCGCAGTGTGACCGTCGGCGCGACGGTATACAAGCACATGTGCATTTTCTGTCACGGTGAAGACGGCAACGGCGGCGGCAAAGCGATGGCGTACCTTTACCCGTGGCCGCGCGATTTCCGAAAGGGCGTGTTCAAACACCGTTCCACGCCCACCGGGTCGTTGCCTCTCGACAAGGACATCTTCGATACCATCACCAAGGGCATTCCGGGTACGGCCATGCCGGCCTGGGAAAACGCATTGACGGAAGATGAAACCTGGTCGGTGGTGGAATACCTCAAAACCTTTTCAAACCGGTTCAAAAACGAAACCCCGCAAAAACCTGTCATACCGGGGCCGGTACCGCCCTCCACCAGGGAGAGTATCGAAGCAGGCCACCAGATTTTTCAGGAAATGCGATGTGCACGTTGTCACGGGACGGATCTCAAGGGAGACGGGCCCATCGCCGACAGCCTGTATGACATATGGGACCACCGTGTGTTCGTTTATGACCTGACCAATCCCAACACGTTCAAGTTCGGTTTCGATAAAGAAGACATATTCATGACTCTCAGCACGGGGATCGACGGCACCCCCATGAAGGCCTACAACCACCTCACTTCGAAAGAGCGGTGGGACCTGGCGTCGTTCGTGCATTCCCGGATCCAGGAAGACCGCTACCGCAAAGCCAAATATGAGGTCACGCTGAAATCCGAAAAGGTGGAAGGCGACATCGGCATCGACCCGTTCAGCGAATTATGGGACCCGGTCCCTGCCACCAACGTGCATTTGATCGTGCTGAATGCACGCCGCGATCCCATTACCCGCGTGCAGTTCCAGTCCGTGACCAACGGCAAGCAGATAGCCTTCCGCGTGCAGTGGGAAGACCCGGTTCCGAACCGGTCATCCAGCCGCCACCAGGATTTCAAGGACGCGGTGGCGCTGGAGTTTGCGCTGGGCGATGTGCTCCTGCACACGCACGGGCACAACGAACCCTTTTTTGGAATGGGCAACCGTGAAAAGCCGGTGAATATCTGGCAATGGCGCGCTGACTGGCAGAAAGAGATCGAGACCAAGGAAGAACTCGAACAGGCCACAGAAGGTCAGGGCATGGATATGGACGTGATGATCTTCGGTGGCGAGGTCAACCCCGTGGAATCGCTGAACCCGTTTCGTGAGGTTCCCATAGAAGAGATGAATGCAGAGGGCTTCGGCACGCTCACACCCCAGCCGAAAACCAAGCAGAATATCCGTGGCAAGGGGTTGTGGAAAGACGGCAAATGGACCGTGGTGTTTATTCGGGATATCGAATCCCTCAACAAATGGGATATCCAGTTCAATAAAAAACAACCCATTCTCATTGGTTTTGCGGTGTGGGACGGCCTGCACAAGGACCGCAACGGCCGTAAAACGGTTTCCATGTGGCAGAGGTTGGTTTTGCCTTGAACAATGGGTTGGTATAGGATATGTATTTAAGAAAAAGCCTGATAATTGAACCGTTTGAGATGCGCTGCCGGAGGGCAATCCGGCGCCGGGGATCCTACGGAGATCGTTTGAATTTTGGGAGGTGGTTCCATGTCTGACGACCAGACCAGAAAAGAGGAAGAAGCCCGGGAGAAAGAAGAATCTCTGGAGGTGGCGGAATCCGATGTCGATGAGATTGAAGAAGAGGAAATCGATGAAGACGTCCTGACCGAAGACGAACTGGACGAGGTGGATGAGGTCGAGGAGGTCGATACAGGCCAGAAGGAAGTCGGCGCGATCATGGTCCTGGGCCAGAGCGGGTTTGAAGAAGGTCAATCCAACCGGGGCGCGGACGACCCCAGCGACAACACCCTGTCCGAACCGCAATTCGTCATGAAGTTTGGCGAGATGCTTTTCGTGGCGGACCGTGGCAATCATCGCGTGCTGGGCTGGAACACGTTTCCGGAAGAAAACGGCGAGCCTGCCAGCTTCGTGCTGGGGCAGGAAGACTTTTCCGACTGCCTTGAAAACCGCGGTATCACCACCACCCTGGACGAAATGACCTCCGGGCTGGGCGATGAAAGCCTGGACGGATTCACCATCAGCAAACCGGAAGAAGATACGCTGTCCCAGCCTGCGGGCATGGAAGTGATCGACGGCAAGCTGTACGTTGCCGACAGCGGCAACCATCGCGTCCTGCGCTGGAATGGGCTGCCCTCGGATGATGGTGAGGCGCCGGGCCTGGTGCTGGGGCAGGACAACCTGGAATGCGGAGAGGCCAACCGGCGCGGTCTGGTCGGTTCCGGTTCGTTGTTTTTTCCGTTCGGGGTGCGTTCGGGCGACGATCAGCATGTGTTCGTGGCCGACAAGGACAACCACCGCGTCCTTATCTGGAAAAAGATTCCCTTCAACAACGGCTGGAACGCGGATATCTGCCTCGGCCAGTCGGATATGGACGAACGCGAACCCAATCGAGGCGATTTCGATAACGTCACCCCGGATTCGATGAGCTTCCCCACCGGCGTGTTTTACCACGCGGAAACGGGAATGATTTTTGTTGTGGACCAGGGCAACAACCGTGTCCTGATCTGGAACAAAATGCCGTCGCACAATGGCGTTCCGGCAGACTTGGTGCTGGGGCAGCCGAATTTTTACAGCCGCGATGTGAACGCGGGGCAGGGCGGTTACCGCTGTGACGCGGTGGGCATGTATTTCCCCACCGACGTGGTGTACGGACGAAAAGGCCTGTTCGTCTCCGATTCCGGCAATAACCGTGTGCTGGGCTGGAAGGAACTGCCCACGGAAAACGGCCAGCCTGCCGACTTTGTTATCGGGCAGAAATCGTTTTACGAAAACAAGTTCAACCGGAACAGTGATCCCTCGCACTGCACCCTGAACGATCCCTACGGCCTGTTCCTGGAAGAGGATCCCGAGGACGAGGACGATTCGGGCCGCCTTTACATCTGCGATCGCGGCAATGCGCGGGTGGTGATCTGGGAAGAGTTGCCGATTCCCGAAGTGGAAATTCCCGAAGAGGACGAGGACCAATTGCACGCCGAGGTCGAGGACCCGGAACTGCTCATGGGTGAGGACGAGGACTTCTTCGAGGAAGACGAAATGCCGCCGGAAGAACTGGAAGAAGAGACGGCATAACGGTATCGTTCCAGACACGCAATCCAAAAACCCCCTTGCCCGTCCGGGCGAGGGGGTTTTTTCGTTGAGCGGGATACGGGTGCGGCGGTCTCAGCGCAGGGTCAGGCGGCAGAACTGAATGGGTGCATCGTTCAGGGAAAAACTCCGCTGAATGTCTTTTTCCCGGTAGCCCAGTTTGCGCAGGGGTTTTTCCACGGCGCGCACCTCGCTTTCCGTCACGTACGCTACCGTATCCGGCACGCCACGCGCACTCAGGTTTTTCACCAGTTGGGCGATGAGCTTGCGCTGTTTCTTGGGCGTACCGGGAAGCGTCGGGTAATCCATCTTGCTGGTATGAGGGCTGCGGTAGTGCGTGTTGAGCGCCTGAAGGGTCTCCAGCATCAGCACATCCACGTCCCAGGGAGCCATCTCCGCCACTTTCGGATGGTTCTGCACCAGTTCCAGCAGACTGATCAGCGGTTCTTCCAGGCTGCGGCTCACGTATGCATGCTGCGGTTCCAGTTCGATGTGCGAAAAGCCCGCGGCCTGGCCGACCTCGGCGAGCAGGGGGAAGTTGACCATCGACGTGTACTGCCCGCCGTAAAGCTTGAAGTACGGCCGCCCGACCCGGTTGAGATGCGCTGTGGACAGCATGCCGTAATCGAACCCGGTGTAGCCCGCCGAATGCTGGGGATGCAGAAGCCGGCGCGCTTTCTCCAGCGTGCCGAACGCACCCACGTTGACGGGAGTCGGGATGTCGTCGTCGATGGCTTTCATGTGTTTGTCGACCACTTCACCGAACGGCCAGTCGCTGACGTCCGTGCGCTGGAAGGCACGTTCCCAGACGATCTGGTCGAGAAACGGCGGATGGGATTTCAGCGCGTCGAGGTCCGCGTTCTGGAATTGCTGGACGAAGGCGTCGAAGTCGCCTTCGATGACAGCGGGGTCGATCAACGGTTGCAGGTATTCCTCGAACAGCGTGCCCTGGCTTTTGACCAGAACGCGCGTGGCGAGGTCGTCCCAGATTTCATTCGACAGCACCCAGGTGAGCGAGCCCGGTTCCGCGCCCTCCGGATCGCGCGCGTCGATGAGCGCGGTGGCATAGCGCCCTGCATGCGCCTGCAAATCCGGGTTGGCCTCGACCCCGTTTAAAATTTCCTGTGAATAGTCACAGAGTGTGTACGAAAGTCGCGGGTACACGCGGCCTTCCGGGTCGATGTCCTTCAACCGGTCGAGCAGGCGGGCCGCGAGGTTGCCGTTGCCGACGCCCCATTCCTGCACGAGCAGAGGCACCTCTGTGGGAAGGGTTTTGCAGTGTTTAAAGAAATGGTCGGCCAGGGCGTAGGCCAGACGATGATCCCGGCTGACGTAGGTCTGGAAATGGTGGTGGATTCCGGGACCTTTGGTCCCGTAGAAGATATGGTTGACGTGCACCTGCCACACATCGGCGGGCTGGAAATCGCCGAGTGAGGCCAGCTCGGAATGGCCGGAATTCATCCTCAGTCAGACCCGGTGAAAGGCTATTGTTTTTCCGCGGCGGTTTTCCCTGTGGTGGCCACACCACCGGGAATACCGGACATTTCGGTGCCACCGGAGCCCTGCGGCCGGATGAGTTCCTGGTACTTGTCGTGCGCTTTCGTGGCCTCTTCGTGACGGCCGATTTCCTTGAAGCACTGGTAAAGGTTGAGCCATGCGGTGGCGTCGCCTTCGTTCAGGCTGACGGCTGTCTTGAATTCCTTGATGGCGCTTTCGACACGGTTGACCGAAGCATAGAGGCTTCCCAGGTTGGTGTGCGGCAGGGAAAACTCCGGGTCCAGCTCCATCGCTGTTTTGAACGCATCGATGGCTTCATCCACCATGTTTTTGGCGGAGAAGGCGCTGCCAAGGTTGCACCAGGCCTGCGGATCTTTTTCATCGAGATCCACGACACACTGGTGGGTGGTGAGCGATTCGTCGAAGTCGCCGTTGGCAAAGTACGCATTGCCCAGCGCCGCGCGCAGCTCCTTGTTTTCCGGGTCGAACATCAATACCTTTTTGAGCGTACGGATTTCGTTCAGGTGGTCCTTCAGCATGTTCAAACCCGCAGCCAGGTTGGCGTAGGAGGTGGTATCCGTCGGGTCCAGCTCGATGCAACGCTGGAAAGCGCGTACCGCGTTTTCGAAATAGTCCTTCAACATGTAGGCGCCGCCCAGATTGAAGAACACTTCCGGATCGTCGGGTTCCAGCTCCGCGGCGCGGTTCAATTCGCGGATGGCTTCATCTTCCTGCTCGGACAGGGCGTAGGCGGTACCCAGTACCTTGTAGGCCCGGCCGAACTTCGGGTCCTTGTTGATGACCGCCCTCAGTTCCTTGATCGCTTCTTCGTAGTTGCCGCCGTCGATGAACAGTGTGGCCAGCTCCGTCTTTTTTTCGAGGTTGTCCGGGTCGTTGCGCAGTTCCTTCTTGATTTGCCGGGTTTTCTTCATGATGGCGGTTTCCAGCTTGATCTGCTCCGGATCGCGCACCCCCAGCTCTTCAAAAATCTCCGGGTGGATTTTCATGGTCATCCAGTTGGACTCTTTTTTGTCCTGCTGGCGCTTGCGAAACTCTTCAACATCAAAGTCTTCGTTGACATCTATGTCTGCCATGAATGGAACCTCTATGCGAACGGTTGCTGTTGACCCCACCGCCATAGGCGGCACTGCCTGAAAGCTGATTTAATTGAATTTTAGGTTATCTGGCGTGGGGGTGTCAAACCCTAAACCCGGGGGGCGGGCGTGGAAGGCGTTGTGGAGTCAGGCCTCCACTGCTTCTGTCAGGGCCTCGTCCTGCGCCATGCGCAGGATTTCCTCGCGGCCGAAACGGTCGAGATAAAGCAGAAAGTGCTCGCGCGAGAGGTATTTCCAGATTTTGCGGGATGGGAAGCAATCATCGAGGACGGCGTCAAACTGTTCGTACACGTCCATGACCTCGTCACGGGTCATGCCTTTCTGGATCTCGAAGTCGAAGACGATCGCCATGTCGCGTTCCGGGTCCTGGACAATGCGGTCGATGGAGAACTTCTTCGGGTTGTGGAAGATGGCGGAATCTTTTTCCAGCGAAAAGGTGGACTGGCCGACGGAATGAACGATCCCGCTGCCGCGCTCGCTGTTTTCCACGGTGAAGCGGATGGTCTCCTCCGCTTCTTCCAGTTCTTCCGTGGGAAAGCCGAAGAACAGGTAGAGGTGGTTCCAGATACCCGCGCGGGCGCTGTTGGTGAGAACGCGGTGCTCGGTTTTCTGGTCGCATCCCTTGTCGATGATCGACAACACGCGGTCGTTGGCGCTCTCGAGACCATAGAACAGCATGATGAACCCCGCCCGGCAGATTTCCCGGAACAGGTCTTCGGTTTCCACCGTGTCCGCCTCGAACTTCAGCATGCCGAGAGCGCGCATGTCCACGTTGTTTTTGAGGATGGCGGCGGCCATGCGCTTGAAGGCGTTGGGCGAGATGGCTTCGTCCGAGAACGTGAAGTATTTCGTGTTGTGCCGTTTTCCGAGGTAGTCGATGTCCTCGGCCACGCGGGCTTCGTTTTCCTTGCGGTAAAAAGAATCATAGATGTGGCTGTGGGTGCAGAACGTGCACTTGCCCCAGTAACAGCCGCGGCTGGCCATGTAGGGCAGGACGGGATACGGCATCAGGTATTTATCCAGCGGCATGTCGTCGAAATCCGGGCGCGCCAGCTGGTCGTAGGGCAACGACTCCGCTTTGGGATTGTGAACCACTTTGCCGTCCTGCAGGTGGATCAGGTTCGGCACTTCGCTGAGCGATCCTCCGGATTGCAATTGCTCCAGCAGGCGGCGGAGCGGGAGTTCCCCTTCAAACAGAATGATGCTGTGAAAAAACTCATCGAACAGGATCTGCTTGTCGTCGAGGATGTCGATGTGCCGGGTGAACACGCTTCCGCCGATGACGATGTGCAGGTGCGGGTGTTGTTTTCGCAGCAAACGGGCCAGACTGAGCCCGGCGATCACCTGCCCGACGTGGATGATGGAAATGCCCACCACGCCGTATTCGTTCCAGTCCACCCTCGGCATAAGGTGGTCTTCGAACAGCCGCAGGTAGGGGTTGGCTACAGGGTCGGCGGTGGCCCCCACGATGCCTTTCAGGTTTTCTTCCGGGTTGCCCGGCATGAAGAACGATTCCAGGTCCACCTGGCTCGGAAAGTGCGCGAACGAGATCAGTTTCATCGCGATCTTCAGCGTGGTGTAGGCCCGCTTGTACACCGGGAACTGGAAGAACAATTCCTCCGTTCGCAGGACCTCTTTCGCTTCTTCCACGCCGGAGTAAATCGATTCCAGGTAATCCGGATCGGACAGGATGTCACGGTACACGTTTTTGACCTGGTTTTCTTCCGGCGTGTAGGCCGGCCGGGACAGGCGCTCGCGGATGATTTCGACGCACTCTTCCAGGTACGGACGTGACAGGAAAGTTTCGTACCCCTCGATATTGAAGTCGTACTGGTCCACTTCGTGGCCGTGCGACTTCAGATACCCGGCGAGCGTGGGCAATGCCAGGTAGGGCTGACTCGGAAACCACTGCGGTGGGAATATGAGGGCCGTCTTCATATAAATTCCTAATTCCATTAGGATAGTTACGATCATCATAGAGAACCGAAGAACCTGCTGTCAATGCGGGATGAGCATTTTCAGTCAACTGGCTGAAGAGCATGAAACGGGAGGTTGGGGAAGGCGGGTAATGCGGATACAAGTGCCCATTTGACCGGGTTTTTAGGAGAGGCAATTGTCTTGACACCCTTTTTCCTATGTATATATAATGCGTAAAACCCAGAAAGGCCGTAAACTTTTATATTTTTGATGGTTACGACCATTTCCCGATTTGAACCGTTTGTTTTGAAGGAGATCAGGTTTTGAGCGAACACGATACCCAAACCAATCCTGAAGATACCGAGGCCCCGGAAGATGGTCAGGAGATGAGCCAACGGACAGACGACCCCATGTCCGATCTTTCGGAACTTGAAAAGATAAAAAAAGAACTCGAGGCGGAAAAGGCAAAGGCTGCCAAGGAGCTGGAAGAAGGCGAGGAGGAGGACGAGGATTTACGCGAGGTCGATTACCTGCAGAAGGTCATCGATCTGGCCGTGAAGTTCGACCACCACGTCGGCGTGTTCCTCATGGCGGGATACATTGATTGCGGCCTGAAATACAATCACCAGTTGGCCGACAGTTACATGAAACACCTGGCGACGATTCAAGGCTTCCTGCGTCTTCTGGAAAAAGTGGACGGCGTCACCCGCGAAATGGTGACCAAGGATTGCATCGTACGCATGCGCAATGTCATTCAGGAGATCCACAAGCACCTGGTCAAGCCGGTTTACAAGGAAGTGTCCCTGATGAAAAAGAAGCCGAACATGGAAAACCTGGACAACTTCCAGCGCGAATGGAACGAACGGTTGAACGAACTCCAGAATGCCTGCGATTTCGAGTACCAGATTCTGGACGTCAAAAAGTTTATGGTGAACTGACACCGGTCTGGCCGGTTCCGGCTGACCGGTACGCCGAACGGGTTTTTTCTTGCCGGGGTGCGTCCCGCCCCAGAGTCCGAATGCCTGATGGAAGCCCACCCGATGTGGGCGTCCGCTCTTGCCCGGTCCTCCAAAGGAATCCACACCCAGTTGTCCCGCAGCCGACCCCCGACCGAATTGAAATCACGATACTGTCACCGTTTAGAACGCTGACTGATTGAGGATGTGGCATGGCACAAGACAATGAAGCGGTAGAAGAAGTCGAGACCGAGGAGGTCGTCGGCGAATCGACCGCCATCGAGGTTCAGGATCCCGCGACGCTTCCGGAGGAGAGGCCGAAATGGGCGGACGTCGATCACACACAGTTGTACGTGTGGGTGGCGGATGCGGGCAACGACCGCATCCAGAAGTTTGACGGCAACGGCAGGTTCCTGTTCGAATTTGGAAAGCCCGCCGGCACCCGTCCTCCCTACCGGCCGGGGTTGTTCAAAGGGCCGTTTGGCGTGGCGGTGGACAAGGAAGGCAACATCTGGGTGGCGGACACGGGGTGCCACCGCATCCAGAAATTCGATCCCGACGGCGATTTCATTCTGGAGTTCGGCGGTGAGGGTTACGGACAGAGCAAGTTTTACTGGCCGGAGGCGATCTGTGTCGAGCCCATGGGCACGGTCCTGGTGGCGGACACGCACAACCACTGCCTGAAACGATATGATGAAGACGGGGAGTTCCTGCTCGGGTTCGGTTTCGCCGGCAACTTCGACGGGTTCATGAAATTCCCCACCGGCCTCGCCACCGACGCCGAGGGAAATATCTACGTCGCCGACCGCGACAACCAGCGTGTTCAGATTTTCAACGAAGAGGGCCAGTTCCTCACCAAGTTTGGCGAGTATGGGTTCGAGGAAGGGCGGTTCAACTTTCCCTCCGACCTCACCGTGCGCACCGACGGCACCCTGCTGGTTGCGGAAAAGAGCCAGAACCGGCTGCAGCAGTTTGACCGCGATGGCAATTTCATCGCCTCCTTTTGTGAATACGGGAAACGCGACGGGCAGTTCAACTGCCCCATGGCCATCGCCGAGGACCCATACGGATTCGTCTTCGTGGTGGATACGTTGAACAACCGCATTCAGAAATTCGACCCGGAAATGAATTTCGTCAGCAAGTGGGGCACCATCGGGCGCGAGGAAAAGCAGTTTCAGAATCCCAGCGGCATCTGGCTTTCCTGGGAGCCCGATTGGGAGCCGAAAGATGAGTGAGTGGCGGGTGCGTACCGTGGGTGGGGTGGGGCCGTGGGTGGTGACCACCCTCCTGTTTCTCCTTCCCGCCATGGCATGGGCCGTAGATGAAAAACCGCAGGCGTCCGACCCGGAGTTTGGGGGCCAGATCCTCACCCTCACGGAGCCGCCCAAGGCGGAATTCAAAACCGACGACCCGCGGTTCCGGGACAATCAAAACGGCACCGTGACCGACATTCAGGAAAAACTCGTGTGGGAGCAGATGGATTCCTACCAGTCGCTCAAAAAGTGGCTGAACTGGAACGACGCCCAGCACTACATCCGCAAGATGAACGAAACCGAATTCGGCGGGGCGTCCAACTGGCGCCTTCCCACCCGGGAGGAACTGAAAAGCCTTTATGATGAGTCGAAGTCGGTTTCGTGGAATTATTACTGGACGAAAAACGAAGTGCACATCGACCCCATTTTCGGCAACAGCAACTGCTGTTACTGGTCTGTGGAAGAGGTGAGCGAGGAAATGGCGTGGGGGTTCAATTTCATCCGCGGCAAAGCCTACCCCAGCATGAAGGGCGGCATCCAGAAATCCCTCACCGTCATCCGCGCAGTCCGCGACCTCAAGGAAAACGAAAAAGTCAGCTTGAAGTGATTCCCTCAAGGCCTTTTTTTGGCGGAATCGAATTTAGGCGGGTACGAGTCTGCTAAAATAAATCTGGGTTTATTTTGGAAGGATAACGGGGTATGAATTCCGAAGAAGAAAAGAATCCGGACGAATTGGAAGAAGAGGGCGCCCAGGGCGGGGATGTGCCGGAGGGGGAGGATGACCTGAGCAGTAACTTCCGGGTGCGGGAAGATGACCCTTACGAACGCGCTCAGAAAGAGGGCGGTGAAGAAGCAGAGTTCGATCTGGAATCGCAGATCGAGGAGTTTCGTGCCCAGATTGAGGAAGAGCCCGACAACTGCATCCACCACTACAATCTGGCTGAAGCTCTGGAGGAACTGGGTCAGCACAAGGAGGCGCGCGAGGAATACGAACTGGCGCTGGAACTGGACAAGGAAAATGACTTTCACTCGATCATCCATTTCGGCCTGGCCAACATGCAGTTTCAGATGTTGTTGTCCGGAATCCAGTCGGTGGTGGTGAAAAGCTCCATCGGCCTGCACTCGGCGCACAAGGCCGGCGACTCCATCACCCAGGTGAACGACGACGACTATAAGGACCCCATCTACAATTTTGAAAAGGCCATGGAGTTTCTGCCGCATTTGAAAGCGGATGAAGACCTGGTGGATTACATTGCGAAAGAAGCCCCCTCCCAGCTGGCCAATCTGTATTACAAGTGGGCGTCCGACCTGATCGACAAAAGCCGGCAGATCGATCTGTACGGTGAGGAAATTCAGGACGTGGAAAAAGCCCTCAAGCTTTTGAAAAAATCGATGGATATCGATCCCAATCATGCCCAGGCCAAGATGATGATCACCTACGCCAAGAAGATGCTGGCCGAGGGATGGAAGACCTATGATGAATACGGGTTCGAGGCCAAGACCATCGAAGGCCGGGGGTGACGGGACCGGGCCCTCGTTATTGCGCCTGACTTTAAAAGTGAATGGAGAGAAAAGGAATCAATGGCAGACATTCGACGGTTGATCAAGGATGGGTTGAGCAAGGACGGGCAGATACTGAACCTGAAAGCGAAATTCATCCGTGAAGTGGGAGCGAAGGAGCTCGCCAAATGCGAAGAGTTGTCGGGGGTGCGGGCCATGGACCTGTCGCAGAACGATATCGGTGACGAAGGGGTGAAAGCCATCGCGGAGTCGCCTATATTCTCGAATCTCAGAAGCATCAATTTGAAGTCCAACCGCATCGGTGACGAAGGAGCCCGGGCGCTGGCCAATTCGACCACGCTCATCAACCTGCGGAGTCTGCAGCTGGTTGTCAACGACATCAGTGAGGAAGGGGAGCGGGCCCTCATGAATTCGGTGCATCTGGTGAACCTGACCACCCTCCGGTTCCGGGTGTGAACCGGGTGACCCGGGGCGCAGTCGGGAGTTCGTTAAATTATCGAATTTAAAGGGATTTCTTGGGTTCTGACGGCGTAGAAGATAAAAGCTTGACTTAGTTTGAGGGTTCTGATATTTTTGCCACATCCTGAAGTAGCCTTAGTCTGCGCAAGACAAGGCTTTAGGAAGAATCTCCCTCTACCAGAGGGACGCCCGTAAGGGCTGATGTGAAACCGAATTTTCAAGTCGAAACGGCTTTGTCAGTTTAATAGTTTTATCCACATCACCTTCATTGAAAGGGGGAGCAAATGGTAAGAAAAATGGTTGCCATCGCGGCTACGGTTCTGGCTTTCGTTGCCGTCTCCACCATGGCGAGTGCCAACGAAACCGTTCTGCAAAAAGGCGAGAGCTCTGTTTGTGAAAACGCTTCCTGGATTGTTTACAATACCAGCGAAACGCAAGAGACCACTCTCGAGTTCGACATTGGTCCCCACGCTTATGCATGGGAAAAAGTATTTACGGTAGAAATCGCGCCGGGCGGATATGAAACCAACGCCATCGCATCGCGCAGCACTTTCACCAACAAGGGCCCGGGCTCTGTTATGGTGAACTGTCAGCGCCAGCGCTTTGATCGGCATGACTGGAAAATCGATGCCGGCGCCGGTAAAACCTATCAGACTGACTACCATCTGGACCATGTCCGCCCGATGACTTACATCGAGCCGGGTCTGGGTATGCCGCAGGGTACGGAACGCGGTATCACGGGTGTTACCGGTCACAAATCCGAAGCATATCGTTAAGCTATACAGTTGTCTGGAAAAGCCGGAAGGTTTCGACCTTCCGGCTTTTTCTGTTTTCTCCTTCCCGCACCAGGCCGGGAGTCACCCCCTTGTGATCAATCCCCCTTTGTCAGGAGTGTGATGCATGGTTGAAGGACGTTTCGTGGACAATGGCGATGGTACCGTCACCGACACGCATTCCAGATTGATGTGGATGCAAAAGGATTCCTATCTGGAATTCAAAGACAATATCACCTACGCCAAAGCCAAAAAATACCTCAAAAGGAGAAACGAAGAGGCTTTCGCGGGCCATTCCGACTGGCGCCTGCCGAGCAAGGACGAAGCTCACAGTCTGTATTTGAGGGAAAAGGAGGCCTCCATTCTGGACCGGTATGAGATGCAGATCTACATCGACCCGGTATTCACCGAAGGATGCGGCTTCAATACCTGGACCTCAAATACGATGGGAAGCATCAACGCCTATGTGTTCTCCTTTGCCAGTGGCACCGGGGGGCATACCGACGTGGACGACATCCTTCATACCAGTGTCCGACTGGTTCGTGGGACCATGGACCCGGAGTTCAAAAAGAAACTGGGGAAAATCCCACCCCGAAAAGGACTCTACACTTCCGAGCAACGCTGAAGTCCAAAAAGGCCGAAAACCTTTATATATACTGGATTTATGCTGGGGCGATTGATATTGAAAAATAGCGGTTACAGTGATATTTTAAGCGTATATTCGATTTAAATTTCTGAAATTAAACGTCTAGCAACCCCTCGCCCCGGAAAATGGGCCTGGAGACTTTGAATTCAAAGGGGGTGGCTTTTGAAAGTTGGCTCGATTATGTCGGATTGGAAGGAACAGTTTAAGGAAAACAACGACAACACGATTTCTCAATTGGATGAAGACTTGGTCTGGGCGAAGAAAGACTCCCGCCAGGAACTGGGCAAATGGCTCAACTGGGACGAAGCGGTTGCCTACCGGGATGCCTGCAACGAGCAGAATTACCTGGGCTACAACGATTGGCGGATCCCGACCAAAAGCGAGTTGCGCAATCTGCTCAAGCAAACGGATGCCTATTGGGAGCTCTTCATGAATTTGCCCTCCAAGAAAAAAAGAAATGTGTCCAATTACCAGGCGGGAGGAGAATGGAGCTTCTGGACCTCGGACACGCGTTACGATACCTATGCATGGAAATGTTATTTCCCCTCCTGTAAGGAGGTGTGTGTGGACCAGCAGGTGTCCACCACAGGGACCTCGGTACGCCTGGTCCGTGATGAATGAAAAGATTAGATATTGAACCGGGGTTCTGCCAAGCCCGCTGGGAGGAAATGAGCTGTGTCTGACGAAGATATGAAAAAACAAATCGAGGAAGACGAAGACACTGAAAACCTTTCCGACGATTTCCTTGAGGATCTCCAGGACGAAGACTTCGACGTCGATTGGATTGGCGAAGAAGACTGGGATGAAATTGAGAGCGAGGAAGATGACGAGGAAATTCCGCTCGGTCCCCAGTTTGTGGACAACGGAGACGAGACCGTCAGTGATGCCCACAACAATCTCATGTGGAAGAAAAGCGATTCTTTCGCGGAATACGGTTACGGGATCAACTGGTTTGAAGCCAACGACTACATTGAAGAATTGAACGAGAAAAAATTCGCCGGCTTCGATGACTGGCGTCTCTGCAGTTTTGAGGAGGCCAAGCGAATGTTTTCCTTCACCGTTTCCAATTCCGACAAAGACGGTGCGGAAATCCATATTGACCCTCTGTTTGCACAAGGGGGTGGCCACAACACATGGACCTACGAGGAAAAACCGGATTACCAGCAGTACGCCATGAACTTCAGCTACGTGACCGGAAATGAAAAATGGGAACGCAAGGACAATGAATATTGCCACGTGCGTGCGGTTCGCGATGAAGTCAAGGAGGAGTGGGAGCCCACCTGGCGAAAGGATACCAAGAAATTCGATGGCTGAGGTTGGGGAGCGACCGGCCATCCTGATTCAGGTGCTTTGATGAGCAGTCATTACATGATTTTCGGCAAGGACGATTGTCCTTATACCCAGAAGGCCCGGACGGATTTCAAGAAACAATGCAAGCCGTTCATTTATGTCAATGTGGACAACAATCCGCACGGCCTGGAAAAGATGCTTGAGTATTCGGAAGGGCAGTACATCGTTCCGGTGATAGTGGATGTGGATAAAGGCGACGTGGTCATCGGGTACACCGATTGATTCATACAGGAGACGACATGGCAGAAGAGGAAGCGAGCAAAAAAGCGGAAGACGAAGAGGAATTGAAGCCCGCTCTCCGTGAAGACGGCGAGGAACAGCTCGAGGTTTCTGAGGACGAGGGCCCCAAACGGTTTGTGTCCATAGGGCCGCATGTGGTGCAGGATACGGTGACGGGCCTCTATTGGATGAAAAAAGATTCCTGGCAGGACCGTGGCAAGTATTACAACTGGCATGAAAGCCGGGAGTACGCGGACCTCAAGAACATCCGCAAGATCGGAGGGTTCACCGACTGGCGCCTTCCCACCATGGACGAGGTGGCCACTCTGTACGACCCCGAACTCTCCAATACCGCCAAAGGGGGAGCCACCATCCACATCGATCCCGTGTTTCCGGAGGGGTCTTTCAAACTCCACTGGACCACGTCGGACACGTCCACGCGCCGCCCGCGCTTTGATTACACGGAAGGCAAGATTTTCCAAGTGGATGAATATGCGTTCGGTGCGGTGCGGCTGGTTCGCAAGGAACCGATCAATCGGGGCGACAGCCGTCGTGCCCGGCCCAACAACCCGAGGCGTTAACCGGGAGCTAGCCGATGGCCGAAACCAAAACCAAATTGAGATTCGTGGACAACGGCGACGGCACTGTCACCGACACCCGCAAAAACCGCATGTGGATCAAGGACGATTCCTGGGTTGAAAAAGGACACCTCATTTCCTGGTGGCAGAGCCAGGAATTCCTGAAAGAAAAAAACGAACAGAAATTCGCAGGCTACAATGACTGGCGCATTCCCAACGGCCACGAAGCGAAAGAGTTGTTTGACCCGGAGCTCAGCAACACGGATATGGAAGGGTGCGAAGTGCACATCGACCCGGTCTTCACCTCAGGCTGTGGTTACACCACCTGGACAGCGGAAACGCGCGGGGCCAAAGCGGCAATGGGCTACGACTTCCGGGCCGATTATGAGTACTGGCTGGCAAAGGAAAACATCGGGTTTCCCAGTGCGGTCCGGCTGGTGCGTCTGGTTGGGGATCCCAATCAGATGTCGGACGAGGACCGTTTTGTGGACAACGGCAACGGCACCGTCACCGATCTGGAAATGAAAGTCATCTGGAAAAAGGACGACTCGTATCTGGACCTGGACAAATGGGTCAGCTGGGACGAGGCCAAGACCTTCGTTCTGGAATTGAACAAGGATGAGTTTGCCGGCCATACCCACTGGCGCCTGCCCACACGAAAGGAAGCCCAAAGCATACACAGGCCGAATAACCCGGTCACGGACACCTACGGCGATATCATCTACATTCCATCCGTTTTTTCTCCCGGGGCGGGCCAGACCACTTGGACCAAGACCCTGCACAAAACGGATCCTTCGGTGGCCATCCGTTTCAATTATTTCAGCGGGGACTACAAGTTCCATAAAAAAGGATTGCGCAGTCACGGTGTCCGCCCGGTCTGTGACCTGATAGAGGAAGACCAGTAAAGCATGAGCGAAGCATCCGCCGTCCCCCAGAACACGCAGGACAATTCTCGATTCGTCGAAAACGACGAGGATACCATCATTGACATGAAACGCAGGTTGATCTGGTGCCGCCAGGACAGTTGGCAGTTGACGGACAAGTGGTTGAGCTGGGTGCAGGCAAGGGATTACGCCCAGGAGTTGAACAGGAAGGCTCACGGGGGGTACAAAGACTGGCGCATGCCGACTACCGACGAGGTCCGCAGCCTGTTCGACAAGTCGCAGGAAAACACGGACCACATGGGGCAAAAAGCGTTTCTGGTAAAATTGTTTCCCTCGGGCTTCGGTTTTTTGTGCTGGACCAAGGAAACACGGACTAAAACCCAGGCCGTGCGATTCAATTTCCGCAAGGGCGGCATCACGTTTGACGATGTGTACCGCACTTCCCGCGGCGCTACGCGTTATTGCAGGGACATCCCCAAATCCGAACTGTGACGGCGAGTGAAATTGTGAACCCTGTTTTGGGCAAGGAGAAGCAGTATAAAAATGGGCAAGCGCTTTAAGGACAACGGTGACGGCACCGTCACCGATACCGAAACGAATCTGATGTGGAAACAAACCGATGCCTTTCAGGACGAAAGCCAGTTTCACGACTGGTTTCAGGCGGAAACCTACATCCGGAAACTCAACGACGGCAAGTTTGCAGGCTTTCGCGACTGGCGCATGCCGACCCATCAGGAAGCGGAAAGTATTTTCACCGAAGACACCTCCATTCGCGACCGGGATCGGTTTGAATTGTTCATCGATCCCGCGTTTTCTCCGGGGGGTGCCTACTCCACGTGGACTTCCACGCTCAAGCCGCACAACGGTGCGGTGATTTTCTATTACCGGTACGGCCACGCCAACGTCAACAATCGGGACGATCCCTGCAAGGATTCCGTTCGCGCCGTACGAAATATTACCGATAACGATAAGAAGTGACAGGAGGCGTACCATCGAAGCGTACAACGTCATCAATTATCAGGAAAGCACGAATGCGGTTCTCACTTTCCGGTTTGAAGCGGAGGACTTCCGGAACCTGTACGTTCTGGAAGACTACTACTGCACCAACCCGTTCTGCGATTGCAACCACGTTACCGTGGGTCTGAACGACAAGGAAAACGACGCCAACCGGTTTTCCTTCATCGTGCATTTCAATAAAACCACGGCGCTGTTGCCCAATCATCCCGCTCTCACGGAAAAACAGAAAAAAATTCTGGAGGAATTCAAAGGAGAGCTGACGGATGAGATGATCCTTCATTTCAAACAGCGTTACATGGAAGCAAAGGCGTACGGGGAAAAGAACCCCATGTCCTATCTGGTGTTCGAACCCGGGCAGTATGTCAATTACATGGAGCTGTTTCCGCGATCCAGCAAACTTCTGGATTTTTCATACAAGGATCAGAAACATTTCGCCGAAGACTCGTATGAACTCGATCCGAGGAACGATAACAAAAGCGTCCGTTTGACGTTTTTCAAGTTCGAGGAGGGCCAGCAGGACAAGGTGCCTCCGCTCTTCAATTACACGTATTATTTCAATGAGACCCTGCGTGAGGAAGAAGACGGAAAGCTGGACCCCAAGAATGCCGCTCTGTTGCTGGGGTTTCATCAGTTCATTCCCAATCTCCACGAAATCCTGAAGGAACGCTACAAGGAAGCGAAAAAGATCGGTGAGGAACTGTTGAAAACGACGCCGGACGTGAACCTTCAGAGTCACAAGCCCCAGCGGAACGACCTGTGCCCGTGCGGGTCCGGCAAGAAATACAAAAAATGTTGTGCTCTCAAGGTGAATTGAGATAATGAAGGGAGTTTCCCCGTTTTTCACCTAACTGGACGGGAAACCCTGCGCAGGGCCCAAGGGCCGGCGCTGTGACTGCATAAACCACATCCAAGGGTGATACGATATGAGTGCCAAGGAAAAGAAGGTCAAAAAGGTTCAGGCGCGGCATATCCTGGTGGCCACAAAGGAAGAGGCCGAGGATCTGAAAAAACGAATCGACGAGGGTGAGGAATTTGTCAAGCTTGCGGAGCAGCACAGCCAGTGCCCGTCCAAAAAACGTGGCGGCGACCTGGGCTGGTTTGGCAAGGGCGCCATGGTCCGCCCCTTCGAGGTGGCCGCGTTCAGCGCGGAAGAAGGCGACATTGTCGGCCCCGTCAAAACCGAGTTCGGCTGGCATTTGATTTATGTGTACGAGATCAAGGACGACGTCAACCCGGACGACGGTCCTCCCACCGGCGACGAAGACGCGGACGACAAAACTCTGCGCCTGGTGGCGGAAAACTATGCGCACGAGTTCATGATGCTGGGCTACTCCAGCAAGAAAGTGCTCAGCCTGTTCACCAGCCCGCATTTCAAGTCCGCCAACGCGGTGTACAACATTCTGGGCGAGGAAGAAATCCTGAAGGTGATCGCCAACGTGTACGGACAGAAATACGAACCACCGGAGAAGAAAGAGGCAGCGCCTTCCGGTGAGGACAATACCGACGGAGAAAAAAAGGAATAAGTCGCCCCACGATTCAGGAATAAAAAAAACCCGAATCCGGAAAGCCGGATTCGGGTTTTTGTTTTTGCGGAAGGGTTTGCTAGATGATCACTGAATACACTTCCAGCACGTTGGAGGTTTCCCGCAATTCACGCAGGGCCTCGCTGGTCGGCGGACTGTCAATGTTGATCACGGAGACCGCATTGCTGCCCTCGCCGATGCGGCCGAGGTGGAACCCGGCGATGTTGATGTTGTGCTTGCCGAGCGCGTTGCCCAGATTGCCGATGACCCCTGGAACGTCTTTGTTGCTCAGGATCAACATGTGCTTGGAAATCACCGCCTCGAAATAGTAATCGTCGATCTTGACGATGCGCGGATCGCCCTTGCCGAAAATACTTCCCGTGATTTCGCGTGTGCCTTCCTTGGTGGTGACGTGCACCTGGATCGTGCTGGTGTAGTCCTTGATCTCGTTGGTTTTCATTTCCTGCACTTCGATGTTCCGCTCTTTCGCCAGGAAAGGGGCGTTGACCATGTTGATGCCGTCGATCGCACGTTCCAGCAGGCCTTTCAGCACCGAGATGGTGATCGGTTTGACGTCCGTTTCCGCGACCTCGCCGTTGTACTGGACCTTGACCTGCGTGACGGGGCCTGCAGCCAGCTGCGACGCGATCTTGCCCAGGTCCTCGCCCAGTTCCAGAAACGGTTTGATCTTGCGGAGAGTCTCTTCATCGATGGAAGGCATATTGACCGCATTGCGGATGCTTCCGTATTTCAGGTAGTCGATGATCTGGTCGCAGATGGCGATGGCGACCTTGTCCTGCGCCTCTTCGGTCGAAGCCCCCAGGTGCGGCGTGCAGATGATTTCGTTCACCTCCAAAAGGGGGCTGTCCGCCGGCAGGGGTTCCTGGGAGTACACATCAAGCGCCGCCTGCGCCACCTTGCCGTCCTTGATGGCCTGCACCAGCGCGGCCTCGTCGATCAACCCGCCGCGCGCGCAGTTGATGATGCGGAGGCCCGGTTTGACGATGTCGAACTCTTCCTTGCCCAGCAGGTACTTGCCGTCGATCTTCGGGGTGTGCAGGCTGAGGAAGTCCGCGCGTTGCAGAAGCTCCTTGAGCTCCACCAGCTCGACTCCGATTTTCTCCGCATGTTCCTTGTTTACGAACGGATCGTAGGCGATGACCTTCATGGCAAAGCCCTTGGCGCGTTCCGCCACCACGGAGCCGATGCGGCCCATACCGACGATGCCCAGCGTTTTGCCATACAGCTCGACGCCCATGAACGTTTTGGGCGACCATTTCTTTTCCTGCTTGAGCGAATTGGCCGCCTGCGGAATATTGCGGGACATGCTCATCATCAGAGCCATGGCGTGCTCGGCGGTGGTGATCATGTTGCCGTCCGGCGCGTTCATGACGATGATGCCTTTTTTGCCTGCGGCGTCCAGGTCGATGTTGTCGACGCCGACCCCGGCGCGGCCGATGACCCGCAGGTTGCTTGCGGCTTCAATAACGTCCGCGGTCACCTTGGTGGCGCTCCGCACCACCAGGCCGTCGTAGTTCGGGATGATTTTGATCAGCTCTTCCTTGGACAGTCCCGTATTGACATCCACTTCAAAGCCGTCTTCTTTTTTTAGAATATCAACCCCCAGTGAAGAGAGGTTGTCACTGACAAGAATTTTCATAATTCAAACTCCGAGGAAAACCGGTGTTTCCAGAGAAGGATTCAGATCAAGAGCCGGTACCGGGCCGCAGCGCGGCCCGGCACTCGATTGGTTATTTACAGTAGGCTTCCAGCAGGATTTCCTGTGCGGCGGCCACGCCTTTGCCCATCTGCACGTTGGCGCCGAATTTTTTGAGCGCCATCTCGAGGGCGGAAATCGCCACGACAGTGTCGAAAGTGTCGACGTAACCCAAGTGGGCGATGCGGACGACCTTGCCTTTCCATTTGTCCTGACCCCCGGCGAGGGTGACGCCAAACTCATCGCGCAGGCTTTTCACCAGCTTGCCGCCGTCCACTCCCTCCGGAACGAACATGCCGGTGGCGCTGTCCGCCGGGGAGTCCGGTGCGACCGGCTGCATGCCGAGCGCGCTCACTGCGGCGCGGGTGGCGCGGGCCAGGCGGTTGTGCCGTTTGTGCACGTTCTCCAGGCCTTCCTCCTTAATGTTTTTCAGCACTTCGCGGAGGCCAATGACCAGCGACACTGCAGGAGTGTAGGCAGTGGTCTTGTCGGCAAGGTTCTTGCGTTCTTTGGCCAGATCGAAGTAGAAATGCGGGCACTTGGCTTTCTCCGCCTGCTTCCAGGCTTTTTCACTGAGGGAAACCAGTGCGAGGCCGGGCGGCAACTGGAGGGCCTTCTGCGAACCCGTGATCACCGCGTCGATGCCCCAGTCGTCCATCGGCAGGGGATACACGCCGACGGCGGTGATGCCGTCCACCACCAGCAAAAGGTCGTCGCGCTGGCGCGTGAGTTTGGAAATTTCCTCGATCGGATGGGAGACGGTGGTCGAGGTTTCACTGGCCTGCACCAGCACGCCGCGGATATCCGGATTCTTATCCAGCTCCGCTTTCACGTCCGCCACTTTCACGGCCTGGCCCCATTCCACGTTGATCCAGATGGGCTCCAGCCCGTAGGTCTGGGAAATCTTGCCCCAGCGTTCGCCGAATTTACCGCCATTGACCACCAGCACCTTGTCCCCCGGGGAGAACAGGTTGGTGATACACGCTTCCATGCCACCGGTGCCGGTGGAGGCCAGGATCATGACATCCTGTTTGGTTTGAAACAGGTACTTGGCATCTTCCGCCGCTTCCCCGAAGATTTTGCTGAACTGCGGAGTGCGATGATGGATCATCGGTGCCGCCATTTCCAGATTCACTTTTTCCGGAACTGGGGTCGGTCCGGGTGCGAGCAAATACGTCTTATTCATAATCCTCTTTTCCTGTTATCGATATCCGTTGCAGTTAGGGTTTCATCAAACAATAAAGACCCGCGTTTCCGCAATCTTGTCATGCAGAGCCTGTTGACGCGGGTCCGTCAGGGCCAGCAGAAATCCAAGCCCCAAAGTGACGGTGGACAGCAGGTAGCCGGGAATGGAACGGATTGCCGCCGCCCGCAGGCTTGCGGGCTGCCCGTTTTCCATCCGGACCTGTATCTTCATCAACTTTTTTCCGGGGGTTTGACCGGAAACGCCGGTAAACACCACGAAGTAGGCACAAACCAAAATCATTTGCAGGAAACCACCGACGACCAGCAGCGGTAACGTGTTCCCCTCGTGGACCCGGCCCATTGCCACTTTTATGAGCATCGACCCCATATCCATTCCAGCCTGATTGAGAAAGGTCCGGCTCAGCAATAAACCTAGAATTTCCAAAACGGTGATATCCAGCAGTAATGCGATGTAACGCCGGCGGAAACCGGCTGGCTTCATGGAGGATATCAAAGGATATGGCAAAGAGGGAAAACGCGGTATGGGTCTGGAAAACAGCCTGCCAGTCTCCACCCGGCTCCCGGGTAGAGCGGGTGCTTCCCACAAATTGAATTTGTATCACAATTTATAATGGAAAACGGGCTGAAAATCCAATTTTTTTAGGGCAATGCGGACAAACGGAAAGAAAAGAGGAGGTTGGTCGTTTGGGGAACCATTCCAGCTAGTTGAAGCTTAACTTGAAGGGATGCTGTGAAGGGAATGAAGCAGAGAAAGGGTTACTTGTCGTCGTCGGGGTCAGTATCCAGATCGAGCTCCAAGCCATCGAGGTCGAGATCGTCCAAGCCCAGATCGGAATCCGAAGGGGGGGTGGATTCGGAATCATCGTCCAGATCGACCATCGGTTCAGAGGAAACATCATCCAAATCGAGGTCCAGCCCGATGCCGCTGTCGTCTTCATCGAACGTGGCGGTATCGCCATCGTCATCCAGGCCTTCAACCTGGGGTTCATCGCCGAGGTCGAGGTCCAGCCCGGTGTCCGAGTCCGTGTCCTCTCCCAGATCCAGTTGAACATCCGGTTCGTCGTCACCCAGATCCAGCTGGACATCCGGCTCGTCCCCGCCGAGATCCAGGTCCAGGTCGGTGTCCGTATCCGAGTCGGCCCCCAAGTCGAGATCCAGGTCCAGGTCAGTGTCCGTATCCGAGTCGGCCCCCAAGTCGAGATCCAGGTCCAGGTCAGTGTCCGTATCCGAGTCGTCCCCCAAGTCGAGATCCAACCCGGTGTCTGCCTCCAAATCGTCGCCCAGGTCCAGGTCCAATTCTGTATCGGTGTCCGAATCGTCGTCACCCAAATCCAGATCGGCTGTTTCACCGAGATCGAGATCGTCCGTGTCCAAATCGACCCCGGCATCGTTCTCTTCATCCAGTCCAAAGCCCACGCCCTCGATTTCCGAATCGTCGAATCCTTCCGGATCATCGAGGTCGAAGTTCACATCTGGTTCGGTTGCCGTGTCGAAGTCTTCCATGGGAGGGGGTTCGTATGCCCCGGGCTCGATGGAGTCGGTGGCGTAGTCGGCCGCTCCGGCCATACCCGCACCTGCCATGCCGGCAGCGGCGACTTCTCCGAAGCCGGTGCCTTCTCCTGCATAACCGGCTTCAATGGCTTCGGCCAAATCCAGTTCAAAATCGTCCGGACCGATATCCGTGAACACACCGTCGGCAGAGACGGCCATGGCCTCTTCACCCTCGGTGTACATGGATTCGTCTTCACCCAGATCGGCAGCGCCGTAGTCGTCATATGTGTCAGCGGAACCGACTTCGGCCGGGGCGTACCCCTCGCCCTCGAAAATGGCGAACATTTTCTCCTGGGCCAGTTCCAGATGCGTCTTGGTCTGCCGCACATTGGTTCCGCAACTGGGACAGCGCTTCGATTTGGTGAAGTATGTGTACCCACAATCTGGACAATGCATGAAATTATTATAGCCAATAAAAGAATAACGTCAAGAAAAATAATACATTACAGGAGGGTGGGCGGTTTTGGGGGATTTGCCCGGTTTTGCCCTGGTTCCCGGGCCGGCTGGCTGGACGGGGATAATGCGCATTTTTGGGGGGAGGTGGGAGCCTGGTTTTACTGCTGGAAACGGTGGGAAGACTTATTAAATTGGCTGTCATTGGATTCGGGGGTGTCTTTGACCTGCCAGCGGAATTCCGGGTGGTAATTCTTCTTGTGGTGTGTGGGGGGTGTGAATTGCAAAAGCGAATGAATCCGTTACAATGCCAACGCGGCCGGTTTCGTTGCAAAGACGGAAGAGAGGCCGCCGTTTTATTTTTTGGAAGGCCACCGTGCTCAAGCGACAGGACATTGAAAAACTGGAAGAACAGTATCTCGCTCCCTATGCGGTGAAAAGCGGTGCCAGCCTGGGCCGCCGCATCCGGGAGAAGGAACACGCTTACCGCACGCGCTTTCAGCGCGACCGCGACCGGGTGATCCATTCCTCTGCGTTCCGCAAGCTCGAGTATAAGACGCAGGTGTTCGTCTATCATGAAGGCGACTACTACCGCACACGGCTCACCCACTCTTTGGAAGTGGCACAGATTACGCGCTCCATCTGCAAGTCGCTTCGCCTGAACGAGGACTTGGCCGAGGCCATCGCGCTGGCCCACGACCTGGGGCACCCTCCGTTCGGCCATACGGGTCAGCGCGTGCTCAACCAGTTGATGAAGGACCATGGCGGCTTCGAACACAACCGGCAGAGCCTGCGCATCGTCACTGTCCTGGAAAAGCGCTATCCGGACTTTGAAGGGCTGAACCTGACGTGGGAGGTGCAGGAGGGCATCAGCAAACACAGCCGCGACGGGGACAACCCGATCCTCAAGAACAAGCAGTTCAAGTACCCGACGCTGGAGGGTCAGGTGGCGGATTTCTCGGACGGCATCGCCTACAACGCGCACGATCTGGACGACGGCATCACTTCCAACCTGCTGGACCCCGGCGAACTTGGTAGTGTGGCGCTGTGGAAGGAAAATGAAAAAGTGTTGGACCAGCGATACGCCAACCTCGACCTGGAATTGAAGAAATACCAGATCGTTCGCGCCATCATCAACGACCTGGTGACCGATTTCCGCAAGACCACACTCAGGAACGTGCGCAAGTATGGGATCGAGACGGTGGATGATGTGCGGTCGTGTACGGCACGGGTGGCCGGTTTCAGCAAGGAGTGCAACGAGAAGAATCTGGAGTTGAAACGGTTCCTTTTCAAAAACATGTACCACCACCGCAAGGTGCGGCGCATGGAGTTCAAGGCGGAGTTGTATCTGACCAAACTGTTTGAGGCGTTTTCGCGCTATCCCGAACTGCTGCCGGAACCGGCACACAAAGAGGGGGCGAAGGATTCGATGGAGCGGAGAATCTGTGACAGCATTTCCGGAATGACCGACCGATCTTCCATCGACGAATACAAAAAGCTGTACAGTCCCGATGAGGGATTGGGTACCTTGATTTGAATCGGGTTCCGAAAGCAGAAAGGGCCATCCCTCAGGGATGACCCTTTGCCCGTATCTTTGGAAAGCGCCGCAATGTTTATTCGAGGTTTTTCCCAAACAGGTACATGAACGCGATCGCAGCCAGAATCGCCACGCCGGCGATCAGAAACCTTCCGCTCTCACCGATTTCAATCCATTCCATGGTCCACTCCTCCTTGGAGGGGGTTTGGGTTGGGCCCCTTGGCTCCAACCAGGTAATTACCTTTATGCGATTAAATATGGGCAGGAGGCTAAAATCTGTCAAGACACCTAAATCCTTGATAATCAAGGGTAATGATTTTTATTTTGTTGGCCTGCCGAAAGGCGGGCTGCTTTCCCACTCAGAAGGCCCGAGTGCATGGCCCACGGAGCGGCATGGGGCAGGTACCTGGAAAGGCGGTTTGCCACGATGAACGCGATCCGGTCGATTTGTGTGTTCTGCGCATCGAGCACCCGCGTGGATCCGGTTTACCTGGACGCGGCGGACGACCTGGGCCGGCGTATGGGACATGCCGGGGTGGAGTTGATCTACGGGGGTGCGTCCATCGGTCTCATGGGTGCGGTCGCGCGCGGCGTTCACAAGGAAGGCGGCAAGGTAGTGGGTGTTCTCCCGAAGTTCTTCATGAAAAAAGGAATCAAGTACGACGAGGCGGACGAGTTGATCGTCACCCGCGACATGCGTGAACGCAAAGCGACGATGGACGAACGGGCCGATGCGTTTGTGGTGCTGCCGGGGGGTGTGGGCACCCTGGAGGAGGCCATGGAAATTTTTTCCATGGTGCAGTTGGGGCTCACCCACAAGCCGCTGGTGTTCATCAATACCGGCGGGTTTTACGATGGCTTATTCGATCATTTCCAAAAAATGGTGGAGTTGAACTTCGCCAAGAAGGAGACGATGGAGATGCTTGAACTGGTTCAAACACCGGAACAGGCGATGTCGTATCTGGAGTCGTTTTCGCCGCCGGAATTGCCCAGCAAGTGGTTTTGAATCAGACGAGGGAGGCGTTGTCGGCTTCCACCTTGAGGTCCTGGCTCAGCGTGTTCTGCAGAAAGTTCTCGATGTACTGAAGCGTGCCGGTGGTGGAACTGGGGCAACTGCCGCATGCGCCCTGGTAGTGCACATGGACCACCTTGCCTTTGACGTCCAGCAGGGTGATGCCACCGCCATCGTTCGCCAGGGCGGGGCGGATCGCGTGGTCGAGCAAGGCGTCGATGACTTCCTTTTTTTTCTTGTCGGGCAGGTTCGGAAAATCCTCGACTTCCACTTCTTCCAAAATGTTTTTGGCGGCGGATTCGGGTTTCTGATCCTCGTCGCTGGTCTCATAGAAGGTCATGTTCTTTTCCAGCGTGTTCTGCACCGGTTCCATCAGGGTGGTCCACCCCACCACAGGGGATTTGGTGATGGTGACGAAGTTTTCCTTGATGAACACGTTTTCCACACCGTAGATGTTGAACAACGCTTCGGCCAGGGCGTCACCCCGCGCACTGTCGGGTGAGCTGAAGGTGCGTGTGCCCCGGGCGATGACGTCGCCGCTCATGATGAACTGCGCCGCCTCCGGATTGGGTGTGTGGTGAAAGGTCATGACTTTGAATCCAGATTTCATGGCCGGTCTCCCCAGTGAAAGAAAAGGTGTGAGGATCAAATCGCCCCATTATACGGGGAAATCATGAACTTTCCTAAAAAATCAGCCCTCTGTCATCGAAGAAAGTTGTTTTTCAAAGATTTCAAGGCTCTTGGCGTCAAACAGCACAAACCGCACCCGGTGCAAACCGGTTTTGCCGGACAGGTAGCCTTCCACGGCGGAAAGCATTATTCTGGCACAATCCTCGATGGGAAAGCCGAACACACCGGTGCTGATGGCGGGAAAAGAGATCGAGGTGAGCAGGTGGTCATCCGCCAGACGTAAACTGCTCAACGTGGCGTTGCGCAGTTTCTCGTCTTCCTCCCCCTCGCCGTATCGGGGGCCGACGGCATGGATCACATAGTCGGCCTTCAGGTTGCCGCCGGAGGTGATGACCGCCTCTCCCACCGGGCAATGGCCGATGAGTTTGCACTCCTCGTGAATGAGCGGACCCCCTTTGGTCCGGATGGCTCCGGCCACGCCCGCACCGAGAGTCAGGCTGGAGTTGGCGGCATTGACGATGGCGTCGGTTTCGCTTTCGGTGATGTCGCCTTTTTGCAGTTCGATTTCAGATTGATTGATCTTGAGCTTCATACCAACCAAACAGAAAATCAGGGTCGGAAATCAGCCGCTGGAACCAAAACCGTTGGCCCCACGGGCCGTCTCATCCAATTCTTCAACCGGGACAAAATCCACCCGTTCCACCTTTTGTACCAGAAGTTGAGCGATGCGGTCGCCTTTTTTTACGGCCACATCCTCGTCGGAATGATTGAACAGGAGGACCCGAACCTCGCCGCGGTACTGGGAGTCGATGACCCCGGCGCCGCAGTCGATTCCTTTTTTGACAGCCAGCCCGCTCCGGGGCCAGATCAATCCGGCGTGCCCGGCGGGCAGGGCAATGCGAATGCCGGTGCCTATCAGCTTCCGGCTGCGCGCGGGAATGACATCATCCGCCGCCGCGAACAAATCCGCCCCGGCGTCTCCCGGGTGGGTGTAAACGGGCAAAGGCTCGCCTTGAACCCGGCATGTGGCCGCCAAGTCTGTCATCGTGTCCTCCCTGGAGCGAATATGAAAACCCCACCGGCACGGCAACCCGAAGTCAGCATAACAGAGGTGTTTTGTCTGTCCTTGGCAAAACCCGCAAATCCGAATTGGAACCCAAATCAGGGCCAACGTGCCGGTGGGGTGAAAAAGCGAGGTGGTGGCGGGTTACTTTTGGATTCTGAATCCCGAAGGACCCGAATCCCAAAAAACGATTCCAATCGACGCCGTTTGGATAGGGCTTCGTAACCGAATGAATACTCATGAGATTCCGGCCGGCGCTCAATACATTTGAGGAAGTGGGAAGGGCCTTTTCGCGAATTCCGGGCAAGCCGGAATCCACTGGATAATTGGAAAACGCCTTTAAAGTAACCCGCCTATCAGGGCAGGGAATTGGGTGACTCGCGTCTTGGTCTTTAAAACTGTGTTTTTTCATACCGAACCGTGGTTCCGGTTTGTCTTGATGCAACCCAGTTTCCGCGTGTACAACATCCTTTATCTTGTATTGGTTCCGGAGGATACCACTATATATTGTAGGCAGTCAAGAGATTTATCTGGAAAGTAAGGGTCTATTTTATAACTCATTGTATTTCATATGGTTAGTGCTCATTAAATTTCTGGATACAGTATCTTTGAGAGTTTTTACCACCAGATATTGGGTCCAAAATTAGACAATTTTCCATATAAAGTGGTTGGTGCGGTGGATTGGGAAGAAGGATATAGCCAGCCGGTAAGGGCATGGGGTCAGGCCGAAACCGTTTAAAAGGCTTCCCTGGTTCGAGGGGGGTTGGGTCAGGGTGTTTTGCCCCGGAAGCGATCCATGTTTCCCGGGATCTCCTCCAGAAACCGGCTTTTGATGGTGTACCAGCCGGGGGTCCCCTCCACCCGTGCGTAACGCCTGTTTTCCCCGGTTAGCGGGGCGCCGATGGTCAGACGGGCCAGCGGTTTTTCTTCGGCGGATTCCACTGTGACCCGGAGAGAAGGGGATTCCCATCCCATTTTACTACTTGCCTTCTCAGGCGTATTTGTGGATTCGTATTCGAGGTTGTTGAGAGTCCACACAATCCCCCGGCCAATGTGATTGGGAACGGACTCGGTTTTCTCCGGCTGGGTGAGGGACCACTTCTCACCGTTTCGGACCAGTTCAAACGTCCGGTCCGGATACTCGAGGACGATGCGCCCGACCTTTTCGGCATCGATGGAAAACAGTTTGCGGTCGCGCAGGTCGTGCAGGCTGCGGAAAATTTTTCCCACATCCTCCGCATTCAAAGCGAACACGGCGTTGTCAGAAGTTCGTTGAGCAAAATAGAGATTCTTTTGCATGTTTGAGTTGCCGAGGCGGATCGAAACGGTTTGCCCGCCCTCCGCCTGCACCGTCAGGACCTGCGCCGGATTTTTCAGGCCGAACAGGTCGAGGCGGTTGGCCTCGACAAACTCCTTCACCCGCACGTCTTTCAGGTCGAACAGAAGGCTGTTGATGGCGGCGGGGTTCACCGCTTCATTTTCCGGTTGAATCAACACCCATGCGCTTCCCCCTCCGTCCTTTTTTCCATCCTGACGTTGCAGGATGACCGTTTCTCCATTGTTCTTCAGGGTGATGGAGGCGATTTCCTTTTCCTCGAAGGTCAGCAGTTTTTTATCGAGGAAGGTGACCGCATTGCGTGAAAGGGTGGTGACCAGGGGCTGGCCGAGGGTGAACACGTTACCGGTTTCACTCAACTGTGCGTAGTGCTGGCCTTTTTTATGTTCGTTGCCCACGCGCAGGGTGAGAGTCCGTTCTTCTTCCCCCCCCAGCAGCACGGTGAACACGATGCGTGGCGATTCCAGGCCGTAAATGTCTAGTGCGTCCGGCTCCTCGTCGATGAACTCCACGGCGTCCGCCGACTGCACGGAACTCAGGAAATTCAGGACTTCGTCGGAGTCCGCGAGCCCGTTGACCTTTCCCGAAAGCCGCCAAACATCATTTTCTTTCGTGACCGTTTGCGTTTCCTGCTGGTAGTGCAGGGTGTAGCCCTGTACGTCTGCGGTCTGGAACTCGAACAGGCTGCGGTCACGCAGGTCGTTGGCGGACTTGTCGATGACGCGGGCATCCAGTCCGGACAGGTACACCGTGCTGGTTCCTCCCACTTTCACATAGTGCGCATGCCCGATGGGGCTGGCGTGGCCAAGTTGAAGGGATAATTTCTCTCCGCTTTTCAAAAGAACCGTGGCGACGAGAGGGGGGGTGTCCAGCCCAAAGGGTGCGAGGTTGGTGGGGTTGTCCTCGACGATGCGGCTGTGCCGTGCGGTTTCCAGCTCGTAGAGCAGTTGGTCGATGGCGCTCCGACTGGCTTTGGCCTGGACCGGTTCTTCAATCTGCCAGGCGTTTTGGTCCAGGCGCCGGATCCGGGTGACGGCATCACCGCGTTGCAGGGTCAGTTTTTCGACGTCGCTTTCCTCGAACAGCAGGAGTTTTTCGCTGCGGGCCTTTTCTTCCTGCTCCTTTTTACCGGAAGGCAGTTCGACCAGTCCGACGTAAGCCGCGAGGGCGGCGAAGACGGCGACCCAGATGAGTGTGCCACGGAACTTCATAGCGAACGACGTTTCCACCAGATGCGAACCCCCAGCACCGCGGTCAGCATAGGCAGAACCACCATTCCCGTTACCAGCACGAGGTTCCGTTGCGGACGGGTGAGGGTCAGGGGACTGTACTTTCTTTCATGAGGCCGGATGGAGATGAGTTCCTCTTCCTCCATCAGCCACGATGCCGTATTCAGGAAAAAGTCGCTGTTTCCGTAAGTGGAGAACGTGGTGTTGGCGACAAAATCCGAATCGCCCACCACCACCAGTCTGGATTCCCTGGAGGAGTCCTTTTCCGGCGGGGTGGAATCGGATTCGCTTTCCATGGCGGATAGCACCGGTTGGGTCACCACCATGGCTACCGGAACATTGCCTTTCAGGTCTTCACCGGGATCGTATTCCACGTTCCCGCCTTCATATTTCACCTCGCTCCAGCTGTTGTCGGAGGCGAAAGCGAGTTGCGTCACCGTCAATCCCTCGGTTTCGATGGGAGAGATGGACCGCACCAGGGGAAAGATGACCGGCATGGTGAAGTCCTGTGTGATGGCGTGCTTGACGAAGCGTTTTACGATGGGGATGGCGAGGTTCAGCGAATTTGGATCGACCACGATATCGTCTTTCAATGCAATGCCCCATCGGCCCAGGAAATCCTTGAGGCCCGCATCGTATTGGGGATCGAGCAAAAGAAACACCGATCCGCCCCGTTTGAGGTACGCATCCAGAGCCTGCAATTCTTTTTCCTGAAGTTTCTTTTTAGGGCCGGGAAGGACCACGAGGTCGGCGTCCCCCGGAATGGATCCGGTTTGAAGCAGGAACAGACTCGCCACCTTGAAATTGTTTTTCTCCAGCCCTTCGCGCACTTTGGAGAAGCCTGCTTTATCCTGGTCCTCAATGTCTTTCTCGCCGTGGCCGCCGATGAAATAAACTTTTTTCTGCCCGTCGCGGGTGACACTCAGGATGCCGTTCAGCAAACTCTCTTCAGTGACGTTTTCGATTTTATCCTGTTGCGGTCCGCTTTGCAGAACCACCGTGCGGTCGGTCTTCAAGCCATATTGGTTGGAAAGCGTCGGGCTTTGGATGGGGTCGATGTATTCGATTTCGATTTGATCCGAAAATTGTTGGAATCCGTCCATGAGTTGCACGAATTCTTTCTTTCCGGGATCGTCCACCTGGTAGAAGGCCATGATCTTGACGGGACGGTTGAGGCCGGACAAAACTTTTTCGGTTTGCGGGGCCAGCGTGTAGTATCCCGTCTCCGTCAAGTCCACCCGTGCCTTGTGTCGGTGTGCGAGGATGTTGAGGAAAATGAGGATTCCGGTGAACACCAGGATCAACACCGCCGCGTTCATGCCGTACATGGCCTGCCGCGTGTTCATGGCCCGCCGGATGTTTTTTCGGTCCAGGATGGCGAAGGTGGCGAGATTGAGCGCCGACAGGATGAAAAACGTCATCGGCCATACGGGAAACTGCGGGATCACGATGTAGAGAAGAAGTGCGAGGAACCCGAAAGTAATTCCGATCCATACCAGATATGGCGTCGTTCGTTTCATAATTTCAGCTCCACCTCCGCGATTCCACAACCCGGTACGTCAGGAACAGGCCGAACGCGATGAACGACAGGTAATAGGCCACGTCGCTGGAATCGATAACACCCTGCAGAAACGACTCCATGTGGCTGACCAGCGAAATGTAGTTGAGCAGTTCCCCCAGTTCCGGGCCCGCCGACTGCGCCGCCCAGCCGATGATCCACATGAACAGGATGAAACCGAAGCTGATCACCGCGGCGATGATCTGGTTGTCGGTCAGCGATGAAGCGAAAATGCCGAGCGATATGTAACACGCCGCCATCAAAAGGATGCCCAGGTAGCCGGATAGGATCGGGCCGATCTCCGGTGAGCCCAGAAACAAAATGAAGATCACCGAGTAGGAGGACAGCAGCAACATCACCGCCACGACGCACAGGCATCCCAGGAATTTGCCCGCGATGATCTCGCGCATGTGAACGGGAGAGGACAACAGAAGGGGAAAGGTTTTATTCTTTTTTTCCTCGGCAAAAGCGCGCATGGTGATGAGTGGAATGATGAAAAGCAGAATCACCGACATGTTGGCCAGCGACGGCTCGATGACGAACTGGTTGACGTTGAGGATCTGGCCCATCTGCTGGAATTGCGGTGCCTGGAAACTCTGGGCCCCGAACAGGGCAAGGAGGCTGTAAAACATCCAGCTGTACAACGCGAGGAACACCGTGGTCACCACATAGAATATGGGTGACTGGAAAAAAGCGTTCAGTTCCCGTTTAGCGATCCACAGCGATTGCTTCATGATGCTGTATCCAGTTTTTCTTCCGTGGTCAGTTTCAGGAAAATGTCTTCCAGCGTCATCGACACCGGTTTCAATTCTTCAAGCCCCCATCCCTGTTCCAGCACCATCCGCGCCACGTCATCCTGCGCCGGTTCGTCCGATGCGCTGTCGATGAAATACCGGTTGGCTCCGTCGGGGTGCACGGCGGAGACCTTGTCCAGAGCTTCCAGTTTGGAAGGAATTCCGCTGTCGACCTTCCGCACCCTCAACTCCAGCCGGTTGCTGTGGCGGAGCGACGCGTTCAGGCCATCGAGGGTGTCCATCGCTGCAATGCGGCCTTCGTGGATGATGATGACGCGCTGGCAGATCTGCGTCACCTCCGGAAGGATGTGCGAGCTCAAAAGGATCGTGTGGGACTTGCCCAGTTCCTGAATGAGCTTGCGGATTTCGATGATCTGAATGGGATCGAGCCCGATGGTCGGTTCGTCGAGGATGAGGATTTCCGGGTCGTGGATCATCGCCTGTGCCAGGCCGATGCGTTGCTGGTAGCCTTTTGACAGGCGGCCGATGATGCGGTCCTTAACGTCCCGAATATGGCATTGGCCCAGAACCCGGTCCACCGCGGAGGCGATCTGTTTTTTCGCAACGCCGCGCAGGCCGGCGGCGAACGCGAGGTATTTCGACACCACCATGTCCTGGTACAGGGGAGGCGTTTCTGGCAGATAACCGATGCGTTTGCGGATTTCGTAGGACTGCTCGAAGATGTCAAAACCGCACACCCGCGCCGTGCCGCTGGAGGCGGGAAGAATACAGCAGAGAATATTCATCGTGGTGGTTTTGCCGGCGCCGTTGGGTCCCAGAAAACCGACCACTTCTCCCTGGTTGACTTGAAATGTGAGGCCGTGAATGGCTGACCGGGGACCGTACGATTTGGCCAGATTTTCAACCTCTATCATGAAATCCTCGGATACGTACCAACAGGTGGGATGGTTTGCGTAAAGAAATTAAATTTTATTTTCCAATAACTTCCCTCCGCAGGGGTCACTCAAAAAAATTATCACAGGGTCCCACAGGAATCCATTAAAAATTTTTAATCTTCAGGAAGGGAACAACAACAGGCAGGAATGATGACGGAAGGGGGAGACAAGGAAGGGGAGAAGGGATTTTCTGGGTAAAAAAAATGCTCCCGTAAAGCGGGAGCATGAAACAAAGTGGCCCCGCAAAAGCGGGGCCGTATTTTAAGGAATTACTGGAGCAACTGCAGGATCGACTGGGGAATGAGATTGGCCTGGCCGACCATTGCCGTGGATGCCTGTACCAGGATCTGGTTTCGCGTCAGGTTGGCGATTTCCTGCGCGATGTCCGCGTCGCGGATCTGCGACTCGGCGGCCTGCACGTTCTCGATGGAGATGGACAGGTTGTTGATGGTCCGCACCAGCCGGTTCTGCACTGCGCCGACTTTGCCGCGTGCCGTGGATACAGTTTCAATTGCGGTGGTGATCGCTTCCAGCACAGTCAGGGCCTCCGCTGCGGCGGTGATGCTCAGGCCGTCCAGTCCCAGCACGCTGGTGTTCATGGCGGTGAGATCGACTTCCTCATTCAAGTTGAAGCGGCTGTCCGATGTGGAATCGATGCCGATCTGGATAACGATCGGGCTTGCCGCTCCGGAAGCCATGGAGCCGTCGAGAAGCTTCTGTCCGTTGAAGTTGGTGGCGCTGGAGATGCGGGTGATTTCGGAGCGCAGCTGGTCGAACTCGATCTGCAGGGTGGCGCGCTCGCTGTCACCCAGGGTGCCTGTTGCCGCCTGCGCCGCCAGTTCCTTGATGCGGATCAGCATGTCCGCGGTTTCACCCAGTCCCGCCTCGGCGACGTTGATCATGGAAACGCCGTCGTTGGCGTTGCGCAGTGCCTGGGTCAGCGCGCGGATGTCACCGCGCAGTTTTTCCGAGAGGGCGAGTCCTGCCGGATCGTCGGCGCCGCGGTTGATGCGCAGGCCCGAGGAGATCCGCTCGATGGACTGCGCCAGCCGGCTGTTATTGACTCCCAGCAGACGCTGTGCCGTCATGGACGGAATGTTGTTGAATATTCGAATTGCCATTTCGATCCTCCTTGACCGAGGGGAGCCTTTCCGTTGCATCCGTGCAACTTCGAGTGAATGGCTCCGTTATGGTTTTATTCGCCAATCGTTCCAGCGAATCATTGATGATTTTAATCCCTTAATAGGGAGAATCTTTCGCTGCGGTTACTGGAGCAGCTGCAGGACCGACTGCGGAATCAGGTTTGCCTGACCGACCATTGCCGTGGAGGCCTCTACCAAAATCTGGTTTCGCGTCAGGTTGGCGATTTCCTGTGCGATGTCCGCGTCGCGAATCTGAGACTCGGCGGCCTGCACGTTCTCGATGGTGACGGACAGGTTGTTGATGGTCCGCACCAGCCGGTTCTGCACCGCTCCGATCTTGCCGCGCGCCGTAGATACGGTTTCGATCGCGGTGGTGATCGCCTCCAGCGTGGTCAAAGCATTGGCCACCGACGTGATGGACAAAGCCGTTCCTGAAAGAGCGCTGATTCCCAGGGTCGAGGTGTTGATGGCGTCCAGGTCCACTTCGGCGTTCAAATCGAAACGGCTGTCGGATGAGGAGTCGATGCCGATCTGAATGACAATGGGATTGGCGCCGCCCGCACTCATCGAACCGTCGAGCAGTTTTTGCCCGTTGAAGTTGGTGGCGCTTGAGATGCGGTTGATCTCGGAGCGGAGCTGGTCGAACTCGATTTGCAGGGTGGCGCGCTCGCTGTCGCCCAGGGTGCCCGTGGCCGCCTGTGCCGCCAGTTCCTTGATGCGGATCAGCATGTCCGCGGTTTCACCCAGTCCGGCCTCGGCGACGTTGATCATGGAAACGCCATCGTTGGCATTGCGCAGTGCCTGGGTGAGGGCGCGGATGTCACCGCGCAGTTTTTCCGAGAGGGCGAGTCCCGCCGGGTCGTCGGCGCCGCGGTTGATGCGCAGGCCCGAGGAGATCCGCTCGATGGACTGCGTCAGCCGGCTGTTGTTGACTCCCAGCAGACGCTGTGCCGTCAGGGACGGAATGTTGTTGAAAATCCGAATTGCCATTGTTCAATCCTCCTTGACCGTTTGTCTTCCCGGGACCGGCTTCCGTGCCAACCCGTTATTTGTTGCGGTGTCATTCCCATAAATGGAATGGGATCTGTTCTGGATATGAGGTTCAGTCGAACCTTCATCCGTGCTCACTGAATCTATCGGGATATTCCGACATTACTTTATAAACAAAATGTATTTTTGGCCGGAATTCACGCAGGGCACGGTTTGACGGCGATTTTGGTTGGGGAGGAAAATAAAGGCAGGAGGGAGATCTTGAATGGGTAACAACATGCCCTATACAACTTAACGGCAGACCATCTTGAAAACTTGAATGACTCTTTGCGAAATTGTGACTCAGGTCAGGTTGTACCCGGCGATGCCCGGGTTCTGGCTGAGGAAATAGATGACCTCGTCCAGCGCCACGATACCGGAGTCGTTCAAGTATTTTCCGTACAACATACCCAGCAGTTCATGGTCTTTTGGCGTTTCAACCACCAGTCGAACGTTGACGTTGCGCAGGTACCAGGGGGCACGGGTGGTGGCGGCCTGCAGTCCGTGGGCGGGATCCTCCAAAGCGGCCATTAGAGACGCGGGGTCGGCGATGGACCTGTTTGTTTCCGATAACGTGCGACACACCTCCAGCCGGATCACCGGGGCGGTGGTGCCGGGAGGAACGTAATCGGAAGTGGTGGTATAATCGGCCCGGGATTTCTGGTGCTCTTTTAAGAGGGCATCGAGGAGTTCGGCATCGAACAATGGCAGGTTGGCGCCGACGGGAACAACCTGATCCGCACCCAGTTCTTCCGCCGCCTGGATCCAGGAACGGGGTGAGGATGGAGATGCGGTCATGGTGAACCCCACTCCCATAGCTTCCGCCACCTGTGCCAAACGTTCGGTGGGCGCGTCTTCATCAGCTAACAGGACGATGCGGTCGACGCGACTGGAATTTCTCAGGCGTTGAAGCACATGCTGAACCATGGGTATTCCCTCCAGCGGATTGAGGGCATGGCCGGGATCGGTCTCCGGTCTGTTGGGGGCGTAAACGATAGCGGCAGGGGTCATGTTCCTGTTCTCGAAATAAAGGTTCCTTAATTAAGGCGCAACCGTACTTTAATTCCCGTAACGCTCATCCGGAGTCCTGAATGGCCAAATCCCGATTGACGCGCCCGAAGAAACTGAAGCAGGGGGATGCCGTCGGCATCGTTGCTCCGGCGGGTCCGGTGGACCCCGAACAACTGGAAAAGGGATTGCGCGTGATCCGGGGCATGGGATTTCAACCGGTCCTGGGTGAAAACATTGCCGCCCGCAACGGGTTCCTTGCCGGGAATGATGCGGACCGCGCGCAGGACCTGATGGCGATGTTCGAGAACCCCGAGATAAAAGGCATATTCTGTGCGCGGGGAGGGTACGGGGTCAACCGCATTTTGCCGTTGCTCAAGCCAAAGGTTATCCAGGCGAACCCGAAAGTGGTGGTGGGGTCCAGCGACATCACGCTGTTGCTGTTGTATCTCCTGCAAAAATGCTCGCTGATCGGGTTTCATGGTCCGATGGTGTCCGGGAGTTTTGGGTGCCGGCCGATGACCCTGTCCAAAACGCAGTTCCGCAAAACGCTCACCGCCACTCCCGGTGCCGGAAAACTGGCCGCACCGCACGCGCGGGTCCTTCGGCCGGGCAAGGCACGGGGACGCCTCACCGGCGGGTGCCTCACTCTCCTGTGCCGGTCTCTCCGCACTCCGTATGAAATCCAGACCGACGGCCACCTGCTGGTCATCGAGGATGTCAACGAACCCGCCTACCGGATTGACGGCATGCTGTGGCAATTGAAAACCGCGGGGAAGTTCAAAAACATCAAGGGCCTGGTTGTGGGGGAGATGGTCCAGTGCAGTAACGGGGCCCACGGAGGGGCCAGGCTGGACGACGTGTTTCTGGACGCCCTGAGCGACACCTCGTTTCCCATTCTTGCTAACTGTCCCGTGGGCCATGGAAACGAAATGTGGACCCTGCCCTGGGGTGTGGAGGCTGCAATGACTGCCGAATCACGCCTGCTGGAAATCAAGGGAACCCCATTGAGCTGACCGGTGCTCACCGGAAACCACAATCCTTCCCGTTTTCTCTCACCGAAACCCTGCGATGCCCTTATTTTTCCCTGGTTCAGATTTTTTTCAAAAATTAGATAATCCGAACTTGACGAATTCATGCCCAGCCTTTCAAATAAAAAAAGATAAGCCGATTACAGGGGGGGGCAATCCATGGCGGTGGAATGCATTCATTGCGGAAATTTCGTGGAGGAGGGGGCGGGGGTCTGTGCCGTGTGTGGCGGTGCGCTTTCAGGACGCAGGAGGACCCCGTCATTTGAGGATTCCGGGTCCCTTATGAAGTGGAGCTGGAATAATCTTCGACACAACTGGCAGGAATGGTTTGCTTTCCACCCTGCAGAGGCGTTGATCTTCAAGGCTCTCCTCGCTCTTCTTGGGGTCATGTTTGCGGTTACCGTGTACCTTTCAATTTCAGGTTGAGAACCGCAACACTTTTTCTTTAAGGACGTCCATCGATAATGGTTGTGAACTGGATGGGTCTGATCTTCGCGGTGGCCGGACTGGGCGCCGTGGCGTACGCCTGGCGAATCCGGAATAAAGCCGAGGCCGCCCGTTTCTGGCCCGTGGCAACGGGTAAGGTCCAGCGTTCCTCCATCAAGCTGAAGAGTGGAGGGGGCTACCAGTCTCCCAACAGCACCTACCGCGCCGACGTGCGTTACCGTTACCGCGTCGGCGGTCGTTCCTACTCGAACAACAAGATCCTCATCGGCGGGCAGTTGCAAATGGGGTTTCGAAACCGTGCCGAAGAACACTGCCGCCGCTATCCTGCAGGTAGCGAAGTGGAAGTTTTGTACAACCCCGACAATCCGCAGGAAGCCTGCCTGGAAGCTCGTGAGGAAACCTCCGGCTTCCTGCAACTCATCGGTGGGGGTTTCGCCGTGTTTGGAGCCCTGCTCTACCTGGGCCTCTTGCCGTTCTGATCAACCCCCGAACTCGTATTGAAGGGAAAAGATGAAGGTCTGGTCGGTTTTCTTGATGCCGGGGGAGGGCTTCGAGTTCTGATCGAGGATGTGGGTCAGCTTGAACGACCAGCTTTCGGTGAACTTGGTGTTCAGCGAGGCCTCGTTGCGCAAACGGTATTCGGCGGGCTGGGCGATTTTCGGGTACACCAGCAGGAAGTTGGTGAACTTGAGGCTGTCATTGAACAGGTACATGAGGTTCGAGGCAATACGCGCCGTCGTGAACCGCTCGTCCTCACCCACTCTCAAGTCTTCAGAAAAATAGGTGACGCCCAGTTCGAACTCCAGGTTTTTGGTGTCGTTGTCCCAAAATTTGTAACCCACACCGCCACCGATGATGGCGCGCAGGTTGAGGTTCTTGAACTCGTCTTTCAGAAGTTCGGTGCTGATCAGCCCGTAAAATCGGTTCGTGAAAAAGTGATCGAACTTGAACGCGCCGAAGGTGTTTCTGCTGTTGATCTCGCCATCCTGTTCGACGTAGTTGTGGAAGGCGCGGAGGGACAGACGGTCCCGTTCCCATTTCCGTTCGGCTTCGGCGCCGGCGCTGATGCTGGTCACCTGCACGTTTCCGGATTGCAGGGACCCGCCGACAAACACATTGCCCGTCCACCTCCGCGGGGTTCTGTTGATGTATTTGATCTCGTCCCAGCGAAGGGACACCACTTCCTCCATGGGAATGAGTTCGATCCCCATGCTGCCATCTTCCCTTGTCACCAGCCGGCCCTTTAAAATCCCTCCCGTTTTCAGCTCGACGGTAACGACTTCCTCGGTGGTGATGGTCTGGATCTCCTCCACCGGAATCTTGATTTTCTTTGCATAATCGGTTGAGAAGGTCAGCTTGCCTTCCTTGAACGAATGGATGGTTCCCTTCAGCACATTGCCGTCGCCGAAATGCACTTCCCCTGCCCATGAAGTGGGGGGAACGCACACAAGGGTCAAAAGCGTGAAGAAAAAAAATAATTTGCGAACGGCTGTAGAAGAAACCATGGAAGCCGGGCACGGGTGAGAAGGTGGTTTTAAAATCCGCCCGAATGGGACAAGTCTCCATCCGGTTTTGAGCCTACCAAGATAGAAATGAAAGCGGTAAAAATCAACCCGGAATCACGATTTGGCGGGAAAAACAAACGTATCGTAACAGGGAAAAAACTTCAAATGCGGATGGCGATGCCACGTTGTTTGAGGTACCGCTTGCTTTCGGGAATGGTCAGTTCCTTGAAATGGAAGATGGAAGCGGCCAGAACCGCGTCCGCCTTACCCTCCACAATGCCAGCGTGAAGGTGTTCCAGCGTTCCTGCCCCTCCGGATGCGACGAGCGGAATGGTGATGGCCTCGGCCACGGTGCGGTTGAGCGGCAGGTCGTATCCCGCTTTCGTACCGTCACGATCCATGCTCGTCAACAGAATCTCGCCGGCTCCATAGGATTCCATCAGCCGCGCCCACAAAACGGCATTGATGCCCATCGGGTTGCGTCCTCCGTGCGTGTACACCTCCCACGCGGGTTCGGGCGCTTCCGGCATGACGAACAGGGTGGGGTGCTGGTTCTTCCATTCCACCGCAGGCGGGTTTGGCGGCTGGTTGCGGTTCACCTGCTTGGCGTCGATGGCGACGACGATGCACTGGCTTCCGAATTTCTCCGCCGCCTGCTTGACGAACTCCGGATTGTGCACGGCCGCCGTGTTGATGGCGACTTTGTCCGCGCCCGCTTTCAACAGGTTGCGGATGTCGTCCAGCGTGCGCACGCCGCCACCCACGGTGAGCGGCATGAATACGTTTTCCGCAGTGCGTTGCACGACGTCCAGAATGATGCCGCGCTTTTCGTGCGAGGCGGTGATGTCCAGAAACGTCAACTCATCCGCTCCTTCTTTTTCGTAAGCGGCGGCGATCTCAACGGGATCGCCTGCATCGCGCAGGTTGACGAACTGCACACCTTTCACCACGCGCCCGTCTTTGACGTCCAGGCAGGGAATGATGCGTTTAGCCAGCATGCGCCTGCACCTGCGAAAGCACGTCTCGGTAGTCGATGCTCTTGTCGTAAAGCGCCTTGCCGATGATCATGCCATCGACGCCGCAGTCCTTCAGTTGCACGAGGTTGAGGGCGTCCTCAACGCGGCTCACCCCGCCCGAAGCGATGACGGGAAGCGACGTCGCCTGCGCAAAGGCACGGATGCTTTCCAGGTTCGGACCCTGCATCATGCCGTCGCGGCTGATGTCTGTGAAGATGAACCCGGCGACGCCCATCGGTTCCATCTGCTTTGCCAGATCGGTGGCCTTCTGGTCGGATACCTCCACCCAGCCTTTCACGGCAACCATTCCGTCGCGGGCGTCGATGCCGACCATGATCTTTCCGGGAAAGCGTTTGCAGGCTTCGGCGACGAACTCCGGTTCCTGCTGTGCGATGGTGCCGAGGATCACGCGGTACACACCCGCGTTGACGTAAGCTTCGATGGTTTCCAGGTTCCGAATGCCGCCCCCGACCTGGATGTCCACGGTGCTGCTGTAGATGATGTTTTTGATGAGGTCCTGGTTCACCGGGCGTCCGTCGAATGCACCGTCCAGATCGACCACGTGGATCAACTGGGCGCCCTGTTCGTCCCAGTGGGCGGCCATGTCCGCAGGATCGTCGGAATACACGGTTTCCTGGTCCGCCTTGCCCTGGGTGAGGCGGACGCACCGACCCCCCTTGATGTCAACTGCCGGAATGACGCGCACGAATGGGATCTCCTGAGTTCGGGGTTTGGAAGAAAACGGATGGATTATAAGGAGAAGAACGGGGACTGTCAACGTGACCGCCGGGTCGCTCACCCGGGTCCATTTTAGCAGGGTTCACCGTGGATCCCGGCAAGCCCTTTCGAAAGCGGCCCGGAGGGCGGTGGAAAGCGTTCCTCCTTTACGGTACAATTCCGCCACGTACGCCCTGCGGGCGGCGAAAGGACAATTCATGAAATTCATTCCCACCGAACTGGACGGCGTGATTCTTATAGAACCCGTTGTGCATGAAGACCCGCGCGGGTTTTTCCTGGAAACCTACGTCCGTTCCCATTTCAAAAGTCACGGCATCGACGTGGAGTTCGTTCAGGACAATCACGCGAAGTCGAGCCAGGGCGTCCTGAGAGGCATGCATTACCAGGTTCGGCACGGTCAGGCCAAGCTGGTTCGTGTGGTGCAGGGCGAGGTGTACGACGTGGCGGTGGACGTGCGTCCGGATTCCCCTTCATTTGGTCGCTGGGTGGGCCGCACCCTGTCCGCCGACAACAAGCGTCAGTTGTTCCTTCCCTCTGGATTCGCACACGGTTATTGTGTGCTCAGCAAAACGGCGGAGGTGATTTACAAGTGTTCTGAGTATTACCATCCGGAAGACGAGGGAGGACTGATCTGGAACGATCCGGAAGTGGGCATCGACTGGCCGGTGAAAAATCCGGTGCTTTCGGAGAAAGACCGGCATCACCCGCGATTGAAAAACATTCTACCGCCCCAGGTCAAGTGCTAGGGGTTCCCCCGGTGGGTTGAGGCATCGTGTCCGGTTGGACGAGGATCAGGAGTTGATTTCAAGCGAGTGCATGAACTTGTCGAAAATCAACTGCACGTTCTTGTCGATGTTGACCACCTTTTCCGGGTTTTTGGACTGGTACGTGCCCAGTGCGTCGTCGATCTGACTTTTCAACTGTTCCTGGAATTTCGGGAAACTTTTCATCTCCTTCAAATATTCCCCGATGATCTCTTCCATGATCTCATACGCGGGTTGGGAGTCCATCGATTCGTTGTATGACATGCCCTGCTGACCCATTTCCTGTAAAAACGCCTTGATGCGCCCTGTGTAAATGTCGTACTTCTCTTCACCGAGCAGGGATTTGACGGAGTCGGCGAGTAAGGGGAAAAGGCATTCCTTGAACAGCGGTCCCTTCAACTGGTCTTCGAGCTTGTGCAGAAAGAATCTGCCCACGTGGTTGCGCCGCTGGCCCTCTTTTTCCGTGAGGAAGTACTGTTCGATGAGCGGACGCGACCCTTCTTCGAACGAAGATTCCACGCAGAGGTCGCAAATCTGCACCGCTTCATTTTCCGCCATGGTCTGGATTTCCTCGTCGGAAGCCTTGGGGTACTGGCGCATCAGTTGAATGGTTTTGCGTACGATCACACGGCGGAACTGCTTGGTCCGTTGCGATTCTTCAATGAATAAAGGTGTGTATTCTTCCATCGTTAAAGACCCGTTTAGGATTGGGGCAATGCCGGATAACACGGCGTTTCACAATCATTTTGCTTTCGGCTACACCTGGGGGTTCAAAAACAGGCGGCCCAGCCTTAAGTATTTCACAGTGCCTGCCGTTAATTATAAAGGAAAAGGTTTCAATTGGAAATGTAGTTATTGCAAATTAAATCAAATATGTAGCGGTTATCATGGAAATTCGTCCCATTTCCGAAAATTCAGCGATTTTGGCCCATCAAGGCGTGAAGGTGAATGCGGGCGTCTCTTTGTCCGGTGACCTGAACCTGACCACCCAGGAAGGCGATAAGGTCCAGATTTCTTTTGGCTCCGATCGCGCGGTCTCCGGCTCGCGAAGCCAGACACGAACGGCCGACGGATCCGTCGTGGAACGGTTTTCCCTGACTGCTATCGCCGCGTCCCGGTATTCGGTTACGGTGCAGGGCGACCTCAACGAAGACGAGTTGGCTTCCATCCGGCGTCTCGTGGATTTGGTCGATCCGCTGGCCGCGGATTTTTTCGCGGGACGGGACATCGATCTCGCCGGTTCTGCAACCACTCTGGCGGACAACCTGGGCGTCATTCAGGAATTGTCGTTGGAGCTGGAGAAAACCACCTTCGCGTCGGTTCAGGGAACCCGTTTCTCCCGTGCACCGCAAGGCGGCCCTGCGGGTAATCCTTCTCTGCAACACGGCTTGCCCGATCCAAGCAACGTTCGCGACTTCCCTGCGTTGGTGGAATCGGTGCTGGATGCGGTGTTCTCCAAACTCGCCGCCGGAAAAATGGATGAGGCAAACATCGTGCACCAGTTCGGCGATTTCCTGGAGTTTCTGAAAGACCGGTTGCAATTTCCAAAGGAAGACGGAGGCGATACCGTTGAGACCTCTACACCTGAGCCTGCTCCGACAGAGTCGGCTCCCTCTGCCTCCTCCAATCCTGTCGAATCCCCCGACTCCGACGATTAAGCCTTCAAGTCAGCCCCGCTTTTCAAACCCCTGTCCTGCAAGGGGGGATCTGTGCCTTGGTCCCCGTTCAAACTCTGGTATGATGGCGCTTCGTTTGTGTTCTGGAGCGTATTGTCATGCCCACAGCCCATCCCATCATCACTCTTGAAAACGTTTCACGGTTCTACCAGGCGGGATCGGTGCGCGTCACTGCGCTCTCCGGCATCGACATGCAGTTGATCCAGGGCGATTTCGTAACCATCATGGGGCCGAGCGGTGGAGGGAAAACAACCCTCCTCAACCTCATGGGCGGACTCGACCGGCCGGACGAAGGCGACATCCACATCAACGGGAATCATGTTTCGGAAATGAACGACCGCCAGCTCACGGAACTGCGGCGGAAAGAGATCGGTTTTGTGTTCCAGTTCTTCAACCTGCTTCCCACCTTGACCGTTTGGGAGAACGTGGAACTGCCTCTCTTGCTGAGCGGCGCCCCAGGCCGCACCCGGCAATCCATCGAAACGCTCCTCGATTACGTCGGCCTGCTTGCACGCAAGGACTCGTTTCCGGCGGAGATGTCCGGCGGCGAGATGCAGCGGGTCGCCATCGCCCGCGCATTGGTTCACCAGCCGTCGATCGTGCTTGCGGACGAACCCACCGGCAACCTCGATTCCGAAAACGGGCACAAGATTCTCGACATTCTCAAAAAAGCATCGGACGATTTTGCAACCACGGTTGTGGTGGTGACGCACAATCCCACCGCCGCCGAGTACGGCAACCGTCATTTCCGCATTCAGGACGGTCGCCTGCAAACCGTCAACGGCAACACGGGCGGGTGACGTCATGAGGGAAGCGGTGTATTTCAAAAACCTGTTCGGCCCGCTCATCGTGCGTCCCCTGTGGCGCGACCCGTTCCGGTTTTTCATCACCACCGTCGGCGTGGCGCTGGGCGTCGCAGTGTTTTTGAGCATCCAGCTCGCCAACCGGCAGACGCTGAGCTCCTTCACTGAAACCGTGGACCTGGTGCTCGGCCGCGCCAACGCGGTAGTGCATGCCGACGGTGTTCCTTTCGACGAAGCGGTTTTCAAAAAACTGCTGCCACTACGCGATACCATCAAAGCGTACCCGGTGATCGAGGGGTATGGGGTGGAAACAAAAAGCGAGGAAGTGGTGGAAATCCTCGGCACGGACCTGTTGCAGGACAGCGGCATCCGCGATTTTTCATTGAAGACCGCCGACGACACCCTGCAGGGCCTCCTTCCCCTCATCCTCGATCCGCGCGGCATCGTCATCCCGGAGACGTTCATTCCCGATCAGAATTTTCAGCCGGGGGATGCCATCGAATTTATCATCAACGGTCAACCCGTCACCTTGCGCGTCACGGGGGTCCTGGAGAACAAGGGCATCGCCAAAGCGTTCAAGGGTAACGTGGCGTTGATGGACATCGCCGCGGCACAGTCCGTGTTCGGCAAAATCGGACAGCTCGACCGCATCGATATCCAGTTTCTCAAAGACAAAAATTTCGACCGCATGCAGGCGGAGATGAAACAGGTGCTCCCTGATTTTCTGCGCGTGGACCGGCCGCAACACCGGGGCAGGCAGGTGGAGAAAATGTTGCGCGCGTTCCAGTACAACCTGACCGCGCTCAGTTTCGTCGCCCTGCTGGTCGGGCTGTACCTCATTTACAACATGATCTCGCTATCGGTGGTGCGCCGCCGGACGGAGATCGGCACCCTGCGCGCGCTGGGTGCGTCGCCTTACTGGATCGCCGCCATCTTCATCCTGGAGGCAGGGGTGATCGGCGCCATCGGTTCGGCTTTCGGCGTCGCCATCGGCTATTTTCTGGCGAAGTTTTCATTGCAGGCCATCACCCTCACCGTGCAGAACCTGTACGTGTCCGCCAACGTGGCGGACTTCGATTTTCACTGGAGCGAGGGCATTCCCTATTTCTTGCTGGGGGTGGTCTTGTCGTTGTGCTCGGCATTGCTTCCCGCATACGATGCGGCGACCACTCACCCGACGCAGGTGATGCGCCGCGGCAGTTACGATCTGAAAGTTTTCCGTGGCAACCGCAGGCTGACTTACCTGGGGCTGGCGTGCCTGGCCTGGGCGGTGGCGTGCGTGCCTTTGCCCGCCATCGGAGGCTTCCCCTGGCTGGGGTTCGCTGCGGTGTTCTTCGTCATCCTCGGCATGTCGTTTCTGTCGCCCGGCGCGCTGGTGGTCCTGCGCGACCTGTCGCACAACCTGTGCAAACGCTGGTTCGGCGGGGAGGGTCTGCTCGCCAGCCGCAACCTCACACAGAACGTGGGACGCAACGCCATTGCCGTGTCATCTCTTGCCATCGCCTTCATGATGGTCATCAGCATGTCGATCATGGTGCACAGTTTCCGCCAGACGGTGACGGTGTGGATCGACCAGACTTTAAAAGCCGACCTGTTCGTGCGTGCGGCCGGGGGCAAACACATCGACTACCAGTACACGTTGCCGCTGGAACCGGTGGCCGAACTCAAACAACTCGACGGTGTGAAGGCGGTGGACGCCTTCCGTGCGTTGCACATCACGTATGAAAACCAACCGGCGATTCTGGGGTCCGGAGATTTTTCCGTACTGTCGCGCCACGGCAACCTCGTTATCAAGGACGGCCCACCTGCAAGGAAACTTGCCGATTTCATGATCGGGGCCGACCGCGCCATCGTCTCCGAACCGTTTGCCTACAAGCACAAGGTGGACGTGGGTGACCGGGTCAGGATCGAAACACCCAACGGCGTGATGAACCTGGAGATCGTCGCGGTCTATTACGATTATTCGCAGGAGCGCGGTTACGTCATCGTGGACCGCCGTACGTTTTTGAAATATTACAACGACCCGACCGTAAACAGCTTCGTCGTGTACCTGGAAGACAGGGCCCACCTGCCCACGGTGCGGAAAGCGATCCTCAACACCATCGGTTCGTCGCACCAGGTCATCGTGCGTTCCTACGGTGAACTGAAAGAAGAAGTGCTCAACATTTTCGACAAGACTTTCGCAATCACCTACTCGCTGGAGATCATCGGCATCGGCGTGGCGCTCCTCGGCCTGTTCAACACGCTGGTGTCGCTCATCATTGAGCGTCGCCGGGAACTGGCGGTATTGCGGTTCATCGGGGCGTTTCCGGAACAACTGCGCAAGATGGTGTTGATCGAGGCGGGACTGCTGGGCTGGATCGGGTCGCTGATGGGGCTGGCCGCGGGAATCGTGGTGTCTTACATCCTGATATTCGTCATCAACAAGCAGTCGTTCGGCTGGACCATCCAGGTGTTTCATCCGGTGGCGTTCATGGCGGCGGCGACGTTGTTCTTCGGTGTGGTGGCGGCAGTGGCGGGACTCTACCCGGCCAGGATGGCGATGCGGCAGGACCCGCGGGAGTCCATCCGCGTCGAATGAGGGTTCAGTCTGCCAGGTCGGAGGGCCTCACATCCAGCAGCTTCAATTCAACTTTCTCGCGCCCGTTCCACGTGTTCAGCTGCAGTTCGTAGGCAATGTCGATCAACGTGTCGGGGTCGAGGTAGCGGAACGTCTCCGCCAGGCGGAAGCCGACGACATTCACGGTTGTTTTGCCCTGAGTGGCGCGGAAGCGTACGTGCGTGCGGTCGCGGCCGATCTCGCGGAAGTCGCGGATGCGGATTCTTCTTGAACAGAACACCGGAAGGGTGTTCACCTGGCCGAAAGGTCCCAGTTTCTGCATTTCCCTGTATGCACCCATGCCAATGTCCCGAAGGTCCAGCGTGCTGTCGATCTTGAGTTCCGACACCATGCGGTCGTCGGTGAGGTAGGGCGCTCCAACCTCATTAATCGCACGGCGGAAATCGTCGATGCGTTCGGCCTCGATATTGAGCCCGGCTGCGTACGCGTGCCCGCCGTATTGCGTGAGGTGATCCGAGCATTGCGCAAGCGCCTTGTACAGGTTGAACGTCGGAATGCTACGGGCCGAGCCCTTGCCCATGCCGTCCCGGATGGCGATCAGGAACGTCGGCCGGTAGTACTTGTCCGCCAGTTTGGAAGCGACGATGCCGATGACACCCTGGTGGAAATTTTCGGACGCCAGCACCAATACCTTGTCCTTTTCCAGATCGACCTCGCGTTCGATCAGGTATTCCGCTTCCTCCTGCACGCCGTGTTGTGTGTGCTTGCGTTGCTCGTTGATCTGGTCGAGCTGTTCTGCGATGCGCCGCGCCTCCCCCTGGTCATGCGTGACCAGAAGGTCGAGACCCGAATCGGCACGCCCCAGCCGTCCCGCCGCGTTCAGCCGTGGCGCAAGACCGAATCCGATGGAAAAGGAATCGACTTTGCCGTCGACCCCGGCAACGTGTTTCAGCGCGACGAGCCCCGGTTTTTCCGTGGTGCGAAGGGCTTCCAGGCCGTTGTGCGTGAGCACGTGGTTCTCTCCGGTGAGCGGCGCCATGTCGGCGATGGTGCCCAGCGTGAACAGATCGAGGTGTTTTTTCAGGTTCGGCAGGCGGTCGGCGCTCCACCCGGCATCGCGAAGCGCACGGCGAATGGCGACGGCGAGTTTGAACACGATGCCGACGCCGCTTAAAAATTTAAACGGGTAAGGACAATCCGGTTGAAACGGATTGAGCACCGCCACCGCGGCGGGCAGTCCTTCTTCCGGGACCTGGTGGTGGTCGGTGACGATGACGTCCAGCCCGATGGTCCGTGCGTAGGCGACCTGTTTGACGGCGGTGATGCCACAGTCGGCGGTGATCACCAGCTTGTTGCCGCGTGCCTTGATTTCGTCGAGCGCGTTTTCGTTGACACCGTAACCTTCCTCCATGCGTTCCGGCAGGTAGTGATCGAAGCGGATGCCGAGCTCGTGAAAGAAATGATGCATGAGCGCGGTGGAGGTGACGCCATCCACGTCGTAGTCGCCGAAAATGGTGATGCCCTCGTCGTTCTCGATGGCAGTGAGAATGCGTTTCACCGCCTTGTCCATGTCGCGCATGAGGTACGGGTCGTGGGTGCCTTCCAGGTCGGCGTCCAGGAACACGCGGCCTTCTTCCGCATCGGTGATGGAGCGGTTGACCAGCAGCGTCGCGGTGAGCGGCGAGATGCGCAGGCGGTCCGCAAGGTGTTGCACCGCATCCGGTTCCGGCTCGGCGAACACCCATCGTTTTTTCAGGAGCGACAGTACAGTCATGGTGAAGACGTTCTTGTTACAAAACGGCGTTGCAGGTAAAACGCCGGAGTTTATGAATGGTTCAGGCGCTGGCAAGGGGGTCTGCGGTCGCGGGAACGTGCAGGTGTTCCTTCACACCCTTGAAGGTTTGGCGGTGAATGGGGCAGGGCCCCCACTCGCGAATGCGGTCGCGGTGAAACCGGGTGCCGTAACCTTTGTGCCGGTCGAACCCGTAATGCGGGTACTCGGCATGATAGGCGTCCATGAGACGGTCACGGTGCACTTTGGCCAGCACGGATGCGGCGGCGATCGAAAGGCTTTTGCCGTCTCCGCCCACGATCGTCCGTTGATCGGCGGAAATTTCGATCGCCTGGTTCCCGTCGATGAGCACGAAGTCCGTCTGCAGGGTGAGTTGTTCCACCGCCTGCTTCATGGCAAGGCGTGAAGCCTGCAAAATGTTGATGGCGTCAATCGTTGCCGCATCGACCACTGCAATCGCCTGCGCGCGGCACACATCGAGAATCACGGAATACAAACGTTCCCTTTGCGACGGGGTCAGTTTTTTCGAATCGTCGAGTCCGGGTATCGAAAGCCCGGCAGGCAGGATCACCGCCGCGGCGACCACGGGACCGGCCAGCGGTCCGCGTCCGGCTTCATCCACACCGGCGATGCATTGATACCCGTTAGACTCCGCTTCCCGTTCGAAATCGAGCATGACCCCCCAGCGTTTTGTCCGATCATAGGGTATTCCCATCATGCAGGCAACTCAAAAAACCCGCCGTTGCAATCGCTTCCTGCCGAACCGTATAATCGAAACCATGTTGAAAAAATGGTTTGCCGCAATATTTGTGTTGTGTGCATTGGTTTACGGATGCATTACCACCCCCGTGTCGGAAAAATCCGCGCTGATCCTCATTCCCTTCTCGCAGGAAGTGTCTCTGGGCGAGCAGGCGTTCGGTGAAATTCTCCAGAAGGAAACACTTTCCACCAATGCGCGTTTACAGACAGTGATCGAACGCGTCGGGCGCAGGCTCGTCATCGAGACGTCGATGGCGGACCTGGACTGGGAATTCAAGTTGTTCGCCTCCAACCAGATGAACGCGTTCGCGCTTCCCGGCGGGAAGGTGGGCGTGTACGAAGGGATACTTCCCGTGTGTTCGAACGAGGCGGGACTGGCGGCGGTGCTGGGTCATGAGATCGCACACGCCGTGGCGCGGCACGGCGCCCAACGCATGTCGCAACAACTGCTCATAACGGGAGCGCTGGCCGCGTCGTCGGTCACCCTGTCGGACAACAAGAACCGCGGCATGATCCTGGGTGCGCTGGGTGTTGGCGCGCAGTACGGCGTGACGCTGCCGTTCAGCCGCGGCAACGAGACGGAAGCCGACGAGATCGGCGTCATATACATGGCGAAAGCGGGGTACGACCCGAGGGAGGCGATGCGGTTCTGGCAGAGGTTTTCCAGCATGAAGGGGGGCGGACAACCGCCAGAGTTTTTATCGACGCATCCGGCCGACGAGCGGCGCGTGAACGACATCGAACAACTGTTGCCTGAAGCCATGCGGATCTACAATGCGCACCCCAACAAGCAGGGACTGGGTGAATCGTTCCTTTATATTATGAACGAAGAGCGCTTGAATAACCCGGGTGGGATGAGGAAAGAGCAACTGGGGGATGATCCCCGCAACCCTGCGCGCTGACCGGGTTTTTTAAGGATTGGAAAATAAAAAAGCCGGGCCATGTGGCCCGGCTTGATTTTTTTCTGCAGGAAATGAAAACTCAGCCCTGGGCGGCCGCTTTCTTGGCGGCGGCTTTGGCCCGCTTCTTGCGCACGCGTCCTGTTTTCTTGGTGGACTGCACCTTGATTTCTTTCAAACGCGCCGCCTTGCCACGCAGCTCGCGCAGGTAATACAGCTTGGCGCGGCGAACGCGGGCGTGCTTGACGACCTCGACTTTTTCCAGCCGCGGTGAATGCAGGGGGAAAATCCTCTCGACCCCGACGCCAAAGGATACCTTGCGCACGGTGATGGTCTTGCGGTTGGCGGAACCGCGCATCTTGATGACCACGCCTTCCACCACCTGAACGCGTTCCTTGTTGCCCTCGACAATGCGGATGTGTGCGCGTACGGTGTCGCCGATGCGGATCTGGGGCGCATCCTCCTTCATTTCCTGTTTTTCGATCTGTTGCACCAGATTCATTATTTTGGACTCCTGTGAATGGAATTGGGAATAATACCAAATTCCCCCGCCCCGGCACAAATAAATTTTTTAAAATCAGGACTTCCGGGCCAGAAGCCGGTCCAGGATGACCGCGACGGCGGCGCGCACGGGCAGGTGATTGTAGCCGCTCAGGCCCTCAATGGGGGCCAGCACGAAATCCGCCCGTTTTACCAGTCCGTGCTCCAGCCCCCAGCCGGTGCCGAACACCAGCAGGTACTGTTCGTCCTTGTTTTTCAACTCCTCGCCGATCGCGGGGTAGTCCCGGCTCTGCGGAAACGACTTGGCGTCCGGGATCACCGTTTTCGGCCGCTTTCCGGTGCGTTGGGCGATGTCGGCGACGGCATCCTCCAGCACGTTTGTGACCCGGGTGACCAGCAGCGCCTCCTTGCGGGTTGGGTTGTAGGTGGCGCCGTGGCCTTCCAGCCAGTGTTTCATCATGCGCTCCACCAGCACCTGCTGGGTTGACAGGGGGGTGACCACGTAGAAGGTGGCGATGCCATAGGTGCGCGAGATGCGCGAGATGTCGTGCACGTCGAGCGTGGTGACGGATGAGGTCACGATGTCGCCCACCTTGTTGTACACCGGAAAATGCACCAGCGCGATGTGGATGTTGGAGGCGGTCGGGTCGGTCACGAAACGGGTTCCTGGAAGAGTCGGGTTATTCGGATACACCTTCCGGAGCGTCGTCCAGAAGATCGGGGCGGTTCAGCCGGGTTTTTTTGCGGGCCTCGTCTTTCTGCCAGTCGCGGATTTTCTTGTGGTCTCCGGAGGTCAGCACGTCCGGCACGGTCCACCCTTTGTAGTCGCGCGGCCGCGTGTATTGCGGGTATTCGAGCAGACCCTGGCTGAACGATTCCTCATCGAGGCAGGTTTCATCACCGATGACGCCGGGCACCAGGCGCGACACCGCCTCCACCAGCACCATTGCCGGAATCTCTCCGCCGGAGAGCACGTAGTCGCCGACCGACAGGTCTTCATCGACAACGCATTCACGCACGCGTTCGTCCACGCCTTCGTAACGGCCGCAAATGAGGATGAGGGATTCTTTTCTGGACAGCTCCCACGCCTTGGCCTGGTCGAACGGGCGGCCCGAAGGGGAGAGCAGAATGGTGTGGGCGTTCGGCGACTGTTGCTTGACGGACTGCACCGCGCGGTCGATCGGCTCCACGCCCATCACCATGCCCGCGCCGCCGCCGAAGGGGTAGTCGTCCACGCGGTTGTGCTTGTCGAGGGTGTGTTCGCGCAGGTCGTGCACGCCAATCCGCACCAGCCCCTGTTCCTGCGCGCGCTTGAGGATGCTTTCGTTGAACGGGGAGGCGAACATCCCCGGAAAGATGGTGATGATGTCAAACCGGATGGTCTTCAACGAGTCCTTCGACCTTGTGAAAAATGAGGGTGCGTTCGTCGAGATCGATTTTTTTGACGACGGAATCGATCATCGGCAGGAGGAGTTCCTTTTCGCCGTCTTTCACGACGTACACGTCGTTGCTACCGGTTTCGATGATTTCGTCAACGATGCCGTAGAAGCGGCCGTCTTCGTCGAACACGCGGAGATCGAGGATCTGGAACCAGTAGTATTCGCCTTCGGCCAGGCCGGGAAAATCCGTGTCCGGCACTTCCAGCGTATTTCCGGCCAGTTCCCGCGCCTGCTCCGGGGTGTCGCAGTGCTGAAATTTGATGATGAGGGGGATGCCTGCGCCGCGAACCGACTCAATGACCCATTCGCGGGGACCGCCGTCCATCTCCATCCGGCCGTGCCGTATGGTTTTCAGGAGAGAGGTGTCGGACACGAAAGGGTGGAGCTTGAGTTCCCCTTTCAGCCCGTGGGGTTTGGTGACCCGTCCGACCGCAATCCATTCCATGCGTCACTCAATGATCTCCAGCACGGCGCGCTTTTTGAGTTTGGTGGCGTTGGCGTTGAGGATGGTGCGCATGGCGCGGGCGGTTTTGCCCTGCTTGCCGATCACCTTTCCGAGATCGTCCTTGGCGACTCTCAACTCGAGCACCGTGGTCTTCTCCCCTTCAACTTCCCGAATATTGACTTCTTCCGGATGGTCCACCAACGCTTTCGCGATAATTTCAATTAGATCTTTCATGCCCGATCCCTCCACGAAGCCAACGGTTGATAAGTCACGCTGAATCAGGTTCATGTTACGTTCAGAGACAGATATGGACCGATTGACGAAAAACGGGATCAAAAAAACGGAAACCGGAGCTTGAACGGTATTACTGGCCGACACCAGCCTGCTTGAGCAGGGTGGCCACCGTACGCGAAGGTTTGGCGCCTTTCTGAATCCAGCTCTGCGCTTTCTCGGCGTCGATCTTCACAGCGTCCTCGGTCTTCAGCGGATCGTAAGTTCCGATGATCTCCAGAAACTTACCGTCACGCGGCGACCGGGAATCGGTAGCGACCACCCGGTAAAACGGCTTCTTTTTTGCTCCTCGTCGGGTTAAGCGAATGACTACTGCCAAAATTTCCTCCTGAATGTTTCGATAAAAGGTTGTTGCGGGGTGCCTCCACGGCCGCCGCTTGCGGGGCGCGTGAGGGAACCGGATTTAACCAAAGGGGCTCATCCCCCGGCCGCCAAGAAAACTGCCGGGATTGAAGCGTCCCATTTTTCCCGATGATACTTTCTTCATCATCTTTTTCATCTGCGCGAACTGCTTGAGCAGTTTGTTGACCTCGTTGACCGTGGTGCCGCTGCCGGTGGCGATGCGCCGCTTGCGGCTGCCGTTGATCACGTTGTGGTTCGCGCGTTCGCGCGGCGTCATGGAATTGATGATCGCTTCCACGCGCACGAATGCCTTGTCGTCGATCTGCACGCCTTTCAGCATCTTGCCCGCGCCGGGGATCATGCCCAGCAACTCCTGCATGGACCCCATCTTGCGGAACTGCTGAAGCTGATCGCGGAAATCTTCCAGATCGAATGAATTCTTTTTGACCTTGCGGCCCAGCTCTTCGCGCTGTTCCTGGTCGTACGCCTGTTCCGCCTTGTCGATGAGCGACATCACGTCGCCCATACCGAGGATGCGCGACACGATGCGGTCCGGGTGGAACGGTTCCAGCGCGTCGAGTTTCTCTCCGGTACCGATGAACTTGATCGGTTTGCCGGTGACGGTCTTGATGGAGAGCGCCGCGCCGCCACGGGCGTCGCCGTCCATCTTCGTCAGGATGACGCCGTCGATGCCGACTGCGTCCTGAAACGATTTCGCGATGTCCGCCGCCTGCTGGCCCATCATCGAGTCGGCAACGAACAGCACCTCGTGCGGCTCGATTTTTTCCTTGATGCGCCGGACCTCGTCCATCAGCGCCTCGTCCACCTGCTGGCGGCCGGCGGTGTCGAGGATCACGGCGTAACGCAATTCCTTCTTCGCCTGCTGTACGGCCTTTTCACAGATGGCGACGGGATCGCTCTCGCCCTGTGCGTCGTACACGTCGATGCCGAGTTCGCGCCCCAGAATGTTCAACTGTTCGATGGCCGCCGGACGGTACACGTCCGCCGGAACGAGCAGGACGTTCTTGCCGTTCTTTTTCCACTGTTTGGCCAGTTTGCCGACGGTGGTGGTTTTACCCGAACCCTGCAGGCCGACCATCAGGACGATGGTGGGCGGCTGGTCGGTAAACCGGATGGGGCTGACTTCATCGCCGAGCAGGTGTTCCAGCTCGTCGTTGACGATCTTGACCATCTGGTGGCCGGGTGTCAGGCTGTTCAGGATCTCCTGGCCGATGGATTTTTCCCGCACCTGCGCGAGGAAATCCTTGATGACGGGGAGGCTGACATCGGCTTCAATGAGGGCCACGCGGATTTCGCGGAGGGCCTCATCGACATCGCTTTCTTTTAATTTGCCGCGACCCTTGAGCTTTTTATAGACGGCTTCCAGGCGCTCGGACAGGTTTTGGAACATGCGCTTCAAATACCAGAATTTACGGGAATTGGTTACCTTATTGGGCTACCATATACTACCAGCGAAACCGGGTAAAGGGGATAAAAAAATACCATGAAACGGGCAATTGTACTACTCAGCGGGGGGTTGGACTCCACGACCGTGCTGGCCATCGCGCGGAATGAAGGATTTCAACCGTTTACCCTCAGCTTCGACTACGGGCAGAGGCACCGGATCGAGCTCGAGCGGGCGGCGGTGGTGGCGGAGGTGTTTGGCGCAAAAGACCACCGCGTGGTTTCGGTGGACCTCGCCCAGTTCGGCGGCTCCGCCCTCACGGCCGACATTGCCGTGCCGACGGGTCGAAGCGCGGCGGAGATGGCGGGGGAGATCCCAATCACCTACGTCCCGGCCAGGAACACGGTGTTTCTCTCCTACGCGCTGGCGTACGCGGAGGTGACCGGGTCGCACGACCTCTTTCTCGGCGTCAACGCGCTCGATTACTCCGGCTACCCGGACTGCCGCCCGGAATACATTCGAGCGTTCGAGACGATGGCCAACCTGGCCACCAAGGCCGGGGTGGAAGGGACGGAACGGCTCACCATCCACACGCCGTTGATCGAGATGACCAAGGCCCAGATCATCAAGAAGGGACTGGAGCTGGGCGTCGATTACGGCCTCACCCACAGTTGTTACGATCCCAGACCCGGCGGCGTGCCCTGCGGCGGGTGCGACAGCTGCCTGCTGCGCAAAAAAGGCTTCGATGAAGCCGGGGTGGAGGATCCCCTCCTGCAACGCGGCGCCTGACTTAACGCCGTTCAAACCAAATCCGCCACAATAGGCATTGGAATTTTTGCCCGCTGTCATTACAATTCTTCTCAGTTCGGGAAACCTGATTCATCGGGATGCGGAAGGAGGGGGACGATGCGAAGCGAATGGCAAGCGGCGGCGCTGGGTCTGGTACTCATGACCGTGGCCTGCGCGGGACCGGAGACGAAACCGGACGCGGTGGAGCCGGATTCGCAGGCGGTGACGGGTCCTGAGAAAAAAACGGCGGTCACCCAGCCGAAGAAAAAAGCCACGCCTCCACCCAAAATGAAATCCGCGGCAACGAAAAAACAAATCCGTCCGTCGGACGCGCATCATCTTGAAATCGACACCAGGGTCGAGAGCGTGCAGGTACTGGTGGATCGCGCCATGGTGCTGACCTTCGGTTTCAATCACGCCGAGGCCAACAAGCTGTTCAAGCAGGCGGCGGAAAAGGATCCCAACTGCGCCGCCTGTTACTGGGGCGCGGCGTATGTGCTCGGACCCAACATCAACGCGCCGATGGAGCAGTCGTCCGTCGATGAAGCCTTCAGCCTGGCGCGCAAGGCGTACCAGCTGCGCCACAAGGCGCGTCCGCGCAACCGGGCGCTCATCGAAGCGCTGGTGCACCGCTACGGTCCCGACCCCATTCCCGACCGAGCGCATCTAGACACAGCCTACGCGCAGGCCATGCGCGGCGTGGCGCGGAAGTACCCCGACGACGCGCTGGTGCAGGGGCTTTTGGCCGAGGCGTTGATGGATTTGCATCCGTGGCAGTACTGGCAGGAGGACGGTTCGCCACAACCCTACACGCCCGAGATCCTGGCCGCGCTCGATGACGCCCTGCGCCTCAACCCCGATCACCTCCTGGCGAATCACCTGCACATCCACGCGGTGGAAGCGTCGCCGCATCCCGAACGCGCCGAAAAAAGCGCCGACCGTCTGCGTCGCCTCGCGCCGTCTGCGGGGCATCTGCTCCACATGCCGGCGCACATCTACATGCGCATCGGCCGCTACGCGGATGCGGCGGAGGTCAACCGCACCGCCATCGGCCACGACGAGGCGTATAAAGCGCACGCGCATCCGGAAGGCCTCTACCCGCTTGCCTACATGCCGCACAACCGGCACTTTCTGGTGATCGCGCTGGCGGAGTCCGGGCAGAGCCGTGTCGCCGTCAAGCAGGCTTTCGAGCTGGCGCAGAGTGTGGATGCCGAAAAGATGCGTGAGCCGGGATACGGCACCCTCCAGCATTTCTGGATCATGCCGCTGTACCTCATGGTGCGCTTCGGGCAGTGGGATGAAATCCTGACCCAGCCGTCGCCGGATTCAGAACTCAAATACCCGAAAGGCGTGTGGCACTACGCGCGCGGGCGGGCGCTGGCGGCGCTGGGGCGTCTTGTCGAGGCCGAGCAGGAACTGCGCATGCTGGAGCGGCAGGCCAAACACCCGTTCCTGCTGGATGTGACCATCTGGGACGTAAACACCACGGCCCACCTGTTGCAAATAGCGGCCAAAGTTCTGGCCGGGGAACTGGCTTACAAGCACGGCGACATGTCTGCGGCTGTCCAGCATCTGGAGGAAGCGGTGGAGTTGGAAGACGCACTCACGTATGAAGAACCTCCGTCGTGGTATTACCCGGCGCGGCAGTCGCTGGGCTGGGTTCTGCTGGAGGCAGGCCGTTTTGAAGAGGCCGAGTGGGTGTACCGGGAAGACCTCGACCGGCACCGCGAAAACGGCTGGTCGTTGAAGGGGCTCCAGCAGAGCCTGGAAGGGCAGGGCCGCACCGCCGATGCCAAGCAGGTGCAGAAAAGGTTCGACAAGGCGTGGAAAGACGCCGACGTGCCCATCGCCCGGTCGCGGATATAACCGTGTTGCACCCGGTTCATTCCTCCAGTTTTTCCAGCAGGGCGGCTTCGGTGTTGGGTCCCCACAGCCCGTCGGCGGCGAGGCCGCATTCCTTTTGAAACGCGATCAACGCGGCGCGCGAGCCGGGCCCCCAAAGCCCGTCCACCTTCGCTTTATAAAACCCGCAATCCTTGAGTCCCTGCTGGCGCTGGCGCACGGTGGTGAATTTCCGTTTTCGCTTTTTGGGCGCGTTGAAGCGCACCGCTTCGACCACGGTCTGCAACGTGTCACCGGGGCAGGCGGGTTTGCCGAACAGGAAATGGCCATAGAGGTCGCCCGCCTTCCACTTCCACAGGTCCTGGCAGATTCTCCATAAAATGAGGCCGGAGAGCAGTTGCCGGTCGTTGGGGTGCCCGGCGCTGGGATCGTCCACCCCCGTTCCCTGAAAGAAGCCTTCGAACATCACCGACAGAAACTCCGCGTTCTCGTCGCCTTTCCTTCCGGCGTAGCCCTGCGACCAGGGCGCGCGGTCGAGATCGTTGCACAGCACCACCTGTCCGTTCTTGCGGATGGCGAAGGTGTAGGCGATGGACTCCACCCCACCCGCGTGCAGGTGGCTGTCGCGTCCGGTATGGTAACGCGCCACCGCTTCGATCGACCCCCAGCCCAGTTCCTGGTGCCACACCATGCCCTGCAGGGCTTCCGGATCGCGGCGTTTCCATTTCTTTCCCTGCTTGTTGTTGGGGAGGGTGGTGCGTCCGTCGAACGGTTTCTGGATTTTGAGTGCCAGCGCCGCCGCTTCCAGACGTTCCAGCAGTTGTTCTTCCATGGTTCCGGTCCTTTCGCAAAAAAGGGGAAGGGGGGGGTTACTGCGGACTGCGCCGCGCTTTCGATTCGCCGCCGTCGATGAACAGCACCTCGCCGTTGACGAACCGGCTGGTGAGCAGGTAATCGAGGCCGTGCATGATGTCCTCTACCTTGCCGTGGGTTTTGGTCGGCACGTAGGGCGCGTTGCGTGTGAGGTACTCGTCGCCGTGGCCGGGCGGCGGCAGGATGAGTCCGGGAGCGATGCCGTTCACCCGCACCGTGTCGCCCCATTCCACCGCGGCGAGGTGCGTGGCGTGGGCGAGGGCCACCTTGGCCACGGAATAGGCGGCGAAGGTGGGGATGTTCTTGTTGATGCGTTCGTCGAGGATGTTGACGATGAGGCCCCGGTTCACGCGCCGCCTGTATTCGCGCATCAGAAGATACGGCGTCATCAGGTTCAGGTGCAGGGTGTCGTGAAGCGTTTCGTTGGTGGTGGCCTCGATGTTCTGCTGGATGAAGTTGGCGGCGGAGTTGATCAGCACCTCGACGTCGGGAAAATCGTTCAGCACATCGGGGATGAGTTTTTCCGCGGCGGCGAGGTCGGTGAGGTCCACCGAATACGCTTTCGCCTTCACTCCTTTCGACTTCGCGTAGGCGAGCACGTCTTCCGGTTGGGAATGGTAGTGGTGCACGGCGAGGTCGTAACCCCGGTCCGCGAGGCGGAAGGCCAGGGCTTTGCCGATGCGCACGGCGGCTCCGGTGACGATGGCTGTGGGCATGCGTTCTCCCCTGTTTAGAAAGGTTCGTTATACCATACCGCACAAAGGAATTGAAAGCGCACGCACCGGGTTGGTACTATTCCCTCAACATCGAACCAAGGAGATACTTAAATGGATGCACCCGCGGGTAAAGTAGTGAACATCGCCATCATGACCGTTTCCGACACGCGCACCGAAGCCGACGACAAGTCCGGCAACACGCTGGCCGAGCGCGCCGAGAAAGCGGGCCACAAGGTGGTGGACCGGAAGATCGTGAAGGACGAGATCGACCTCATCCAGAAACAGCTGAAGGAATGGATTGCGTCGCCGGACGTGGACGTGGTGATCTCCACCGGCGGCACCGGCGTGACCGGACGCGATGTGACGCCGGAAGCGTTCGAGGCGCTGTACGATAAATCGATACCCGGTTTCGGCGAACTGTTCCGCTGGCTGAGTTACCAGAACATCAAGACCTCGACCATCCAGTCACGCGCCACCGGAGGGGTTGCCAACGGCACGTTCCTGTTCGCGCTTCCGGGCTCGACAGGGGCCTGCAAAGACGCGTGGGACGGCATCCTCGTGTACCAGCTCAACAGCAACAACCCGCCGTGCAACCTGGTGGAGCTGATGCCGCGCCTTCTGGAGAAATAGCCGGAAAGAGTCGGCGGGTCAGGGCAGGGCGATGTTTTTGAGATCGAACGGCACCCGCTGGATGGAATCCGGGGAGGCCAGGTACAGCACCATGCGCGTGGCCGGCGACGGTTGCTCCTTGAAACTGTAAGCGCGCACTTCACCGAAGTGACTGCGCGAGGCGGTGTCCATCTCCTTGCCCGCGGCATCCAGAAACTTCATGTCGACCACCCGCTGCAGCGGATCCTCCACGATAAAGTTCAGGCTGTTTTTGTAATCCTTCATCATGCCGCCGAACAGGCCCTCGATCATCTTGAGCATGGCGTCGCCCAACTGCTGGCCGAACTTCTCCATTTCGTCGCTTTCCATCATTTTCTTTTTCTGCTCGGCTTTCCGTTTTTCCAGTGTTTCTTTGGTGATGTACATGATGCGGATGTCGGAGGCGTCGAGGGCGGGATCCTGAATCCACTCACCCGGTTTCTGCATGAATCCCCGGACCTCTACCTGCCCTCCATTGGAGGCCGAGGGCCGGAAAAGAAGCACATGGCCGCGAAGGATCTGTATAAACCGGGCGGAGCGGTTCGGGTTTTTCAACTGAACGTCGTGAGTGAGTTTCGACTCCCGATCCTTGTTGTGCTTGAAAAAACCGCCCCGGGTGTTTTGGTCTGAGATCAGGATGCGGCCCGTGTCGTCCACGGCGTAGCCCACCTTCACGTCGTAAATGCCGGCGGAATCCGAAACCGCCGGTCCCATGACCGTGAGCTCCACCTCACAGCGGCCGAAATGGTCTCCGGTCGTGCGCGTGTCCTCGACCTGGGTGACAAACACCCGGTTGGCATCGGCGGCAATGCCAGTTTGGATTGCAAACAGGCCGGCGCACAGAAAGGCCGCCGCCAGGGTCGCGATAATGGAGAACCGCATCTTCTGCCTCCTGTTCCGTGTACAATGATAAGACCCGTTCACCCTATGTCCCTCTCACAAGGGCCGAAATGGCGCGGTGAACCGCTATGACAGGAATCTGCCGTGGAACACTTTGAATACGACATCGACTCTCCCTGCGCTTCGAAACGACTGGATGTGTTTTTGACGGAAGTGCAGGCAGACATCAGCCGATCCTACATAAAAAAACTGATCGACTCTCACAGGGTAAGGGTCAACGGCTCCATTGCCAAGTCCAATTATAAAGTCAAAACGGGCGACTGCGTGGAATTGACGGTTCCCGACCCGGAACCGCTGGACGTGCGCCCGGAAGCCATTCCGCTGGACATCGTGTACGAGGACGCGAGCCTGATCGTGGTGAACAAGCCGGCGGGTATGGTGGTCCATCCCGCTCCCGGTCATTCCACCGGCACGCTGGTCCATGCGTTGTTGCATCATTGCAAGGACCTTTCCGGCATTGGCGGGGTGGAGCGTCCGGGCATCGTGCACCGGCTGGACAAGGACACCTCGGGTCTCGTGCTGGTGGCTAAAACTTCGACCGCGCTGGAGAATCTGCTAAAGCAGTTCCAGGAAAGGCAGGTGAAAAAGGTGTACCTCGCGCTGGTGAAGGGAAAGGTCGAGCCGGCATCGGGTTGGATCGAGGCGCCCATTGGACGGCACCGGGTGCATCGCAAGAAAATGGCATTGAATGATGGGGGCCGTGACGCGCAAACGTACTACGCCGTGGAAAAACAATTCCGGGAGTACGCGCTGGTGCGTGCTGAACCCAGGACAGGCCGAACTCACCAAATCCGGGTACACCTCGCCTCTATCGGCCATCCTATCCTTGGAGACCGTTTGTACGGTCACCTGCGCGGAGCTTCGGTCCCGCGTCTGGACCGGCAGGCCCTTCATGCCCACCGGCTGCAAGTGACCCATCCGCAGTCCGGGGAGGGTTGTGACTGGACCGTACCCTTCCCGGAAGACCTGGCGAAGTGGGTGGACTCCTGAATTCTGCATATATAGGATATTCTAAGTTGGTCGAAACCTGAAAGATTTCGGTTTTTCTATACATGGGGTGGAAAACGGGGGGCTCGCAATTTTTTTTACGGAATTGAGCCACGTTGTGGAAAACCTGTGAGTAGAACACGGGGGTCATCTATTATTACTCAAAAAAAGTAATTTTTTTTTAATTGCGCCAATCCAACTCCAATGATTAAACCCTGCTAAATACAATGGTTTTCCCAATGGTTTAAATATGCCCCTTTTTTAGGCTGATTTTTTTAAGTTATTCACAATTATTCTCTCTTTTTCTATAAGCCTGCTTTAGGGCCCCACAAATGAACTCGGGAAGGCTGTCCAAAAATTTGTCATGCGGATTTTGCGGTTGCCGGGCGTATGCCAAAAGAGATAATCCAGGTTGCATTCCATGCCTTCCCGAGGTGCTTTAAAATGGGCTTGAGAGGGTAATCAAAAATTTGACGCTCATTCAGGCCTTTATTTAAGCAGGATTTAAGGCGTGCAAAATGCGGTGGGTCCGGAGAGCTCTATTTTTAGGGGTTTTCCGGTATGCCGGGTGAAATTTCCCCAGTCCCTAAAGAGAAACCTGCTGGTCTCATTTTAGTCCGCTGAATTTTAATTGCCTATGTGATTTTTGAGAACGGAAGTGCAGTATCCACAAAATTTGTGTATAAACTGTGGATAACTTTGGGAGTATCACTACAAACTTAAAAAAACAAAGGGGTAAGGGAATAACGATTACATTCTAAGCAAAAACAATTATAATTGATTTATAAGGGGTTACTTGCTTGGAAAAGAAAAGGGGGCCGCAATGTTTTTCAAGAGGAAGTCAGTATAAAGACCCGCAGATTTATCCACAATATTAAATCCTACAAAGAGTCGTAAAAACGCTACATTTTAGGGGTGTTTCGTAAATCTGCTTTTTAAGGTCGTGTCCTCCCCGCCTCCAATTTGCTAGGATTTTTTCTGGATTAAGTATGATGGACCGAAGGCTGCTTTCCCATTTCAATCTCTGGTATTTCCTGTTGATCCTGGTCATTGCCGGGATCGGGGTGATTACCATCCACAGTGCCAATCACACCCGGGTGGAAACCTTCTTCCGGGGCCTGTATCTCAAGCAGATTTACTGGATTCTGATCGGCCTGGTGGCCATGTTCATCGCCGTGGCTGTGGACTACCGGGTATGGAGCCGTTACGCCTGGTTGATTTACGCAGGCATGGTGCTGGCCCTTTTATACGTTTTGTTTTTCGGTAAAGTCTCTTCCGGCGCCCAGCGGTGGATCCATTTGGGTCCCCTCACCTTACAGGTCTCGGAGTTTGCGAAATACGCCCTCATCATCATCCTCGCCAAATATTTTGAAGAAGCCAAACCCCAGGGGCAAAAATACGAGTTGAAAGACCTGGTGGTGCCGTTTTTGTTGACGGCGGTGCTCGGGGGGTTGATCGCCCTGCAGCCGGATCTCGGGACCGCCCTCATCATCTTCTTTATTTTCTTTGTTTTTGTGGTGGCCGCCGAAATGCAGTTTCGAACCCTTTGGCGGCTGGGGGCTTCGGTATTGATCCTCGCTCCGCTCACCTGGTTTCTGATGAAGGACTACCAGAAGCAGAGGGTGATGACCCTGTTCAATCCGGAACTCGATCCTCTGGGTGCGGGTTACCATACCATCCAGTCGAAGATCGCGGTGGGTTCCGGGGGGTTCTGGGGCAAGGGGTTGTACGCGGGAACTCAGAGCCGTCTCAACTTTTTGCCTGAAAAGCACACGGACTTCATCTTTTCCGTTTATGCGGAGGAAATGGGGTTTCTGGGAGTGATGGTCCTGCTCACACTGTTCCTGATACTGGTGTTGAAAGGGCTCAACATTGCATATCGAGCGGCGGACCGGTTTGGGGTGTTTCTTGGATTGGGCATTGTCGCCGCGATTTCGTTTTATATTATCTTCAACATTGGGATGACGGTGGGCCTGTTTCCCGTCACGGGGCTGCCTTTGCCGCTCATGAGTTATGGAGGTTCGTCGCTCATCACCACGTTTTTTGCGCTGGGATTGCTATTGAATATTGAAATGCGGCGAAATGTCCTTTGATTTCAACCCATTGGTTTTTAAACCAAAAAATCGCAATTAACCGTTTGCGAGCGTGATATACTTTTTCCGCTCTCCCTCACACGACGAAAATCGGTCTGAAGGCCGGAAGACGCTTCCGGGCTTCCACTAAAATTATGGCATCCGAAATCATCATCAATTCCAATCAGCGGGAAATCCGCGTGGCCCTGGTGGAAAACCACCAGCTTGTGGAAATTTTTGTCGAGCACAAGGCGAAGCGGGGCATCGTCGGCAACGTTTATAAAGGGGTGGTCACCAAGATCCTGCCCGGCATGCAGGTGGCCTTCGTGGACATCGGCCTGGAGAAGGCGGGATTTCTCTATGTGGGCGACATCGATGCGGGTGACCTTCTCGACGACGGTGAAAACCCCAACCAGGTGGACATCAACGAGGACAAGGATGGGCACGAGGAAGGAGAAACCGTGTCCCCCACCCGCTCGATGGACCACATTCCCATACAGGACCTGCTTTGCGAAGGGCAGGAGATCATGGTGCAGGTGGCAAAAAACCCGCTTGGCACCAAGGGCCCGCGCATCACCTCATACATCACCCTGGCCGGTCGGCATATAGTTTACATGCCGACGGTGGACCAGGTGTGTGTGTCCCGGCGCATCGAAAATGAGGATGAAAAAGAAAGGCTGAAAGCCATTATCGGTGAAATCGGCCGCCCGGGCGAAGGCTACATCATCCGTACCGCCGGCCAGGGCCGTCAAAAGGTGGATTTCGAAACCGATATCCAGTTTTTGCACAAGCTGGGTGACAACCTGAAAGTCCGTGTGGAAACGGAACCGGCGCCCAGCCTGTTGTACGAAGACCTCAACCTCATCTTCCGCTCCATCCGCGACCTGTTCAACGAGGACGTGCAGAGACTGGTCATCGATTCCAAATCCGATTACGAGAAGTGCATCGAGTTCTGTTCGAATTACCTGCCGGAGCTGGTGGACAAGATCGAGCTGTACAAGGAATCGGTTCCCATATTCGACTACTTCGGCATCGAGATCGAGATCAACCGTGCGCTGGGACGCAAGATATGGCTCAAGTCCGGTGGCTTCATCACCATCGACCAGACCGAGGCGCTGGTGGCGATCGACGTCAATACGGGAAAATTCGTCGGCCACTCCGATCCGGAAGAGACCATCCTCAAGACGAATCTGGAGGCGGTCAAGGAGATCGTGTACCAGTTGCGGCTGCGCAACATCGGCGGCATCATCATCGTCGATTTCATAGACATGTCGCGAGAAGAAAGCAAAGAGATCGTGTGGAGCGCGCTCCAGCAGGAATTGCGCTTTGACCGCTCGCGCACCAACATCCTTAAAATTTCCGAACTCGGCCTGGTCGAGATGACGCGCAAACGCGTTCGCGGCAGCCTCAGCCAGACCTTGTGCGACCCGTGTCCCTACTGCGAAGGCAAGGGCCACATCAAATCCCCCGCCACGGTGTGCTACGAGATCATCCGCGCCCTGCAGCGCATGGTGGGAAATCACCTCACCCCGAAGAACATCACCATCGAAGTCCCGCCGGCGGTGTACGACTTGCTTTTTGAGGAGGAGACCTCCTACATCGACGAGCTGGAAAAGTTTTACGGGATCGAAGTCAATATCAAGGTCAACCAGAAACTGCACCAGGAAAAATACAACATCATCACCTGAATGCCCTGATTTCATTCCCCTTCCCAACTTGCGTTTGGGTTGCCTCCCGCTGCGTGATAGAATCGGATCATTCCGTCAGGAAAGTTGGCCTGTTTGGACCCCGAATCGGTTTCGGCGGTCTGCTGGAACCATCAGGCGGAATAGGCAGGAAATGCAAACTGGATTTCCGGAAGGAGGTTAAGCCATGAAAAAGAATGTATTGTTTTCGATGTTGCTGGCCGGGGGGTTGTTGCTTGCGGGTTGTGGATCCGTGGGTACGGATTTTGACCTGTCGCAGACGCAACACATCACTCAGGGCAGCACCACCAAGCAGGATATCCAGGCCATGTTCGGGGAGCCGTTCCGCACCGGCGTGCAAAACGGGCATCCCGTCTGGGTTTACGAGAAAAGCGTATACCGGGCCATTGGTGACGACACGAGCAAAAGCCTCATCGTCGAATTCGACGACAACGACGTGGTGCGCAAGTACCAGGTCATGTCGAATGAGTCCGAAACAAAATAAGCATCCCGAAAGAAAGACCCCTTAGCCTTACATGTTCGGATTCGACAGGAACCAGCAGGGCGTCCTGCACTTGACGTGGATCGCCTTCTTCCTGACGTTTCTGACATGGTTCAACATGGCGCCCTTCAACACCACGCTGGAACACCATGCGGGGCTGAGTGCGGACCAGATCCGCATCCTCATGGTGTGCAACGTGGCGTTGACCATTCCCGCGCGCATTGTCATCGGCGCGCTGGTGGACCAGCATGGCCCGAAGATCGTGTTTGTCTGCCTGCTGGTGTTCTCCGGTGCGGTGAGCCTTTATTTCGCGCAATGCACCCGCTTTCATGAATTCCTCGCCGCACGCCTGCTGATGGGCATTGCCGGCGCGGGATTCGTGGTCGGCATCAAAATGATTGCGGAATGGTTTCCGCCGGAGAAGATGGGCACGGCGCAGGGCATCTACGCGGGCTGGGGCAATTTCGGCGCAGCCGCCGCGGCGTTCACCCTGCCGCCGATCGCGGCGGCGTTCGATCCCGCCACCGGATGGCGGGTGGCCACGGCGTTTTCTGGCGTGCTGTGCCTCGTCTGGGCGTGGGTGTATCACCATAGGGCGCGAGAAATTCCCGAACGTGCCACCCAGTTTCCCGTCACGCTCGAAAAAACCATCGAAGTCACTTCCTACCGCGACCTGGTCCTGCAGGTCCTGTTGTTCCTGCCGTTGTACGGCGCGCTTGGCGTGTTCGTCTGGAAGCTGTCGCATCCGTCCACGCCGTTGCTTTCCGGCTGGGAGATGTGGGGGCTGCTGGCGGCGGTCGGGGTGTTCTGCCTGTTCGAAATATACCGCTGCCTGCAGGTCAACCTGCCGCGCCTTCAAAACGGCCTGCACGCAGACCGGCATTACCCGTTCCAGCAGATCGTGGTTTTGAGTTTTGTCTATGCGCTCACCTTCGGCTCGGAGCTGGCGGTGATCTCCATGTTTCCCGAATACCTGGAGACCACGTTCGCCCTGTCGGCCACGGCAGCGGGCATCCTGGGATCCTCCTTCGCATTTTTCAACCTGGTCACGCGGCCCAGCGGCGGCTGGCTGGCGGACAGGATCGGCCGGCGCCGCGTTTTGTTTGTTCTGGTATTGGGTTGCATGATCTGTTATTGGTTTATGGGCGAAATCACTTCGGCATGGCCGCTTACAGCGGCCATCGCGCTCTGCGTGGTGTGCTCCATGCTGGCGCAGGCCGGCAACGGCGCGTGCTTCGCCATGGTGCCGCTCATCCGCAAGGACCTCACCGGCAAGATGGCGGGCATGGCCGGAGCTTACGGCAACGTCGGCGCGGTGTACTTTCTCACCCTGCTCAGTTTCGTGGATGCATCCGAATTTTTCCGCTGGATCAGTGCCTACGCTTTGTTTGTGCTGATGAGCCTCATGTTTTTGAAGTCGTTCAACCACCTCCACAACTCGTTCAGAAAATAGAAACGGAGACACTCGCATTATGGGATTCACCTGTGGCCTGGTCGGCCTGCCCAACGTCGGCAAATCGGTCATCTTCAACGCCCTCACCAAAACCCAGGCGGAGTCCGGCAGTTACGCCTTCACCACGGTGGAGGCCAACGTCGGTGTGGTGGAGGTGCCCGATCCGCGTCTCGAAACCATCAACCAGCTGGTGGAAGCGAAAAAGAAAACGCCGACGACGCTCCAGTTCGTGGACATCGCCGGACTGGTGAAGGGCTCGTCGCGCGGTGAAGGACTCGGCAACAAGTTCCTGGGCAACATCCGCGAGGTGGACGCCATCGCCCACATCGTCCGCTGCTTCGACGACCCCAATGTCATGCACGTGCATCCCGAGGTGGACCCGGCGTATGACATCGACGTCATCAACATGGAGTTGATCGTCGCCGACATGGAAACGCTGGAAAAACGCACGGTGAAACTGGAGAAGACCGCCAAGAGCGGTGACAAGGACGCCAAGTGGCAGCTGGAGCTGATCCAGAAACTGATGGGCACGCTGGAAGAGGAGAAGCCCGCACGATTCCTGCCGCTGTCCACGGTGCAGGAGGAACGTTTCGTCAAATCGCTCAACCTGCTCACCACCAAGCCGGTGCTCTACGTTTGCAACATCGACGACCCCACCGGCACCGACGACAACCCGCACGTGAAGGCGACGAAAGAGATCGCGGAGAAGGAAGGCGCGCCGGTGGTGGTGCTGGCGGGCAAGCTGGAGATGGAGATCATGGAGATCGACGACCCGGAAGAACAGCGTGTGTTCATGGACGAGATGGGGTTGAAAGAAACCGGCCTGCATCACATGATCAACGAGGGTTACCAGCTTCTGGACCTGTGCACGTTCTTCACCGTCGGCGAAAAGGAAAACCGTGCGTGGACCGTGCGCAAAAACTCGAAAGCGCCGCAGGCGGCGGGCAAGATCCATTCCGACATCGAACGCGGTTTCATCCGCGCCGAGGTGTTCCACTTCGACGACCTGGTGCAATACAAGTCCGAGCACGCGGTGAAAGAGGCAGGCAAAATGCGCCTCGAGGGCAAGGAGTACATCGTGAAGGACGGCGACATCCTGCACTTCCGCTTCAACGTCTAAGCTTTGAGAAATCAAACCTCCCGCAGAATCGGGCCGAATGCGTTCGACCCCGTGCTCTCCATTAAGGTATAATTGAGGCGACGTGACGATTCCCTCCTGGAGTCCGCATGCCCCGGTTTCTGAACAAAAAACGGATCGCGCTTTTATTCGGGTTTCTGATTCTGCTCGGACTGCCGTTCACCATCATCCGCGACCTTCCCGTCGAGGTCAAAACCGATACGCGCGAGCTGAATCCTTACAAGGAACCCAAAGACCCCGCCGCCGCGTATCTGCACAAGGCATCGGACAATTATTTTTACCGCGAGTTCGACGCCGCCGCCGACAATTACATGAAAGCCATCGCCATCTATGAGGAACGGGAGGACTGGGTTCATGTTGCGCGAACCTACGAGTCGCTGGGTGACCTGTACCTGTGGGCCAACCGCTCCAATGAGGCGGAGAAAAGCTACCTCACTGCTGTGAAGTACCACACGCAGAACAACGACGTGTTGGGGCAGGCCACGGCGCTCAAGGACATCGGCGACATGTACAGCAAAATGGAGGACCTGGAGGAGTCGGAAAGCTGGTACCTGAAATCGCTCGCGGTACTGAAGGAGGAGAAGGGCAACCGCGTGTTCGGCAACGTGCACGAGAACCTGGGCCAGTTGTACTGGAAGATGGAACGCATCGCCGAAGCGATGGAGTCCTTCATGCATGCGCGGGATACCTACGGTGCGCTCAATTACCGGATGGGGTACGACCACATGGAGAACGTGCTGAAACGCCTCCAGCGGGGCGGCGAATCCACGCACAACCACCGCGTGCCCAGAAGCATGAAAAATCCCTACCACAACCCGCCGCCGGCACACCCGTAACCGGAACGGCAATCATCTTAAATTAAAGCAAGGAATCAGGATTCGTCAGGGGGAGGAGTGTCCCCGGCGGTTTCGTCCGGCGATGCCGCGTCTTCACTTCCAGACGAGTCGTCGTGGTCTTCCATAAACCGGTCCTTGATGACCTCGATGTCGTGTTTCTGTTTGTGGACTTTTTTGAGCAGGGTTTTCAGTTCCGGTTCAGGAAACAGGTCGTTCAGGTCCTGGTCCGCGTCCGGAAACAGTTCGTTCAGGTTGATCTCTTCTTCCGTCTTATGCGGTGCGGCCGGGGCTTCTTCCGTGAGAAACTCCGCCTGCTGGGACGGGGAGGTTTGCTCGGTGGGTTGCGATTCGGTGTCGGTCATGCGCGGCTCCCAAAAAACGTAATTCTTCGTCATGGTACTGGAAATGCGGGGGACTGACAACTAGCTTTTCGGCATTCGCGCGAGGATGAGCGGAATGGCCTCGATGGCCAGCGTGCGGTCAAAATCGAGCAGGAACCGGATGACGCGCTTGATCTGATCCCAGTCCGGTTGCGGCTTGGATAGCGCACGCTCGACACGCTCGATCTCATCCAGAATTTCCGCCTTGTCGCGCGACGAAAGATCCATGCGATCCACCACCGCGTGTAAATCGCCGGCGGAAGCGGGTGCTGGAGTTGCGTTGCGCTGCGGCACGTGTCCGACCGCAGGCGGCGGTGCAGAGGCGGGCGCTGCCTGTTTTCTCGCTTTTTCCTTCTTCGCGTTTTCTTCGGCGGTCTCCCCCACCTGTTCCAGGAGTTGGAAGCACAGATCGATGTCGCTCACCAGCGCGATGCGGTCGTTGATTTCTTTCTGCTCGTCTTCGGGTTTGGAAAGAAGGAAGTCGGAGGCGAAACGGATTTCGTCGAACGCGGGCCGTTTCTTCGGGGCGAATTCCTGAACGAAAGCCTGCGCTTTCGCATGCCAGTCGGAGAAACGAGCGTCGTGGCGGTTCATTGCCGATTTTTTCAGCGCTCCGCCTTCGTTTCGAAGGAACGAGAGGGTTTCCTGCCAGCGTTCGCTCATGACGTCAAAACCGGGCCAGGTAGATTCCCATAAAAACGGCGAACACAATGGTGATCAGCGTCACCTGGCTGAGCGTGCGCATGGTGTCGAGAGTCGGCCCCACTTCCTTTTTCGCCTCCTCCGGTTTGAGGTCGAGGTCGGAGATGCGCGGGCGCAGGGCGAAGGTGGTGTACACACTCAGGAAAAACGCGGCGATCACGAAGATCAGCTTGATGCCGAGGATGTTGTAGTACCCGTCCTTCAGGTTCACCTGCTCGGTGTAGTTCTCCATCAGGTAATAAATGCCGGACCCGACGAGCAACAACACCGAAACGAACACCGTCGGCACCAGCACGTCGAGCAGTTTGTAGGTGATGGAATTTTCGTCCATGGCCTGGCCCGCCTCCTGCTTGTCGAAACGGGGCAGGATCAGGTACAGGCAGTACACACTGGCCCCCACCCCCACGGCGGCGGACATGAGGTGAACGAAGATGATGATGGAGTCGATCATGTCTCAGAGGTTTTTCAGGTAATGGACCAGCAGGCGGACGCCCACACCGGAGCCGCCTTTCGGCACGTAGGGTTTTTCTTCCGATCCCCAGGCGGTGCCGGCGATGTCGAGGTGAGCCCACGGAAAATCGCCGACGAACTGTTTGAGGAACGCGGCGGCGGTGATGGTGCCCGCGCCAACGCCCGCACCGGCGATGTTTTTCAGGTCGGCGATGTCGCTTTTGATGGCTTTTTCGAATTCGTCATAGAGCGGCAGCTGCCACAGGCGTTCGCCCGTCTCCGTGCCGCAGTCCATGAGGTTCTGGATCAGCTTGTCGTCGGTGCCGACCACCGCGGTGGCGACGTGCCCCAGGGCCACGATCACCGCGCCCGTCAGCGTGGCGAGATCGATCACCGCACGCGGTTTGTATTTCTGCGCGTACACCAGCGCGTCGGAGAGGATCAGCCGTCCTTCCGCGTCGGTGTTCAGCACCTCGATGGTCTTGCCGTTGGAAGCGGTGAGGATGTCGCCGGGCTTGATGGCCGAACCGCCGGGCATGTTCTCCGTCGCCGGAACCAGACCGACCACGTTGACCGGCAGTTTCAGGCTGGCCACGGCCGCCAGGGTGCCGATGGCCACCGCGCCGCCGGACATGTCGAACTTCATCTCGTCCATGCTTGCCGGCGGCTTCAGCGAAATGCCGCCGGTGTCGAAGGTGATGCCCTTGCCGACGATCACCACCGGGGCCTGGTTTTTTTTGCCGCCGTTGTATTCCATGACGATGAACTTGGGCGGCTCGTGACTGCCGCGGGCGACCCCCAGCAGGGCCCCCATTTTCTTCTGTTGCATGTCCTTCTTTTCGAGCACGCGGCAGGTGAATTTGTATTGGCGCGCCAGCTTTTTCGCCTGGTTGGCCAAATACGTCGGAGTGGCGGTGTTGCCGGGATGCGTCATGAGGTCGCGCGTGGTCATGACCGCTTCCGCCAGTCTTTCCGCCGACTGCACGCCCTTCTGGAATGCAGGCACCTTCGCCCTGGACCCGACGAGAAACACGATTTCCTGGATGCGGCTGGGCGGATCGTCCGCGTCCTTCTGCTTGTAGGCGTCGAAGTGGTAGAGCGCGAGGTGCGCGCCTTCCGCCAGCGCGTGGGCGACGGGGTCGCCGTACTTGTCCTTTTTCGATTTGCCCGGCTTGCCGGCATCGTCTTCCGGCAGGTAGAGGGCGACCTTTTTGTACCGCGATCTTTCGGCGAGTTTCACACCGGTGCCCGCCGCCTGGCGCAGTTGCTCTTCCTTGATGTCCTTCGTTTTGCCGAGACCCACCAGAATCAACTGCTGTGCGCCCAGGAGTCCCATCACGTTGAACGAGCAGGTCTGGTTGGGCTTGCCTTCGAAACGTTTGGCCTTGTGCGCGACGGAGATGGCCCCGTTCAACAGGCCGTCGATCTCCTTCACCACGCCCGCGGGTTTTTTCTCCGGGCAGAGCACGATCAGGCATTCGGTTTTGTGTTTCCGCACATCGTCCGTTTTGACACTGGTTTTGATCATGGTTGGGTCCAATCGGTTTGACGTTTCAAGGAGTATGAAGAATCGATTGTATGGAATTTTAAACAGGCAGACAAGGGGAAAACCCGGAGGCTGTGTCCAAAGGGGCACGCTGTCTGTGGAGTGCTTTTCCGGTGCGGCGGGGGTGGGGGAACCAACAGCCTTGCTTCACCGGCTGGATGGAAATTCAAAAACCCGCCGCCCTCGATCCGTACTATAATGACGGCACACCCACGCCAACGACATGGAGGACCATGTTATGACGCGTTCGAAACCGATTTCGTTCTGGCTGAACGCCTGGGCGGTTTGCTTGTTGTTGTCAGCACCGGCGGCGCAGGCGGTCACCATCGAGGAATACATTACGCCATCGGGCGGAAGCAGTCCGGCGGACATCGCCATCGCCCCGGACGGCACGGTGTGGTTCACCGAAATCAACGCCAACCGAATCGGCAGACTCATTCCCTCCGAGACCCGGCCCGGAACCTCCAACGGCATCACCGAGTTCGAACTGCCGGAGCCCAACAGCCAGCCGCATTACATCACCGTGGCGGAAGACGGCGCCGTGTGGTTCACTGAAATGGCGGGCAACCGCATCGGCCGGCTCGACCCCGCAAGTGGCAAGATCAGGGAGTACGACATCCCGACGGAAGACAGCGAGCCGCACCAGATCAAGGAAGGGCCGGACGGCTCTATCTGGTTTCTCGAGTTCAACGCCAACAAGGTGGGGCGGTTGAATCCGGAGGACGGAACCATCAAGGAATACACGGTGGGCGAGGGGCATCCGCATGCGATGGTGGTGGACGGCGCGCATGTGTGGTACACACAGGGCGGCATGTTCTGGGCCAAAAAGTTTTTCAACAAGGTGGGCAGGCTGAATACCGAAAGCGGGAAGGTTGAGGAATGGACCGTGCCGCCGGAGAAATCCGTGCCGCACGGCATGACGCAAAGCGGCGACGGCACGGTGTGGTTCACGCAGATGTTCGCCAGCAAGCTGGCGTACCTGGATTTCAAACAGGGCACTCCCCCGGAAATCGTCGAGTTTCACCTGGGCGAGCGCAAGGGGCCGCACGACCTCATCGTCGATGACCGGCGCCAAGTCGTGTGGTTCACCGCCAATCGACCCGACAGCATCGGCCGCCTGGACCTGGACAAAGCGCAACCGGGCACGAGCGAGGGCGTCGCGTTTTTTCCACTGGCCGACCCGAAGGCGCATCCCAGCCAGCTTGCGCTGGATGCCGACGGCAACGTGTGGTTCGCGGAGATGGGCATGTACTTCCGTGGCAAATACAACAACAAGATCGGGAAACTGATCCCATAACGAATATAAGCGGTGGATTCAGGAGGTGGATTTGTTTGCACTCACGAAGCATATCAATTGGGGTTTTGTTCTGGCGTTCATATTGATCGGGATCGCCGCCTGTGGCCAGCCGGAGAAACCCGGAGCGGCCAGTGCGGCGACAGCGGAGTCCTTGAAGCAGCACGTTGAGGCGGCCATCGCCGGGCTGGATCCGGCGAAGCTCAAGGACCTGGGCTTCGCCCCGCCGTACAACATGGCGGACAAGCAGTTCGAGACGCAATACGAAGTGAAGGTGCTCCGCATGAAACCGGCCGGCGACAAGGGCAAGCACACCGAGGGCGAGGTTCAACTGGTCGGAAGCATGCAGGACCCGCGGACGGAATTGTGGTTGACGGAGATGGTCCGCCTCAATTTTGTTCAACCCGGCGGGCGGGGAGAATGGAAACTGGTTTTGTACCGGGGGCAGATCGAGGACTATTTGTCGCAGGTCATCCCCGACCAGGAGTTGCGCACCCTTTCCGATTCCTTGCAGAATTACCTCAAGTCCGCGTTCGCCACCGTGTCGGCAGACGAACTGGAATCCGCCGCGCCCTGACCCTTTGGATCCCGTTCTTGGATGAGGTGGGCGATCGCCTCTCGATTCCAGGCCGGTTGCAGGGGGTGTGTTCCCATCGAACCGGTGTCCAGCCGTCGCGTTCCCTCGAACCCCTGAAATTTTATTTAAAATTAATGGGTTACGCCTATTTTATGTCCGGGATCGGAGGCGTTCCGGGGAAAAGGGGGTCCGAGGTGGGCGGGCTTTCAGCAAGTTGCGGCAAAATTAGGGATTTTCCATGAAGAAACGCCCCCGATTAGGTTGACAATGGGGTGTGGGCTCACTAGAATTTCTGGAAAAATCTCGCAAAATGTGAGATGGTATGAAGTCCTGAAAGCCCAAATGGAACCACCCCTTGGGCTGGATTCCAATCAAACAGATTGCATTGTTTTTTCAAAGCTTACGTATATAAAAAGTTTACAGGCAACTAAAGGTAAAAGGAGATCCCCATGACGGTTGCGGAAGCGACAGAATCCCAGGCCACCGAGCAGGAAAAAGGGACCATCAAGATCACGGTCTGCATGAGCCTCAGTGGTCAGGCCGAGGGAGCCAAAGACGTTTACGCGGAATTTCAGAAACTGATCGACGAGAACCAGGGTTCGGCGGAGTTGTCCGAGCGCGGCGGTTGCGAAATGGGCCAGGTCGGGTGCCGTGGTTATTGCAGCCGTGACGTGCTGGTGGACGTGTACGTCCCGGGCCAGCCGCGCGTCACCTACGAACGCGTGAAGGTCGCGAACGTTCCGCAGATTTTCAAGGATCACGTGCTGGGCGGCAAACCGTTTGCCAGGCTCGCGTCCAAGCCGGACTATTACGAAACGCTGGAGAAGCAGGCGCGGGTCGCGTTGAAGCATGGGGGCAACATCGATCCGGAAAGTATCGACGAATACATCAAGGTCGGCGGCTACGAGACGCTGAAAAAAGTGATGACCACCATGACGCCGGAACAGGTGCGCAAGGAAATCCGGCGATCCGGTCTGCGCGGCAAGGGCGGCGGCGGATTCTTCACCGGCGACAAGTGGGAGAAAACGGCAAACGCCAAGGCCGAACGCAAATACATCATGGTCAACGGCGACGAGGGCAACCCGGCGTCCTACATGGACCGCAGCATCATGGAAGGCTGTCCGCACCAGGTGCTGGAAGGCCTCCTGATCGGCGCGTATGCCATCGGCGCCACCGACGGCATCATCTACACCCGCTCCGACTACTCCATCGCCGTGCGGCGCCTCAACATGGCGCTGGAATCGGCGCGCGAGCGCGGCCTGCTCGGCAACAACATTCTGGGCACGGATTTCAGCATCGACTTCTACGTGCATGAAGGCATGGAGGCGTTCATCGGTGGCGAATCGACGGCGCTGATGTCTTCCGTCGAAGGCAAACGCCCGTTCCCGAAAGCCCAGCCGCCGCACTCCGCGGATAAAGGCGTCTTCGGCTACCCGACGAACCTGAACAACGCCGAGACCTGGGCGACGGTCACCGAGATCATGAAACAGGGCGCCGACTGGTACCTGTCGATGGGACCGGAGAACTCGCCGGGCTGCAAGACCTGGGCCATCGCCGGCAACCTGAAGTATGCCGGGCTGATGGAGTTCGACATGAACACCACCGTGGGCGAGATCATCAACGATTACTGCGGCGGCATCCTGAAAAAGAAAGAACTGAAGGTGGTGCACATCGGCGGCGTCACCGGCGGCTTCCTGCCCCCGGAGAAACTCGACACCAAGACCGACTACGAAAGCCTCATCGAGGCCGGCGCCATCATGGGCCAGGCCAGCCTGTCGGCCTACGACAACTCGGCCTGCGTCATCGACCTCACCCGTTTTTCCATCGGCTTCAACGAGTCGGAGACCTGCGGCAAGTGCACGCCGTGCCGGATCGGGCTGACGCTCATCAAGAACATGCTGGACGACATCGCCGAAGGCCGCGGAAAAATGGAATATCTCGACAAACTGCAGGCGATGTGCGAGGAGATCAACGTCACTTCGCTGTGTGGCCTGGGTGAGACGGCGGTCAAATCGGTGCTCAGCGGCCTCAAGTATTTCCGCAAGGAGTACGAGCGGCATATCGTCGACCAGGTTTGCGACGCGGCCATGTGTACGGGCCTGTACCGCTACGTGGTCAAGGAAGAAGACTGTGTGGCCTGCGGCGCGTGCATCAAGCCATGCCCGACCGGCGCCATCACCGGCGGCACCAAGAAGGTTTCGGCGCACATCGACATGGACCTGTGCATCAACTGCAACGCCTGCTACCAGGCCTGCAACTTCCTGGCGATCGCCTGACGGCACTTCAAGTCATAAAAAACAAAACCCCGGAACCTTCGCGGTTCCGGGGTTTTTTTATGCCTTCAAATTCGTTGTTGTGCGCCTGTTTTACATCCTGTTTAAAACCGGAATTCCTTCAGGGTCCGAAGGCGTTCCGACTCCGTAAACAGTTTGAAGCTGTCCACGCAGAAGTTGTTGCGCCGAAGGTCGAGGGTGGCAAGTGAGGTGAACCGCGGCGATTCGGAAAGCGCCTTGAAGCCGGAATAGCGGATGCCGTTGCTGTTGAGACGCAACTCGGTGACATTCGCCATGTTCTCCGAGCAGGCCAGCGCGATGACGCCGTCGCTCTCCATCCACGTGTTCCACAACTTCAGGGTTTTGAGCCTGGCGAAGTTGGGCGATTGTGCGAGGATCCTGCCGCCCTGGTTGCTGATGTCGTTGTGGCTCAGGTTCAGGTCTTCGAGCTTTGTCAACACGCGCGAAGTGCCGAGCGCCTGCACGCCCGCGACCTTGATGCCTGTCTTTTCCAGGTTGAGCGCAGTGAGGCCGGAAAATACCGCCTCGGCTAAAGCCAGCATGCCCTTGTCGCCGATGGGGTTGTCCATCAGGTTGAGCGATTTGAGGTTCTTGAGGTGCTCCGACTGGCAGAGCGCCAACAGTCCCATGTGGTCGGCGAAGTTATTGCGCAAAGAAAGGTGCTCTATGTTTGCCATTTCCGGGCAACGCGCGATGGCCTGAAACCCCTTATTGCCGAGACGCTGTCCGTTCAGGTTGAGCGTGCCGTTCTGCGCGCGCGCTTTGATCAATTGCCGGATGCGGAAATCCAGCAGCGTTTCCTCGCCTTCGCGGGTGAACTCGTTTTCGTGCGTGTACAAATCTTGAAGGTTGGCGAGGTGTTTGGATTTGGCGAGCGCCTTCGCGCCGTCGTTGCCGATCCAGTTGAAGTCGATCACCAGTTTCTTCAGGCGCGCCACGGTGGGCGATTGCGCCAGCAGTCTGGCCCCGGCGTCGTCGATGCGGTTGAATCCGAGATTGAGCACTTCCACCGGGGAGAACGCGCCGGTCTGAATCCAGTCGGAGAGCGTGTCGGTATTGATCTTGTTCTTGCGCAGGTTCAGCCAGCGCAATTGCGGGTTGGCCGCCCCGTCGGGAAACCGCGACAGGCGTTCCTCGCCAATGTGGTTGAGTTCCAGTTCCAGAAACTCCAGTTTCGGCAGTTTTCTCGATTTGAGCAGGCGCAGGGCGCCGTCGTCGCCGATTCGGTTGTTGGTGAGGTTGAGCAGTTTCAACTGACCGAGGTGAGGCGATTGCGCGAGCGCCGCCGCGGCTTTGTCCGTGATGGCGTTTGAATCCAGGTGCAGGTGCGTGACCCCCGCAAGAGAAGGGCACTGTGCCAGTGCCTCGATGCCCGTGTCGCCGATGTCGTTCCATGACAGGTTGAGGACGCGCACATGCGACAGGTCCTTGTGGCGGGCGAGGAACACGGCCCCGGCATCACCCAGCGAATCGTAACTCAGATCGAGCGTCGAATGGCGCAGGGCCAGCTTGTCCGCAATGGACTGGACCGTCTTCAGTCCGTTATCCCGGGATTTGGTTTGGGGATCAGTCATCGTCGGTGGGAAAATCGAAACGGAATTCTTTGAGTGATTGCAGACGTGGCGATTCACGCAGGCGTTCGAAGCCTTCGGGCGTAATCATGTTGTACGTCAGGTTGAGGACTTCCAGTTTTTTAAGACCCGGCGACTCCGCCAGCGCTTCCATGCCTTCCTGTCCGATGCCATTGGAGTCGAGGTGCAGGGCTTTGAGGCGAGGCAGGTTGCGCGAGTTGGCCAGCGCCACGGCCCCGGCGTCGCCGATCTTGTTGAACGACAAATCGAGCGTTTCCAGCCGCGACAGGTTGGGCGATTCGGCAATGGCTTCCGCGCCTTCGGAACCGATCTTGTTCGAGTACAGGCTGAGATACCGGACATTGTCCAGCTTGTCGCAGTCAGCCAGGTATTCCGCCCCCTGGTTGCTGATCTTGTTCTCGTACAACCACAACTCCTGCACGCCCTGGAACAGGTCCCCTTCCACCAGTTCTTCCAAATAAGTGTCCTTGATCCAGCAGTTGTGCATGTAAAGGATTTCGATGCCCGGTACGGCGAGATTTTCGGCCACGTCGAGGGCGATCTGCAGATCGAAGCGCTTGTTGGACAGGTCGAGCGTTTTCTTGTCCTTGCTCAGGCCTTTTTTGATCCAGCGCCGGATCCAGGTGATGTCGTCAACGTTCTGGTTTTTCGCCATATGTATGCGTGTATCGTGGTGGTGGAAAATTTCAATTCTATAGATGTCCCATGAAAAGTAAAGGTTAAATCTGACAGCCCTGTATGGCCGATTTTCCCGGCATGCCGATTCTGGTATGGTAGTCGAATGAACCTTGTACCGGCTCATACGGCCCTTTGGCGGGCCCTTTTGACGGCATGCCTGCTGGCGGCGGGGATGCTGGCGGCCCCCGGTTGTTCCAACCCGTCGGATGCCGGTGGGGAGAACGCCACCCTCCGCCTCGCCATCCATTCGGAGCCGCCCACGCTCGACTGGTCCCTCGCCACCGACAACGTGTCCTTCGACGTGCTGACCAACATCATGGAGGGCCTCACCCAGTACAACGAAAACCTGGAACCCGTCCCCGCCATCGCCCATCGCTGGGAGTTTTCGGACGACGGCACCGTCATCACCTACCACCTGCGCGACGACGTCTTCTGGACCGATGGAAAACCCGTCACCGCGCACGACTTCGAGTATTCGTGGAAACGCCTGCTCAGCCCTGCCACCGCGGCGGAGTACGCCTACTTCCTGTTCGACGTGAAAAACGCCTACGCCTACAACTCGGGCAGGCTCAAGGACGCCGGACAGGTCGGCGTGCGCGCGCTCACGGATACGGTGCTGGAGGTGACACTGGAGCGTCCCGTCATTTATTTCCCCAGCATCACAACCTTCATGGTGACCTTTCCCATGCGAAAGGACATCGTTGAGCAGTACGGCGACCTCTGGACCGATCCGCAACACATCGTTACCAACGGACCCTTCACGCTGGACGAATGGCAGCACGAGTACAAGCTGATCCTCAAAGCCAACGAAAATTTTTATGAAGGACGGCCCGGTGTGGACCGCGTCGTGCTCTACGTCGTGCGCGAACCGACAACGGAGTTGACGCTCTACGAGACGGGCGAACTGGAGATGGTGGAGCTCCCGCCGGTGGCCATCCCGCATTATAAAAGCAGTCCCGAGTACCGCAACCTGCCTCTGTTGCGCGGCTACTATTACGGTTTCAACGTGACCAAAGCGCCATTCGACAACGCCGCCGTGCGGCGCGCGCTGGCACACGCCATAGACCGCGATCAGATTCCGTTGATCCTGAAAGGCGGCGAGCTGCCGGCGGCGTCGTGGATTCCCAAAGGCATGTTTGGTTACAACCCGGACATCGGCCCGCATTTCGATCCCGAAAAAGCGCGGCGGCTCCTGGCAGAAGCGGGTTATTCCGGAGGAAAAGGCTTCCCACCATTTTCCATTGCCTACAACACCGACGCCACCAACAAACTCATCGCCGAGTTCGTGCAGGCGCAGTGGAGAAAACATCTTTCGCTGGACGTGACCCTGGAGAGTATGGAGTGGAAAGTGTTTCTGAGCAGACTCCGGCTGGACGCGCCTCCTGTGTTCCGGCTGGGGTGGGGCGCGGACTTTCCCGACCCGGACAACTTCATGAACCTGTTCACCTCGACCAGCGGCAACAATCACCTGAACTGGGGCAATCCCGAATACGACCGGTTGATCCGCCGGGGCGCGGCGGAGCGCGATCCCCAAAAGCGTCAGGCCATTTATGATACCGCACAGAAGATCCTCACCGAAACCGACGCACCGCTCACTTCACTGTTCGGTCTCACGCACAACGTGCTGGTCAAACCTTACGTGAAGGGGTTGCGCCTCAACGCGATGGAACTGCTGTACCTGAAGCACGTGCGGCTGGAAAAAGACCCGGCCTGAAACGAACGCACTTTCGGCGTTGGCCTGAAAGGAAAAAAAGGGAAGGAAAACCAGGACGCCGGATCAGTTGTAACCCGGGTCCTGATCAAACAGTTCGTTGTAATCGTCCAGGGTGTCCCCGCCGGAAGATTCCGACCGGTACCAGTCGAACCCGTTGCCGTCGTCATTGTCCTCTTCCAGCTCAAACGCCCCGGCTTCCTCGGCGTCTTCGGCGATGGTGGAGGGGTCGACCTTGAACACATTGGTGCTGCCGCACCGGCAGGGCGTGTTGCCCTCATCGAATTCCGTTTCCTTCAACAGGCACACCGAGAAGCCGCAGTCCTCGCAACGGTACTCGTTGTGCGTCTCGTTGAAATCCGGATGAATCAGCCGGTCCCGGCACTGGTTGCAGAATGTCGGTTGATCGGGCGTGTACTCGGAAAACACGTTTTCGATGTTGCAGGCCGAGCACTCGATCAACAGGTCTCTGGGTTCATCAAGAGCCATGAACGCCTCTCTCGTTACCGGAAGTTCTCGATTTATTCGAACGTCGGGGGTTTCATTTGGGAGATGTCGATGCCCATGTCCGCCAACTGCTTCGAGAAGGGACACTTGCTCGCGCCGGATTTTTCGCCCTCGGCGGCTTCGCCGGACTCCGACGGGCTGGTCTCCACCGACCCGGTCTCCGCCATGATGAACCACGACAGCGTGTCGATTTTCTGTTCTTTATCCGTGATGTAGCCTTTGAGCGCTTCGCGGGTTTCCTGGTGCGTCGCCGTTTTCAGCGCTTCCTGGTATTTCTCCAGCGCCGACCGCTCGAACTCGATGGCCTGTTTCAATGCCGTGATGGAATCTGCCATTTCCTTGCTCCTCGCGTGGATGTGATCGTTGGATTTCAGGTAAAAAATATAACAAAACCTATTTTAGAAAGTCCATGCCAAATTTGAAATACAATAGGTTGTGGGTGGGGTAGTTTACAATCCCCCAAAACCATTCTATAAAGAGACTATGAAGGACGATCCGAGGCTGGCGGATATCATTTATCCGGGAACGGATGGAAACGTGGTCCTGCTGGGCTTTCCCTACGATGAGGGGGTTGCCCGGAATGGCGGGCGTACCGGCGCACGGTCGGGTCCGGAGAAGATGCGGTCGTGGCTCCGCCGCTTCGGCACGGTGTTCAATCCCGAGTTGGGGATCGATCTGGCCCCCCTCCGCATCACCGACGCAGGCGACATCGACCCCGGCCTGCCGCTGGAGCAGGCCCACGCCGCCCTGACGGCCAAATTGAAGGATATATTGCAGGCAGGGGGCACCCCCTTCGTGGTGGGCGGCGGCAACGACCAGTCGTGGCCGAACGCGCAGGCCCTGCTTGACACCCACGAAAGCCGCCAGGTGGGGGCCATCAACGTGGACGCGCACCTGGACGTCCGCCCACTCATCGACGGCAAGGCGCATAGCGGCTCGCCGTTCCGCCTTCTACTTGAGGACGCCCGCTTCTCCGGCGAGCATTTCATCGAATTCGCCACGCAGGGAAGCCAGGCCGCGAAGGAGCACGTGGAGTATGTCCGCCACAGGGACGGGCACATCCACTGGTTGTCTGAGATTTACATGAACGACGACGCGCTCGGCTGGTTCAGCTCCGCCCTCGGTCGCGTGGCGTGGGACTGCGACGCGGTTTTCGTGAGTTTCGACCTCGATTCCGTCCGCATGGCGGACGCGCCCGGTGTGTCGGCCCCGTCGGTCATGGGCCTGCGCGGAAGCGAGGCGCTGGAGATCGCCCGCATCGCCGGGCAGAACTCGAAAGTCCAACTGTTCGACCTCTCGGAGTACAACCCGGAAATCGAGGAAGAACGCACCGGCCGCCTGGCGGCATCGATGTTCTATTACTTCTGCCTGGGGGTGGCATCCCGAAAGGAGGCATGAATGAACCGGCAACGCGGCTCGCCCATCAAACCCGCAGGATCGAACAAACCCTCCTCCGAACGCCCGCTCTACAGTGAGCTGGCTCCGAAAAAAGCGCCGCGGGCCTCCACCTCGCTCAAACTCCGATGTTGTGACTGGGACGCCGAAGCGGCGCTCCGCATGCTGATGAACAACCTCGACGACCGCGTCGCCCTCGACTGGAAGCAACTCATCGTCTACGGCGGCACCGGCCGCGCCGCGCGCAACTGGAAGGAATACCACCGCCTGGTCGCCGAACTCAAACGCCTCAAAAAAGACGAGACGCTGTGCGTGCAGTCGGGCAAACCCGTCTATATCGCGCGCACGCACCCGGACGCGCCGCGCGTCCTCATCGCCAACTCCAACCTGGTGCCGCACTGGGCCACGGACGAGCATTTCGATCACCTCGACCGCCTCGGCCTCATGATGTACGGCCAGATGACGGCGGGAAGCTGGATCTACATCGGCACGCAGGGCATCCTGCAGGGCACCTACGAAACCTTCGGCGCCTGCGGGCAGATCGATTTCAACCAGCCGAGCCTCAAGGGGAAATGGATCTTCACCGCGGGCCTCGGCAACATGGGTGCGGCGCAACCGCTGGCGGGCACGATGAACGATGCCTCGGTGCTGGTAGCGGAAGTGAATCCCGACCAGGTGGAGCGGCGGTTGAAAGAGGGGTATCTCGACCGCGTCGCCAAAAACCTGAATGAGGCTTTGAACCTGATCGAACGCTCCATCAAGGAAGGCGAACCCATCAGCGTCGGCCTCGTCGCCAACGGCGCAACGGTGGCGCGCCAGCTCGCCGAGGGCCGACGCCTGCCGGACATCGTCACCGACCAGACCTCGGCGCACAACCTCATGACCTACGTGCCCGAAGGCGGCGATTACGCCTCGCTCATGAAGCTGCGGAAAGGCGCCCCCGATACCTACCGCAAGCTGTCGCTGGAAACGGCAGTCAAACACTGCTCGGCAATGATCGACCTGCAATCGAAAGGATGCGTTGTGTTCGATTACGGCAACAACCTGCGCGGGCAGGCGGAACTGGGCGGACTCACCGTGCGCGATGCCGACGGCGCGTTCCTCTATCCCGGCTTCGTCCCGGCGTACATCCGGCCGCTGTTCTGCGAGGGGCAGGGACCGTTCCGCTGGGCTCTGCTTTCCGGTAAAAAGAAGGACCTGCACACGGTGGACCAGGCGGTGCTCGACACGTTTCCGGAAAAGAAGGCGCTCGAGCGCTGGATCACCAAAGCGCAGAAACAGGTTCCGGTGCTGGGGCTGCCGACGCGTGTCTGCTGGCTGGGTTACGGCGAGCGCGCGAAGATGGGCGCGGTGATGAATCACCTGGTCAAAAAGAAAAAGGTGGCGGCGCCGATCGTCATCGGCCGCGACCACCTCGACTGCGGCAGTGTCGCCTCGCCCAACCGCGAGACCGAAGGCATGCTGGATGGCAGTGACGCCGTGGCCGACTGGCCGCTCCTGAATTTTGCGGTGAACGCGGTGTCGGGCGCGAGCTGGGTCAGTTTCCACCACGGCGGCGGCGTGGGCATGGGCAACAGTCTGCACGCGGGCATGGTGATCGTCGCCGACGGCACGAAACGGAAAGAGGACCGACTCGACCGCGTGCTCACGCACGATCCGGGACTCGGCGTGGCGCGGCACGTTGATGCCGGGTACGAGGAGGCGAAACACATCGCCAAAAAACGAAAAGTGAATCTTCCCAAACCGTAGCGGAATCTTCATCGCAAGGAGAGCTTTGAAAAAGTCATAAAAAATCAGAGGAAGCCACCCTCACCCCAGCCCTCTCCCGTCAAGGGAGAGGGAGTATTTAAGGTCCCTTCTCCCCTTGCGGGAGAAGGTCAGGATGAGGGGGTTTCATGACTTTTCCTTTGTTCATAAATGGGTTGTAGGTGATTCCTAATTCATTTGTGCCAAGGTCTCAATCGCAAGAGGTTTCATGACGGAAACGCTGTGCTTCCGAAACATCGGGCAGTTGATCCAGGCTGACGCAACGTCCCAGCCCGGCGTTCGCGTGCGCAAGAACTCCGCGCTGGTGGTGAAGAACGGTCACATCGAAAAAATCTTGAAGGATTCGGAGGTGAAGGCATCGGCGAAGTACAAAAAGGTGATCGACGTGAACGGCCGTGCGGTGGTACCGGGGTTCGTCGACTGCCACACGCACCTGGTGTACGGCGGCGAGCGCAAGGACGAGATGGTGGACCGCATGAGCGGCGTGTCGTACCTTGAAATCCTGAGCAAGGGCGGCGGCATCCACGACACCGTGCGCGCCACCAGGCAGGCGTCGGAGGCGACGCTGTTCGATCAGGCCAAAGTGCGCATGAAGCGCATGATGGCTTTGGGCACCACCGCGTTCGAGATCAAGTCCGGCTACGGCCTCGACCTCGACACGGAAATGAAAATGCTGCGGGTGGGGCAACGGCTGAGGAAGACGTTGAAAGCGCCGGTGACGCTCACCTACCTTGGTGCGCACGCCATTCCACCGCAGGTGAAACGGAAACAGTACGTCGAGTTCGTGCTGGAGAACCTGCCACGGTTCCGCGGCCTCGCCGACGGCGTGGACATCTTCTGCGAGAAAAACGTGTTCACCGTCGCCGACCTGCGCCTCATTTTCCTGCAGGCGAAGCTTTTGGGATTCGACCTGCGCGCGCACGTCGAGGAGTTGTCGCACCAGGGCGGATCGTACGAGGCGGCGCGGCTGGGCGCGCTCTCGTGCGATCATCTGGAGCACGCCACGCCGAAGGACATCCAGGCCATGCACGCCGCGGGCACCGTGGCGGTGCTGATGCCCGGCGTCACGCTGTTCCTGGGCGGCACCAAGCAACCGCTGGTGCACAGCATGCTGGACGCACGTGTGACGCTGGCGCTTGCCACCGACTGCAACCCCGGCAGTTGCCCCACCTACAACATGCAGACGGTGATTTATCTGGCGTCGAACCTGTACCGCATCACCCCCGGTCAGGCCTTGGCGGCGGCGACCTACGGCGCGGCGAAGGCGCTGGGGCATCATCGATTGTACGGAGGACTCCTTCCCGGCCAGCGCGCCGACTTCAACATCCTCAAGACCGGCGACTACCGCGACCTCGTGTATTACTTCGGCGAGAACTTCGTCGACCAGACCTGGCTCGCCGGCAAACGCGTCACCGGCGGCAAGGAGCCTGCGGGGTTTTAGCCCGGTCAGGCTGGAAATCCATTGAGCGTTTCCCTCCATAAAATTTCGTTTTCGTGATTGAAAAATCATGGGATTTCGCCGGATTGCCTCGCCGTGGGAAACCTGTCATAATTAGCGCCATGAAAAAACTGGTCATCATCGGGGGCGGCATCGCCGGGCTGGCGGCGGCGTACCGCATTCAGGAAGAGTTCAACAACGGGCAGGGCGATATCGACTGCACCGTGCTGGAAGGGGCCGACCGCTGGGGCGGCAAGATCTGCACGATCCGCGAAAACGGGTTCCTCCTGGAACGCGGGCCGGACAGTTTCATCACGCAGAAACCGTGGGCGCTGGAGTTGTGCAAGAAGATCGGCCTCGAAGACCAGCTGATGAGCACCCGCCCGGAAACCCCCAAGACCTACGTCTATCTGAACAAAAAGATGGTCACCCTGCCCGACGGGCTGACGCTCATGGTGCCGACCAAGTTCCTGCCGTTCGCGCTGTCCCCGCTGTTCAGCATTCCCGGCAAGGTGCGCATGGCGATGGACCTGGTCCTGCCAAAAAAGTTCAGCAACCGCGACGAAAGCCTGGCGTCGTTTGTGCGCAGAAGGCTCGGTGAGGAGGCGTTGCAGAGGATGGCGCAACCGCTCATGTGTGGCATCTACTCCAGCGACCCGGAGACGATGAGCCTGCACAGCACGTTTCCCATGTTCGCGCAGACGGAAAAAAAATACCGTTCGCTGATCCTCGGCATGCTGGCAGCAAAACGCCAGCGCATGAAAGCCGCGCCGGCCCCGCAACCGAAAAAAGGCTACACGCCGTTCACCTTTTTCGTGAGTCTGAAGAACGGACTGGGATCGATGATCGAACGCATCATCGAGGAGTCGCCGGACATCACCTTCCGCAAGCAGACGCGGGTCAAGGCGCTGTTGCGGAAGGACGACGGCTGGCAGGTGGAGCTGGACACGGGCGAGCGGATAGAGGCCGACGCGGTGCTGGTGACCACGCCCGCGAACGTGACGGCCAAGCTGTTCGAACCGGTGGCGCCGCGCGCGGCGGAGTTGCTGAACCGCATTCCGTTCGTCTCGACGGCGGCGGTGACGCTGGCCTTTAAAAAGGACACGTTCAAGCATCCGCTCAAGGGGTTCGGTTTCGTGGTGCCGTACAGCGAAGGACGCAAGATCAGCGCCTGCACGTGGGTGACGTCGAAATTTTACGGCCGCGCGCCGGAGGATTACGTCCTCCTTCGCTCCTACGTCGGTGGCGCGTTGAACGAACCGTACGCCGAGCAGTCGGAGGAAGACATTTACAAAACCGTGCTGGGCGAATTGCAGGACATCATGGGTTTTGACAACGAACCCGAATTTTACAAAGTGTTCCAGTACAAAAAAGGCAACGTGCAGTATCATGTCGGCCACGGTCAACTGATCGAGTCCGTGTACAACGAACTGAAACCGTTCCCCGGCCTGTACGTGGCGGGCAGTGCCTACCACGGGGTCGGCATTCCCGACTGCGTGTTGAACGGCACCCGCACGGTGGAGTCGGCGCTCCGCACCCTGCGCGGGGCGCCCGCCGAAACCTCCGCCGGATGACGTTCGTGACGGCGGACCATCTTAAATAGAATTCAGGAGAGTTCCGAATGAAATGGGCCTCTAGCATATCGACGGGCGAGACGATTGAGCAGTGCATCCAGGAGACCGCAAAGGCGGTCCGTGAGCAGATGGGCGACAACGAAATCCATCTGACGGTGATGTTTGTTTCGCCGCATTTCAAAGACAAACTTCCGCAGATTCCAAAGCTGTTGCGCGAACAGCTGTCGATCGGCACCCTTTTGGGTTGCACCGGTGGCGGCATCATTGGCGGCGGGCAGGAGGTGGAGCAGCAACACGCATTCAGCCTGACCTGCGCGCACCTGCCGGGCGTGAAAATCCAGGAAATCCAAACCGACACCATGGCCCTGCCGGATCCCGACACCGCGCCCAGCGTGTGGCGCGAATGGCTGGGTGTGCCTGCGGAATCGAACCCGCACTTCATCCTGCTCGCCGACCCCTTTTCGTTTCGCGGCGAGGAGTTTCTGGCGGGCATGGATTTCGCCTACCCCAATTCGGCGAAGGTCGGCGGACTCGCCAGCGGTTCGCATTTCCAGGGGGGCAACGTGATGTACATCGGCGACCGCATGTACAACAACGGCCTCATCGGCTTGGCGCTCAGCGGCAACATCCAGCTCGACACCATCGTCGCGCAGGGGTGCCGTCCGATCGGCACACCCATGAGCATCACCAAGTGCAACGATTATCTGCTGGAGGAAGTGGACAACAAGCCGCCGATCCAGGTGCTGGAGGAGATGGTGGAGACGATGAGCGAAAACGACCGCAAGCTGATGCAGACATCGCTGTTCCTTGGAATCGAGATGGACCCGTTGAAGGACGATCCGGGGCAGGGGGACTTCCTGATCCGCAACCTGATCGGCGTCGATCGCGAGACGGGTGCGTTGTCCATCGGCGCGCCGCTGCGCGAGGGCCAGCTGGTACAGTTTCATCTGCGCGACAAGGTGATGTCGGCCGAAGATTTGAACGTCATGCTGAGCAAGTATTCGAAGCAGGGAAGGGGTGACGACGCCTGCGGTGCACTGTTGTTTTCCTGTCTCGGCAGGGGGCAGTATCTGTACGGCGAGGCCAACCACGACTGCAACGTGTTCAAGGACAAGCTGGGTGCGATTCCGCTGGGCGGGTTTTTCTGCAACGGCGAAATCGGACCGGTCGGGCAGAACACGTTTCTTCATGGCTACACCAGCTCGTTCGGCATCTTCCGTCCGGCGCCCGGTTCTGTTTGATGTCCAACCCAAAACAATGTATTCCATCTGATATATAAATTGAGGAGGAGAAACCACCATGCCTGTCAACATTCAGGTGTCGTCGACGCCGAATGAAAACGCGTTGAAATTCACACTCGACAAACCCGCCATCGAAAGCGGGCACAAGACCTATCCCAATCAGGAGGCGGCGGCGGAGTCACCCGTGGCCACGGCGCTGTTCGGTATCGAAGGCGTGGTCAGCGTGTTTCTGATGGCCGACTTCATTACCGTCACCAAACGTCCCGATGTCGGCTGGGACGTCATCCAGCCCGCCGCCGAGGCCGCCATCCAGAAAGCTTATGAATGAACGACTGATCCACGCGCCGCCCCTGGAGGCGAACGACCTGCCGTGGTTCAACGCGGCCCGGCCGCTGGACCTGCCGGACCTGAAAGGCAAGATCGTCATTCTCGACTTCTGGACGTTCTGTTGCATCAACTGCATCCACGTCATCCCGACCCTCAAGCGCATCGAGGAAAAGTTCCCCGAGCACGTGGTGGTCATCGGCGTGCACAGCCCGAAGTTCCCCGGCGAGAAGGTGACCGATAACGTCGAGCGCGCCATCCGGCGGTACGAGATCGTGCACCCGATCGTGCACGACCGCGATTTCAAAATCTGGAACCGCTACGCCATCCGCGCGTGGCCGACACTCGTGTTCATCGGCCCGGACGGGTACATCCTGGGCCAACTGCCAGGGGAGCCGAACGCGGATCTGCTGGAAGAGACGATGAACAGCCTGGTGAAGGAACTGAAGGAGAAGGGATTCCTGCAGGGCAACGCGGCGGAGTTGATCCAGCCGCCGAAACCGGAGGCGAAAAGCGAACTCAGCTTTCCCGGCAAGATCGCCTATAGCGAAAGCGACGGGGAGTTCGCCGTGGCCGACGCCAACCACAATCAGGTGGTGGTGGCGGACAGGGAAGGAACGGTCCTGCATCGCGTTGGAAGCGGGGCGGTGGGCAAGGCCGACGGCGGGTTTGAAGAGGCTTCGTTTTTCCGGCCACAGGGATTGTGTTATCAGGACGGGGTTGTGTGGGTGGCCGACACGGAGAACCACCTGCTCCGCAAAATCGACTTGAATTCAAAACAGGTGACGACGGTTGCGGGCACGGGCGAACAGGGCGGGTTTCTGCGCGACACGCATCCGGCGAAGGAGACGGCACTCAGTTCTCCGTGGGATGTGTCCCTGCATGACGGCGCGTTGTATTTCGCCAACGCCGGCACGCACCAGATCGGGCGATACCACATCGCCGCCGACACCGTCGAGCAGTTTGCAGGCACCGGCGCGGAAGCGCTTCAGGACGGCCCCCGCCTGCAGGCCCCGTTCGCCCAGCCGAGCGGGTTGACCGTGGGGGACGGCAGGCTGTTTCTCGCCGACAGCGAAACCAGCGCCATCCGTTCCATCGAGCTGGCTGGACAGGGCAAGGTGGAAACGTACGTCGGCACGGGGTTGTTCGACTTCGGCGACCGCGACGGCGTCGGTAAGGAGGCCGTGCTTCAGCATCCCCTGGGCGTGCATTACGTCGAGGGTGCGGTGTTCATCGCCGATTCGTACAATCACAAGATTCGGGTGCTGGACCTCGCTACCCACGAAGTGCATACCGTCGAGGCGTCGGTGGACATCGTGTGCGACGACAAGCGGTGCACGCGGCTGTGGGAACCGGCAGGCGTGCTCTGCCTCGACAAGGTGCTGTACGTCTCCGACACCAACAATCACCGCATTCTGAAAATAGACCTCGACACCGAAAAAACCGAAGTATTTATCGGATGAACCCGGCGGGGGCCCGGTCCGGCAATGTGGGGAACTGTGTTATGATGGCCTCCAATTTATAACCTTCGCTTTAATATTCCATGTCCGATCTCTTTACCTGGTTCGACAATTTTCTTGCACAACTGCCGCCGTTGTTGCAGTTGATTGCCGGCATTCTGGGCGGTATTGCCGTGTTCAAATTGCTCAGCTGGTTCTTCGCCCTGCTCAGGGGCGAAAACAAAACGGAATAAAAAACAGTTCGATAAAAATCAGAAAAAAGAAAAGGGCCGGCGCCCCCGCATGGAGCCGGCCCTTCCCATTTGAGGCAAGTTACTTGGAGGAGTCTTGCCAAATACACTGCCAGGTGGCAGTGCTAAGTCGGTTGCCGTTGAACGGCACCACCTTCTTGCTGCCATTTAAAGAGCAAATTGCATTCCAAAATCACGTCTTTCCTCCCCGCCTGCATCATTTCTTTTCGAGCGATTTTATAACGGCTTGATTTCATTTGGTCTGCCTTGAAAGAAGGTTTTGAGTCGATCTTAAGAATATTTGTCGAAGTCGGGATTCCCCGGAAAACGATGGATTGTCTGGCCTGATTTGAAATAAAAAATGACAAAAATGGTCAGTATGCTTGTCAAAAAATGACACGTGTTTCCTGATACAAGTTGGATGGAGGCAGTGGCTTCCCGCAAAAAAACCAGCCATCCGGGGGACCGGCGAATGCCCGAATTCGCAGGTTTCGAATGGCTGGTTGTTGAAGAGATTGAGGTCAAGATAGATGATACGGATTCAGTTATTGCGGAATTGACTGAGTTGCACCCAGGAAGCAAAGTTTTGCCCGATTTTCAAATGCCGCAAGTGGGCCTGCTGGGGTTCCCATTCACAATACTCGTGTTCCTCGGGGAACAGCTGGTTTGCCTGACTTTCAGAATACAAGTAATCCAGGTTGAATACCTCGTCCGAATTCACAACCTTTTCGTCCCATTCCGTCACCGCGGGGGGCGGCACCCTGTTTTCCTTCGAACTTGCATGGATGAAACTTTTGTAAAAAATCGCTCCGGCCATGAATGCCATGAGAATGAGAACGGCTCCAGGGTACAGGTCGAAACCTCCACTCACCTCGTCAGATTTGGAGTGCGCGCAAAACGCCAGTACGTGTTCCACGGAACAATTGAGGAAAACCAGGCTGAGTACGAGGCTGAAAATCGGGCGGCTGAGTTTCATCTTAGAATCCTTTCTGAATGACCGATCCATGTTCTGCCTGCTATAGAGCAATCCCCGTTCCAAAATTTAAGAGAATCGATATATTTTTATTCAATTATTGTTTGGGGTTTACGAATATGCTGAAAAAAGCGGGGTTAGGTCAAAAATAGAAAACGGAAAAGGGATATGAAGAAGAGAGGGCGGGGAGTGGTCCCGGGCCAAAACCCAATCCTGAGGACAAACTTCGTCACCAAAAAACGAAATTCGGGCCGGGGAGACGTAAATTGTCACAAAAGGATATCAGGATACTGGGCGGGGTTCACAGGTCGAAGCGGGTGAGGTCCCGGGCCAGCACGATTTTGCCGTTGAACTCTTTCCGGCATTGTTCCAGGACGGTTGCGTCGTCGCAGGGTGGGTAAAAGTGGGTGAGGCACAGGGTTTGGCATCTGGCTTCCCGCGCCACGCGTCCGCAAATGGAGGGAGTGGCATGCTTCTCCACTTTCATTTCGTCCGGCGTGGAGCACTCAATGATCATCAGGTCCGCGTCCTGTCCCAGCACCGCGAGGTTGGGATGGTATTCCGTGTCGCCGGAGATGGCCACGCTTTTCCCCTCGGCGTTTTCGAAGCGATAACCCCGGCTCATCTCGATATGCTGAACCCGTGCAGTGGTGACACGCAACCCGTCGTAAACCCGGGTCTCTTCATCCTGTTCCAGGATGTTCACCTGGAAGGTCTTCGGCACCAGCCAGTTGTTGAATGCGTTCATCAGAGTGTCGAAGTAGGTACGGAATCCCGGTGCGGCGATGATCGGTAGATCCTTTGTCCTCGGGTCGGCCGGATACTGACTGCCGAACAGCAGATAGACCAGGTCGCACATGTGGTCGGGGTGATGGTGGGTGAAGAAGATGCCGTCAATGTCGTGGTAGGTGATGCCGAGTCGAAGCAGCTGATGCACCGTGCCGTAACCGCAATCGACGAGGTACCGCCTGCCGTCGTTTTCCAGCAGGACACCCGCCGAGTTTCGCTTCAGATCGGGAACGGCGGTGCCGGAACCGAGGATGGTGACCTTCATGAAAGCCCCTGAAATCATTATAATAAAAAGGGTTTGGTTTGCCTTATCCCGGTAAGTATAATAAAGGAACGTTGCCGTTCAAATGAATTTCACACTCACTCAAGGTGGTTTCATGCGTTCAGGTTTCTTGCTCACGCTCCTGCTGACACTGTGGACAGGTTTGATGGGGTCTGTTGCTACGGCAGCGGATGCCCCGCGATTCCAGAAAAACGGAAACGGAACGGTGCTGGATACGCAGACGGGTCTGATGTGGCAGGCGAAGGATTCCTACCACGAACTGAAAGAGGGCATGAACTGGTACGATGCCCTGGAATACGTCAATAAGAAAAACGCCGGCAAGTTCGCCGGGTACAGCGACTGGCGTCTTCCCACAATGGATGAACTCAACGCATTGTGGGATGCACGGCGGCCTTTGAGCAGCAAGGACGGAGAACCCATCGGCCTTCCGGAGGCGTTTGAAGGCGGGGGCAGTTATTATTTGTGGAGCCGGGACGAACGCAATCTGGATCATGCCTGGTATTTCGGACTGGGACAGAACGAGGACTATTTCAACCTCAAGGACCTGGGCGACCTGGACCAGGGGGTGCGAATGGTCCGCGAGCACAAACCATGACCGGCAATGGAACGGGGGAGACCAACCCATTCATTTAGGGGGCCTCAGGCAATGAAAATTTTTTTCAAGGGTGGAACGGGGTTGTGGAACACGCTTGCGGCATTGGGCGTCCTCGCCGCATTTCTCGTTTTCGTCACCCCTGCGGGCGTGTTCTCACACGGCGAACAGAAACACGAACACGATCTGGAAAACCTGCCGGACAAACCGGAGGGCATGATCCAGTTTGAAGGTGAAGGCAAGGGCACCCCCACGCCCGGATCGGAATACATGGAACCGGCCCCCAAGGACGACATGAAGATGGATCACGGCGGCCACGACATGGGTATGGATCATGGCGGCCATGATATGGGACACGATATGGGCCACGGCGGTCATGACATGGGTCACGACATGCACGGTGGCGGACAAAAGGACCCGTTCCTCACCCGTGGTGAGCACGATCTGTCCAACATCCAGCAGCCGCAGACGAAAAGTCAGGCTTTACTGGCCCGCGGTCGCAACATCTACCTGCACATGTGCGTGTTCTGTCACGGCAAGGACGGTAACGGCGGCGGCGAGGCGGTGGATTACCTTTATCCCTGGCCGCGCGATTTCCGCAAAGGCATCTTCAAATTCCGCTCGACGCCCACCGGCAGCCTGCCGCGCGACGAAGACCTGTACCGTACCATCATCAAGGGTGTGCCCAACACCTCCATGCCCGCATGGGAAGCGGCTCTGTCTCCGCAGGACACCTGGGCGCTGGTCAACATGATCAAGAGCTTTTCCGACCGCTTCCGCAAGGAACCAGCCGGACCGCAGATCGAGATCCCCAAGCCGCCGGAACCGACGGCCGGGATGATCGCACGCGGCAAGGAATTGTTCGACGAGCATAAATGCGACGACTGCCACGGCATGTCCCTCAAGGGTGACGGCAAACTGGCGGGTTCACTGAAAGACGCGTGGAAGCACGCCGTGTTCGTTCACGACATTTCCAATCCCAATTACCTGAAGTCGGGCCGCCGACCGGAGGACCTGTTCCGAACGCTGTCCACCGGCCTGGACGGCACGCCGATGAACTCCTACGCTCACCTGCCGGAGAAAGACCGCTGGGCGCTGGTGCATTTCATCCGTTCGAAATTCACCAAAGAGTTTGAGAAGGGCGAGTTCGAAACCGATGTGTATTCGTTCTATGTGCCTTACGAGCTGGACACCGATCCGGAAAGCCCGGTCTGGGAGCAGGCGAAAACCACGAACATCGTGCTTCGGCCCCTGTCGGCGCGGCGTGATGCGGTGGAGGTGATCCGCTTCCAGTCGGTGAACAACGGCAAGCAATTGGCCATCCGTCTTCGGTGGAAGGACACCACCAAGGACGGTTTCGTCGAGAACCGGGGCGATGTGTTCCGCGACGGCGGTGCAGTGCAGTTGGCGCTGGGGGATGTGACCCTTCACACGCACGGCCACAACGAACCGTTCTTTGGCATGGGCAACCGCGGCAAGCCGGTCAACATCTGGCACTGGAAAGCCGGGCTCGAAGAGACGCTGGAAGCGACGGAGGATTCCGAGTACTCCACAGGTGGCGTGGACATGGATGCGCTCATCTTCGGTGGCACCATGACCAACCCCGTCGTCAAACTGGGAACCACCCAGCAGAACACGGTGGAGGAATTGAACGGCGAAGGCTTCGGCACACTCACACCGCAACCCAAAGATCAGCAAAACGTCCTGGGATACGGTGTCTGGGAGGACGGCGAATGGAGCGTGGTGTTCCTGCGCGACATGGACACCGCCGGTAAGTGGGATGCCAACCTCAATAAAGAAGAGCCGATCCTCGTCGCCTTTGCGGTGTGGGACGGCAAGAAGGAAGACCGCAACGGGCGCAAGGTGGTCAGCGTGTGGCAGAGGTTGAACGTCCTCAAGGAAAACGCCACCCAGCAGGGGGGTTGATTGCGCTCCGTGCCGTGCACAATGGCGGCGTGGATCGCAGGCGGGTTGTTTTGGGGATGTGCCGTGTTCTCCATCGCGCAACCCCCGGTCGGTGTGGGTGAATTGAGTTTTCTCATCGATTCACACCTGCCCAAACCGGATCCCGCCGGCCGCGTCGATCAGTTGAAACCGTTCCAGATGCAACTGCCGCTGGGCGAATCCGGCGCGCCCACCACCTTCCTCATCCCCGGGTTTGAAAATTACGAATGCGGGCGTTGCCACCAGCCTGCCGAACTGGTGGAAAAGGCGCACTCCCGCATGCAGTGGGCGCTGGCACGGCTGAAGGAAATGATGCCGGAAGTTCGCGAGATACCGGTTAAACAGTACATCATCCAGCCCTACGAAGACCCTCTCCTCAAGGAAGGCCAACTGGCCCACGCCACGTTCGATACCATCCGCATTTTTCCCGCTTCGATCCTGATCGATGAAAAAGCCTACGGACGCGCCACACACGTTCACGAAGCCCTGCACCTGTCGCAACCGTTTCTCGGTCATGTCAATGAACTGGAAGCGTATGGACTGAATGCACGGACCGATCCGCGGTTCCTGCTCCTCAACTACCCGTATTTCGAGGAAGTCATGCGCGCGTTCTTTGTTCCGGAACTGGACGACATTCTGAATGCCTACTTCCAGCGCGGCACCAAGGACGAACTGCGCGTGCCGCGCGAGGTGCAGTGGTTTCTTGGCGAGTTCGATAACGATGCCCTCGACCGTCTGCGCGCCGGGATGAAAGGGATGACGCCGGTGTTGAAGGAAGCGAGCCGTCTTTACCGGGCACATCCGCTGGAGGCGGCGTACTGGAGCGAGCGCACCGGCATCCGTTCCCTGATGCTCGACATCGCCGCGGCCCGCACACTGGACTTGCCGCCTGCGGCGGTGGAAGGCGAGAGATTGCGGCAGGCAATGGACCTGTTCGAACTGCAATTCGAAAAAGACGACAACACCCGCCTGGGCTACATCATCGACCGCAAGAAAGAATCCCAGATGCACCTCAAACACGGCATGCACGTCAAGGAGGCGCGCGACCGGTCGGTGCTTTATTTTCATTACCTCAAGCAACGGTTTGTGGACGGAGACGGCAATGTCGATTTGACCGTGCCGGAACGGGCGCAAAAGGATTTTTCAGATTTCGTGAATGCGAAATTGAAAGGGATTGAGGAGCTGCTTGCCCAGCCGGGGATGACCGAGGTGGAGCGGCAGGCGGGGAACCAGTGGGTTAAGAGCATCCGCCAAATTAAAAACCCCCGGTGATTGAACACCGGGGGTTAAAAATTCATCTGGCGCCGGTCGGAACCGGGACCATGAAAATCAGATGCGTTCGCTCGGTGTGACCAGAGCCGGACCTTTCACGTGGTCGGCCAGGGTCTCCTGCTGAACCTTGTCCTGCAGTTTGATCAGCGCGTCGATCACCATCTCCGGCCGCGGCGGACATCCGGGGATGTACACGTCCACCGGGATGAGGGTGTCGATGCCCATCACCGTGGCGTAGTTGTCGTAGAACCCGCCGGACACCGTGCACACGCCGTAGGCGACGACCCATTTCGGTTCCGCCATCTGGTTGTACACCTTAACGAGGATCGGCGCCTGCTTGTGGCTGATGGTGCCGACCACCATCAACAGGTCCGCCTGGCGCGGCGAGAAACGCGGGAAGGCGGCGCCGAAGCGGTCCAGGTCGTAACGCGGACCGGCCACGGACATGAACTCCATGCCGCAACACGCTGTAATAAAAGGGTATATGAAGAAAGAGTATTTGCGTGCCCAGTTCACGGCCTGGGTCATCTGGGTCACGATGACGTTATTGCCGAGGCTGAACTCAAGTTCAGACTGACTTAAATTAGCCATTACAAAAAGACTCCTAAAATCGATGCATTCAGGTTAGAATATTGGGCACAATATAGCAGAGAATGGCCCGGAACACCAATAAAACAGCCCCTTTTCATTGAATTTTTGAGGGCGTTCGGGGCCGCCCCGGACGCATTCCGGTTTTAGCGATCTGTGGCCTTATCTGCTTCAAATTGTGGACTCAACAGGTGCACGGCCGTGGGCCGCCGCGCCTCGAAATCATAGATGGAATCTTAGGAGGTCAATTTCCCATGGACATGTCGTTGAACAAGGAAGCCCGGGGTCAGAACCGGGGCTTCGAGGAATCGGTGGAGATCGTCAAGGCGGATCTCAGCAAGGACGGCAAGACACTGGACATCACAGCGGTCTATCTGAAGGAGTTCGGCGCCAAGGACCTGGCCAACATGGATTTCCTGGAAGGGCTGACCACGCTGGAGATGGGCACGAACCTGATCGGCCCCAAAGGAATGAAGTCCATCGCGCGGTCGCCGTACCTGAAGAACCTGACGTCCCTCAACCTGTTTTACAACAAGATCGGCAACGAGGGAGTCAAGTACCTGGCCACCTCCGACAACCTGGTGAGCCTGAAAAGCCTCACATTGTCGGACAACGACATCACCGACGAGGGCGCGAAGTACCTGGCAAAGTTCCTGCCGCTGTTCACCAACTTACTGCGGCTGGACATGCGCCTCAACAAGATCAAGGAAGAGGGCAAGAACGCCCTGCGTGAGATTCAGCCGAAGACCACCATCAAGCAGCTGCTCCTCGACAAAGAGGAAGGCTTCCAGGTCAAAACCAGCGGCCATCTCTAAAATAGAATTTTCGATCGACCCCACCCGGCCCGGCACTCTGTGCGTGCCCCCTGGTGAGGGGGAGGGAATATTAAGGACCCGCTTTTGGCGCAACCGGCCTTTGGGCTTCACGCCGCATGCAACGGCACGCTTTCCGGATCGAACAGCGTCCTCCCGTCTTCCAGCCGGATGCCCGCGAGCGGCAGGGTCGCCTTCAACTGAAGGCCGTTGTACACCACGTTCCACAACCCGCTTCCCAGTTCGCCCACGTTTTCCACCAGCTGGTGCAACTCGTCATGGCGGATCACCGCAAACAGGTCCAGCCCCGTCACCGCCCAGCGGATGTTCACCTCCAGGCAACGCCGGTAAAACCCCAGTTCCCATTGAACGTCTTTCAAGTTGCGTCGTAACGGATGCGCTTTGCGCGCCTCAGGGAACAGCGCTTCGAACTGCTTTTCGATGCCGCGCGCCGGGAAGCCGGTGAACAGGAACCCCACTCCCCGCCAGTGCAGTCGGCGCAGGCGCAGGATATAATCGTTGACGCGGTCCACGAGGTCGCCGGAGATGGCGGAACCCAGCAACAGCGTGGCGTGTTCGGTCGTTTTCAACTGGTTGATGCCGGACAGGTCGCGGAACAACTCGCGCAGGAAGGTGTTGAGGTTGGCGACGGTGACCGGGTCGCCGGGCGTCCGGGTTTCTTTCAACGAATGCCGCTCGACGTCGAGGTTGCGGTCGGTGGTCTCGTAGAAATTGATCTCCGGCAGGTCGAGCAGTTTTTCGAACGTGCCGGGAGACAGCGCCACATCGATCCCGGCATGGTCTATCAGCCAGCCGCGCAGGCGGCGCATCTTCTGCACCTCGCGCAGGGTTTCGATGAGGAGTTCAATCGGTTCTCCCGACGCCTCGAACGGAGCGAGGTCGGTGTCCTTGCCGAGGATTTTTCCGAGTACGCGTTTGGGATCTTTCATGACACAAAGCGTGAAGCCAACGGGCTGATACGTTTGTTGCGAATGAGGGTTGGTGGGCGCGGGTCAAAGGCCGTTCGTCCGTGGAGACCGGCTTTGCCCGGACAGGCTGGGGGCATCGTTCGCCACAGGAATTTCGTGCTGTTGCCCGGGCCCGGCCGGGTCAGAGGTCGTCGAAGCCGCGGACGACCACGCGCAGGTCCGGATGGACGCTCCGCTGCAGGATGTTCTGCATCGCCGACAGCGTGCTCGACTGCGACTTGGAACAGCTGCCGCACGCCCCCTGGTACTGGATGAAGACCACGTCGCCGTCGACGTCTTTCACCAGGATGCCGCCGCCGTCCTGCGCCAGCGCCGGGCGCACGCCCTCGTCCATGAACGCGTCGATGATCTCGCGTTTCGTTTCGTCGTCGTAGTCCATGAACTTCTCCAGGTCCACGTCGTCGAGAATGGATTTCTCCGGTTCGCCCGTTCCCCCGTCCTCGTAAGGCACCAAGTGCTCTTCGATGGTCTGGATGAAGGGATCGAACATGTCTTCCCACTCGTCCGGGCTGAGGAGGGTGATGGAGACGAAACGGTCTTTAATGTATAGAAAATCCACCACGCCGAAATCGAAGATTTCCTTGGCGAAGGGGTCGGACTCCGCTTCTTCCGCGTTGTTGTAAGCGCGGGAGCCGTCCTTGATGATGACGCTGTCCACCACGAATTTGAACGCCGAGGAATTCGGCGTCGGTTCGGTGGCGATGACGTTGAATTTTTTGGTGTGGGCCATGTCGGGTCGATCTATATGTAAAGTGAATTGAAGTTACGTTAAAAGGAACGCACCGGGCGGCTCCGGATACCCGTCAACCTTATCATACCTGTAGTTCGAAACCCTTTAAAAATCGGGGGAACCCGGGTGAAAAGGAGGGCAGGGCCGACCGGTCCTGTACTTCTTTAGATGCGGGGCGGCGGCGGGCGATTCGGCGGGGCCGACGATTGTTTGATTTTTGGCCAAAAACTGCTACATTTGGACGCCGCCGGGGTTTGGCCCCGATGCCTGGCACACCATTGAAGTTTCGCCCATGAGCCGTTTCCCTGTTGTGTTCCCCCGGGGGTTCGTTCGAATGGGCGGTTGAGACTCCCACAAAGACAAAACATGCCGGGGTGGTGGAACGGTTTACACAGTGGACTTAAAATCCATGCCCTGAAAGGGGTTGCGGGTTCGAATCCCGCCCCCGGCACCAATTTGAGTTTTCAGCCCCGCAAAACCTTCAGCAAGTTATCTTTCCAACCCCAGGTTGAATCCGATCGTGGACCATGCGGCGACCCGCCCTGGTGTTTCTTTTCCAGACTTCTTCAAGGCGTTGTAGGTGAAAAGTCGGGTTTACCGGATCTCACCTGAAGCGTCTAGCGAAAGCCAGAGATTGGGAAAATGTTATTTTTCCACCAAGTCATGAGGCGGGCAGAAACCCGTACCGGGCGTAGGCGGTTGGTTGTAATCGACAACTTGAAAGCACTGTTTTTCTTCGAGGTAATGGATGGCCCCGTCATTACTGGAGAAATCAAAACACTTCGCAAACCCGGATTTTTGCCAGTCGAACTCGAAAGACTGGCGGCAGGCTTTTTCCAAACGGTCGAACACGGATCGATGTATTTTCAGCCTGCCCCTGTTGTAGGTCGGCGTGGCATAGGCGGGAAGGTTCCGGTTGCGGTTGCGGTAGATGAAACGGAACCAGCCGCTTTCGGGATCGTGCGTGCGCCCGTAGGGATCAGCGTACACCCGGGTGTTTTCCGGAACGAGTTGGTAGAGTTCGATCTGGTTCAGCATCCAGTTGAAGGAGACGCCGTTGATGTCGGTGTCGTTGTAACCGCCGCCGATATCCGAATGTGCGCCGGCGAACCACACTTCCTCCACCACGCTGTTCAGGTCCTTGGCAACACAGTTTTCTACCAGGTGGGCATGTGTTAACAGAATGGGAGTGAAAATGCGGGCGCGGTCGTCATCGATCGACATCGCGTGCGCGGCTTTGTCCACGTTGCACAGCTGATCGACGTAACGGGGATTGGGAAAGGTGAAGTCTTCTTCATAGTCGGGAAGTCCGAGTGCTTCCACCGTATCCCACAGGCCCATGAAGCGGACGTTCACCGGTTGCGGGGTGATACCGGTTTCTTCCTTCACTTCCTGACGCCGTTCTGTGACGGTCATGTCCCCCTTGAAAGCGGAGTAGATGTCCTCTATGAAATCCATCTGGTCCGCTTCGGGAACCGCATTCAAATCCGGGATGCCCACGGTATAAAGGAGCCCGGCCAGAATGCGCGCCGCGTAAGCGCCGCGGCTGAATCCGAAAAGATAGACTTCGTCTCCCCGCCCGGGCCGGTAGTTGCGGGCCAGAAACAGGTAGGCCTCCCGCACGTCCCTCCCGATTCCCCAGCCCATTCCCATACCGATGACTTTTGCCCCCGTTCCCACGCCGACGATGTAAGTGGTGTGAAGGTCGGTCCGGTTCTGCAGGGTGACGAGGTTGTGAAGCTTGGCGATGCTCGTGTGACTGCTTTCGTCGTTATGGGTGCCGTCCAAAAACACCACCAGTTTTCTTTTCGCGGTGATGTCCGGCGTGAAAGGCGTGTGGTTGACGGGCGGCGTGTGGGAACAACTGACGAGCAGGGGGAGCGTCAATGCGAGCAGGGTGAAATGAAGCAAACGGGTCATGGGCGCTTTCCGGGCGGTGGACATGGAAATCAGGGGTCAATTGAATCAGGTCAGGCAGGCATCTTTATACCATGTCCGAACTGAATACGGAAAAACCTCTCCGGGACTTTTCCGGGGCAGATTCCATTTCCGCCCGTCGTACCCGCCTTTTACATTGCTATACGAAAAATTCCAGGATGCGCCTGCCCGATTGACAAGTTGTGGGAGGAGGGGGTAGAGTAAGGGTACCGAAATCAGTCGTTTAAATTTTTTTGCCGTTAACTTTCGCTTTGTTTTCGCCTATGTGGGTGCCGCTCAATTGTCACAGTGTCTATTCCTTCATGCAGGGCACGGCGTGGATCGAGGACCTCGCCCGCACCGCCGCGCGCATGGGGTGTCCGGCGCTGGCGCTCACCGACACCAACGGGACTTACGGCGCGGTCGCGTTTCAGAAAGCGGCGCAGGCGGCGGGCATTCGACCCATTTTCGGCGCGGAGGTGACCGATCCCGCAACCGGTTCCCACGCGGTCCTGCTGGCGAAAACCCTCGCGGGTTACGGCGAGGTCTGCCGCGTCGTCACCGACCGCCAGCTCGACAAGAACTTCTCCCTGGCGGAGCGGTTGCAGCACTGCGGCGATGCGGTCGTCATCCTGAGTCCCGACCTCGGCGTGATCGATGCGGTCGCCCGCGCGCGCGGGAGCGGCAACCTCGGTATCGAGTGGATCCGCTGGCGCACGGGCACGCGTCATGACATCGACGTCTGGGAGTTTTCGCGCCGGCACGGCATCCCGCTGGTCGCTTCCAATCGCATCTTCTTTCTAAAACCGGAGGACGGGCACACGCACCGGCTGGTGACGGCGATCCGCGAAAACCGCCTGCTCGATGCGCTGCCGCCGGAAAGCACCGCCAGTCCCGAAGCGTGGTTCAAAAGTCCGCAGGCGATGAAGCGCCTGTTCCGCTACTGCCCGCAGGCGCTCGACAACACACTGCGCGTGGCGGAGCAGTGCGACGTGACCCTGCCCGTCGGCCAGCTTCAGCATCCACCGTTCCCCCTGCCGGAAGGCATCACCCACGCCCGCCGCCTGCGCGAGCTGGCGTGGCAGAAGGCGCGGCGCCGGTACCGCCCTCTCACCCGCGCCGTCCGCGACCGCCTCGAATACGAGCTCGGCATCATCGAACGCATGGACTTCGCTTCGTACTTCCTGCTGGTGTGGGACATCGTCGAGGAGGCGCATCGCCGGGGCATCCTCACCGTGGGGCGCGGTTCGGCGGCGAACAGCCTGGTGTGCCGCGTGCTGGGCATCACGGAAGTCGATCCCATCCGCCACAACCTGTACTTCGAACGTTTCCTCAATCTCGAGCGCTCGGACTTCCCGGACATCGACATCGATTTCCCGTGGAACCGCCGCGATGAAATGATCCAGTACGTGTTCGACCGTTATGGATCGGAGCACGTCGCGCTCATCTCGTCGCACATCCACATGCGCGGGCGCTCGACGCTGCGCGAGGTGGGCAAGGCGCTGGGCCTGGCCGCCGTGGACATCGACAAACTCACCCGCAACCTGCCGCACTCGGCGCACGTGGACCGTCTCGACGCCGTGCGCGACGCGGTGCCGGAATGCCGCGACCTGCCTCTGGATGAGGAACCGTACAGGAGCGTCATCGAGCAGGCGGCGAAGGTGGAAGGCGTGCCGCGTCACCTGTCCATCCACTGCGGCGGCATCGTGGTCAGCCCCGGACGCATCACCGACCTGGTGCCGTTGCAGAACACGCCGAAGGGATTCGTGGTGACGCAACTCGACATGTACCCGGTGGAAGACCTCGGCCTGCTCAAGATCGACCTGCTCTCGCAGAAGGGGCTGGCGGTGGAGATCGATACCGTACGCTGGGTGCGGGAGTGGTATGGTGCGGCGCCGGACTTCGACCGCATCGATCCCGTGACCGACGACAAAACGCGCACGCTCATCATGCGGGGCGACACCATCGGCTGTTTCTACATCGAGTCGCCCAGCATGCGCAACCTGTTGCAGAAGCTCAGGGTGGATTCGTTCGAGGAACTCACCGCCGCCAGTTCCATCATCCGTCCCGGCGTGGCGAGCAGCGGCATGATGCAGGCGTACATCCGCCGTCACAACGGCAGGGAGCCGGTGACGTACCTGCACCCGAAGCTGGAGGCGGTGCTCGCCGAGACCTGCGGTATCATGATTTACCAGGAGGACGTCATCAAGGTGGCGCACGCCATCGCCGGCATGGGACTGGGCGAGGCGGAGGGACTGCGCAAGTGCATGAGCAAGAAACGCGACTGGGAACGCATGGAGACCTATCGCGAACGGTTCCTCTCCGGCGCGAAGCGGAACGGGGTGGCGGACGACACGGCACTCGAAATCTGGCGGCAGATCGAAAGCTTCGCAGGCTACTCGTTCTGCAAGGCGCACAGCGCGTCGTTCGCCTTGGAGTCGTACCGTGCCGCGTACCTGAAAGCGCACTACCCGGCGGCGTTCATGGCGGCGGTGCTTTCGAACGAAGGCGGTTTCTACGATGCCTGCGCCTACACGGAAGAAGCCCGGCGGCTGGGACTCGACATCCTTCCCCCGCACGTCAATCACAGCCAATATCATTTTACTGCCGAGCGTGTCGATGCGGTGCGCGTGGGGTTGATGCAGGTGAAGGGACTGAGCCGCGACGGCATCGAGTCCATCCTGCACGCGCGGGAGGTGCGGCGGTTCGACACGTTGCACGATTTCATGGAGCGGGTTTCGTTGGAGGAGCCGGAGTTCGACGCGTTGATCTACTGCGGCGCGCTGGACGGGCTGGGGCCGTCGCGTCCGGTCATGCTGTGCGAGATGATGAAGTGGTGCCGCAACCTGCCCCGGAAGAAAAACGGATCACAGAAGCCGTTGCCGCTGGCCCGTGGCGGGAGGCGCTGGGCGGTGCCGGCATTGCGGGAATACGACGCGCAGGCGTGCGGCCTGGCGGAGCTGGAGACGCTGGAACTGATGGTGAAGGCGCACCCGATGTCCCTGTTCGGCGTCACCGAGAAGACCTGGCCCAGAGGATTCATCCCGGCGAAAGACCTCGCCACCACGCGCCGCAAGTTCGTGACCATGATCGGGTTGCTCGTGACGTACAAATCGACGCGCACGACGAAAGGCGAACTCATGAAGTTCGTCAGCCTGGAAGACCCGACGGGGATTTTTGAAGTGACCCTGTTCCCGAAAGTTTACAGGAAGTACGGTCACCTGCTCCGCGACAAGGGACCGTTCATCGTGAAGGGGCAGGTGGAAGAGGACAGCGGAAACCGCACGCTGACGGCGCTGTGGGTGAGTGACGGATGGCAAGCGGAATGATCAAAGGGAGTTTCAATCTAGCCGGCCCCGGAAATAAAACTTGAGTCCCATCCCGAAGTGATGGATGTCGAACCGCTTGGGTGTGAACGCGTCGCAGTCCGGAGCCCATGCTCCGAAAATTCGTTCCGGTCCTCCCTGTGGTGTCCAGATTCACCCTGCCAGGTTCCGGTACAGGCAGCAGTGGACCGGGTCGCCGTGATTTTCTACGCAAAAACTTTGCCAGCCCCATCTTTGGAACTTGGGTCTAACCTTAATATAACTAATTGATTTAATTGCTATAATTATAATTATTAATCTTTTCTTAAAATTATTTAAAAACATTTGACAAACAATAGAAATAAGGCGTATTCTTTCCTTAATAAATAACCCAACCTTTGTTGGGCGCCCTTAACCGGGCTCGTCCTCTTCTTAGCGCCGCTCCCCTTATCCTTCGGCTCTTCCGACCTCGCGAGATTCGAGCCACCCCGGCAAATCCGCGAGGGGAGTTATTCCTTTAAGAATTCGTTTCGAGAAAGGAAGGCGCTGAATGGTTTCATCATCCGTCAAATCCGGTTCCAGGTTTCTTCTGAAGCTCTGCGCGGTCGTTTCCATGCTGTACGCGCCAGGCGCGGCTTTTGCCGAATCCCCCCCACCCGAAAACATGGTGCTGGTAAATGCAAGCGGTTTTGTCCGCGGCATGGATGCCGACAAGGCCCGTCTCCTGAAAGAAGGTTCGGGTTCGACCGCCGCCACACCCATGTCGAAAGAAGCGTTTGGGGATGAAGGGCCGGCGCGCATGATTTACCTCGATTCCTATTACATCGATATCTTCGAGGTGTCCAACGCACAGTACACCGAATTCATCATGGCCACGGATTACCCGGCTCCGGCTTACTGGGATCACCATGAACTGAACAAACCCAATTACCCGGTGACCGGCGTGAACTGGTTCGACGCCAACGCGTATTGCCACTGGGCCAACAAACGTTTGCCGACCGAGGCGGAGTGGGAAAAGGCCGCCCGCGGTCCGGCGGGTTTCCTCTATCCCTGGGGCAACGCACTCGATTACAGCAAGGCCAATTTCGCCCGAGGCAAAAGGGGCGAAACGTACATCACCCAGCCGGTGGACTCGCATCCGGAGGGTAAAAGTTATTACGGCGCGTACAACATGGCGGGAAACGTTTTCGAATGGGTGCAGGACTGGTACGACCCCAACTACTACAAGACTTCCCAAAAAGTGAGAAACCCGAAAGGTCCCGACTTTGATCCGATCCAGGGCACTGCAGGCAATTTGCCTCCTGGTCAGGCCGTGGGCACCGGTAAAAAGAAAGTCATCCGCGGCGGCTCCTGGTTTGCTCCGGCGCAAAGCATCACCACCACACATCGTTTCTGGAACGACCCGATGAACAATTCCTACGGCGTGGGCCTGGGTTTCCGTTGCGCCCGTGACTTTGAGGAAGAGCCCGCAATGGAATCGCGTATGCATTACATGGATGCTCTGATCCATCTGGGAGCGGAAAAATTCCAACGGGCGCATGAAGCGATTCGAAAAGCCTTGAAACTGGAGCCGGATAACCAGGAATACCTGAGTCTCCAGAAAATGATTGCGAACAGATTGTGAAGGGGGGCGTTGCCATGAATAGAAATGGGATGCTCACGATACTGGTCATCGGTTCCCTGCTGGTTCTGGGTCGGGGAGACGTGCAGGCGGAGAATGTACCTGAGACGGGAATCTGCCCGCAGGTCAGAAAGACCCTCTCTGCGCCGGGAGAGTTTTTGAAAAGAAAAAACCCCCTTCGTAAAGAACCGCGCCACCTGAAGCGAGGCAAGGTACTGGCGTTGATCAAAGCGAAACCCCTTGCCTGCAAGCAGTGTCACGGAATGAAGGGGAATGGAATGGGCGCCATGGCCCCGAACATGGATCCGAAACCACGCAACTTCACCTGCAGAATGACAATGGATACCATTTCCGACGGGCAGTTGTTCTGGATCATCAAGAACGGGTCGAAAGGCACGTCGATGCCTGCTTATTCGCACCTGTCGGATGAAAGAATCTGGCAAATAATCCATTACATTCGTTCACTTTCGGTTGAAAAAAATGAGGTGCCGGAATGAATCCATCCTATTTAAAAGGGGGCACCATGGAACCGAGTGAAAAAATATTATGGGTTGTGATTTTGATGGTCGGGTTGATGGCATGGGTTATGGGCCCAAGCAGGGCTTTTCCCGCTGACACCGTCCAGGTGGCACAGGCTAAAGAGGTGGAAGTGGAAGATGACGTTGAATCGTGGGAAGGGTTTCGCGGATTCAGCCCGCGGGTTCCTTATGGACAGGGACCGGATTCCGGCCAGGTTAGACAAGAGGGCACCTTGTCCATGCCGCAGGTGGAGGGAGTGCATTCCGAAACCAGCCAGTCGAAAAAAGAACCGGATTTGAAAGAAAAAGAAAAACCAGCGAATACGGACGAGGTCGAACCATGGGAAGGGTTTCGGGGATGGAGTCCCCGGGTGCCCTACGGAGAATGAAATTAAAAGTAAGCTGGAGGGTGCGGGTCATGAACAATTCAATTGTGCCAATGATTTTGTTACTTGGATGTGCGCTGACCCTGGCGTCTTGCGGTCCCGCAAAGGATTATCAGGCCTATCGGGACCAGACCGGGCAGGGAGAGCAGGTGTTTGACCGGCATTTCGAGCTTTGTTATCAGATGGCGTATCAAAAACCAAAACCGATTGAGGGGAGCTCCGGTGCGGGCCAGCGGCTTATCTGGAAAGGCGAAGAGTTTCATCGGTGCATGCTCGACCACAACTGGGTTCTGAAATGAATCGGAACAAGCCAACCTCGAAAAAAATGCAGGAGGTGGGTATGGATAAGAAAAGAAACGCAATGATTGGAATGTTGATGTGGTTGTGGCTCGGAGGAAACAGCGTCACCGGGGCATGGGCTTTTTCACCCGTTGACGGGTATCTTTTGGGATACAAGGCTTACCTGCGTCACGATTTCAATTCAGCTTTTCAGCATTGGATGCCCCTGGCGTGGGCCGGAAACGCCGATGCCCAGTATCAGCTTGGGATTCTTTATCTCAATGGCCAGGGCGTGCCCCTTGATACAAAGAAAGCGGCGAAGTGGTTTCTTGCCAGTGCTCTGCAGGGAGACGTCGGTGCGCAGTATTTTCTGGCAGAGCTGTATCGTAAAGGGCTGGGAGTGGACCGCGACCTGGAAATCGCCGCCGCCTGGTACCGGAAAGCCGCGGAGCAGGATTACCCCGACGCCCAGTACCGCCTGGGAACCTGGTATGCGGACGTCACCCACGATGCCGCCGATCCGGTTCAAGCGTATGTCTGGCTGGCGCTTGCCGCCCGCAACGGCATCCAGCCGGTCGGTGTGGATGTTCTGGGCCTTCTGTTCAATTTGAGCGAGGATGAACTTTTGCTTGCAAAGCAAAGCGTCCAGGACTGGGTGAATCGGTTCGAATCGCGTTACTAATATTGCGCAAGGGCGGGAGGATCATGAACATTTTCATCCTGGACCGGGATTTCGACCGATGCGCCCGGTATCACTGCGATCGGCACGTAGGGAAGATGATCCTCGAGTCCGCCCAGATGCTGAGCACCGCCCTTCGGGTGAATGGGGTGTTCCTCGGTTACCGGGTCGTCCATCTCAACCATCCCTGCACTCTCTGGACCCGTGCATCGCTTGCGAACTGGCGCTGGCTGCGTCAGCTGGCGGAAGCCCTGAACCGGGAGTACCGTTTCCGTTTCGACAAGAAGACCAATCATCGTTCGTGGGACCTCATTGCATCGTTGCCCCTGCCCCCGATTGCCGATGTCGGTCTCACCCCGTTTGCCCAGGCCATGCCGGACAGTTATAAACATAAGAATGCTGTTAAGGCGTACAGAAACTTTTACTGTGCGGAAAAACGCAATCTTTTTAAATGGACCCGGAGAACTCCGCCTGAATGGATTCAAACCAGCCTTCCATTGGAACCCACGTCGATGAAGGTGGGGACGCTTTAAAACCACCGGTACGAAAATCAGATTTGCAAAGAGGGAAGGTTGATGGAGGATGGATTTGTGGGATCATCCGGGTAACTTCTCACCTTAATTTAGGTGGGAGTTGAGTGCCCGAAAATGTGGAGTGATGATTGCTAATTCCTTCCTCAAAATCAATCAATTGGTTTAAACTTTAGACATTATTGGGTCTGGGGGGAAAACATGGGGGGCAGTCGAGAAAGCATACTGGTGGTCGGGGGTACGGGTTACGTAGGCAGTCGACTGGTCCCGCGCCTGTGTGAGAAAAACCATTCCATTCGCTGCCTCACCCGGTCCCGGGTCGAGAAAAAGAAATCCTCCTTCCACGACGTGGAACTGGTCCGGGGCGACCTCCTCCAACCCGCCACCCTGCCGAAAGCGTTGGAAGGCATCGAAATCGCCTTCTATCTGGCGCACAGTCTGGACGAAAAAACAGACTTTGAGGAAAAAGAGCGGCGTGCCGCGGAGAACTTTGGAGCCGCTGCCAAAAAAGCGGGGGTGAAGCGCATCATTTACCTGGGCGGCCTGGCTCGCGGCGAAGGCAACAGCCTGTCCCCGCATCTGCGTTCCCGCAAAGCCGTAGGGGACACGCTTCGCGCGTCCGGAGTTCAGGTCATCGAGTTTCAGGCGTCCATCGTGCTGGGCCGGGGCAGTTTATCGTTTGAAATGATCCGGGCCTTGTCGGAACGTCTGCCCATCATGATCATGCCTCGCTGGGTCCGGGTGAAAGCCCAGCCCATATGCATCTGCGACCTGGTCCTGTATCTGGTGCAGGCGGTGGACCTGCCCACACAAGAAAACGAGATTTTCCAGATCGGGGGTGCCGATCAGGTGTCTTACAAGGAGCTGATCGCCGAGTATTCGCGCCAGCGGAAACTGTGGCGCATGCTGATTCCGGTACCGGTGCTGACACCGTTCCTTTCCAGCCTGTGGCTGGCGCTGGTGACCCCGGTGTACGCCCGTGTCGGGCGCAAATTGATCGAAAGCATCAAAAGCCCGACGGTGGTTACCGATCTCCGCGCAGAGACGGTATTCCCCGATATCAAGCCGATGGGCATGGTCGCGTCCATCGAATATGCCCTCCGTGAAATCGAGTTGTTCGGTCCGGTGTAAGAAACGTCCTCAATCCGTGAAGAACACGTCCAGCGTCTGGCGTGCGTTGCCGCGGATGGGTTCGCCGTCACCGAGCAGAAGATCCTCGAAATCGTAATTCAACAGCACCTTCAAACCTTCCTTGGCTTTCGTGATGTCGTCGAATTTGTCCGGCGGCAGTTGATTGACCTCACCCGGTACCTTGCCGATCAGCGCGTCGCCGACAAACAACCATTTCTTTTCCTTTTGCAGGAGGGCGCACTCGCCCGGGGATTTCTGGTTCTGCAGGTGAATCACCTGCAGGCCGCAGGGCAGGGTGTCGCCATTCCTGAAGGTGGCGTCGGGTGAAAATTCCAACAGGGGCTTGTCCTGTTCATGGATGTGGATGGGCACTTGAAAGACGCCCTTCAGCCGCTGGCTGGCACGGTCGTGGTGCACATTGGTGAGAAGGATGGCTTTCAACGGATTGTTTCCGGCGCGGGCGACGGTGTCCTTCAGCGCGTGCAGGCCGTCGGTATCCAGTTCCGGCGGATCGATCAGCACGGCCTCGCCGCCACAGGCCAGGTAGTAGCCGTTGAAATTGAGTTGTTTTTCATCTGAAAACTCGGACCAGCGGTACAGGCCCGGAGCCAGTTCTTGCAATGCGGACATGTTGCCCTCCTCCTGGTATGCGATTTCGCCCGAAAAATTCCCATCTCTCTTTAGAGCGGCGGATTATAAACATTGTGGTGGTTCGGGCACCTGTACTAGACTTGTTTCTGTCAGGCGTATTGTAGAACGAATTGTTGTTTTCTCCCAACCCGCAAACTTCTTGCCCCATCCCAGGGCTGAAGGCGGGACGTTATATAAGGAATCGATTGTTATGAGCGAAAATCAGGAAAGCCCTGCACCGGAGTCCGCCAATCAGCGGCACATCCTGCGCTTCAAAGCCGCCACCGGCTTCACCGTGGTGCTGGAGTTTGGAAGCCTGGAGGTAATGAAGAAGAACCAGGAAAAAATAGAAGAAGCCGGGTTGACCTGCGATCACCTGAAACAATTCACCACGCAGTTCGACCAGGCCGATCTTTACATGGACATGCGCAGTCCGGAATGCCAGGTGCAGTTCGACCTCGACGACTGGATTTGAAATTAGCCCCGGTCCCCTCTTTGTTTCAGGTCAACATTCAGTATCCCACCGCCCCCGCACCGGGCCGGCGCGGGTCGGCCGCTCCAAAGAACAATTTTCCCTTGTGCATGACCGTCTGTGTGGAGCCGATGGTGTTGGTCACACGTACGTCGTGGCCCATGCTTTTCAGGATGTCGATGGTGTCCTGGCTCATTCCCTTTTCCACGCGAAGCCTGTCAGGCACCCATTGGTGATGGATGCGCGGCGTGTTGGTGGCCGCCGCAATGTTCATGCCGAAGTCCATCACGTTGATCAGCACCTGGAGTGTTGCCGTGGTCAGGCGCGGCCCGCCGGGACTGCCTGTCGCCATGAGCGGTTTGCCGTTTTTGAACACGATGGTCGGACACATGGAACTGAGCGGTTTCTTGCCGGGCTGGACGGAATTGGCATCCCCGCCCAGGAGGCCGTAAGCGTTCTTTGCCCCGACCTTGGCGGAGAAGTCGTCCATTTCATTGTTGAGCAGGATGCCGGTGCCCGGCACCACGATGCCGGAGCCGAAGCTGAAGTTCAGCGTGTACGTGTTGGCCACCACGTTGCCCGCTTCGTCCATCACGGAGAAGTGCGTGGTCTCGTCGCTTTCCTTGTTCATGAATTCGCCCGGCTTCACTTTCCCGGACGGCGTGGCGTGTTCGGTGTCGATGTCCCGGCTCAGTTTGGCGGCGTATTCCTTGGAAATGAGTGTTTTCACCGGGACCGGCCAGTAATCGGCATCACCCATGTACTGGCTTCGGTCGGCGAACGAGCGGCGCATGGCCTCGGCGATCAGGTGCAGGGTCTGCGCGGTGTTGGAACCGTATTCCTGCAGGGGGTAGTGTTCGAGGATATTGAGGATCTGGATGATCTGGATGCCCCCCGCACTGGGCGGGGGCATGCTGGCGATTTCGAACCCGCGGTAGGTTCCGCGAACGGGTTCGCGCATGACGGGGCTGTAATTTTTTAAATCTTCCAGGGTGATGATGCCGCCGTTCGCCTGCATGTCCGCCACGATTTTCTGTGCGATCTCCCCTTCATAAAAAGCGGAAGGCCCCTGCTCCGCGATGAGCTTCAGGGAATGCGCGAGGTCCGCAAACACGATCTTCTCTCCGAGCTTGTACATCGAACCGTCGGGTTTGAAAAACATCTTGCGCGTGGCCTCGAACGCTTTCAGCCGTTTCTTTCCCTTGGTGATGGTGAAGACGTGGTCGTAGTTGATGAAGATGCCGCGGTCGGCGAGCTTGATGGCGGGTGCGACGAGGTCCTTCCACGGAAGTGAACCGTATTTTTGATGCGCCATCCAGAGGCCTGCCACCGTGCCGGGAATACCGGCGGAAAGGTGGTGTGCTTCCAGCAGGCGGCGGTTCACCGTGCCGTCCGGGTTCAGGTACATGTCGGAGTGGGCCTGGGCCGGGGCTTTTTCCCGGTAATCGATGATGACCGTCTCCCCGGTTTTGGCGAGGTGCACCATCATGAACCCGCCGCCGCCGATGTTCCCGGCGCGCGGAAGGGTGACCGCGAGCGCGAACCCAATGGCGATGGCCGCGTCCACTGCGTTGCCGCCTTTCTTCAGAATTTCCACTCCGATGGCACTCGCGGTTTTTTCCTGGCTGACCACCATGCCGCGGTGGCCCACTTCCGGGTGAAACCGGTCGCGCTGGGAATAGATGTTTTTCAACTGCGCTTCGGTGGAGAGAGGAAGCGCGAGTACCAACAGTCCTGCTAAAAGGGTGCAAGTGAATCTGGCAAGTCGCATAAGGCTGGGCTCCCGAGTTGGGGTTTCCGCTGAATCGAAATTCTCGCCAATGATTTTACCGCAACCCGGCTGGCCCGGTGGAAACACTTTCAATAATCGGAAAAATGATTAAAATGGAAAGAACTTGGCCAATGAATGAAGACGGGAGCAGGCGTGGTCACAGCAGAAGACATCATGGCGTCGAAAATTTTGATTGTGGACGACGAATTGACGAACGTCCAGCTATTGGAAAAAGTTCTCCAGCATGAAGGTTACGCCAATTTTCAATCCATCACCGATCCCCGCAAGGCCATCCCCAAATATCAGTCGTTCCAGCCGGACCTGGTCCTCCTCGATCTGAACATGCCGGATATCGACGGCTTCGAGATCATGGAGCAGTTGAAGGAAATCGAAAAGGAATCGTATCTTCCGGTTCTGGTGCTGACCGCACAGGCCGACCTCAACACCCGCCTCCGGGCGCTTCGCATGGGCGCTCGCGACTATGTGAACAAGCCGTTTGATATTTCCGAGATCTGTTCGCGCATCCGCAACATTCTGGAGGTGCGCCGGCTCCACAATCAGATTCGCAAACAGAACGAGATTCTGGAAGAAAAGGTGCGGGAACGGACGGCGGCGATGATCGCCTACCACCAGCAACTGATGCACGTGGAAAAGCTTTCCGCCGTAGGCAAGCTGGCCGCTTCCATAGCCCACGAGATCAACAACCCCTTGCTTGGGGTGCGCAATATTCTGGAACAGATTCAGGACGGGACGCAACTCAATGAAGATTTGAAAAGCCTGGCCGACCTGGCCGTGCGGGAGACGACGCGGGTGATGGATCTGGCTACGCGACTCAAGCAGTTTTATCGTCCTTCCACGGGGAAGTCCGTACCGCTGGACTTGCACCATGTTTTCGATGACATGATGGCCCTTGCCATGAAAAAATTTCAGTCGAAAAAAATCAAGGTCGTCAAGCAGTATGCTGACGAGTTGCCTCCGGTGCTGGGTGTGGAGGACCAGGTCAAGCAGGTGGCGTTGAACCTCCTGCAGAATGCCGAAGAAGCCATTCATCAGGAGAACGGCACCATCCACATCAGCACCGCAACCGACGGCAAACACGTCACGGTTGAAATCGAAGACACGGGTTGCGGCATTGAGAAAGACGCCATCCCGAAAATTTTCGAGCCGTTTTACACCACCAAGTCCGAGGTGAAGGGGACCGGACTGGGTCTTTCGGTCAGTTACGGCATCGTGCAGAAGCATGGAGGAACCATCGAGTGCGACAGCACGCCGGGGCAGGGGACCCGGTTCACGCTCAAGTTCCCCGTATCCCAGAACCGTCCGGTTGCCGAGAATAACGAGGAACCGGGTTGAGTGATTCCGGAGATTTTTGAAGCTTTATGGAAACGGTCAACAAGATCCTGATTGTGGATGATGAGGAAATCGTTCGTCGCGCCTACTCACATCAGTTGAACCAACGTGGATTTGAAGTCGAAGCCCGGGATTCCGCCGAAAAGGCGTTGAGCCTGTTGTCCCCGGCCTGGCCGGGAATCGTCATCACCGACATGATGATGCCCGGCATGAACGGGCTGGACCTGCTGGCGGCGATTCGTGAAATGGATGCGGATCTTCCCGTGGTGTTGATGACCGGCCAGGGGGACGTTCCGATGGCGGTGAAGGCCATCCAGGACGGAGCTTACGACTTTCTCGAAAAACCGTTCGAAACGGACCGTTTCATGGACGTGCTTCACCGGGCGCTGGAGAAACGGCGGCTGGTGATGGAAGTCCGCGAATTGAGAGCTTCCCGCGAAGGCAGTCGCGGCAAGGCTCAGATCATCGGCAAATCTCCCGCGATTGAAAAATTGAAACAAACCGTGGAGAACATCGCGGACTGCGATGTGGACGTGCTCCTGCTGGGTGAAACCGGAGCGGGCAAAGACCTCGTTGCCCGTTGTCTTCACGATCAGAGCAAGCGCGCCGGCAATCACTTTGTCGCCATCAACTGCGGCGCCATCCCGGAAGCCATTATAGAAAGCGAACTGTTCGGACACGAGGCGGGATCGTTCACCGGTGCGAGCAAGCGGCGCGTGGGCAAATTCGAGCACGCCCAGGGCGGCACGGTTTTTCTGGATGAAATCGAGAGCATGCCTCTGCACCTGCAGGTCAAGCTGTTGCACGTCCTGCAGGACCGTTACATCCTGCGTGTGGGGTCCAACGATCCGGTCAACGTGGACGTGCGGGTGATTGCCGCCACCAAGGAAGACCTGAAGCAGGCGTACGCGGAAAACAAGTTCCGCAAGGATCTGTATTACCGGTTGAACGTGGTGCAGATCGAACTGCCCGCTCTCCGTGACCGCAAGGAAGACATCCCCGTCCTGTTCCAGCATTTTGTTCTGGAAGCCTGTGCCCGTTACAATATACAGGCCCCTGCGCCGTCCAAGGAAACGATCCAGCGCCTGTTGAGCCGGCAGTGGGAGGGCAATGTGCGTGAGTTGCGCAACGAGGCGGAAAAATTCGTGCTCGGCCTCAATCTCGACCTCGAATCGTCGCTGTTGTCTTCCGACGATCTCCCCGACCCCAACCCGGACAGGCTCAATTTGACGTTTAAGGAGCAGGTTGCAAATTTTGAACGGAACCTGATTGAACAGGAACTGGTCCGGCAGAAGGGAGACCTCAAAAAAGCGCAGGAGGTCCTGCAGATTCCGAAACAAACGCTGTATGACAAAATTAAAACCTTCGGTTTGAACCGAAAAGACTATCAGTAACCCCCCCCCCCGAACCCTTTCTCCTGTCCGCATTCGTGCGCCCCGGTAAAAACGTCCGTCTCCTGTCCGACGTGGTCCGAAATCCAGAAAAAAACCCGGAATTCGTGAAGCGAACCCCCTGAACGGTATCCGGTTTGGGACCCCTCCCTCCCTGTAACTATAAGTAATATATAGGCTTGTTTTCCATTGTGTCCGGTGGCATGCAATTTGCTGTATCAGGATAAGTGGAGTTGGACCCGTCTTTCCTTACTCCTCCCAAAAATATAAAGGAAACCAAAATGAATTCCTTGCAAGCGAACGGCACCTTGGAAGTGACAGGCGAATTCCTGAGAGATGTGTTGGAGGCCAGTTATCAGGGTGTGGTCTGCACCAATGCCACGGGAATGGTGGTTTGGGCAAACAGCCGGGCGGGGGAAATGCTGGGGTTCCATCACGAACCGATAGACCACCCTTTGATGGATGAATTCATGGAACCCGGGCACCTGAGTGCGTATCACGATGCATTGAACCGGCAGGTTAAAACGAAGGTTCCTTCGAGGACCCTGCATCTGAAAATGGTGGGTCCCGGAGGGAAGGTTTTTGATGCTGAAATCGGGTTGCGGGCCATGACACATGAAGGTGTTCTCATGGTGGTGCATACGATTCTCCCAAGGGAACCAAAACAATCCAGTTCACACGCCGGGCAAAACGATTTCATTGCCGGCGAAAAGCAGTTTGAAATGTTGATGGACCAGGTGCAACGCCATCTTCCCGGACCGGTCGGGGAGATGGTGGCTCTCAGTTACCAGGCACTGAGAAATTTTGAAAAAAATAGAGACCGGGAGGGGATGGCCAAAGTGCAGGAACTGGAGCGGACGGCGGGTGACCTGACGCGGCTTTTGACCGAGATGGGCTTGAACGAAGCATTGGTACCCAATTCCGGACCGCTCCGGATGAGGGTCGCTTTGGATCAGGTGGTCTCGCGGGTGGCGGTGGAGTTTTCCGATTTACTGCAATCTCCTCCCAATCGGCTGGAGGTGGGTTACCTGCCGGTGGTGGAGGGGGACCCGGAAAAATTCTACCTGCTGTTCCGGCATTTGATTGCCAACGCGGTGGCTTTTCGCAAAAAGCAATGCCCGGTGGCGATCACTGTGGACAGTTTTCAGGGAGGAAACGGGGTGTGGCACATTCTGGTGAAAGACAACGGGATCGGATTCGACAACAAGGATTCGGACCGCATCTTTGAACCGTTCGTGCAACTGGGTCCGGCGGGGGAACGCCTGGGCTCGGGTCTGGGTTTGACCGTATGTCAGCGCATCGTGACGGAAATGGGGGGGAAGATTTCCGCGCTGGCGGAAAAGGGGGAGGGCACGACCGTGATCCTCACCTTTCCCGGTCAGGCCGGGGCAAACGAGGGTGCCGGATTTTGACAACACGCTCCGGACCTTTATCAGGGGTGAGGTAACCTGCTATGATTCGATAGTTGTAATTGACTGCATGCTTTGTCATATCCGAAAATATTATTCGGATTTTCGAATTTAATTGTGAAAAGGGAGTTTGGTAAAAGAAGAAACTGGGCAGGGGATAGGTTTCGGATTAATATAAGCGGAATTTCATGCGAGAATAATATCAGGGGTCTGCGGTAGAGATTTTCATGGGTTCCGCTTAAACTGAGTAAAACTACAAGGATACGTGGCCTGTTATGTTGACCGAAGACGATATTCTCGACGGCAAGATTTTGATAGTGGACGATGAGGTGTCTAACGTGAAGCTGTTGGAGCAAATGCTCCATCAGAGGGGATACAGTTCCATCAACGTATGCACGGACCCCCACGAGGGTTTGAAGAAATACCAGGAATGGGGTCCGGACCTTGTTTTGCTGGACCTGAACATGCCGGGGATGGATGGTTTTCAGTTTTTGAAGGAAATCCAGGTTTACGAGCGTGAGGTCAATCCCCCTCCGATATTGATCCTCACGGCCAATAACAGCAACGACATCCGGGTCAGGGCGCTTCTCGCCGGGGCGATGGATTTCATCACCAAGCCGTTCAATGTGATCGAGGCGCTGGCCCGGATCAAGAACATGCTGGACGTTCGGCTGCTGCATAACCAGGTTCGCCAGCAGAACCAGGTTCTCGACCAGAAAATTCAGGAACGGACCCAACAGCTGGTTGACACCCGTCTGGAGGTGATCCAGCGGCTCGGCCGCGCGGCGGAGTACCGGGACAATGAAACCGGCATGCACGTCATTCGCATGAGCAAGTTTTCTGCGCTGCTGGCGGAGTCCATCGGCATGACGGAGGAAGAATGCGACCTGATCCTGAATGCGAGCCCCATGCACGACATCGGCAAAATCGGCATACCCGACCGCATTCTGCTGAAACCGGGGCGGCTCACACCGGAAGAATGGGAAGTGATGAAAACCCACACCACAATCGGTGCGGAAATTCTTTCCGGGTCCAGTTCGGAAATGATGAAGATGGCAGAGAGCATCGCTCTCACGCATCACGAGAAATGGGACGGGTCAGGCTATCCATCAGGGACGAAGGAGGAAGAAATTCCTGTGGAAGGCCGGATCGTCGCCATTGCCGATGTGTTCGACGCCCTCACTTCCGACCGGCCTTACAAAAAAGCCTGGACGGTGGAGGAGGCCGTTGAGGAATTGGATAAATGCGCCGGGCAGCATTTCGACCCCCACCTGGTTGAAAAATTCAAAAACATTTTGCCGGAAGTCAAAGAAATCAAAAACCAATATGTGGACACGCCGGACCAGTTTCCGGATCTGGAAAAGTTCCTCACCAACTCGTAAGTTCAATCGGCGGGCCGGTTGGTGAATGTTTGTGGGTTTTTGGCGATGGCCCGGAAAATCTCCTTCCCGGACTGAAGGTGAAGCAGGGGCCCGTTTTGTGTGCGATTCGCTTGTGGAAGTGGATGGTTCACGGTGTTCGATCCAGTTCTTTCCAGGAGTGGAGATGGAAGGTGGGATGAAAAGTCATTTCGGAATGAACATTCTCATTGTGGATGACATTCCCTCCAACATCGATATCCTGAGGGGAATGTTGGAGAAGGAAGATTACGTCATTTTCGCCACTTCCGCCGGAAACCGCGTGCCTGAAATCCTTTCCCGTTCTCTACCCGATCTCATTCTGCTGGATGCACATCTTGAAGGGACAGACAGCTTCGAGCTGAGCAGGCAGCTGAAATCCAACCCCGTCACTGCGGACATCCCCATTATTTTTCTGCTGGGCCAGACCAGCATTGAGGAAATTGATAATTGTTATCTGTCGGGCGGTGCCGATTACATAACCAAACCCTTTCGGCAGGACGAGGTGTTGGCCCGTGCCCAGAATCAATTGCGAATCCAGCAGCTTCAGCGTGAAAAAAAGCTGTTGATCAAGGAAATGTCTCAAAAGCTCGGTGCCAAGAGAACACCGGGAGTCCTGGACCGGGATTTGCTGTTGGAACTGTACCGGTGGGAAGGCATCCGCTACCAACGGATTCAGGTGCCGTTCACTTTAATGATGGGACATGTTGATGAATGGCAGGAGAAATTTGCCCGAGAAAAGAAAGAGGACCTGGATCATCTGCTGTCTGACCTGGGTGAAAAGCTGAACAGCCACAGCCGAATCCTGGATGCCATCGGGCAATGGAATCCTCAACGGTTTTTAGTGTTGCTTCCGGGCACACGGCTGGAGGGAGCGGTGGTGGTGGCGCGCAAGTTCCAGACCATTCTGAAGAACTCCCTGTTTCGTATTGGATCGCAGGATATGGCGGTTTCCATGAGTTTTGGGATGTGTCAGTATCCGATTGGCACGTCCACCGAGTTGGAAGAGCGTCTCAAACAGGCTATAGAAAACACCGAACATCAGCTGGACCAGGCGGTACGGGGGGGGACGAACCAGATTTGCTTTGCTCCTGTGGAAAACGAATAAAGGTTGTTTCAGTCCAGGAAGCAATCGGCGGGCGCGAAGCGCCATCCCGTTTCTAGACGGGTTGAACTTGGTTTGCTGCTATGAAAAAAGCGGAAGAAATAGTCTATGCGAAATTGTCGTTGCTAAAAATCATCGACGAATTTCAACTGGAGATCAGCCGTGGTGACGATCTTCACACGGTATTCCGGAACCTGACCCGGCGGGTGCTGGGGTTGACGGAAAGTGAGTATGGGTTCATCGCCGACGTGAGGGAAAGCCCCGCAGGGGATCCCTACGTTTCCATACTGGCCTATTGCAGCATTTCCACCGACCCGGAGGTAAACCGGTTTTTTCAGGAATACGGCCGCAGTGGACTGGAGTTTTTCAACCTCAAAACCTTGTTCGGCCAGGTGTTCACCACCGGCAACCCGGTGGTTGCCAACGACCCGGCAAACGATCCGCGCGGGGGTGGAGTGCCGAAAGGGCACCCGCCGCTCAACGCTTTCGTTGGCCTGCCGGTCTCCCATGGTGGAGAAGTATTGGGGATGCTGTGCCTGGCCAATTGCAAGGACGGCTACAAAGAAGACCTTGTTGAATGGTTTCAACCGTTGCTCAATGTTTGCGGGCAGGTTTTGCTGGGTCTTCGCAATTCCCGGAAGGATGAGGAGGTGGAGAGGTGCATGGAACGCAAGGCCTCCTATATTCATTTGTTGAAATCGGTCACCCGGATTGCGGCTCAATCCGATTCATTTGAATCCGGGCTGCGGGCCTACCTGCGTGAGATTTGCGTGACTCTGGATTGCGCCCTGGGTGTTGTGCACCGGATGGATGACAGCGGGACCTGCCTGGTTCCGGCCGGCATTATGTACCAAAACATTCCCGATCTCACCCTACCCACCATGTCCCGGGTCATGGAAGCGGTATTTGCAAATGGAGAAGGGTTGCCCGGAAGGGTTTGGGACTCCGGTCTCCCGGTCTGGGAGCAGAATGTTTGGCGGGACAAGCTTTTCCTGGAAAGACTCGATATCCAGGAATCGGGGGCCGGTCATTCCGGGTTTGCCTTCCCCATTTCCATGAATAACGATTTTTTGTGGGTGGTTCAGGTTTATACCTCCAATGTCCGGGAACCCGACATGGAGTTGCTGGAGATCCTGACCACGGCCGGGACTCAATTGCAGGCCTTATTGGAACACAAGCAGCTTTCACGAAGCCGGGCCGTTTTGAACACCATTCTGCGAAATGCCCAGGATGCCATCATTGAGGTGGATCTCGACGGCAAGGTCACCGGTTGGAATTCGGGTGCGGAGCGGATTTTTGGTTACAAGCAGGATGAATTGATGGACCAAAACCTGGCCATGCTGATCGCTCCCGGAAATGAGGAGGACGCCGGGCGGATTCTGGAGGGGATTCGGGGAGGAGATACGGTCAAATTTGAGACCCGGGGAATTGACAAAAATGAAGAAACCCTGGAACTGGCCCTCACCCTGGCGCCTGTACTGGACTCCGGGGGAGCCTGTATTGGGGCTACAGTGATTGCGTGGGACGCCACAGGCTGGAAACAGCGGGAACGGGAATTATTGAGGACCCGCATTGAGGCCAACGCTGCCAATCGGGCCAAGAGCGAATTTCTTGCCCATATGAGTCACGAGATTCACACCCCACTCAACTCCGTCCTCGGGTTTGCGCAGATCATTGAGCGCGACCCCCGTCTTCCACCGCAACATAAGGAATACGTATCCCGTATTCTGGATGGTGGGAACCAACTCATGCGATTGATGGACGATATTCTGGAAATGTCCAAGATCGACGGCGGTGAATCGGAACTGTACAGTCAGGCTTTTGATTTGGTTGGCATGGTTGACCGCATCAATTCGTCCATTCGCAACCGGTGCATGTTCAAGGGGCTGGATTTTTTTGCAGAGGGACTGGAGGAACGGCCCCTTTGGGTGTACGGTGACGAGGCCAAATTGCATATGGCGCTCACCAACATCCTCAGCAATGCCATCAAATTTACGGACCAGGGAGCCGTGCTTCTGCGTGTTCAGCAAAAACCGAATGAGTGGTTTCGCTTTGAAATTATAGATACCGGAAGGGGCATTGCCGAGGACCAACTGGCAAAAGTATTTGACCCGTTTGAAAAACTGGGAGAAATCGGATTGAGCAAAGGCATGGGACTGGGCCTTTCTATCTCAAAGAAACACATCGAAGCCATGGGCGGGACCATTACCGTTCAGTCGGCGGAAGGCAAGGGCACGCATTTCACCATCGAGTTGCCGCTCAAACGGTTTGGAGAAATTTCGTCGTATGACAACGATTCCTGGCATTTTAAAAAGCCGCTTGCGTGGATGTCTTTGCGGGCAGGTTTTACGAATGGATTCCAGCTCCTGGAATCCCGCCAACTGGGCGAAGTGCTCGAAAGCCTGGGTATCTCCCTGCATCATGTAGAAAATATCGAGTCGCCGCAAATGCTTGAAGACCCGGGGGTGGATCTGGTGTTCTTGAATCTGGACGGGCTGGGGGCCAAAGCCGAGGCGCTGATCCGGAACCTGCGCAAGTACAATACCTTTGAAAAAATTCTTCTTGTGGGGGTGGCCGGGGCCCAAGGCCGGGAACTGGCCGATGCCTTCAAGCAGGCGGGAGCGAACCAGGTTTTGGATAAGCCGGTGAAGACTCAGGAAATTCTTCAAATCATTGGAACAGGTTACGGTTTGACCATCGATTTTCTGAAACGAACATCGGGACCCCAGGCGGCTGCCTCGGACCGTGAAATCGATCTGGCCCGGGTTCACTTTTCCAATCAGGTAATGGAAAACATCAAGGCGGCGGCATCCAGTTATAATTTCACCAGTTTTGAAAAGAGCCTGAACACCATCCAGGATGGCGGTGAAGAGAAAAAGCTCGCCCTGTATTTCAAGGATTTGATACGTTCATATGATATGAAGTTGATCAACCAGGTCATTGAGTTTTTGAACAGAATTCAATCGGGCCCGAGTTCCTAGTTCCCGGTTGTAATGTGTGAGCAGCATGTCTTCCATCCAGCCCGACCTTGAAGATTTCAAAATTTTAATTGTTGATGACACTCCCGCCAATGTAGATGTTCTGCAGAAAACGCTGGAGGTGGAGGGCTACAATATTTCCGTTGCCCTGAGCGGAGAAAAAGCCCTTACCATCGCGTCGCGTTTCATGCCGGACCTCATCCTGCTCGATATCATGATGGAGGGCATGGATGGCTATGAAACCTGCCGAAGGCTGAAAGCCGACCCGCAAACCGCCGAAACTCCTGTCATATTTATTTCCGCGCGTACGGATATTGAGGATGTGGTCGCGGGGTTCAAGCAAGGTGGTGTGGATTACATCATCAAGCCTTTCAAATCAGGGGAAGTGCTGGCACGGGTCAAAACACACCTTCAACTCCATTCCCTCAAAAAGCAACGGGAGGTTTTGATTCAGGAACTGGAAAAAAAGAACGTGGATCTGGTTGCGTTGAACGAAATAAAAAATAAATTCCTCGGCATTGCCGCACACGATATTCGAAACCCGCTTTCTTCCATCAAGGGATTCATTGAACTACTCGAACTTTCCGGGGATTCGTTTTCTCCCAAAGAACACAACGAAATGCTTCAGTTGATCAGCAAGTCGGTCAATGATGTGTTGGGCATGGTGGATGACCTGCTGGATATTTCGGTTATCGAGAGCGGCAACCTGAAGCTGGACCTGGGGCCCGGCGATCTGACCGCTTTGTTGAAGGAAAGGATCCAGATCAATTCAGGGCATGCGCGGGGCAAGGATATTTCCATAAATGAGGATTTGCAGGATATTGAACCGATCGTTTTCGACCGTGGCCGCATGGCTCAGGTTTTGGACAATCTGATCAGCAACGCGATCAAGTATTCCCCGCTCGGGTCGGATGTCTTCATCGAGCTGCGGCAGGAGGACGGCTGGACACACGTGCGGATCCGGGATGAAGGGCAGGGGATCCGGCCGGAAGATCAGGAACAGATATTCAGGGGATTCCAGAAGCTCGGCGCCCGTCCCACCGGGGGCGAAAAAAGCACGGGTCTGGGGCTGGCTATTGTCAAAAACATCATGGAATCCCATCAGGGAAAAATAGAGGTGCGCAGCGAGGTGGGAAAAGGGTCGACGTTTGAAGTCGCTCTGCCAAAATTGGAGATGCCGGACTACAGGTTTTAAAGAGGGGCGGGAATCCGGAACAGGTTGGCCGGCAAACCCATTGCCTCACTTGCCTTTCATTTTTTCAAGCAGCTGGTTGAAGCTTTCCGTTAGATCGCCCACTTCATCCTTGGCCTGAATAGGAAGCTTTTTCTGGCGTAAATTCCCCTGCGCCATTTCCCTCGCCATGTTGCTGACCTGTTTGATGGGTTCGCTCACAGTGCGTGTGATGGTGGACCCCAGCACCCCCGCCATCAATGCCGCAATGAAAAACAGGATGACCAGAAGCACCACGAGAAAGTGTGTGCGGTTGGAAATTTCCTGCATGTCTTTATCAAGCAGCTTGTTCTGCGTATCCGTCATTTCATTCAAAAAGGATTTGATACGGAAGGCGACGGGCACCGCCTTTTGCGCCAGCCAGGCGTTGGCCAGATTCCACTCCTTGCCCGAACGGATTTGGATGATCTCCTGCAAAAGAGGGGCGATCTGTTCACGCGCCCGTTCCAGCCGTTTGAACACCTTCTGCTGGTCCGCAGACAACAATTTGAAGTTTCGCTTCAGGTCGTTGAAGCGGTTCGTGTTGTCCTCCCAGTTTTTCCGAAACTGTTCCTTGAATCCGGGGTCGCCCGATAATAGAAACTCTTCCGCCTTTTCGAATGCCAGACTGGTCGTTCCCTCCAGGTCGGCCATGATGGCCAGGAGCGCTTTGCGGTTCTGTGAAGACGGAGGGATGCGCATCTCCAGGTTGATCATGCGGGTGACGTAAGTCATCAACCGGTCTTCCAATGGCTGTGCTTTTTCAAACAGGATTTTTCGGGCCGGTGTATTTTCGTCTGTTTGGGCAATGCTCTCGATTTCCTGCTGGAACACCTTGAACTGTTTGAGGTCTTTCTCAATGGCATGGAGTTGATTCACATACTCCTGGTTGTTCCATTGGCCGGAGAGCTCGTGCAGCTTTTGGAGGGAGGGTTCAATCTGCTCGTTCCAGGCAGTGGCGCGCTCTTCCTTGAACTTGGGATCGCCCAGTATCACCCATCCGCGCAGGGAGGCAAGCGAATGGTTCATCCCGTTCAACATCATCAGGCTGGAGTGGGCGGTCGGGGTCCGGAGGGTCACCACCCGTTTGGTGATCGCCTCCATATTCTTGACCTGCTGAATGGTTATCAGAACCACTCCCATAAGAATCAGGGTGATGACCCCGAATCCTACCCCGATTTTGGTGCTTACTTTACAATCTCGGAACTTTCCCATTCGTAATCCAGGATGGCGAAATCAGAATCTGCGGTAATCCGGTCCCGAAAAAACCAGGTTCCTACCTATAATAATTCTATTTTCCCGGATTCCAAATGATAAATCGCACCCATGACCACCAATCCGGCCTCTTCGGTCAATTTGGACAGGATCGGTTCGGTTTTCCGGATATTTTGTACGTTATGTAGGACATTCTCCCGGACCACCTCATTGACTAAAGGAAGGTGCCCATTACTTGTGCACTTTGATACGCTGGGTTGAATGAACTCCACCAGGTTGCCAATGTGCCCCGGAACCTGATCGCCGGAAACGGCCGCCGTCACCGCGCCGCAGTTGCTGTGGCCGAGAACGATGATGAGCCGCGTTCCCAGGTGCTCCACGGCATATTCCAGGCTGGCCAGGACCATGCTGGAGGCGATATTGCCCGCGACCCGCAGGACAAACAGGTCCCCCAGTCCCTGATCGAATATGATTTCAGGGGCAACCCGGGAGTCGGAGCAGGCCAGGACCGCCGTAGGTGATGGCCGACCCTTCGCGCATTCCTTCCGGTAGAGAGGGTCCTGATGGGGATGGAGCGTGGCTCCCCTTGCAAATCGTTGATTCCCCAGCATCAGTTCGTTTAATAATTGAGTTGTCATTTGTCCGCTTTCAACAATAAAACAGGTTGGAAGAAAACCCGGTAATCTAAAGTAGCACAGGGGCTTAATAATTTTTATCTGGGAATTCATGATTGTGAGGTCGAGATACTTCGAATATTACGGGGAGGATTGGCAGTTTCTGGAATTGGTTTTTTAAAGGCGGACAACGGGGATCGTCCCCGGTTGCTTCTGCAGGAGGGAGCGGGAGGTTCCTGTTATGAAAATGAAATCCGGACCCGAAAAAAAGGGCCCGGTCGCTCGATCCCATGAGGGAAGTCTTACAGCCTGTATTTGGGAATCAGCTTTTGCTGGCGGCGGACATTGTCCAGTTCGTCAAAAAATGCATGCATGTCTTCCTGAGAGGCATCGGACAATTCTTCTTCCAGCCACTTCATGCAAGCTTCAAAGGAAGGGAAGAGATACTGCTCCGGAATCATGCCGGGAACAATGTTGATGCGCCTCAGCATGCGCAGGGGCTGGTCCTGCAGTCCGGTCATCACCACCGCAATGTTCCGGGTTTCAAATTCGCGGATCACCTCTTCCAGTGCGTACAGACCCGTCTGGTCGATGTGGGGGACCTTTTTCATGCGGAAAATCACGACGCGGATATCAGGCAGGGTTTTTGCCATTTCCTGAAAGAACGGAGCGAATCCGAAAAACAACGGGCCGTCCAGATGCTTCACGTAAATTTTGTCCATGATGTGGGCGGGAATGTGTTCGTCATCCCACGGAATTTCCTTGGAATAGGATCGGAGCGGGGAGATTTTCACTTTCTGTCCCGCCTGGTCGCTCATCTGCTTCATGAACAGAACGGAAGCCAGGATGAGGCCTGCCGCCACGGCCTGGATGAGGTCCACAAAAACGGTCAGCCCGAGCACCAGGAACATGACCACGGCATCGGCGCGCGGCACTTCCTTGACGTGGCGTATGCCCTTGTAGTCGATGATACCGATACCGACGGTGATCAGGATGCCTGCCAGTACGGCAAGGGGAATCTGGGAAGCATACACGCCCGCCCCCATCAGGATGACAAGAAGCACGATGGAGTGGATGATTCCCGACAGGCGGGTGAGGCCGCCGGAATTGATGTTGACCAGCGTGCGCATCGTCGCGCCTGCACCCGGCAGACCGCCGATCGCGGCTGCGGCCATGTTGCCGATGCCCTGGCCCACCAGCTCCTGATTGGAGTTGTGCTTGGTTTTGGTGATGTTGTCCGCCACCACCGAGGTTAGAAGCGAGTCGATGGCACCCAGCAGCGACAGGGTGAGTGCCAGCTTGATGATCAGGCCCATTTTCATCCCATCCAAAGACATATCACCGATCCGCAGTTCCGGAAACCCATCGGGAATGTCGCCGATCAGGGGAACGTTCAGCCCCACCCAGCCGGAGATGCCGGAGACCACGAAAAGGGCGACCAGCGTACTGGGGATGGTTTTGGTGATGCGCGGGAAGATGTAAATGATGGCGATGGTGGCGGTGGCCACCAGCACGGCTTCCCAGTTGATGGCGGTCAGGGCTTTGGGCAGTTCATGAAAAACCGCCGGAATGGTTTTCGGCGATTTCTGTCCCATAAAGGGAAAGATTTGCAGGATGATGATGATCACCCCGATGCCCGTCATGAAACCGGAAACCACCGGATAGGGAATGTAGCGGATGTAGGTGCCCAGTTTCATGACACCGTATCCGATCAGGAACACCCCGGACAGGAAAAAGATGGCGATGATGGTGCCGAAAGCGGCTTCCAGACTGCCCATGTTCTGGACGGCGGTCATGACCACCACTGTGGACACAACCGTCATCGGGCCGGTAGGGCCGCTGATCTGCTGGCGGGTTCCTCCGAAGAGGGCGGCAAAAAAACCAAGCGCAATCGCGCCGTAGAGCCCGGCGATCGCCCCCATGCCCGATTGAACCCCGAAAGCCAGGGCCAGGGGGAGCGCCACGATGCCTGCCGTGACCCCTCCGAAAAAGTCCCCCTTTAGGTTATTCAGGTCGTACTGAAAGTACGATTTGAGGGAGAGGCTTGCTCTTTCCTTTTCAACCTTCGGCATGGACCCAATATTCAAGGTTTTCGTCTGCATATGGATTTTAACTGTAAAACATTGGAAAAAAGCATAGAGTTTATTCTAGCGAAAATAAGCAATTTGGTCACAAAAAAAACGACATATAATCGAAAAAACTCTATGCCTGTAAAGTATTAAATTCAAAGGTCATTTCTGTCATTGAGTAGGAATTTTGCCCGGTTTGGCATAGGATAACACGAGGAAAAACCAGCCGCCCTCTCCCGCAAAGGAGGGCGGCCAGCCGGAGGTAAGCCAGTGAGAAGGAAAAGTCCTTATCGCTGGTCGGAGAATCCGGGCAGGAGAGGCTGGCCCGAACTCAAACATGGGGGTGCGTGGGGGTCTCCCTAGAAAGAGATATCCCATTGAACCCGGATGCGGTTGTCGTCGTAAGACATTCCGGTGGACGCGTCTTCCAGCTCCAGAATGGAATAGTCGACGGTGACTTTGTTATCGTGGCCGGAGAAGAAGTAGTTCAAAGCCCAGGTGTATTCTTCACGCTCGTCGGTGAGGGCCACGTTGCTGGCCACCGGTGCATCGACAAACGCGTACCGGAAAGCCAGTTCCAGTTTTTCCGGAATCTGGGGAACCAGGCCGTGAAAGAAGTAACCCGCCTGGGCGTACATCCCCTTGTATTTGTGGGTGGTCATGTTGCGCTTGTCCTCGACGTCCTTCCAGTGGTATTCCTGCTGAATCGACAGGCCCCGGTACTTGAACGCGAATTCCTGAACGTACTGTTCGGTCTTGAAATTCTGCGAAGTGGCCCCGGGACCGGTCAGGCCGCTCAGGTTGCCACAGCCGGAAGAACTCCAGCGCGAGCATTTGCCGTTGTTGGTGGCGGCGCCGAAAGCCAGGCTGCCGGTCGGTTTTTTATGGAATTCCACATCCGACTGGCGCCATTTCAGGTCGCGGCCGAGAAAGTTCCACTGCAGGCGGCCCATGTACATCATGTCATTGTCCGGATTGTTGACCGAGCGGCCTTCGCCGTTGAACACACCCACCCAGTACCGCATATCGGCGTAAGTCTCTTTAAAAAAGCGGCCGCGAATCTGCGCGCCCACCTGGCGGTCGATGGTGAACACGCGGTTCACGATGGACCGTTCCACGAACTGCTGGCGTCCGGAGGAATCCACACGCTCGCGGTTGAAGTCGATTTTCCACTGGCCCACGCGGATGCCGAACTCATCGATCGGTTGCAGGGTGATGCGCCAGTCGATGACCCGCGCGGAGGAGGCCGCAGCATTGTCATCGACATCGCGCGACGGTTGCAGGTCCACTTCGAAGTAGTAATCGATCCAGGGCTTGTATCCGTGACCGCCGATCTTCATGCGCAACCGGCGGGCTTCAAAGTTATTTGAATCGGAGCGGGTGGTGAAGTCCGACACACCGCGCGGATCGGAGCGGTGGGGACTCGTGTACCGCAACTGGGCGCGCCACACGAGCCGGGTCGAGAACAGGCCGTCGGCGGTTTCCAGCTCGAAACCGGGATTTTTGTATTTAACCCGAATATAATCTTCTCCGCCTCCCCCCTGTTTTCCCACGTTCTCCTTCCACTTTTTTTCAAGCTCTTCGAGCTCTTTCAATCTTTCCTCGTCCCGTTTCAACCGTTCCTCAAGGTTTTCGATGCGCTTCTCGGTGTCTTCATGAATGCTTTCCATTTCCTCATTACCCGGGACACAAAACGCCGTGGACGGTAACAGGGCGCTCAGAACAAGTAAAACAAGGACTGCCTTTCTGATCATTACTTCCTCCTCGTTAGGGATGGCTTGCGGTGACTTGTGAACCCTTCGATCTTTTGTATGACAGGTTCAATGTTCAACGGGTTCAAAATAGAAAGGAAATGTTAGATTTTCGCAAGGGATGAATTTGCATTGATCTAGAAATAGGGAAAACTCTGCCAAATCATGCGAAATCTGGAAATACTAAAAAATACGGCCAACCCTCCCGTGGGTTGAACGGCTTGATGGATGGCTTCCTGCCGTTTTGGAGTGGGCATTCTCCCAGGAATACCGGATGTTCGATTGTTCGGGACATCGACGGGTCGAAGGCGTAACGTGGTTGACAAAACAGCATGCCAGCGAATACATTGATTTCGTTATAACTTACCCAGAAATCGTTGTTAATCCGTTGAAATGTTCGAATCATGTTGCCTGAATGGATTGAATACAAAATTCAAGTAGAAAAAACCAAAAATGAACTGGCGGGGGCCGATTTGAGCAACCGCAAGCTGATGCAGGCCAAGCTGGACCACGCCCAGTTGCAGGGCGCGGACCTGAGTTATTCCTACCTCATCTGCGCCGATCTCACCGGCGCGGATTTGAGCGGAGCGGACCTCACCGGCGCAGTGCTCAGCGAGGCCATCCTCAAAGGCGCCAACCTGGAGGACGTTGAATTCGAGGATTCCTACCTGAACGGTGCGGACCTGAGCGGTGCCACCAATCTCACCTGCGACCAGCTCGAACTCGCCTACCTGGACAAAGATACGCGTTTGCCCGACAATATCCAGATTGAATGGGTCTCCGACGACCAGTTCGAATGCTGTGAAAAGGGTTGAGGCCGGATCATGACTGAAGGCAAACACGCGGTGGTTCTGGTGGGTCATGGAGGCCTGCCTAAGGACTGCCCGTCCGACTGGGTCTCCCGACTCAAGAAGCTGGAAGGCCAGCGAAAGGCCACGGGGCAACCGCCGACGGCGGAGGAAATGGACCTCGACCGCCAGATCCGCAACTGGCCGCGCACGCCGGAGAACGATCCCTATCACCACGGCCTGCAACGTCTGGCCGAGCGGCTGGAGAAGCGGGTGGCTCCCTCGCGCCTGGTCGTGGCCTACAACGAGTTCTGCGCGCCTACGGTGCTGGAAGCGGTGGAGAAGCTGGTCGAGGCGGGGTTCACCCACGTCACCGTTGTTCCCACCATGTTCACGCCGGGTGGTTCCCACTCGGAACAGGAAATTCCTGAACTCCTCTCCACCCTGCGCAGCCAGTTTCCCGATCTCAACCTGCAATACGCATGGCCGTTCGACCTCGATACCCTCGCCGGATTTCTGGCGGATCACCTTGACGGGTATTCTTCGCAACCCCCTTCCCGCTGATTGCTTCCCGATCCCTCTCTTCCTGTTATGCCATTTCCGGCTTTAAAAATCCGGTAAAACCGTTACATTGGACAAAGGGTTTATACTCTATTGAATTATTGGTTGATAACTTCATTTTATTCTTCGCGCCGTGCCGTCACATTCCAAACGACAAGCCAATAAGTCCGGTGTCCGCCTGTGGGCGCTGGAAGTCCAGGGCGGGGTCACCTGCGCCGATTACGACGGCGTCTCGCACTTCCTTGCGCTCGGGTTCGAGGACGGGCACGTGCAACTTCTGGACGCCAACGGCCATGTGCTGTTCGATGCGAACGTGGGCAAACCCGTCAGGCAGGTGCGGTTGTTGCCGGTCAAAAAACGTCTGGCGGCACTGGATGAGTACAGCCGTGTGACGGGGTTCGATTTTTCCGGAAAACAGACATTCCGCCAGGATTACGACGCGGTGTGGACCTCGGTGGAGGCGAAAGGCGGTTTCTTTTACCTGTGGGGCTGGAAAGCGGAGACCCTCAAGGTCGACGGTTCCGGCCGCGTGCGCCAGCGCCTGCCCCTGCCGTCGCCGCGACGGGTGGTCCGCGCCATCGGGAAAAAGGATCAGTTCTGGATCGTGCACAACCAGGTTTCGCTCGGGCTCTACACCGGCCACGGCGCCAACCTGTGGCTGGTCAATTGTCCGGCGGCGATCGACCTCGGCCGTGACCGTCCCTCGGAAATCGTGACCAGCGACTCCGGCGACGCGCTGGCCATCTGCTGTTTCGACAAGGGGGTGTATATCTTCGATGGCGAGGCGCGCACCTTGCGCCACATCGACCTCGACCGCATGGTGAACCACATCGACGTCAGCGGAACCGGCGACTACCTGCTTTTGTCCGATCCTTTCCACAGTGTTTACATGGTGGACCGGGAAGCGCAGGTGGTGTGGCAGACGAAACTCGACAGCGGAGTGGGCGGGCTGTTCGTGGACCGCAAGGGTGACCGGGTGCTCCTGTTCGAGGAAACCGGGGTGCTTTCCTGCTACAAGTTTGTGAAGGACACGGAAGCGCGCACCGATTACCTGGAGCTCACCAGCTTCAGCGAGGTGTCCGATAAAAAGGAAATCTGGAAGGAGAAGGTTCCACCGTCCCTCGCCCACGGCGATCCGGTGCTGTGCCTGTCCGCCGACGGCAAACGATTCCTGATGGGCGGACGCAAGGACTTCCGCCTGCTTGATGACGCGGGTCGCGGGTTGTTATCGAAAACCTTCATGACGGGCATGGATCACGCACGACTTTCCCACACCGGCGACCGTGCGTTTTTCTGGAGCGGCAACGAGTTGTGGGTGGTGGATATGGAAACCGGCAGGGAGACGCAGATCGGATTTTATCACTACCCGCTCAAAGCGGTGGGGATCGACCCGGAGGGCCGGGCCTTGATGACATACGATGCCAGCGGCTGGGTGGGGTTCTATTCCGGAAGCGGCAAAAAAAAAGGTTCGTACGATTTCGACCTGCCCATCCGCGCCATTCTGTTGAACCAGCGCGGTCGCATGGCCGCCTTCCACACGTCGCCCGCGGTGGCCATCCTGCTGGACCTGAAAACCATGAAAGGCAAACGCCTCCGTCTCAACGCGCCGATCGACGCCTGGGCGCTGGACGATAGCGGCCTGTACCTGGGGTGCCGGGACGGCGGATGTCATCGCTTCAACCCGAAAGGCGACCGCGACTGGAAGTTCACCCTGCCGGAGGCGGTGGGCGGCATCGATCTCCTGCCGCGTTTCGCGGTGTTTCGGGGAACCAGCAAGCATATGTTTGTACTGGAAAAGCTTGGTTACCAGCCGGAAGGGGCCGTGCTTCATTCATCGCGTTCGGTGCTCACACAGCACGGCGACGATATTCTTGAACTCGCTCCCGTGCGTGATGCGGTTTCGTGTTACAAGGTGTCGACAGGGGAACTGGTATGGAAAATCCATTGCGGCTCCACCGTCAAGGCCCTCGCCGCCAGTCCCGGCACCAACCGGCTGGTGGTGCTGGATGCCAAGCAGTGTCATTACCATCAATTGATCGCGGACGCGGCGGACCTCGAAGACCGCTCCGGTTTTCTTGAATTTTAATCGACCCGGGAGACGCCATGAAACAACTCAAGGAAGACATGTCCCTGTCCATCCGCGCCCGGTACCCCCTCCTGTACCTGGTGACCTCGGAAGAAGCGCGTGCCGAAGAGATGCTTCAGGAGATCGCGCAGTCGAGCCGAAAGGAACTGATCATATGGAGCCTGTCAAAGGGACTCATGCCTTCCCGCTACGGAGATGAGCAGGACAACGATCCCGAAGCGGTGCTCAAGCACATCGAGGCGTCGGATAAAAAAGCCATCTTCGTGCTCCGTGATTTCCATCCGTTTCTGGAAAAGGAAATCGTTCTGCGCCGCCTGCGCGACCTCATCGGCCACCTCAAGAAAAGTTACAAGACGGTGGTGCTGGTCTCTCCGGTCATGAAAATTCCGCCGGAGCTGGAAAAAGACATCACCGTGTTCGACCTGCCGCTTCCCGATGCGAAGGAACTCACCACCGTGCTCAACCAGCTTCTTGCGCCCTACCGGGACAGCGACAAGGTGAAGATCGACCTGCCGCCGGAACTGCTGGAGAAAGTCGTGCAGGCGACGTTGGGTCTTACGCGCAACGAAGCCGAGAACGTGTTCGCCAAGGCGCTCATCACCGGGCGGCAGTTCGGCTGGGACGATCTGCCGTCGATCATCGAGGAGAAGAAGCAACTCATCCGCAAAAGCGGCATCCTCGATTTCATCGGCCTGTCGACGCAACTCAACCAGGTGGGCGGACTCGACAAACTGAAAAGCTGGCTGGCCGAGCGCGGCCGGGCTTTCAGCGTGAAGGCGCGCGACTACGGCCTGCCGGAGCCGAAAGGTTTGCTCATGCTGGGCGTGCAGGGGTGCGGCAAGAGCCTCGCCGCCAAGGCCATCGCCGCCGAATGGAACCTGCCGCTCCTGCGTCTGGACGTCGGCAAGATCTTCGATTCGTTCGTCGGTTCCTCCGAGGACAACATGCGCAAGGCGATCCACCAGGCCGAGGCCATGAGCCCGACCATCCTGTGGCTGGACGAAATCGAAAAAGGCTTTTCAGGCATCCAGAGTTCGGGTTCGGTGGACAGCGGCACCACGGCTCGCATCTTCGCCACGTTCCTCACCTGGATGCAGGAGAAAACGAAACCCGTGTTCGTCATCGCCACTGCCAACAACGTCGAAGACCTGCCGCCGGAATTGCTGCGCAAGGGCCGCTTCGACGAAATCTTTTTCATAGACCTGCCCAAAGAATCCGAGCGCGCCAGGATTTTCGAAATCCATATCCGCCTCAAAAAACGCGATCCGAAAAAATTCGACGTGGCCGCGCTGGCGAAGGCGGCGGACCAGTTCAGCGGCGCGGAAATCGAGCAGGCGATTCTCTCCGCCATGTACCGGACGTTTGCCGAGAACCGGGAGTTTACCACCGAAGATGTGGTGCAGGAGATCGGCCGCACCGTACCGCTTGCCGTCACCATGAAGGAAAAAATCCAGTACCTGCGCGACTGGGCCAGAAACCGGGCGCGTCCCGCTTCCTGAAAACGGCCGCGCTCTCAACCCTGTAATTCGCTTGCGCCCACCGGGTCGGGCTCCCATATTTAAAAATATACCTTTTTGGAAGAGCTCCCGTGAAAGCCCTCATTCTCGACATCCAGAAAAAAGACTGGGAAACCACCCGTGGCATGACGTTCACCGACGTGAGTGAACCCTCCCTCGACGAACGCAAGAATCCCGACGACGGCGGCAAGGTCATCATCAAGCCCCGGTTTGCCGGGTTTTGCGGCACCGACAAGGGCATCTGGTTTCGCAAATCGTTCCGCGACATGATTTTCGACTCCATGCGGAAGGAAGGCCGGCATTACCGCATCATGGGGCACGAACTGCTGGGCGAGGTGGTGGAAGCGGGCTCTTACGCCGCCAAGCAGTACGGCTACAAGGCGGGCGACACGGTCTCGACCGAATCACACATCTTCTGCGGGCGATGCCATCAGTGCCGGATCGGCGACCAGCACGTGTGTGCCGACCATTTGATCATCGGCATCTCCACCGACGGCTGTTTCGCCGACTACATCAAGCTCCCGGCCAAGGAGTTGTGGCGGGTGGATACCGACCGCATCCGGCCGGAGGTGGCGGCGATCCAGGATCCGCTGGGCAACGCGGTGCATGCGTGCAGCCGTGTGGACCTGCGCGGGCGTACGGTGGCCATCTTCGGGTGCGGCACCATCGGCCTGTTCACCATCCTGGTGGCGCGGGCGATGGGCGCGACCCACATCATCGGTGTCGATCCCAATGAAAAGAACCTCAAGCTGGCCGAGCGGCTGGGTGTGGACCTGACGCTTGCCGTGGACAAGACCGTCGAGGAAGGGGAGGTGGGCCCGGATCAGGACATCGTCGCGCGCATTCGTGACGACTGCTTCGGCGCCGGGGTGGACGTGGCGTTCGAGATGTCCGGGAACAACCGCGCCCTCAACACCGCGCTGGCCGCCACCCGTGCCGGCGGTGACGTCATCCTGTTCGGCCTGTCGGCGGGGGATTTCACCCTGACCGACTACCAGCAGATCATCATGCACGGCAAAGCCCTGCACGGCATTGTGGGGAGGGAGGTGTTCCAGACCTGGTACACCATGAGCAACCTTTTGATGTCGAAAGGCCACGACCTGCAGGACAAGATTTACGAGGTGATCCTGAACAAGGGCGAGGGGACGCTGTTTCCGTTTCATTCTTTCGACCGCGGGCTGTTCGAAAAGGCCATTCAGGAACATCCCAAGATCATTTTCCGGTTCTGACCGGACACCGTTCCATTTGAGGAGGCAATTCCGACATGGACAGCAAGCATCTCGAATTCATCCGGCAGGAGTTGCAGGACATCCGCCAAGCGGGATTATATAAAGAGGAAAGAACCCTGCTTTCTTCCCAGCATGCGCACATCCGCACGGGCGAAGGGGAGGTGCTGAATTTCTGCGCCAACAATTATCTTGGCCTGGCCAACCACCCGGAGATGATCGCCGCCGGAAAGGAGGCGCTCGACCGGTACGGTTACGGCATGGCCTCGGTGCGTTTCATCTGCGGCACGCATGAGGTGCATAAGGAACTGGAAAGCAAGGTGTCCCGGTTCCTCGGCATGGAGGACACCATCCTCTATTCGTCCTGCTTCGACGCCAACACCGGGCTGTTCGAGACCCTGCTCACGGAAAAAGACGCGCTGTTCAGCGACCGGCTGAATCATGCCAGTATCATCGACGGCACCCGCCTGTGCAAGGCCATGCGCTTTCGCTACAACCACAGCGATATGAACCATCTGGAGACCCGCCTCAAGAAAGCGGCGGAAAAGTACCGTTTCAAGCTGATCGCCACCGACGGCGTGTTCAGCATGGACGGCGACGTGGCCCGATTGAAGGATCTGTGCGACCTGGCCGACCGCTACGGTGCGACCGTGATGGTCGATGACAGCCACGCGACCGGGTTCTTCGGCCCAACCGGACGCGGAAGCATTGAATATGGCGAGGTTATGGGAAGGGTGGGCATCATCACCTCCACCTTCGGCAAGGCGCTGGGCGGGGCGTCCGGGGGATTCACCGCCGCGCGAAAGGACGTGGTGGAGCTCCTGCGGCAACGCTCACGCCCCTATCTGTTTTCCAACTCCCTGTCGCCGGTGATTGCCGCCGTGACCTCGAAAGTGATTGATTTCATCGACGCTAACCAAAATCTGGTTAGAAAAATTGCGGACAACACCCGTTATTTCCGGGAGCGCATCGCAAAAATCGGGTTCGCCATCAAGCCAGGTGACCATCCCATCATCCCCATCATGCTGGGCGACGCCCGGCTGGCCCACCAGATGGCCGACGCTCTTCTCAAGGAAGGCATCTACGTGATTGGCTTCAGCTATCCTGTCGTGCCCAAGGGTGAGGCGAGGATACGCCTGCAAATTTCAGCGGCTCACGAGACTGCGGACCTGGATCGAGCCGTTGATGCCTTCAGGAAAGTGGGCGAATCCTTCTCAGTCCTATCCCCAGCCTGACACCTTGTGAGAGTTAAGCCCTGCGTAGCCACTTTCTTTGGTTGTTTTTTAGAGTGTAAATATTGAGATTGTAGTTGAGTGGATGAGGTATTTGGGGGCTGAAATTTTTCGTTTTATTTTCGCTTTTCAGTGAAAAAATAGTATATCCGATTTCTTCAAGATATTTCGGAAGCGCTGAACCTGGGGGGCGGCTGGGTTGTGCCGGCCGGGAGTGGGTCCCCGGGTGACCGGTTAACCATATCGTTTGATTGAGCTAACACCGATCCTGGAATGGAAAAAATGTACGCTTAAAAATGAACCGGTTTTGGGGCATCCCATTACCAAAAATAAGCGCGAAAAACTTAATTGGAAAATTTGTTTTTTATTCGAACGCGTGCTTCATGGCGTTATTTTGATTGAAATAAATACGTAAATTTTTTTTTGTACAAAAATTTATTTCCCATAAAATCATTCGACATTTTGCATTTGTGAGAAAATATAAGAAAGCACAGTTCAAGTTGTTTGGGTTGGATCGAAATCAATTATGGGTTGATCGTCCCTCACAAATTTGATAATCATGTTTTCTCTTTTTACATAAATTCAAAAATTGCATTTGAATTTTTGAAGAAGGAACCATTCCATCCCCGGTCCAATGAATCATTGGATTCGCCGTTGAAGCCGAACCCTGGTTTCATTTGAATAATCCGTTAGCTTAAAACTGAATTGCTGAAGGGTAAAACCGCTGGGGATGTTTTGCTCTTTGAAAGGAATCACCTTTGCTACGAATTTTGCCGGAAGGCCTCGCAGCAGCTATCAAAGGGGGTGTTGGCATGTTTGATAAATCTCAATACAAGGGTGGCGACAAGAAGCCTAAATACCTGACAAAGCTGGGGCAAATCCCACAGTTGAGCCAGGACGACATAAAGGCGTTGGCGCCGGTCAGCGAGCAGTTTATTTTCCGCACCAATGAGTATTACCAATCGCTGGTCGACTGGGACGACCCGAATGATCCCATCCGGAAAATCGTGGTTCCCGACGTCAGTGAATTGAATGAATGGGGCCAGCTCGATGCTTCCGACGAAGAGTCGTACACCGTGGGGCACGGCATTGAGCACAAGTACGATTCCACGGCTCTGCTCCTGGTGAACGAAGTCTGTGCGGCCTACTGCCGGTTCTGTTTTCGCAAGCGCCTGTTCATGGACGACAACGACGAGGTCACCAAGGACATCACCGAGGGACTGGCGTATATCCGCGAGCATCCGGAGATCAACAATGTGTTGCTCACCGGCGGTGACCCGCTGATCATGTCCACGTCCAAGCTGGAACCCATCATTCAGCAGGTACGCGAGATCGATCACGTGAGGATCATCCGCATCGGCACGAAAATTCCGGCGTTCAACCCCATGCGCATTTACAACGACGATTCCCTGCGAGCCATGTTTGAAAAGTACAGCCTGCCGGAGAAGCGCATTTACGTGATGGCGCACTTCAATCATCCGCGGGAATTGACGCAGGAAGCGGTGCGGGGGCTGGATTTTCTGATGAAGTCCGGGGCCGTTGTCATCAACCAGACGCCGATGATCGCGGGAGTCAATGATGACCCGCAGGTCCTGAGCGAGTTGATGAACCGGTTGTCATACATTGGCGTTCCGCCGTATTACGTGTTTCATTGCCGGCCGACACTGGGCAACCGTCCGTATACGCTGCCCATCGAAAAGGCATATGAAATTTTCGAACTGGCCCGTATGAGGGGTTCCGGCCTTGCCAAACGGGCGAGGTTTGTGATGTCGCACAGCACGGGCAAGATCGAGATCATCGGTCTGTCGGCGCGGAACATTTATTTCAAATACCAGCGTGCTGCAGAGAACAGGAACAGTTCGCGCTTCATGGTGTACAAGCGTAATCCCGAAGCCTTCTGGTTCGACGACTACAAGGAACTGGTGGATGATTACATTCTGGAGGATGAGCGGGCTATGAGGCAGGAGCCGGCCTTCGACTTCGAGTACGCCTAGCGGTACATGGTTGGACAATCAGGCACCCTGCACGGTTCCGGGATGGAACGGTGCGGGGTGTTTTTTTTTGTACGTGAAACCCGGGGTTGCGGGATGACGCGCGCTTGCCGGCAGGGCGGCGATGAATCCGCCTGGATTATTTGTATCCCTTCGCGTCAGTGAAATCAGCGTGTTCGGTTTTTGCTCCCTCCAGATTGGCCTGGGTGAGGTTGGCTTCCCAAAGTTTCGCGCCGGTGAGGTTGGCGCCCTGCAGGTCGGCGTTTGAGAAATCCGCTTCATCGAGTTCCGTGCGGTGGAGATCCGCGCCCTTAAGATCGGCCTTCACGAGGGAAGCATGGCGCAGGCGCGCTCCGGCGAGGTCCGCGCCTTCCAGCACGGCTCCTTTCAGTCTGGCCTTACGCAGGTCGGCTCCGGCAAGGGCGGCATTTTTGAGTGAGGCTTTTTCCAGAACCGCCTCTTTCAGATTCGCCCGGCTCAAGTCGGAATCATCCAGAAGGGCCGCCGTGAGGTCCGCTCCTTCCAGATTCGCGTCGCTCAGGTCGCTCCCAGTGAGGTCCGCTTTAACCAGCTTGGCCCGGCTCAGGTGCACACCCCGCAGGACCGCCCCGCGTAACTTGGCGTCGTTGAGCTTGGTGCGGTTCATGTGCGCGCCATCCAGCTTCACGTCATTGAGGATGGCGTTGTTGAGGTCAGCGATATCCAGGACGCATTCGCTCAGATTGGACCCTTCGAGGTTGGCACGGCGCATGATGGAGCCGTTGAAACGGGCCCGCGCCACCTCCGCCCGGATCATTTTCACTTCGGTCATGTCGGCATTGGTGCAATCCACCCGCATCATTTTTGTATTCTGAAACAGTGCGCCGTGGAGTTTCGCGCCCTTGATTTCCGCGCGGGTGAGCTGGGCGTTGGTGAAATTGGTTTCGAAAAACACGCCGATGCTCAATTTTGCGTCGGAGAGGTCGGTGTCTGTCAGGTCCGCCTGCTTGAAGCTGGCGCGGGAGAGGTCGGCTCCGGTCAGATTGGCTGAAGTGGTCACGGTTTTGGAGCAGTCGGCTTTGATCAATTTCGCGTCGACCAGGTTGGCGCGGGTGAGGGTGGATTCACGCAAAACCGCGCGGCGCAGGTCCGCACGCTCCATCACTGAATCAGTCAGGTTGGCCAAGGTCATTTTGGTGTCGTTCAGGATGGCGTCGGTCAAATCGGCCTTGTTCAGGTCGGCGTGGTCGAGCAGGCAATCCGAGAGGTCCGAGTCCGTCAGGCGGGTGCCCACCAGCTTGGAGTTTCTGATGTCCGCGCCGTAAAAAATGAGGTTGGAGAGGTCCAGACCGGAGAGATCCATGTCCCGCAGGTGCGGGGTATCGTCTTCTTCCTCTTCTTCACCCGCTTTTTCTTCTGATTCTTTGGCGCCGGCGGTTTCCCCATTCAAATCTCCTTCGGTTTCATCGTCCCCGTTTTCGGACAATTCGTCTTCCACCTCGGGTTCTTCCTCCTGGGGTTTTCCCTTGTTGCTTTCCGCTTCCTCGGCTTCGCGTTCGCGGATTTCTTTAAGCTGGTTCAGGATGTCTTCGACTTCTTCGCGCGTGAGATCGGCCATGGACTTTTCCCGTTTGAATGCTTGAGAACCCCTGATCATTTGGGGATTCCGGCAGGGTTCCGAATGAAAAACAAGTCAAAAACATATATGAGGACCGGACCAAACGCAAGTGCGGGTTTTGAAAAAATGTCCGGATTCCTCAGAGGCAGCTGTAGCGGTTGCAGAACAGGGTGGTGACACGCCGCAGGGGGGACTCGAGACGGTCCAGCACGGTGTCCAGGATGGCGTCGGGGATGTGGCGGTAAAACGCATGGGCGACCGAGCCGGTGATGCAGGCGAGGGTGTCGCTGTCGCCTCCCAGCGAGACGGCCTTCCGCACCGCATCCTCGAAATCCGTCGATTCCAGAAAGGCGCGCAGGGCAGGCGGCACCGTTCCCTGGCAGGAGACGTCGAAGGAATGGTCGCGCCGCCGGATATCAAGCGGCGTGTGCAGGTCGTAACCGAAACGCGATTCGATTTCTCCGGCCAGCGTGTCTTTGCCCGATCCGCTGCGGGCGAGGAAAACCGCCAGCGCGGTGGCCTGCGCGCCTTTGATGCCCTCCGGGTGATTGTGCGTCACTGACGCGCTTTTTTCCGCCTCCAACAGAACGGATTCGATGGAGTCGAAGGCGAAGCCAACGGGACTGACCCGCATGGCCGAGCCGTTGCCCCAGCTGTTGTAGGGCTGGGAAGCGTCGGATTGTCCCCATTTCAGGAAACCCCTCCCGTATCCGGCATCAGGATACCGCCGGAAATAGTTTTTCAGCGTGTCCCCGTAGCCGGTCCCGTTGAAAATGCTGTCGGCCACGGCAACGGTCAACACCGTGTCATCGGTGAAGCGGGAGGTGTCGGTGAACAGTTCGAAATCGACGGTTTGGATGGGGGCGTGCTCGAAGCGGGACCCGATGATGTCGCCTGCGATGGCACCCAGCATGAACGACTCCTTTCATTTTTGCTGCGGGAATCCTTCTCTGGGACGCAGCCTCTGTCCCCTTGCGGAAGGCGGGTGGATGCCGTCGTTATACCATTCTCATGGGGATTGACAAGGCGGCTGTCCATGGAAAGGACCGGACAGCCGAAATATCGCGGCTCTCTGAGGTAGGGCGCGGTTTATCATCGGTTTTGGGATTGCCTTGGTAACCCATTGAAAGTCAGAGGCTTTTAAGGTATGAAAGGATGCGGAAAAGCGTAGAATGTATTTGCCAGCGGAATCCCTTGCCCTTATTCTGAAACAAATCCACTAACCTTATTTTCCGGTACCCATTTGGACGCATCCACCACAACTTCGACCCTGCCTCCTGCCGAAACCGCGCCAGAAAGGGATGTGTTTCCTGTCTGGTCGGCGTTCCGTCTATTGGGTTTCAGCTTCCTTCTTCTGTTTTTCGAAGTGGCACTGATCCGTTTCATTCCGGCGCACGTGCAGGTGGTTTCCTATTTCATTAATCTGGTTCTCATCTCCGCCTTTCTGGGCATGGGCGTGGGTATGATCCTTCAGGCACGCGGCCGCACCACCGTAATCGGGTTCGCCCCGTTGCTGCTGGTTCTGATGGCGGTAGTGAATTACTTTTCCAATGTCTGGGTGCAGGTGCCGCAGGCGCAGGGGGAATATTTGTGGACCACTATGGTGAAGCCCTCGGAAGCCGTGCAGACCTGGGGTATGGAGCCGGTGGTGTTCATCATTTTTATTTTGTCCACAATGGTATTCATTCCTCTGGGATCGGGAATCGCCCGTGAGTTTGACCGGTTCAGACCGCTGGTCGCTTATTCGATCAACATCCTGGGAAGCCTGCTGGGCCTGGCGGTGTTTTCCCTGTTCAGTTGGTTATCCATGCCGCCTCTCGTCTGGTTTGCCTTCGGCTCCGTGTATTTCGCCGCCTTGTGCGTGGACAACCGCCGGGTGCTGGCTTCGACCCTGTGCCTGCCGGTGGTGCTGTTTCTGGTTTACAGTTTGGGACACAACGGGAAGAACGGGGGGGAACTGTGGTCTCCTTATTACAAAATAAATTACTCCGTTCACGAAGATCATTTTGATCTGTCCGTGAATGGTTCATTCCATCAACACGCGCTGAATTTTTCGGATGAGGCTGTGGCCCGGTCTCCCTATAACAAAAGGGCAATGCAGGATTTCTCTGCGCCTTACCACTTTGCCAGATCCGTGGAACGGGTGCTCGTGCTGGGAGCGGGCACGGGAAACGATGTGACCATCGCACTTCGCCAGGGAGCAAAGCATGTGGATGCGGTGGAGATCGACCGCGAGATCCTGCGCCTCGGCAAACAGCATCATTTCCAGAAACCGTATGCGGACCCCCGGGTCAAGGTGCACAACGACGACGCGCGGGCGTTCCTGAAAAAAAGTAAAGAGAAATACGACGTCATTGTGCTGGGAACGCTGGACAGCCAGACGCTTCTGTCCAGCATGTCGTCGGTGCGACTCGACAATTACGTGTACACGCGCGAATCGTTTGAGTCCATCCGCGATCATCTCAAGCCGGGCGGGGTGCTGATTCTCTACCATTTGTCCGGCAAGTTTTTCATCGCGGAAAAAATATATACCACATTAATGGAAGTGTTCCGCGAACAACCGCTCATGCGTTACATCCAACCCGCGCACCTGTTCAATTTCACGTTTGTGGCGGGATGGTCGGATCAAATTGACGACAGCTTCTGGGACGATCCGGCCCTCCCCGCCTTTCAGAAAAAGTTCAACGTCCCCATCGGTCCCGATGGGAAGTTGATCCCGAAATACGAGGTTCCGACGGATAACTGGCCATACCTGTACCTGCAGGAACCGAAGGTGCCGAGCCACTACTTCAGTGTCGGTGCGTTCATTCTGGCTTTCTCCCTGGTGTTGGTGTGGTTGAGCGCGGGGGGAACGAAATGGAAGCATCGCCCGGACTGGACCCTGTTCCTGCTGGGGGCGGGGTTTCTCCTGCTCGAAACCAAAAGCGTCACCGAAATGTCCTTGCTGTTCGGGTCGACGTGGCTGGTCAACGTGCTCGTGTTTTCCTCCATCCTGGTGATGGTGCTGTTCGCCAACCTGGTTGTGATCCGCCGCTGGATTGAGAACCGGAATCTTCAATTCGGTCTGCTGATGGTCACTCTCATGATTTGCTTCCTTGCGCCCGTGGAAAATCTCCTGGCATTGCCACTGGCCCTGCAGTGGCTGGTGGGGAGTCTGCTGGTGGCCCTGCCCATTCTTTTTTCCAGTATTCTTTTTGCAATGGTGTTCGAGACGCGCAAGGCGGCGGCCCTGGCTTTGGGGTATAATGTGCTCGGCGCCGTGCTGGGAGGTCTTATGGAATACAACGCCATGCTGCTGGGCACCAAGCCCCTTTACCTGCTTTCCATGGTCATGTATCTCGGCGCTTTTTATTTTCTGCGGAAGGAAGCCACTCCCGCCTGAACGATACCGGACTTTATGCCTGCATCCCTCGAAGACGAACTCGGGGACATACTCGAAAAAGCCCGCGACGGCAAAAACTGGTCGCCAAAGGACCTCGCCGCCGCCACCGGTATGGACCTGCAACGCATCCAGAAAATGGAACGCTACGAGCAGGTGCCAGAGGATGCGGAAATAGATTTGCTGGCGGAGGCGCTGGATCTGGATGCCGCCTGCCTCCGTGCCATCTCGCACGAGGCCTGGTCCCCGAAACTGCCAAAGAATGATCCCGCCCTGGACCTCACCTGCCTCAATGTGTTCATGGGGCTGTACCCGGTAAAATGCTACCTCATCCGCTGCCCCGAAACCGGTGAGTCCGCGGTGGTGGACACCGGAGCCAGCCCGGATGCCCTCATTCAGAAAGCAAACGAGCTCAAGCTCAAGCCATCGAAGATTCTGCTCACGCACGCGCACCCGGACCATGCCGGGGGGCTCGACAAGCTGGACCGGGCTTTCTCCTGCCCTTCCTTCATCCACGAAAAGGAACTGCGGCCGCGCGGCAGCCGCAACCTTCAATTCGTTAATGACGGCGACGTGTTGGAAGTGGGAAACATGAAGGTGGAGGTTGTGTTCACCCCCGGTCATACTGCGGGCGGTGTGTCCTACAAAATTAACGACACCGTTTTCTCCGGTGACTGCATTTTCGCCGGGTCGATGGGCCGCGCCAACGCCTCCTGGCCGGGGTTGTACCGTTCTATCACCGAACGCCTGCTGGTGTACCCGGATGCCACCCGACTGCACCCCGGGCACGGTCCCGCCACCACCGTCGGCGAGGAAAAACGCCACAATCCCTTCTTTTGCGGCAAGGTGTGAGCCTTCCTGATTGGGGCCCTCCTCTTTAGCAGGCTCCTCCGGATTCCCAGAGTTTTCTTGAAAATCCGCCATGCCGCCCCCATATTGGAAGCATGGATCCAGAGAAGGTGAATTACCACTATTGCGACGATCTCCCCACCCGGTCTCTGCCCGCGGGCACACTCATACTCGTTACCGGTGCCAATGGGTACGTGGCCAAGAGACTGGTGCCGGAGTTGCTGTACCGTGGCTACCGGGTGCGGTGCATGATGCGCAACCGCGTGCTGACGCCCCTTCTGGAACACCCCAACCTGGAGTACGTGTATGCGGATGCGCTCGATAAGGACAGCCTGAACGAGGCCCTGCGCGGGGTGCATACAGCGTATTACCTAATCCACAGCCTGCGCCTGGAAAAAAGGAAATTCGCACAGGCGGAAAAAGTGTCGGCGCAGAATTTCAAAGAAGCGGCTGAGGAAAACCGCATTCAAAAGATCATCTACCTGGGCGGGCTGGGCGAGGACTGCAAACAGATTTCCTGGCATCTGAAAAGCCGCATGGAAGTGGGCCAAATCCTCTCCGAGGCCAGCATGACCGTGGTGCACCTGCGGGCGGCGATCATCATCGGAACTGGAAGCGCTTCCTACGAGCTATTGAAGTCGATGATTTTGCACATGCGCTGGATTCCCTTTCTTCCGGAATTCAACTCTCTGTGCCAGCCCATCGCCATTCGTGATGTCATCAAGTATCTGGTGGGGGTACTGGAAACCCATGAAATCGAAACCGGGCAGTATCCCATTGGTGGACGCGACACCATGTCGTACCGGGAGATGGTCCTTCGCTTTGCCGGATTGTACGACCGCCGCGTCCGGTTTTTCGATGTGTCCTGGGTGCCGGTCCCGGTCAACATGCTGTGCCGGATTTTTTCCTTCTACCTGCACCTGTTCATCTCCGTGCCGGTCAACATCACCTGCCTTCTGCTGGAAAGCCTGCGTACCGATGTGATCGTGACCGATGATACCATTCGCGGGATCGTGCCGTTTGAGCCGCTGGATTTCGACACCGCGGTGCGCTGGGCGTTTGAAAAGGAACAAAGCTCGCGCGTGTTTTCGCACTGGAGCGATGTGCCGCCGGAAGACATGGCCGATCTCATGCCGCTGGCCCAGTACGAATCGGCGCATTTCCTGTTCGATGAACACGAGCGAAAAATTCCCGCAAATTTGGAGCAAACCTTCCAGATGGTGTGCCGCATCGGAGGGCCTTACGGCTGGTTGCACGGCAACCTGTTGTGGGAGATCCGGGGGTTCATCGACCGCCTGCTGGGAGGGGTTGGGCTGAAGCGGGGACGGCGTGACCCGTTTGACCTGTGTGTCGGCGACTCGGTCGATTTCTGGCGGGTGGAAAAGCTGGAGCCCTGCAAGGAACTCCTGCTTCGGGCGGAGTTGATATCACCCGGTTACTCCTGGTTGCAGTTTTTGCTGGAACCGGCGGAATCGGGCCAAACCCGCCTCATCCTCCGTGCTCATTTCATCCCAAAGCCCTTCTGGGGCCATCTGTACTGGTACACGCTTTCCCGTTTCCACACTTATATTTTCCGCGGCATGCTCAATCATTTTGAACGCGAAGCCCGGTTGACCGATTCCTTTGGCCGCACCCCGCTCGAAGATGCGAAGGGCGCTGCCAGCGGGCAAATGCCCGAAAAAGAAACCTCAGTCTAAGGTTGTTGCAACCCAGTGGCTGTGCTATCCTCACCCATATAAAAGTGTGCAGGTAATTATGAAGCGGTTTGTTTTTTATACCATTATATTGGTCCTGGGTGTTTCCCTGACAGGGTGCCCCCAATCCAACTCCCAACCCCAGAAACGCATTCCCCCGCTGTTCATGATCAATGCGGTGTATGACACGGGGAAAGAACCGTCCTACCTGGTGACGGACGATTTCGATGCGGACGGTCATCTTGACCTCGTGGTGCTCAACAGCGGGGAACACAACCTGTCTTACCTGAAGGGAAAGGGAGATGGCACCTTTCAGGAAGGCATCGTCATCAAAACCGGTGCCGATCCCATCGCCACCGCGGTCGCCGATTTCAACAACGACAGGTTGAAGGACCTGGCGATCCTCAATTATCAGGATGGCACTCTGCACATCCTGCTGAACTCCGGCGGCGGCAGTTTCCGCAACACGGGCAGCATCATCAAGCCGGGGCGTATCCCGATCAACCTGACGACGGACGATTTCAACGGAGACGGGTTGCCGGACCTCATGGTTTCCCTGCGCTTCCACAAGGTGGTGTACCTGGAGGGCAAGGGCAACGGCGTGTTCGCCGAACCGGTGGAGATTGCGGTGCGGGGTCAGCCGACCGGTGTGATTTCCGGAGATTACAACAAGGACGGGTTTCGGGATCTGGCGGTGGCACTGGCGGGTTCCGGCAACACCGGGGTGCAGATTCTGTGGGGAGAGGGCAACGGCAAGTTCGATCCCGGTAAAAATTTTCGCGGTGGCGGTCAGCCGCTGACCATCGCCAACATCGACGCCAACAACGACGGCAAAGTCGACCTCGTGACCTCCAGCAATTCCCTGCATGCCTTGACCATGGTCATGAATGACGGCGACAAGAAGTTCCACGCTCTCCGGGATTTCGCGGCGGGGGAGTTTCCCAAGTTTATTGTTGCGGCGGATTTTTCCGGCGACGGCATTGAGGACCTGGCGGTCTCCAACGCCACCAACGACACGATTTCCGTCACGCTGGGTCGTGGAGACGGGACCTTTATCTATCCTCCCGTAATCCATTACGTGGATGAGTACCCGCAGGGAATGGCGGTGGGCGATTTCAACCAGGACGGGCATCTGGATCTTGCCGTATCCTGCCGGGATAAAAACCTCATCACCATCCTGCTGAAGCAGGGGAAACAACCTTCTCCCTTGCCCGGGCCCACCGTGCAGAAAACCTCCGGCTGAGGGCTTTCCGGGGAAAACATCCCTGTCGATTCCGCCTCAAAAAAATTACCTAAAATACCATGCCAAGTTGCCGGTCCGATTGAGTTTCCGGCCTGATATAATCACCCAAACATGAACGATTCCACCGAACCCAGAATTGAAGAGGAAAAACAGGGCGGCTTTTTTTCTCGGCTCAAAAGCGGGCTGAGCAAAACGCGCGACTCGTTTTCCAAGGGCATCGACAACATCGTGCTCGGCAAGGCCAAGGTCGGGCCGGAGTTGATGGATGAAATCGAGGAGGCCCTGCTCATCGCCGATGCCGGTATGAACTCGACAAGCAGGATTCTTGGCGAGTTGAACCACGAAGTGGCGCAAAATCACCTGCGCACCCCGGAGCAAGTGCAGGCGCATCTGAAAACCATCATGGTGCGGTTGTTGAGCGAACACCAGACTCCGTGGGACCTCGCGTCGAAAAAACCGTTTGTGGTGCTGGTCATCGGCATCAACGGCTCCGGAAAAACCACCACCATCGGCAAGCTCGCGCAGAAATGGTCGATGGAGGGCAAGAAGGTCCTGCTTGCCGCAGGCGACACGTTTCGCGCGGCGGCAATCGAGCAGTTGCAGATGTGGTCGGATCGAGCCGGGGTGCCCTGCATCGCGCAGAAACATGGAGCCGACCCCTCCGCTGTGGCGTTCGATGCGGTGCAGGCGGGTATCGCGCGCAAGTCCGACATCGTGCTTATCGATACGGCCGGGCGATTACAGACCAACACCAACCTGATGGAAGAGCTCAAGAAAGTGAAGCGCGTCATCGGCAAGGTGCAGGAAGACGCGCCGCATGAGACCATGCTGGTGCTCGACGGCAGCATCGGCCAGAACAGCATTTCGCAGGCCCGCCTGTTTCACGAAGCCCTGCACATCGACAGCCTCATCATGACCAAACTCGACGGCACCGCCAAGGGCGGCATCCTGTTCAACATCGTGCAGGAAATGAAACTGCCGGTGCGCTACATCGGCGTCGGCGAAAAAGCCGATGACCTGCAGGAATTCGATCCCACCGCCTTCGTCAACGCCCTGTTCGAGCGTTGAACCTCAGCGCGAAGTTTCGTATTTTCAGAAGTAAAGGTTGAGCGACAGCACACCCTCGTCGGTGTGGCCGGTGCGCCGGTATTCGAGACGCACATCCACATTCTGCGACGCGCGGTAGCGTCCCTGCGCCGTCCACTCGATGACTTCAGAGTCGTGCCCCAGTGGAAAGCGTTTGTACTCGCCGCCCAAAAAAACCCGCCAGTCGCGGTTCAGTGTGAAGAAGGCGCCACCCGTGCCGCCGCCGCCCAGTCGGAAGTTGTCGTCGAAACTGCCGGAGGTCTCCGCTTCGGCCTCGAGCATGGCGAACAGCAGGAACGGTGAGTCGTGTCCCGGCTCGTAGGTGAGGCCCACGCCGGTGGTGCCGCCGAAGGCAAGGCAGTATTCGCAGTCAAAATCCCGCACCCGCTCGAAGCCCAGGTTCACTCTCCAGGAAGGACGTTTGAAGATCGGCTCGAAGGGGGTGAGGGTGATGATGTCGAGCAGTTGAAAACGTTCCACCCGCCAGCGTTGCGATTCGTGATAGTAGCGGTACAGGCCGTCCATCATGAGGATCTGTGAATGACGGTCGTAACCGGTTTCGTCGGCAAGCAGGTCGTGCAGGGCGGGACGGTATCCCACCTCCTGAAACAGTTCGCTGTCGTTGAGCCCGGTGGCAAGGCGGAAACGGTCGGTGCCGTGGCCTTCTTCCGGCGGTGAGGAAAACCGCGTCACCTGGGAGTCTCCCCGCTGGTGATTGAGGCGCGCGCGTTCCAGCAGGATCTCCTGCGGGATGCGGATGGGAGCCATCGGGTTCACCGCGCGGTCCTGCACGTACAGGTATTCGAGGTAATCGAGGTAGGCGTCCAGCACCAGCGCTTTCTGCGGGACGGTCAACGCGCCGTACGGTTTTTCCTTGAGCGCCGATTTGTCGTCCGCCAGGGCGTACAGGACGCGACGTTCCCCGGACTCCATCTGCTCGATCTTGTGATTCATCTTGCTCAGGATGGCGGGACGGTAGAACACGGAATTCACCAGTCCCGGTTGTTCCACCAGTGCCTTGATGGTGTCGCCGGGAATGACGGAGAACACGAAGCCGTCGGTCAGCCGCCATTCCGGGTTGGCCGTTTCCAGCACGGTCAGCATGTGGTAGGAACAGTTTTCCTGGAAATAGTAGTAATCGAATTCAATGTTGCCCAGTTCCCACAGGTGGCGCAGGAGATAGTCCATCTGTTCCGCCGTCAGGTTCAGTTCATATTCCCAAAGGTCGCGGCTTTCCCAGTTGTTGTACTCCTGCACCTTGATCGAATAGGGAAACACCGTGAACGTTCCCGAAAAAAAACCGCCGACCCCCTTGATGGCATAGAGAACGGGATTGTCCGTGTCCGGGTTGGCGGCGTAGTTGACGCCGTAGTTGAGGAGCTTCTTGTAACGGCCGCGCGAATGACTGTCGATGCGGAGCAGGGTGTGACCGAACATCGAGGACGGATTGTTCATGTAGTAGGAAGCGAAAACCAGCGTGATTTTTTCCGGATCGAGCCGTCCGATCCAGCGCTCCAGCCGCGAGCAGGGCTGGTCCGACAGACGTGCTGGATCGAAGTTCAACCGCTCGTTCAGCCACTTGTAGCGGGCCGGGAAACGGCACTGCGGATGCATGACGCCTTCCGGCACGTTCGCCTGTTTTTGAAAGAACGCGAGGAGTGTGGCATCGAGTTCTTTTTGCGGATCGGTCTTGCCCTCAGGCGATAGAAAAAATTCCGGCGCGTCGGCCTCGCTTTCCAGATGGCCCCACCAGTTGGTGCGGTAATGACCCAGCAGACTCCAGCGGCGTTCTTCCGAAAGGTTGAGGGAGCGCGCCCGGTCGATGAGTTCCCGCGCATATGCGGGGCCTTCAGGCTCGGCCTGCACTGTTTCAATGGAAAGGAACCCGGCAAAAGCCAGGAAAACGGCGAATCGAATAAAGAGTGAAAGAGTGAGGGTCAAGGCGGGAAAAATAAAAGAATGCCGGCTCCGGATCACCCGGAAGCCGGCATCCTTGTTCAAGCGGTTTGATTCAGCCGATGATTCCGGTGCAGGCTTTGGACAGGTTGCCGTCCTGGGCCAGTACGCCGTTCAGGTTCATCAGCATGTCTTTGTGCGTGGTTTCGGAGCTGGTGATGATGCTGCCGAAATTCTGCTGGGTGACGGTGCCGAAATCGGAAAAGTTCGTTTCCGTGCAACCGTACAGGGAAGCCAGGGTGTTCAGGTTGTCGCCTTCGCCCATGGCCATTTCCTTAACGAGAGTCGAGAAATTGATTGCGGCGAAAACTTCGCGCTCTTTCTCTACCTTGAAAATGCTGTCATTGCAGTTGGAAGTACCGGTGGTGATACCAAACGTCTGGCTACCGAACGTGCCGTTCGTGGTGGAAGCCAGAATCTGGAAAACCGGATCTTTTTGCTTGGACGCATCCTGCCAGACCAGGGAACCCAGTCCGCAACCCGCTTCGCCGTAACCGGCAGCCAGCGCGTTGCCAGAGAAACACATCATCGAGAACAGGATGGAACCCACCAATAGCATTTTCTTCATGGATGATCTCCTCTTGATGTTGGAAATTAAACGCCACCAGAGCGCTGTCAGCGACCCGGTGGGCGCTGCTTGCGGAAATTGTGAAGCAAATCGTGTTGCCGACAATTTCAATTCATGGAGTCTAACACATTCACCTTACCTGTACAACAAATTGCGCCATCCCGGGCAAGCCAAAGTAATTGAAAGTATTGGTTCAATCGGGGGTGTCTAGAATTAACGGAATAAAAGATTGATTTCGGCCTAGTTAAGCTTGCATGCAATTTCACCCTGTTCAGGGAAAATCGATTGTTACGCCAAAAAAATAATTTCAATCCCGTCCTGGAAAAAAGAGGGAAGTGAGCCGGGATTGATTGACCGGGAGAATTCCAAGTTCTGGGAGTTGGGAAAATGGAGGCACCGGGCGGATTCGAACCGCCGATAAGGGTTTTGCAGACCCCTGCCTTACCACTTGGCGACGGTGCCGGAATAAAAAGAGAAAGAAACCGGAAGGGGAAAAATGGAGCGGGAGAAGGGATTTGAACCCTCGACCTCAACCTTGGCAAGGTTGCACTCTACCACTGAGTTACTCCCGCGCATTTTCCATTTTTGGGGAAGTTCCCTGAGAAATTCATTATATTTTTTGAGGGCGGATTGTCAAACGCTATTTTTTCAGGAATTTGCTTTCGGTGCCGGCGCGCAGGCGGGACAGGTTGTCTTTGTGCTTATAGAAGGTGAGCCCCGCGGCCGCTCCGGCGACGGCAATGTAGGACGGAGGGGCAGAAAAAAACCAGCCCAGCACGGGGATGGTCACCGCGGCTGCGAGGGAGCCCACGGACACGTAGCCGGTGATCCCCAGCAACAGGGCGAACATCAGCACCCCGCCTCCCGCCGCGGCGGGCATCAGGAACAGGTAGATGCCCAGCCCGGTGGCGATGCCCTTGCCACCCTTGAATTTGAGGAACAGCGAGAACACATGGCCGAGAAATGCCAGAAGGCCCGCTCCGGCGATCTGCCAGGTGGTTCCCAGCGTGGTGGCGGCGAGCCAGCAGGCCAGGTAGCCTTTACCGCAATCGCCCACCAGCGTCAGGATGCCTGCCTTGCGTCCCAGCGTGCGCGCCACGTTGGTGGCGCCGATGTTGCCGCTTCCCTCCTTGCGGATGTCGATGTTTTTGAGCCTGGCGATGAGCAGGCCGAACGGAATGGATCCCAGTAAAAATGCGCAGGTCCAAATCACACCTGTCAGGGCGAGGTTGGTTTCGTTCATAGATGGTTAATGGTGGCCAGGGGTAGGTCGTGCAGGGTTTGTTGGATTCGAGAAACCAGGGCGGGTCATGCGGCACCTCATGAGTCCAGGTGATCCTGTAAGGATTCACCGGCGGAGCGCACCTTGAGCCGCATCTTGGCGCGTTTTTCAATCTGCCGCACGCGTTCGCGCGACAGTCCCATGGCTTGCCCGATTTCTTCCAATGTTTTGGGGTCGCCGTCGAAACCGAAACGCATGCGGATGATTTTCTCCTCGCGCGGCGACAGGTGGTGCAGCAGGTCGTCGATCTTTTTCCGCAACGTGTCCCGCATGATCTGGTCGTCGTACGGAATGTAATTCGGGTTTTCCAAAAGGTCGAGGTACGGCGTCGTTTCGTTTTCCTTGAGCGGGGTGTCGAGCGACAGGTACGTGCGGTAGGCACGCATGATCGACTCGATGTCTTCCACCTTGTATCCGAGGTCTTCCGCCACCTCCAGCGTGGTTGGTTCGCGTTCGAGGTCGTTGGTGAGCTTCTTGTATTCGCGTTCGATCTTGTACAGCTTGCCCGCCTGCTTGATGGGCAGTTTCACCGTGCCCGCCTGTTCCGCCAGGGCGTGCATGATGGCCTGGCGGATCCACCACACTGCGTAGGTGATGAACTTGACGTGACGTTCGCCGTCGAAACGCTTCGCCGCCTGGATCAGGCCGATGTTGCCTTCCTCGATGAGGTCCTGCAGGGACAGCCCGCATCCCCGGTACTTGTTGGCGACGGTGACCACGTATTTCAGGTTGCGCCGAACCAGCTCGTGCATGGCCTGAGCGTCGCCCGCCTTGATCTGACGGGACAGTTCTTCCTCTTCCTCACGGGCCAGCGGTTTGAGTTTGCTGATCTCGTTCATGTAATGAGTCAGCGCATCGGGCACTGCGCCCCGGTTGTCCTTCTTGGCGGGGCGGGCGGACCGTTTGGTCGACTTCGATGTATTCAATCCTTTTTTTGCCATGTCTTTTCGATTATATCAGGGAATTTCCCTGAGGCGAGACCGGGCTTCGCGCACATAGGGACTGCGCGGATACGATTTCACCAATTGTGCGTAGGACTTACGTGCATTTTCAAAGTTCTGCTCAAAAAAATAAGATTCCCCCAGCAGAAAGTAAGCCTCGTCGATGAAAGGCGATTCCGGGTATTTATTGATGATCGTCTGGAACCGGTTGATCGCGGACAGAAACGAACTGGTTCGGTAATAAAACCGCGCGATTTCCATCTGGTTGTCCGCCAGGCTTTTTTTGCAGTCCTGGATTTTTTGACGGGCTTTACTGGCAAATGGACTTTCAGGATGCTCGTCGAGCACCTTTTGAAAATTCCGTATGGCATTCTCCGCGGCGGTCTGGTCGCGCAGGGCCGTGTCCATCAGGCCGTAGTCGCAAAGCGCGCGGTAGTACATGGCCTGAGCCGTTCTGGGGTGTGCGGGGTACAGCTCGACAAAGCGTTCGTAGTGGAACTTGGCCTCAAGATATTCGTCCATCAGATAATGGCTGTGCGCGAGCAGGAGCAGGCCCTCCACCCGCTCCGGACTGTCCGGAAACTCCTGCAGCAGGTCGTTGAGGGTGCGGATCACCTCCGGATAATTGTTGCCCTTGAAAATGGACTTTGCCTCTTTCAGCAAGCCCTCAGGGGTTTTCGGCGGCGGTGTGAGTGCGGCACACCCGGTTGCAGCCAAAGCCAGAATCAGCAGGGCGAGCAGGGAGCGGCAGGACGTTTTGCAGCGGTTCAGCATGATTGGATACACAGAATCTCCCTCAGGACACTCTCTATAATAGCATTGTTTTATTTAATTTTATTGCAAGAAACGGAGCTTTCCGTTTGTGCCTTGTCATGGGACAAACGTTCATGATATAAGAGCTAAGTATTTGTCAATTCGAGACTAATGCCATGTCTGCTGCCAGAGCCACCCGTTTTCCCCAAAGCCTTCCGCCCGGTGTCCGCGTCATTCTGGCCGCTTTCACAATAAATTTTCTTTTCGCATCGAATTCCTGGGCGCAGTCGAAACCCGCCAGTACCGCGGACTGGGACTTTTTGTCCATCATCGAAAAGGGCGGATTCATGATGTACCCCATCATTTTCTGCTCCATCCTGATGGTGGGCATTGCCATTGAGCGCATGTACAACCTGCGGCGCAAGCACATCATCAACCCTGACTTTCTCAAAAAAATACGCGACCACTGGAACTGGCGCGACATTCAGCTGGGTCTCCAGTTGTGCCATGGCTACGACACCTCGCTCGCGCGTATCTTGAAAGCGGGACTGTTGCGCTTCGGCGGCAAGGTGGATGAAATCGAACGCGCCATTGAAGGCGCGGGCCAGCACGAAGCGGCGCTGCTCACCTCCAACCTGCGCGTGCTGGGAGCGGTGGCCAACATCACGCCCATGCTGGGCCTGCTGGGCACGGTATTCGGCATGATCAAGGCGTTCAACGTCATCTCGCAAAGCGGCACGGGCGATCCGGGCCTGGTGGCGAGCGGCATCTCGGAAGCGCTCATCACCACCGCTGCAGGCATGATGGTCGGCATTCCGGCGCTGGCGTTGTACCATTATTTCCGCGGGCGTATCGAGCGCTTCGTGTTCGAGATGGAAGAGGTGTCGTTCCAACTGGTGGAAGAGTTGTCCTTTGAAGCAATGAAAAAGAACCAGGACAAACAACGCAAGGAAGGTGAAGGCAAACCGCCCACCAAATCCCAGCCGTTCCGGGCCTGACCGATGTATTTCAAACGCGAGGAAGAAGAAAACTATTCGCTGGAACTCACGCCTCTCGTGGACGTGGTGTTTCTTCTTCTGATTTTTTTCATGGTGTCCACCGCGTTTGTGGACTTCCCCCGCCAGTTGCAGATCGACCTGCCCACTTCTAAAAAGTCCAGTGAACTGAAAGAACGCGAGCGTCTGGAAATCGAGATGACGAGCGGGGAAGAAATGTTCCTGAACGGCAAACCCATCACTGTCAAGGAACTGGAAACGAAAGTGGAAGCGATCGAATCGCCGGCCGGCCAGCAGGCGCTCATCCGCGCCGACAAGGCCCTGGCTTACGGCAAGGTGGTGGAGGTGATGGGCATTTTACAGGCGGCGAAGATCGCCGATATCAGCATCGCCGTCAAGTGACGGTCCTGCCTCAGGTCAAAGAGCGATTTCCCTTAAATTTAAAAACGTCTTGCCTGGATTGGGTGGTTGCCGTCACCGGGACGGTTTTTTGGCGAACTGCGGACCGCGTGTCTGGATCCACTCGTTCAGCCAGCGCACTTCGTCCTCTTTGAGGAATTTGAGCACGTGCTCCGGCGTGGGGTGGTCTTCGTCGTTGATGACCGTGCAGTAATTCCTCTCGACATAGGCGGCGACGTGCGCCTTGTACTGGGGAAAACTTTTGAACAGTTCGCTGAAAATGTCCGCGTGGTATTCCGGATCGGGGTTGGCCGGATCGAATTTAAGCAGCTTCGGTGTCAGCGGGGTTCCAAATTTTGCGTCAACCACATCACCCATCAGTCGCTCCTCCTCATAATCGGGCTTCGTAATAGGCTCCCAAACCTTTGATAGCATAATGGAACAGGGGCCCGGGAGGAAACAGAAGATTTTGAACCGGTTCGCTTCGCCGGGTTCCGGCAAGCCCCGGTTGCGGTATCTATTGTGTAACTTATTTAAAAAAAATGAGTTGAAAATGTCCGGGGGGATCACAATTTTTGCCGGGTTCACTGCGCCTTTTGGTGCAGGGATCGACACGGAGGAGGGAGGATTTCGCCGCTTTTCGAAAACGGTTTGAATGGTCCTCGATTGCGGGTACCATATCGGTTCGGTTTTTTCATGCACTTTGATTGACAGGAAACACTCATGAAAGCATCTGCAAGTCCCCACCGGCCGCTGGCTGAAGAGCTGTTGGAATACATCGATGCCAGCCCGACGCCCTACCATGCCGTCGCCGAAACCGTGAGTCGGCTGCAGGCAAGGGGTTTTACGGAATTGAAGGAGGAGGACGCCTGGAGCCTGAAGCCGGCCGCGCGTCACTATGTCGTTCGAAACGGCACCTCCATCGTGGCCTTCGTGACGGGCACGCGGCTGCCAGAGGAGGCGGGATTCAAAATCGTCGGCGCGCATACGGACAGCCCCAACCTGCGCCTCAAACCCCATCCTGCCTACGAGAAAAACGGATACGGCCAGCTGGGTGTGGAGGTGTACGGCGGCGTGCTGTTGACCACGTGGACCGACCGCGACCTGTCACTCGCCGGGCGGGTGATGGTGCTGCGCAAACAGGGATTGCCGGAGGCGCGCCTGGTACGGTTCGATCGGCCTCTTTTGCGTATCCCGCAATTGGCCATCCACCTCAACCGCAACGTCAACGATCAGGGACTGGTGCTGAACAAGCAGAGCCACCTGCCACCCGTTTTCATGATGGCGGAAAAATCGCAGGTCACGGAAAACGTGTTGAGGCAATTGGTGTCGAAGGCGGTGAAGTGCAAGCCGGAGGAGATCATGAGCCAGGACCTCATGCTGTTCGACACCCAACCCTCTTCGTTCGCCGGGGCGGAGGAGGAATTCCTGTTCGCGCCGCGTCTGGACAACCTGGCCTCCTGCCATGCGGCGCTGATGGCGCTTGGGGACGCTCCTAAAAAAGACGCCGCCACACGGCTGGTGGTGTTTTATGACAATGAAGAAGTGGGGAGCGAAACCGCGCAGGGCGGCGGCTCGCCGTTTTTGAAAGACACGCTGGAGAGACTGGCCATGCAGTCGAAGCAGCCGCGTGAGGCGTTTCTGCGCGCGATGGCGAAGTCGCTGTTTATCTCCGCGGACATGGCGCACGCGGTGCATCCCAATTACGCCGACCAGCACGACATCCGTCACATGCCGCTTCTCAATCGCGGCCCGGTGATCAAATCCAACGCCGGTCAGCGGTACGCCACCGACGGTGAAACGAGCGCCCGCTTTGAATGGATTTGCAGACAAGCGAAGGTGGGGGTACAGAAATTCGTGATGCGGTCGGACCTCGCCTGCGGCAGCACCATCGGCCCCATCACTGCGGCGAACCTGGGCATCCGCACCGTGGACGTGGGCAACCCCATGCTCTCCATGCATTCCGTGCGCGAGATGGCGGGTGCGCACGACCACGCGGACATGGTTCGCGTCCTGAAGGAATTTTTCCGTCCGGAATGAAACAGCGCGGCGGGGTCAGCCTTCGATGCGCTTGATCGTTTCGATGATGCGGGAGGTGATGGTGCCCCAGCGCACTTTCTCGTCCTTCGTCACCTGAACATCGTTTCCCAGAATCCAGACGCTTTTGACGCCGCGAATCTGAAACAGGGCGTTGGCGAGGGGATGGTCTTTCGCGTATTCCGGGCCGGAAAACGACTGGCCGGTTCCCGGCGGAATCAGGGTCTTGTTCAAACGAAACGTCACCAGGTCCGGGTTGCGGGTGACTTCGGCTTTGACTTCCAGCGTCATGGGTGCCTCGAGTTGTGAGTTTTGAGTATCCAGCATGAGCGATCCTCGTGAATCAACGGTAATATTATTCGTAACCGAATTGTTTGCGGGCCCCGTCCAGGGTTTCCCGTGTGGCGCGGGCGGCCTGGTGCAGGCCCTGTTGCTCGAACAGGTGCACGGCTTTTTCCAGGTTTTGCAGAACCAGCAGTTTGAACTGCGGTCCTTTTGAATAATTCAGCAGCGCCCAGCCCAGGTTGCCGTGCGCCTCGGCATTGTCCGGAACGCGGTGGACGACCAGGTTGAGATGTTCGATCGCCTGGTCCCACTTCTCCATCAGGTTGTAGATGTTGCCCAGCCTGAGACGCACTTCCATGTTCCCCGGCTCCAGTTGCCGCGCCCGTTCAAATGCCGCGGCGGCGCGATCGTATTTCCCGATGGCCTTGTAGGCAAGACCCAGGTTGAAGAACGGCCCGGTGGCATCCGGGTTGATCTGGATGGCCTGGTGGTACGCTTCCACCGCCTCCTCCCATTTGCCGGCCTGGCTGAGCTGGTTGCCCTGCATCCACCAGTCGCGGGCGTCATCCGCGTGGCCGGGAACGGGAACCGTCCACAACCACAGGCCTGCCAGCACAATCCAGAGGGCGTTCCGCACGAAGGTCTCCTTGTCCCATTGGGTCAACCGGACGATTCTATACCAATTCCGGGAATGTTGACAAGCCGTTGCATGGATATCGTTCTTCCCGATCCGGGGGTGGCATGGAACCTGTTTGTGGAAAAGGGGATATTTTGGCCGGGGGATGGATTTCCCGCCGGATTTGGTGTTTAATGAACGGCATTTTGCCTGGAATATGAATTCGTTTTATTCATCCCTCCTGTGAGCCATTCATGCCTGCCGATCCGTTTTTGTCCGTGGTCATCCCGTGCCTGAACGAGGAAAACCGCCTGGGTTCCACTCTCGAAAAAGTGACCGCGTTCCTGAAAACCAAGGAGTACCGCTGGCAGGTGCTGATCGTGGATGACGGCAGCACCGACCGCACGGTGGAGGTTCCGGCCCGCTACATGACGGCGGAAGAATGCGTGGTGCTTAAAAACGACGGCAACCGCGGCAAGGGGTATTCCGTGCGGCGAGGCGTGCTGGAGGCGGCGGGGGAGTTTGTGCTGATTTCCGACGCGGATCTCTCCACACCGATCCGGGAGTGGGACCGGTTCCTGCCGCACCTGGAGGCGGGGTGCGATGTGGTGATCGGTTCGCGTTCGCTTCCGGATTCCAACGTGGTCAAAAGACAGGCCTGGTACCGGCAGGGCATGGGGCGCATCTTCAACAGGATCATCCGGTTTCTGGTGATCGACGATTTCGTCGATACCCAGTGCGGGTTCAAGGCCTTCCGCCGAAGTTCGGGCGGGCAGTTGTTTCAGAAAATGCGGATCGATCACTTCTGTTTTGATGTGGAGATGCTGTTTCTGGCGAAGAAGGCGGGTTTGAACGTGCTGGAGCTTCCCGTCGAATGGCATAACTCTGAGGATTCCCGCGTGCGCATTTTGCAGGATTCGTCGAAGATGCTGAAAGACGCCATTCGCATCCGCATCAATGACCTGCTGGGCCGTTACCGGTAACCCGCGCTTTATTTTTTACGTGTCGGTTGGCATCCCGTGATCCAGAACCGCCCGCCGTTTTCCTGCACACTCACCCGGCATTCCAACGCTTCCGAAAAGGCCTCACTGGTCAGGATGTCCTCCTTTTTGCCCTGAGCGAAGACGCGTCCGTGTTTAAGCAAAAGGACGTGCGTGATGGCGGGGAGAATTTCCTCGATGTGGTGGGTCACGTAGATGAGGCTCCGGTTGCGAATTCGCTGGGAGAGGGTGTCGAGAAACAATTCGCGTGTCGGGATGTCGAGCCCCGCGCAGGGTTCGTCCAGCACCAACAGGTCCGGCCGGTTCACCAGCGCCCTCGCCAGGAGCACGCGACGGGCCTCCCCGTAAGACAACTGCAGAAACCGCCGGGGTGCCAGATGCAGGATACCGAGGTGGTCCATTTCCGCCTCGGCCTTCTGCGTTTGCGCGGAGCGCACGTCCTCCCACAACCCGATACTGGAAAAGAACCCCGACTCCACCACTTCCAGCGCGGTCACGTTCTGGTCGTACTGCCTCTGGAATTCGGCGGAGACGAAGCCGACGCGTTCGCGGATTTCGAACAGGCCGTGCCACGTTTTGCTGTTGAACCAGTAAACCTGTCCACCGTCGAGAGGCAGGATCTCGCCGAACAGCAGTTTCATGAGAGTGGTTTTGCCACATCCGTTGTTGCCCACCACGGCCCAGTTTTCGCCCTCGTGGTGGGTCCAGTGGATTTCCTTCAGCACCTCGTTGTCACCACGGTACACCGTGGCGTTTTCAACGCGGAGAAGGAACGGTTTCATGGCAGGCAGGAGGCGATTTCCCGGGTGGAGCCGTTCATCAACTCGACCACGACCTGGTCGGTGTAATACTGGATGACGTTGATGGCGGCGTATTCCTGCGCGAAACGGAACAGGTGGGCGGTGGGAATGCCAAGAAGGTGACTGAGGATGGTGCGGTTGACGCCGCCGTGACTCATGATGGCGATGACGTCGTTCGGATGTTGCTCGACGATGGCGTTGTAACGGGGCACGACGCGCGAGGCCAGTTCATCGAAGGTTTCACCCTCGTCGGCACGGAACAGCTCCGTGTTCTTGATGCGTTTTTCCATCTCTCCCGGAAATTTTTCGGTGAGTTCCTTGACCGACATGCCCTCCCATTTACCGAAAGACAACTCACGCAGGTCGGGAAAGGCGACAGGCTCCAGGTTGTGTTTTTCCGCGATGAGACGTGCACCGGTGAAGGTGCGTGTGAGGTCGCTGGAATAAACGGCTTTCAGCGGAAGCGGGCGGAGCGCTTCTGCGACTTCCTGCATCTGCTGCTCGCCCTTTTTCGACAATTCAACGTCGTAATGGCCGTTCATGCAGATGAGGTGGGCGTTGGCCACCTCGCCATGGCGGATGAGGTACACGCGGCACCCCGGTTCGCCTTTGAACTTGCGGGTGCCGGGGTCCGAGGGTATGAAACTTTTTGAGGACACGGGAATGCGCTTAAATAAAAAAATGACAAGCCGGGGGCTTGTCATTTTTTATACAACAATGATTGAACGGGAAATGGGTAAAACAGGGGACGGGGATTAATGTCCGCCGCCGCCACCGCTACCGGAAACCCACAGGTAGTGGAATTCCAATCCCTGTACCTTCATGAGGGCTACGTTGATGAGGTAGTAGTAGCCAGCCATGAGGACGAAGGCAATCAGGAAGTGGATGATCGACTTGGGGGTGATCCACCGTTTCTTTTCTTCTTGCGTCTCTTCCATTTATCAAAGCTCCAAATATACTGGTTAGAAAGTTAATCCATGGGCCGGTGTGGGGCTTAGCGCCAAACCGAAGCGAACCAGTAGAAAAACCACAAACTGAAGATCACGGTAACGACGTAAATCCAAGGACCCGCTTTTTCTTTGAGTTTTTGAATGTCCATGGGTTCCCTTTTCCCTTCTTCAACAAAGTTAAAAACCGAAACTGTATGCTAAAAACCTTGACACCTTAAACAGGCGAATGGTACCTTACGCAATCTTAATTTCACCTTATTTTTTGATCAAACGACTTTCTTATGTTTACCGGAAAAGACGGAAAAATCTTTAACGCGATCGTTGCTATCGGCTTGGGTGTTAACGTTTTATTCGCCGTGTACTTGCTGCTGATGTACTTCGAAGTCATTTGATCCAGCGAAAGATATCACCGGATCAGACGGGTGTCAAGGGTAAAAAAGCCCTTTTTTGCCTTCCCTGAAGCCTCTTCAGGCCCTTGTGTCGAAAGGGGTTAGAGCATCCACCCTAGGCCGCCCGCACGGGGTAAAACACGTACAGCAAAAGGTAGGTGGCGGTGCTCGTCACCAGGATCAGCGCGAACAGCACCATGGTGCCCCGGCCCAGGATACGGTGACGGCGGTCCCCCTCCGGCAGCAGTTTTTCGATCAGCTTTTCAATGCTGATGACCAGCGCGATGGTGAGGAAGATGAGGAAGTAGGCGATCATCGAGCCGATTGATTTGCCTGCCGCCATCAATACGACCTGCAATCCCGCCCAGATGGTCAGCAGCCAGATGTAAATCCGTTTGAAGCGTGCCGGGTTCGCCTTCAGTACCCCGGTCTGCAAAGTCCATTTCCCGTCCACTTTTTTCGACGCGCGGAAGCCCTCGATGATCATGTAGGGGGTCAGAATCAGCCCCAGAGTCACCAGCACCAGGTGCGTGGTGAGAATGGGAATGAACACGTTGTTGTAAATGCTCTCCGGTCCGCCGAACCCTTCCTTGCCCTCCAGCGACAACACGCCGAGCGAACGGGTGTAGTAGTAGCCGATGAAGTAAACCACCATCGACACCATCGAAACGAGAATGAGCTTATGATGCCGGGTGCCATCGCCTTTTTTGGCCTGCCACCAGGCAAAAAGGAACATGACGGTGAAGATGACCGCGAGCAGGTAACTGAGGTCGGCCCCCAGGGTACTGGTGGCGATCAGGAATCCGGGTTTTGCCAGAGTTTCCTTCATGATGGCCTGCGAAAAGGGTGGTTACTGATTTTTTTCGAGGAGCAGGGTGCCTCCGTAAAACATGGCCACTCCGGCAATTGAATAGTAAAGCAGGAATTCCATGCCCACGGGTTGAAAAAACTTGAACACCACGTAGGTGATGATGGCCAGTCCCACAATCTGCAGGGACCGGCCGAGATAATACAGAAACGGATTCATGCGGCGTTAACCTTTCAGGCCGCTCCGAACCTTCTGGTTGGCGTCGATCAGGGTCTGGATGTTGCTGCGGACATAATCCTGGATGGTCTCCTGGACCATGATGAGGGCCAGTTTGCCCTGCACGGTAAAAACCCCGGGAATTTCAGGCAGGGATTCTCCCGATCCGGATTGCAACGCCTCGTACCGCTTGATGATTTCATCGTTTTTGTACAAATCTTCCAATGGATACGTGTACTGGCACTTCACGTAGTCGCGTTCCTTTTCGGTTTCCTTTTTGGAATCCCACACGATATTTTCACGTTCAACAGAAACCGGTTTTTTCTCGTCGTTGTTCAGGATGCTTTTAATCTTGTCAAAGTACACTTCCATTGCTTTTTCGTCTTTAACTTCATCCTGCGGGATTTTGGAACTGATTTCGAAACCGAGCTGGTTGTCCTGCAAACTGGGGCGGCTGATTTCGTAAGTGATGTCCGCATGGTTGAAGCGGCGTCCCTTTTTGGGTTTGTATTTTTTCTGCAACTCTTCAATCAACTGGTTGACGCCTTCGCTGGCGAACTGGTTGAAAAGAATTCCTTTCAAGCTTGGCATTGAGCGGGTCTCCTGCGTTTCGATGCAATTGTTCAACAATCCGGTCCGCGACTGGGCGGAAGGGCGCATGGCCGGGGTTCCGCGGGATGCGGGGGGCGTTTCCGCGAAAACTTCAATTCTAATACATTTTCCGGTGATATTGCCAATTTTCCGTTCCGCCGGAACCGGTTTTTACATTTTCGGCGTTTCCAGCACGGAAGTGGTGGAAAAGGATCCGGAATTCTTCAGGAAATTGGGGGAACCGTTCGGCTGGTAGGCGTACTTCATCTGGATGCACCCCGGCTGTTTGTCCGCACAGTAAAAGTTCTGAAACTGAATCTTGGCGTAGTTGCCCTCCGCAGTACGCAGGATGTAAATGTTCTTGCGCGCGGTCAGCTTATGCGTGATGTAGTTGTACTTGTACCATTGTGCAAGCACCGGGTTTTCGGGTTCGGTTTGGGTGGCCTTGTCCTGGATGAATTCGCGGTCCAACGGCACGTCTTCAACGGCGTCGTAGCTCACTTCACCCATGTCCATCAGGCCCGCTTTGCCGATCTTGTTGGTCATTCCGCCGTTGGAGATGATCTTGCCGCGGCGAAAGGCGAGGTCCCATTCGAGGGAGGACCGGTCATGGATTTCCACCGGGCCGCCGCGCGAAAAATCGTAATACCGCCAGGTCTGTTCGTCGCGTGCGTCCACCACCACCACGCGGGATTTCAGCAGGTGGCTTTCCGGAATCACTTCGGTTTTCAACGTGCCGCCCACGTTCGCCGGACCTTTTTTCTTGGTCGCTTCCATGCTCGGCTCGTCCATGGTTTTGTTGATTTCGGCGAATTTGACCGGAAGCCACCAGATGCCGATCAGTAACAGCGTGACGCAAAGATTCAGGATGAACAGGTTGCGCCACAATTTGTGTTTTTTCCGGGCCTCCGGGCTGACCGGCTCATTTTCCTGGACAGGGGTGTTGAATGGTTCGCTCATGACTCTTCTATCTATTTAATGTTTCTACCGGGTTTATTGGTATTGAACACGTCAAACGCCTCGAAAGTTTTCTTGATGGCTTCCTGCGAAAACTCCTGTTTGCTCAGCCAGCGTATCTGGCCTTTAAACAGGTTTCCCAATCTGGGGCGCTGGGTGCCGACATACCGGGCGGCCCAGATGACTTCCCCCGTTTCGGTACTGATCAAAAATGCGCCGAATTCGACCGACGCGGCGAGGCTTTCTTTTTTCTTTCCGTGACGGTCTTCATACTGGTTGCTGAACCGGGTGACCGCACCGATCAAAACAGCATCCATTTTATCACCAGCATACGGCAAATCATATCCCGGTTGGGAATTTTCAGGGCCGCTTTTGGAATCTTTGGGTCCCTTGCCGGAAACAGGCGGTAGAACCCGCCCGGGATGGGTGATTTGCAGGTAAAACTCATCCACCATTTTTTGGGGAGGTATGACATTGAGTTTGGACAGGGTTTCGAGTTCGGTGGTCACCTGTCCTGCCAGAAACTTGCCTGCATCGGGATCGCGTTCGTTGACGGGGATCTTGTTTTCAAAATGCACCACGCCGATGCGCCGGAGCCGGGAAAACAGCACGGGGTTGAAAACCTTGCTCTGCACCTGGTCCTGCGGCGGAAGCTGGATCAATTCATAATAGTATTTCGGTATTTTATGCTCCCCGATGAACCGTTTCATGTAATCCGGGAACGGGTGCGGGTCGTTGATGTCGCCGCTCAGGTTCGGGTTCAGGGACGGGTACTGGCCCATGGGCACGCGGCTTCGCGGGTGTTCGTGAACGTAAGTCCTGGGTTTTTCCTGCGGCAGGGGGAAGGCGTCGTCAACGGGAAAGGCCTGCGCCGGGGAAACCCAACCGATGCACGCGGCGAGGCTGATCAGGTATAATGCATTCTTGAATGGAGCCGTATTCGAGAGCATGCGAAAATGCTCCTTATTAAAGGTTGCCAACGTTCTCCCCTTGCACCGTTTGATATAGTTTCAATATAACACACGGTGGGCACGGGGCAAACGGGTTTCGGGTCGGAAAATTGCTGATTTCACAAGAAGTTATGGGAGTTCGGCCTGTTTCCTCAGGGGATTCTGGTGAATTTTCCGGCCTCCTCAAACACGCCTCTCAGGGCGTTCTTTTTTCTCAACCTTACACCTGATCGCTCATATGGACCCCATCACTCCGGGAGGCATCGCTCCCGCCTGGCACCCCTGGGTGCTGGCCTCGCTCACGCTCGTATCTCTTGCTGTATTCCTTTTTGCACTCTGGCCGAAATGGCAGGCGCTCCGCCGGGCGCAACCGGAAAACCGCTTCGACCGTCCGCTCGACCGTCTGTTCCAGACGCTGAAGATCGCCATCGCGCAGTCGAAGATGTTCAAGGATCGGGGCGCGGGCTGGATGCATGCGCTCATTTTCTGGGGATTCCTCGTGCTGCTCCTGCGTGCCGCCGAATTTTTTCTCATCGGGTTCTTTCCCTTGATGGAAGCCCCGGCGTTTCTCGATGCTCCCCGCGGGTTGTACTACGCGGTGAAGGACGGGTTCGTGGTGCTGGTGACGGCGGCCTGCCTGTACGCTCTCTATCGGCGGCTGGTGGTGAAACCGAAACGGCTCAACCTGTCCGGCGAAGGCATCCTCATCCTCGTGCTCATCCTGCTCATCATGCTGTCGGACATGGTTTATGAAGGCGCGCGGCAGGTCCTCGTGCCGGAGGAGGCGACGCCGTGGGCCTGGCTGGGCGGGCTTCTCGCGCAGGCGGGCCTGGGCGGCATGGACCGCGCATCGCTGATCCCCATTCAGGCGGCGGGTTTCTGGACGCACATCGTGGCGATCCTGTTCTTCCTCGACCTCCTGCCGCGTTCGAAGCACTTTCACGTCATCACCTCCATCCCCAACGTGTATTTCTCCAACCTGGATGCGGGCACCAACCTGCACCGCATGGATTTCGAGGATGAGGACCGTGAGTCGTTCGGCGTCAATGTCATCGAGGAGTTTTCGTGGAAGAAACTGCTGGACCTGCACACCTGCACCGAGTGCGGCCGCTGCGATGTGTTCTGCCCGGCGCTCAACAGCCAGAAACCGCTGTCGCCGAAACAGTTCACCATCGACCTGCGCGACCACCTGAACGCGCGCACGCCGGAGTTGTTGAAGGCGGAACCTGCGGAAGGTCCGGCGGTGATGGGCGGGGTGATCCTCGATGAAACGGTGTGGTCGTGCACCACCTGCGGCGCGTGCGAGGAGGAGTGCCCGGTGATGATCGAGTACGTCAACAAGATGATCGATCTCCGCCAGGGCATGGTGCTGATGGAGTCGCGCTTCCCGAAGGAACTCAATGACGCCTTCAAGTCGCTGGAGTCGCACAGCAACCCGTGGGGGTTTCCCGGCACCAGCCGCGCCGACTGGGCCAAGGACCTGGGCGTGAAGGAATGGGACAAGAACAACCCGACCGAGTACCTGTACTTTCCCGGGTGCAACGGCGCGTTCGACAACCGCGGCAAAAAGGTGGCGGCGTCGGTGGTGAAAACATTGCAGGCGGCGGGGGTCGATTTCTCCATCCTCGGCAACCGCGAAGGGTGCACCGGCGACCCGGCCCGGCGGCTGGGCAACGAGTACCTGTTCGACATGCTGGCCACGCAGAACGCGGAGACGTTCAAAGAGGAAGGGGTGGTGAAGGTCATCACACACTGCCCGCACTGCTTCAACTCGTTCAAGAACGAATACCCGGAATACGGCGTGCACCTGGAGGTGATTCACCATTCGCAACTGCTCGCCGACCTGGTGCAGAACGGCAAACTGAAACTGGAGAAAGCCGACGACAAGGTCGTGTACCACGACTCGTGCTACATGGGCCGCCATAACAAGGAATACGAAGCGCCTAGAAAGGTGATCGAACAGGCGGTTCCGGAGGGGGCGCTGCTGGAGGTGGAGACCAGCCGCGAGCGCGGTACCTGTTGCGGTGCCGGCGGCGGACGCTTCCTGCTCGAGGAAAACACCGGAACGCGCGTCAGCCACAACCGCGTCGACGAGCTCATGCAGACCGAACCGGAAACCATCGCTGTCTCCTGCCCGTTCTGCGTGCTGATGCTCGAAGATGCGCTCAAGGCGAAGAACCTGAACGAGAAGGTGCGCGTGCGCGACATCTCGGAGATGATCACCGGAGGGCAGTGATCCGGGCCGCCTTCCTCCTTTTAAAAAAGGAGGTCCCGCATGCGCGCTGCTGCCTTGTACGCCTCCCGGCTTTCCATTAATATGTGGGCGTGTTGAACAGCCCGAACTTCCCCTAACCCGCGAGACCCATGAACGAATCCCGAAACCCATCCGACACGTCCGAAGAATCCACCCATCCGTCGCATTTTGTGCGGCGTCACATCCAGGAAGACAACGCCAGCGGCCGTTTCGGCGGCAAGGTCGTCACCCGTTTCCCGCCGGAGCCCAACGGCTACCTCCATATTGGCCATGCCAAAAGCGTGTGCCTCAACTTCGGCATGGCGCTGGAGTTCGGCGGCCGCTGCAACCTGCGCTTCGACGACACCAACCCCGTTAAAGAGGAAACCGCATACGTCGAATCGATCAAGGAAGACGTGCGCTGGCTGGGTTTCGACTGGGGCGACAAGGAATACTACGCGTCCGACCACTTCCAGCAGTTGTACGAGTGGGCGGTGCAACTGATCAAGGCGGGCAAGGCGTACGTTGATGACCTGAACGCCGACGAGATCCGCGAACACCGCGGCACGCTCAGCGAACCGGGGAAGGACAGTCCGTACCGCACCCGCACCGTCGAGGAAAACCTCGACCTGTTCGAGCGCATGAAGAACGGCGAGTTCGATACCGGGGCCAAAGTGCTGCGTGCGAAGATCGACATGGCGTCGGGCAACCTCAACCTGCGCGACCCGGTGCTGTACCGCATTCTGAAAGCGCCGCACCACCGCACCGGCGACGCGTGGTGCATCTATCCCATGTACGACTGGGCGCACGGGCAGTCGGACTCCATCGAGGGCGTCACCCATTCCATCTGCACGCTGGAGTTCGAGGACCATCGTCCGCTTTACGACTGGTGCCTCGACGCGCTGGGCGTGTTTCATCCGCGGCAGATCGAGTTCGCGCGGCTTCACCTCACGCACACCGTGCTGTCCAAACGCAAGCTCATCCAGCTGGTGAAGGAGGAGTATGTCGATGCGTGGGACGATCCGCGCATGCCGACGGTGAGCGGACTCCGGCGGCGCGGCTACACGCCGGAATCGATACGGGACTTTTGCGAGCGCATCGGCGTCGCCAAATCCAACAGCACGGTGGAGCTCGGTCTGCTCGAGTTCTGCATTCGCGAACATTTGAACATGATCGCCACGCGCGTCATGGCCGTGCTGCACCCGCTCAAGGTCGTCATCACCAATTACCCGGAAGGTCAGGTGGAGGAGTTGCAGGCGGAGAACAATCCGGAGGACGCGGCGGCGGGTCACCGCACGGTGCCGTTCAGCCGCGAGTTGTACATCGAGCAGGAAGACTTCATGGAAGACCCGCCGAAGAAATTCTTCCGTCTAGCGCCGGGCCGCGAGGTGCGCCTCAAGCACGCCTACATCATCAAGTGCGAGGAGGTGGTGAAGAACGACCAGGGGCAGGTGGTGGAGCTGCGTTGTACTTATGACCCGGAGACGAAGTCCGGCCAGACCACAGATGGGCGCAAGGTGAAGGGGACGCTGCACTGGGTGTCCGCACTGCACGCGTACGAGGCCGAAGTGCGGCTGTACAATCATTTGTTTGTGAACGAAGACCCCGAAGACATCGAGATTCCCGCCAGCATCAACCCCGATTCCCTGGAAGTGCTGAAAGACTGTAAGCTGGAGCCCAGTTTGAAAGAAGCGAAGGTTGGCGACCGCTTCCAGTTTTTACGCATGGGGTATTTCGTGGTGGACAGCAAGTATTCCCAGTCCGGCCAGCCCGTCTTCAACCGCACCGTCCCCCTCCGCGACACCTGGGCGAAGATTCAAAAGAAGGGATAGGTTGTATTGATAATCGTTGATTGAAGATAAAGGACCGTATGGACTGGACGCGTGACGAGTTGCTGGTAGCGATCAATTTGTATTGCCGCATCCCGTTCGGTCGTATTCATGTCAGGAACCCGGAGATCACCGAAACCGAATATAAAAATCCTCATTAAAATCTCCTCGTTGCCTACGGCTCCTCAGAGTAAAATACCTTAAGGAAAAATCCCCCTAGCCCCCTTCACAAAGGGGGAATAACTGCGCCCTCTCTTCGAGGGAAAGGGATGGTTACAAATACCTGCATCCCGAATCCTTCCTTAAAACGGAACCCTGGGCCCTCTCACAAGAGGGGATGGCTGAACTCTTCTCTTGTGAGGAAAGAGGGGCGGTTACAAATAATTCCCCCCCGAGTCCTTCTCCTGTAAGGGAGAAGTATTGGAAGCCTATTTAAGAATTACGATTTCCCTGTTCTTTAAGGTGAGGTGTATTGAAGCTTATTGGGATGGAAAGTTTGTTTTGGCGCTGGAGTTATTGTGGTTTGGAGATGGGTCGGTTCCCCCTTTGTGAAGGGGGCTAGGGGGATTTTTCCTCCTTCTTCCCAATGACCCGTTCTACCTCGCCCAGCACACCTTCGATATTGTGCATCACTTCCCGGTTGGTGAATCGCACCACCGTCAATCCCTGAGCTTCCAGAAATTCGGTGCGTTCTAAATCCTTCGCCTTCGCGGCATTTGTGCCATGCGTGTCGCCATCGATTTCGATGACCAACTGATGGTGATGGCAGTAGAAATCGACGATGTAAGATCCGATGGGTTTCTGGCGGTTGAATCGGGTGCCTTTATAGAAAGGCATCTGGCGCAGGTGGTGCCAGAAATGTTTTTCAGCGGGAGTGGGTTGGTTGCGCAGTTCGCGGGCTTTGTCGGTGAGGGTTTCGTCGTAAGGCAAGAGGTGTTTTCGATGTTTACCTGGCATGGTAGAACACCCTGAAAATTTATTAAATAGACTTCGTTGCCTGCGGCTCCTCAGACTAAAACACCTTAATGAAAAATCCCCCTAACCTCTTTCGCAAAGGGGGGGACTGTTACATTGTCTTCGTCGCCTTTAGCTCCTCATGTTTATTAACCTGAAAGTAACCTCCCCTAGTCCCTCTCATAAGGGGGAACTAATTAACTCCATTCCGCAGGCGGGTGAGGGAGCGGTCTTTGCCCAGCATTAAAAACAGATCGTAGATGCCGGGGGAGGCGGTCTGGCCGGTGAGGGCGACGCGCACGGGCTGGGCCAGGTTCTTCAATTTGATGCCTTCTTCCTCGATCACCTGCTTGAACAGGGCCTCGACGGCATCGTGCTCCAAGGGCTCATCCATCTTCTCCAACCCCGCGCACAACTTCTCGAACCACGGTTTCACCTCTGGCGTAAGAAACTTCTCCTTCGCCTTCTCGTCGAACTCTACCTCGTCTTTGAAATAAAACGCGGCGCCGTGGGCCATCTCCACCAACGTCTTGGCGCGTTTCTGCAGGGGCGGGACGATGCGCGCGATCTCGTCCTGCGAACGGCCGTGTCCCTCGGCCAGCAACCCTTCCTGCACCAGAACCGGTTCCAGGTGCTTTGCCAATTCTTCCGGCGGGCTGGTCTGGATCCATTGCTCGTTGACCCACAGCAGTTTTTCCGGATTGAACACGGCGGCGGAGATGGTGACGTTCTCCAGCGCGAAGTGCTGGGTCATTTCCTCCAGCGTGAACAGTTCCTGGTCACCGTGCGACCAGCCGAGCCGCGCGAGATAATTGATGAGCGCGTGCGGCAGGTAGCCCTGTTTTTTGTATTCGAGGGTGGAGGTCGCGCCGTGGCGTTTGCTCAACCGCGTTTTGTCGGGACCGAGGATCATCGAGATGTGCGCGAACTCGGGCCGCGCCGCGCCGAGGGCGTCGTACAGCAATACCTGCTTCGGTGTGTTGGACAGGTGGTCGTCGCCGCGGATGACGTGGGTGATCCGCATGTCGGCGTCGTCCACCACGACGACGAAGTTGTAGGTCGGCGTGCCGTCGGTGCGTTGCAGGATGATGTCGTCCATTTCCTTCAGCTCGAAGTTCACTTTGCCGCGCAGGATGTCCTTGACGGTGACCGTCCCCTCCTTCGGCGCCTTGAAGCGGAGCACATGCGGCTGGTCGGTGGGCTGGTCCGTGCGGTTGCGGCAGGTGCCGTCATAGCGCGGATTCTCGCCCGCCGCCTGCTGTGCCTTGCGTTTGGCTTCCAGTTCTTCCGCCGTGCAGTAACAGCGGTAGGCCTTGCCCGCGTCCAGCAGGTGGGCCAGCTGTTCGCGGTAGCGGTCCTGCCGCTCCATCTGGCGGAACGGGCCTTCGTCGTAGTCGAGGCCGAGCCACTGCATGGCCGAGAGGATCTCCTGGATGGATTCGTCGGTGGAGCGGGAGAGGTCGGTGTCTTCGATGCGCAGGATGAAGGTGCCGCCGTGGTGGCGGGCGTAGAGCCAGTTGAACAGGGCGGTGCGCACGCCGCCGATGTGCAGGGTGCCTGTGGGGCTGGGGGCGAAACGGACGCGGACTTGCTGGTTTTCGGTCATGGGGTTCGGGTTCCTCGGTTAAAGCGGTTGGAATGTGAAGAACAGTTTTACACCAAACGGGCGGGGGTTGCCAAGATGAGGGCACAAAAAAACAGCCGGCAGGGGCGTGCCGGCTGTTTCCTTGGGTAAGGGAGTGTCCGCTGTAACGGTTAGAGCTCGAATGTTACTCCCACAGGGGTTCTGATTTGTTGATTACTGACAGGTAACCTTAACGGTGTTGGTGCCGGTGTTGGTGAACCGTACCAGACCGCTGATGTCACCAATGGAGTCACCGCGGCTGAAAGCCGGCTGGCCGGTCAGAACAACCTTGTTGCGGCCCATGGTGCCCATCGGCTTGATACCAACCTTACCGTGGTCGGTCGTGGTCAGGGACTGGTTGCTGTCGTTCGGGCCCAAGGTCAGGGGCACGGTGGTGGCGTTGGAAGACTTCCATACCACCAGGCTCGCGGTTCCGCGATCGTTGGCGGTGTGACCGAACTCACCAGCAGCTTTGTTCGGGATGGTGTCAACTTCTACCGTGATTTGTTTGGCATCGTTGCAGGACGTGGATTCACCGGGTTTGATGGTTCCGGCAAACGCCGTGCCGCTGAAGGCAACAACGCACAGAGCAGTCAGCAAAGAAATCTTTTTCATTCCTCGGCTCCTTTCATCGTGATGTGAGGATAATAAAAATGAAACATTAAAATGATTAAATAGAAACTTTCCTAAAAACAAAATTTTGCTCCCCGCTGTAGCTTCAGGAATTCTTACGTGGACTGGAGCTTGACCACGTTGACACGAACACAAGACTGTTGGAAAACGGTGGCGTGTTTCGGCTTCCATTCGTAACAAATCCGATAGGTTCCCTGGGCGGTGAATTCCAGGTCCATGGACTGACCGGGCTGGAAAGCCTGAACACGTACCATATTTTTATCCGGGTTGACCCGCGCAATGGATGTATTGTGGATCACTCGGTCCAAATCGTTTTGAACACGCACCGATTTACCGGCTGGGACATGATAGGTGTACTCGGAAGCCTCCCCTTCAACGGTGGTCAGGGAAATGGTGCGGAGGAGGTAAGTTTCCGCATCAGCCGGAATGGTCGTGGTTAGAAATGCGGCCGCAGTGACGAGGGCGGCAAGCAGGACTTTTCGGGAAAACGGGTTCACAATTTTCCTTTCCTTCGGATTGCGTCGGTCAGAATCTCATTACCTTAATTTAGAGAAACGCAATGTCGAAAAGAGCAAAGTGATTGTTATGCCCAATACTGAGATTCCAAGTTAAGGTGGAGTTTAATAAAAGGTGGGAAGGTTAACTATCAGCGTATGGCTATTTCTGTTGTAGGAAAATAACCTACTCAAAATAGAATTTAGTGAAGCTTTTTTAGGGTAAGGCTGGCCGGGATTTATTCTTATCTGTTGTCGTATTTTTTCGATTTAGGAAGATAAAAGGAGAGGCTGGGATTTTTCGGTCACAAAAACCGGAGGCGGGAGTTGCGTTACCGTATTTTAGTTAAATGAGGCTGTAATTGATTGCGTAATGAATCAGTTCCGCATTCTTTTTCATTTTCATTTTTTCCAGAATGCGGGACCGATGCGTGCTGATGGTCTTCACACTCAACGACAATTCGTTGGCGATCTCCGTCAACGATTTGCCACGCGCGATCATGAGGAATACCTGGTACTCGCGATCCGACAGCGTTTCGTGCAACGGTTTGTTGGTTTCGAGGAAATCGAAAGCAAGTCGTTCGGTGATTTCCGGGCTGGCGAATTTTCCACCCTGGGACACCTTGCGCACTGCGTGGAGCAGCGTGTCGAGAGCGCTTTCCTTGGTGAGGTATCCCGCCGCGCCGGCTTTGATGAAGCGCACCGCGTACTGGTTTTCCGGGTACACGCTCATGATGAGGATGGGCAGTTTGGGATATTCCGTCTTGATTTGCTTCACGACCTCCAGGCCGTCTTTTCCCGGCATGGAAATATCCAGGATCACCAGGCTCAATTCCTGGTCACGGATTTTGTCCAGAACATCGTTCCCATTGTCTGCTTCCGCGATGATTTCGATGTCGGGCGTTTCTGAAAACGCGTTTTTGAGTCCACGGCGAAACAGGGGGTGGTCATCTGCGATCAGAATTCTGATCTTTTTCTTCGAGGTCAGAACTTCAGTTGTCATTATTGATAACTCCTAGATTAGTTTCTGCTGATGTTGATGGTTACCAACGTACCCTCGTTGGGTTTGCTTACAAAGTTCACGGAGCCCCCCCAGACCCGTGCCCGTTCCTGCATGCCCAGAATGCCAAGGGAATGGCCGTTTTTCAGTCTGTCCGGGGTGATGCCCACCCCATCATCCTGAACATGCAATGATACCATACCATTTTCATCACTCAGTTTCACGCTCACATTCTCCGCCTTGGAATGCCGCGCGACGTTGGTGAGCGTCTCCTGGAAAATACGAAACAAGGTGGTGGACCGTTCCTTGTCCAGGTTTTCAGGTTCGCTGTCGCAATCGAATTCAAATTGAATGCCCGTCAACCGTTCGAATTCCTGACCCTGCCAGGAGATGGCTTCCTCCAGGCCAAAGTGATCGAGAATCGGCGGGCGCAGGTCGTGGATCAACTGCTTGACCGTCGGGATGGTCTGGTCGATCAGCTCGATCACCGTTTCTGCGTTTTCCTTGAGCTCCGGGTGTCTGACTTCCAGCTTCTTGCACAGCCGCGCCACCTCCAGCTTCATTGTGGTCAGCACCTGCGCCATCTCGTCGTGGATTTCGCGGGCGATGCGCGACCGTTCTTCTTCGCGAACGGTTTCCAGTTTGTTGTAGAGGTTGCGCAACTGCTGGCGCGAACGTTCGATTTCCTCTTCTGCAAGCTTGCGTTGCGCTGCAACGCTCAACAGGTATGCGAGCCCGTCCAGAAGCCGGCGCTCTTCCTTGACAAAAGGGCCTTCCTCCGAATCCGGTCTTTCCTCCAGGTAACAGACCACCAGCGATCCCTGCTGAACGCCGTGGATGGTGAGCGGTGCGGACATGGTCCACGGCGTTTCCCGGAAATCCGGCGGAGCGAACGCCTCTTCACCAAAGACGACCTTGACGCGGGTGATCTCCGGGTATTGCCAGGCCGAGGCCACATAGGACTGCAGGTTGTTGAACACCTCGCGGATGGTTTTGGCATTGGCGATCAGGTTGGCCACATTGTAAAGGCATGTCTGTTCGTTGACGCGTTCCTTCAAAAAGTGAAGCAGTTGTTCCTGTTCGTCCTCGGCCCGCTTGCGCTCCAGAACGCGGCCCAGCAAGGTGCCGATGTGGCCCATGACTTCCAGCATGTCATCGTTCGGAGGTTCCGCACGTGGCGAGAAAAATTCCATGATGCCCGCCACCTCGTTACCAATCAGGATGGGAAACGCAAACCCTGCCTTGACGCCGATGTTGGGGGACAACCGCGCGCGCGGGAAATTGGGGTCCTTGTTGACGTCAATGATCCAGGCAGGTTTGCCGTTGGCCAGCACACGACCGGGAAGCCCGATTCCGGAATCGAAGACGGTGCCTTCGGAGACGGAACGAAACGTCTGAAACTGTTCCGGGTTTTCCAGGTGCCAGGTGGTGGTGGAGACCAGGTTCGGATTGGCGGGGGAATTGACCAGGTACAGGTGACCCACAGGCCACCCCGCCTGATGACAGATGCGCCGCAGGCAGTACTGCAACGTTTCCTCCACAGCCCGCGTTTCGTTGGAAGCGACGGCGATGTCCTTGTGCAACTGCACAAAGGACCCTTGCCGTTGCAGCAACTGATAGGCATGGTCTTCCGACTTCTGTTGCACCAGGCACAGCCAGCCCGCAACCCAGATGGTCAGCGTGGAGCCCAACCTGTCCAGAAGTTCCTGATAAAGGTTGGGGCCTTCCAGTGCCAGATAAAACCCGATCATGTTCAGCATCGTGGCCAGAAGGGTCGCCATGATCAAAAAGTTTTTGTGGCGGATACGCAGTGCCGCAAGAACCAGAATCACATAAAAGAAGCCGTCGATCGTCCCTTCCGGCAAAAGCAGGTCGATGACGAACAAAAAGGCGGCAAGAATGCCCCACAATAACTTTACAAATTCAGGTCGTGATTCCACTTATGTGTACCCAATAAGGGGTGGGTCTGTGGGATTGATTGCAAAGCGGATATTATAATCAATTTGCCATACCTCCGCATAACTTATCTGCACGAATACCGGTTTTCCTTGGTCCATGCAATTTATTTGCGGTAGTCTTTTAATAGTATTGCCAACCTTTGGAAGGACACCGTGGGGCCATGAAGACACGATGCTTCATACTGGTTTTGGTATTTTGGATATTTTCCAATTCTGCCTACGCTCACGAACAACGCGGCGAACTCATCCTTTACAAGGAGCCGTTATTCGAATTTGAGGATGCAAGGAAGATTGATTGTCAGGGATTGTATGATGTGGAGTCGGGAAACGATGTGTCCAGCATGAAAGGTTTCCGGGACTACTGGTGCCAGGGTCGTTACACGCTGACTCTGGAGGGCCAACCGGGAAGGACGGTGACTCTGTTTGGACTTTTTGAGTACCGAAAGGATCGTGGATTTCTTGTGATCCGCAAAACCGACAACCGCAAAGTGTGGCTGATCAACCTGGACCTGCTTCCTGAAAACAAATGGGTGACGCGTCCCGCCGATGATAAGTCCGGTGGCGTGGAAATATATTTCCACGCGGCTCCGCAGTTCAGCCAGAACATCTCATCGGTCAAGTGGGGCAAATGGTGGGAGGGGGACAAACCCCAGTGATGGAACCCCTGTCGCGCGGGAGGGGATCATGCAGGTTTCGGTAGTGGAATGCCGGTCCATCCTGACCCGCTCCACGGGATATTTGAAAAGGGTGTGCTCGCATTCGATGAATCCCTACACCGGCTGCGGTCTTGGCAAGTCCGCCTGCGGCGCCGCGTGCTACGTGCGATTCAACCCGTGGCTGACCCGCGGCCGCGAATGGGGCGGGTTCGTCGATGTCAAAACCAATGCGGCTGAGGTATACCACCGCACCGCCGGCGCCGAACGCAGGTGGGCGCACAAACGTTCGCAACCGTTTTCCATCTTCCTTTCCAGTTCCACCGAACCCTGGCAGGCTGTGGAAAAAACCTATCGCATAACCCGGTCGCTATTGGATGCCCTTCTCGACGCGCCGCCGGATGAATTGATCCTGCAAACCCACACCACGGGCATCCGCGAAGACCTCGCACGCGTTCAGGCGCTGTCGAAGCTTTGCCGACTTCGTGTGCATGTATCCATAGAAGGCGATACCGGGCGTTTGCCCGGAATGCCGCCGCCTCCATCCAGACTGGAAGACCGTATTCGTCTGTTGCGGGAGTTGTCGGATGCGGGCATCGATGCGGTGGCCTGCATGGCTCCTCTATACCCTGTAAACGATCCGGATGCGTTTTTTGAAAAGCTGGCAAAGACGGGAATCGTGGGGGTGGTGATCGATCACTTCATAGAGGGTGACGGCACACCGGACGGGGCGCGGACTTTGAAAACCCCGCTTCCCATCGCCATGGCACGGGTGAATCCGGACTCCATATATAAGGAATACCGCGACCACATGGCGGCCATCGCTGTTCGCTACCTGCCGGTCGGTATCTCGTCCGAAGGATTTGCCGGAGAATACCGCCGGACCCTGCCTTCCCCGGGGAGTTGATTCTTCCTCGGGGTTCCGCTCTCAGTGTTTGCGCGGTTTCACGCCGATGTGCACGTAGTTGTTGAACCGGTTGACGCGCAGTTCGATGAACGTCGTCGTGTTCTCGTAGAAGAAATTCTTCGGTGGTTTCAACGTGCCGCTGGTGTCATGGATGACGATGTTCTCGAGGTCCTTGTTTTCGTACTGGATTCCATCGTCCACCTTCGGCACGTGCACGCGCATGCTGAGTGCGGGCTTGGCTCCCAGTGCTTCCTCCGCTTTATTTAAAAATGCACGGATTTCCTCCAGGTCCACCAGGAACCGCCGGAAGCTGGCGTCGGTCTGGTTGGTGTGGAAGTTGGCTGTCAGGATTTCGTGCACCTCCTGGCTCAGGTCCTGTTCCAGTTTGTCCATTTTGGAATCGTCGGCGAGCCCTTTCTTCGACAGGCGGTGAGGACGGAAAATGAAAAACTCCACCGTGAAGTCCTTGATCGAATCGCCCAGGTCGTCCACCGCGTGCAGAACGAACTGCTGGAACCGCGGCTTTTGTGTTTTCTGGTAACAGCTTTCCGTGTACTGCTCGAGGTCTTTGATGAATTTTTCGAAATCCTTGGATGTCTTCGTGGTGAGCGCCCTCAGGATGAGCCCGCCGACCATCCCCTTGTCGCCGGTCTTGGGGGAGGTGGGTTCGACGATGGAACCATGGTCCACGCCCGCAATCACGCCGAAACCGAAATCGTCCGGCGGATTCTGGTACGCCCAGTCGTGGTGCTGTCTCGCCGGGTCCTTGCCGGAATGGGAAAAGTCGAGCACCAGCTTGGCGGTGTCGAGAGAGGTGCCGGCGATGACCACGGTGCCGTCGGTGCCCGGTTTGTTCACCCAGCCGCGCAGGCCTTCGTAGTCTTTCAAGCCGACGAGGATGGTCGTCTGGATCTGCTTGCGGTTGTAATAAGGTTCCTCCCGCAACACATCTTCGTGCGCCAGGTCCCACTGGTAGGGACTGGCCAGCTCCAGGCCGTTCAGCAGGTTGCGCCCGACTTCCAGCATGTCGCCGATCTTCCACCTTCCTTTAAACAGGCTCCCCATGAACGATTTGCCGCGGTGCGCCAGCGGCGAGCCGAAGTTCGCCGGGGCCAGCATGACCAGCCGTTTCACCGGGCACTGGTCGATGCGGTCGTGGTAGTACTGCCAGATCCAGTGGCGGATCACCAGCCCGCCGGTGGAATGCACGATCACGTTCACGTCCTTCAGCTTGTTGCCGTCAGCGTCGATGAGGCCGTTTTCGATCATCTGGTCGTTCAGTCCGTCCACCACGTCGTTGAAGGTGATATTGTCTTCGCGCGATTCGTAATCGGCGTAAAGGATGGTCTGCACCGTGCCGACCTTGTTGTCGACCAAAAACTGTTTGAGTTTTTTGAACGAGTTGGAGCAGTCGCTCCAGCCGTGGATGATCAGGGTGGTGTCTTTGGCCATGGTGGAGTCCTTTCCGGAACAGTTGAAACGGTGAGGGGCGCCGCTTTGGAATGCGGAAATTATACTTCAGGAAACGGGGAAGGCCAAATTTAGTTGGCCCGTGCGGTCATTCCGGCCGGGTGGGGGTGAGTGGCGGGCGCGGCGGAAGGGTGTAGTCGCCTGTAACGAAGGTGGTCATCAGGGCACTGCGGTCGCCGGGCCAGACCCCTTTTTCCTGGTTGTCGGGGGCGAAACCGGAGAACACGAGGTACCCGTACTTCCCGTAGTGAGGCAGTTTGCGAATGAGTCCCGGAATCGCGGCGGCGGTGTGCGGGATCACCCAGGTCACGGAGTGCCCGGGGTTTTGCGGGTTCGGCAGGGTGAAAATAAAACTGTTCTCTTCATACATATACAGTTTGCCGTTCACGGTGATGCCGAGTTCTCCAGGATAGACGCCGAACTCCGCCAGCTTCGGCAGGAGGGCCTGAGCTTTCAGGTTGTGGCGGCCGAACACCCACGTGGCAGCGCTGCCACTGAAATCGTAAACCTGGTCGAGCACCATGTCGGACAGGTTGTCCACCGAGGTGGCGAACTCGTGAAAGCCTTCGATGAGGTCACGCGACGACACGCTGGGCATCACCGCCACGGCCTTGCCGTCGCCGTAGGTCTGGCCGATGCTGGCGGGCACTTCCCTGCGGTCGAGTTTGCGGAACACGTCGTAATACGGATCGAGCATGACTGCCTTCGGTTCGCCGTCCACGAACACGGTGACGTGTTGCACCGGTTGGGGATCGATGGACACCAGTTCGATCTTCGGTTGGTCTGCGCCTTCGTACCACACCGCCACCGGCAGTTGAAACGCGAACAGGGGGCGGGCCTGCTTCTGTTTAATTTCCAGCGTCAGGCGGTAAGCGTCGGGAAACGGTTCCACCGTGGTGTGGACCAGTTCCAGTTCCGGTGCGCCCTTCTCCTCGATCCACTGACGGAAGAACGTGTCGAGGTTTCTCCCGTGATACAGTTCGAAGTGAGCGCGCAGGTGTTCGAACCCGGCGCGGTGAAATCGTTGTGTGAAATAAAAATCCGCCAGCGCTTCCAGGAAGATCCTGTCGCCCACCTCCAGCCTCAGCATGTTGAGCACCATCAGCAGTTTGCCGTAGCCGATGGCCTGCGACGCCATGCTGTGCCGTGACATGAATTTCGCGATGGGGATTTCATTCTGCGTGTTGACGTAGTTCAGGTACTTGATTAGCTGCTGAAAGCGGTAATCAGGCCCATGGCCGTCCAGCTGTTGCAGGAGGTGGTCGGCGAGGTAGGCGGTGAGCCCCTCCGACCAGTTGCCGCCGGTCGCATCCACATACACGCCGTTGCCCCACCAGTTGTGCAGGATCTCGTGCGGGAACGAGGTGTGCAGGATGAACGGGAAACGGATGATGCGCGAACCCAGCAGGGTGAACGACGGCATGCCGTAACCGGTCTGCACCGAATTCTCCACCAGCGCGAACTTGACGAACGGATACTCGCCCAGCAGGCGGTCGTAAAAGCGGATGTAACCTTTTGCCGCATCGAGGTACTTCTGCGCCAGTGTTTCGTCCGGAGAGCGCAGGAAGGCGTAGAGGGTGACGTCTTCGTAGCGGTCCTTGTACTCGATGTAGCGGTCTGCGACGATGTAGATTTCCTGCATCGGGTCGTCGCACTGCCACAGCGTGTGGCGCGGACCGTTGTGCGTGGTCTCGCGGATGCGTTTGCCCTGGCTGATGACTTTCAGGTCGCGGGGCGTTGCCACGCCGAGTGCGAAGGTCATGAGCGACTCGCCCGACTTGCTTTCCAGCCGCGGATAAAAGTAACTCTCGGAAGAAAGAAAAATCCCCGTATCTTTTTCACCCTCTTCACCGGGCACGGCTTCCCTCCCTGAATCGCTTTCCGGCCGCAGGGGGTCGTGATACCGTCCTTCATAACGAAACAGCACCTGCAGGAAATCCGGCCACTTCTTCCCATCCGGCTTTTGGATGACGATGTGCTGGCGCGGCGGCAGGTCCCCGGCGGCGTCCTCCACCTTCGTCACCTCGGTCTTCCATTCGCCCTGGTGCGGGATTTCGACTTTAATGATGTTGTAAGCCGCGTGCAGGGTGAACGTCAGCGACTCGCCGGACAGCGAGTTGGGGTAGAGGGTGAGGGTGTCCTCGATCCGGGCGTGATGCCGATCCGGGTCGAGCGTCACCGACAGCTTGTGATTGATGGGCCGGTGGAACGACTGGGCGAATGCGGAAACGCTTGCCGAAAGGCAGACCAGAATGAGGGTGAAAGTGAGAAGACGTTTCATCTATAAGAATCAGGATCAGGACACCACGGCGTCGATGCCCCGGTAGGTGCTTCCGAGAATGCGCACCACCACGCGGTTCGGCAGGCATGCGGCGATGCGGTCGGCATACTGAATGTACCCGGACTTGATGCACAGTTTGCGACTGCAGGGCGATTTCAGGATGCGCGCCTTGCCGTCCTGAATCTGCACTTCCGTCTCACCCAGCGGACCTTCCACGTGGACGAGCTGGTTTTTCTTGAGAGGCAGGCGCTTCACCTCCTTCTGGCTCACCTCGATGACCACCCAGTCCCCGGCGGTGCGGGTGTAGTCGATCCCCGAAAACAGGGCGAGGTTGGCCGCGAACAGGCAGGCGATGAGAATTTTGTCGGCGCGGGTCGGTTTCAGCATGATTCGGTGTTCAATCGGTTAGTCCGTTTAAGTGTATCACGGGCCGGGTCAGGGGAAAACCGCGAGAAAGGGGGGCTTGGTGTCTTTTAAAGAATATTGAGCAGGTCCAGCCGTCCGCCCAGCTTGTCTTCCAGGGTTTGACGAAGCGGCTGGTGGCCGGGATCCTTCAGCCAGGGATCGCGGTCGATCAGCGCGAAGGCTTCCTTGCGCGTGGTCTGGATCATGCGAAGATCGCGCACCAGGTCGGCGAAGCGAAGCGTCGGCATCCCCGCCTGCCGTGTGCCCAGGAAGTCACCGGGACCGCGGATCTTGAGGTCCTGCTCGGCGATGACGAAGCCGTCGCCGGATTTCAGCATGGCGTCGATGCGCGCCTCCGCGTCTTCCGACAGGGGCGGGTAGGTGACCAGCAGGCAGTGCGAGGCGTGGCCGCCGCGTCCCACCCGTCCGCGCAACTGATGCAGTTGAGCCAGGCCGAAGCGTTCGGCGTGCTCGATCAGCATCACCGTTGCATTGGGAACGTCGATGCCGACCTCGATCACCGTGGTGGCGACCAGAATATCCACCCGGCCTTCGTTGAACGCGGCCATGATGGCCTGCCGTTCCTCTTTTTTCAGCTTGCCGTGGATGAGCGCCAGCCTGAGATCAGGAAAGCGCTGTTCGAGGTCGGCGTGCACCTCCTGCGCCGTTTTGAGCGGCATCGTCTCCGACTCCTCGATCAACGGACACACCACGTACGCCTGCCGATCCTGTTTGATTTCGCCGCGTAGAAACTGATACGCCTCGTCCCGGTGCTTTGCATCATAACTGCGCGTGACAATGGGCTGGCGGCCGGGCGGCATTTCATCCAGGATCGACACGTCCATGTCGCCGTACAGGGTGAGGGCGAGCGAACGCGGGATGGGCGTCGCGGTCATGATGAGCACGTGCGGGGCGGTGCCCTTCTTGCCAATGGCTTCGCGTTGCAGAACACCGAAGCGGTGCTGCTCGTCGATCACCACCAGGCCGAGGTCGTGGAAATCCACATCCTTTTGAATGAGGGCGTGGGTGCCGACGGCGATCTGGGTTTGACCCGTGCGGATGCGGTCCTGTATGGCCTGCTTCTCCCCCGCGGGCAGGGCGCTGGTGAGGAGGTCGAGTTTCACTCCCAGTTTTTCGCAGTAAGGCAAAAGGTTCAGGTAATGCTGTTCCGCCAGCAGTTCCGTCGGCGCCATCATCGCTCCCTGCAAATTGTTGTCCACGGCAGTGAGGAGTGTGGTCAGGGCGACCAGGGTCTTGCCGCTTCCCACGTCGCCGTGCAGAAGGCGGTGCATGGGGCGGGGTTTTTCAAGGTCGTCCATGATTTCGCCCAACGCCCGTTTCTGCGCTCCGGTGTATTCGAATTGCAGGAGCTTGACGAAGCGGTGGATCAAGTCGCCGCGGGTGGCCAGGGGGCGGCCGGGCACCTCCTGCCAGGCGTGTTTGCGTTTGAAAGCGAGGCCGACCTGCAGGAGAAACAGCTCCTCGAACACCAGACGGACCTGTTGCCGCGTGCGGAACAGGTGCAGGTGATCGGCGCGCGTGCCGGGGGGCGGAAAGTGTGTGTCCTGGTAGGCCTGCACGCGCGGAGTGAGTTTGTTGCGCTTCATCACGTCGGCGGGCAGGTATTCCTCCAGCAGCGGCGCGTAGAGGTCGACCAGGGTTTTCATGATGGTGCGCAGGGATTTCTGATGCAGGCCTTCGGTGGTCGGGTACACCGGAACGATGCGCCCCATTTCGAGCGTGGCCGGGGCGTTGTCTTCGGTGATCTCGACGTCCGGGTGGATGATTTCCAGCCCGGCTCCGAGGTAGGTGTTGTCTTTCGCCTTGCCGGAGACGATGCAGGTGCGGCCGATGGCGAAACGTTCCTTCATATAGGGCTCGCGGAACTGGAACCACTTGCCGCGCAGGGTGCCGGTGTCGTCTTCGAAGATGACCTCGAACACCTTGCGCCTCCGCCCCAGCCGTATCGTCCCGGCGTTCAGGATGGTGGCGCGAAAGGTGGCGAACTCGCCGGGCCTGAGCTCGCCGATGGTCTGTACCCGGCTTCGGTCCTCGTAGCGGTGAGGCAGGAGGGCGAGACCGTCCTCGACGCAGGCGATCCCCAGTTTTTCCAGCAATCCCGCCCGCTTGGGCCCGACTCCCTTGACATACTGGATGGAGTCGGAAAGCGACGGTTTTGGAGGTGCAGATTTGTTCTCGGCCATCGTGATAGTGCGGTTCTGAGTTTGGAGGAACGTGTCCGGCTGTTTGCGGCATCGTACCTTATGAAAAGGCTTCCTTATAAATGTTAATTGACTGGACCCCACGCCGGAAGTATCTTAAATAAATGTAAAAGCAATGATTATAAGCTCTTTGTAGGGGTTCCCGTCCGGGAAATCTCAACCGTGTATGCGTAAACTCAGCGAAATCACAGAAGCCGTCCAGGCCTACCATTCCACGGCCAACGTGGACATCATTCTCGACGCATACATTTATTCTGCCAAGGCCCACCGCGGGCAGAGCCGCCGTTCCGGCGAGGCGTACCTGTCGCATCCGATCGAAGTCGCCTACAACCTGACACGGCTGAAGATGGACGAGCGCACCGTCGCCGCCGGGCTCCTGCACGACACCATTGAAGACACCCTGGCCACCTCCGATGAGATTCGCGAACTGTTCGGCGACGAGATTTATGGACTGGTGGACGGGGTGACGAAGATCGGCGAGATCGAGTTTTCCAGCCACGAGGAAAAGCAGGCGGAGAACTACCGCAAAATGATCCTTGCCATGGCGCGGGATATCCGCGTGGTGATGATCAAGCTGGCCGACCGCGCCCACAACCTGCGCACACTGGGTTCCCTCGACGCCTCCCGTCAGAAACGCATCGCCCGCGAGACGCTGGACATTTACGCGGCGCTGGCCAACCGCCTTGGCATCGGCTGGCTCAAGGCCGAGCTCGAAGACGGGTCGTTCAAATACCTGCATCCCGAACAGTACCAGGCCATCGTCAACCGCATGCACAAGGGGCAGGAAGAACGCGACCAGCTGGTGAAAAACGTGTACACCCTGCTGGAAAAGGAACTCAAGACCGCCGAACTGGAAAGCGCCGTCACCGGACGTTCCAAGCATTACTACAGCATCTATAAAAAGATGGTGACCCAGAAGATCGACCTGGAAGACGTGTACGACCTGATCGGGGTGCGCGTCATCACCGACAGCGTGAAGGACTGCTACGCCGTGCTCGGGCTGGTGCACTCATTGTGGCGACCGATCCCCGGCAAGTTCAAAGATTACATCGCCATGCCCAAGCCGAATATGTACCAGTCCCTGCACACCACGGTGAACGGTCCCAACGGTCAGCGGGTGGAGGTGCAGATTCGCACGAAAGAAATGCACCGGGTGGCGGAAGAGGGCATCGCCGCGCACTGGCAATACAAGGATGGGGGAGGGCTGGCGAAAAACCTCGACGACCATTTGAGCTGGGTGCGGCGCCTGCTGGAAGACCAGAAAGAAATCAAGAACCCGAAGGACTTTTTGAGTTCCTTCAAGGTCGACCTGTTTTTCCAGGAGGTGTACGTATTCACACCGGAAGGCGACGTCATCGCCCTGCCGCGTGGGGCGACACCGGTCGACTTCGCCTACCAGGTTCATACCGACATCGGCAACCACTGCCTCGGCGCCAAGGTAAACGGCAAGATGGTGCCGCTCCGCTACAAACTGAAAAACGGCGACCGCGTCGAAATCCTGACCTCCCAGCAACGCCACCCCAGCCGCGACTGGCTGGGTTTTGTCAAAACCTCGAAAGCCCGCAACAAGATTTCCAACTACATCAACAGCCGCGAACGCCAGCAGAGCCTGGAACTGGGGCGGGAGATTCTTGAGGCGGAGGTGCGCAAATACGGGTCGGCGACGGGAGACCTGTTAAAAGGCAAGGCGTTGGACGAGGCTGCGCATGCCTGCGGCTACAACACGCTGGACAGCCTGTTCACGGCCATCGGGTTCGGCAAACTGCCGGCGCACCAGGTGGTGGAAAAGCTGCTGCCGAAAGAAACGCTGGAGGAGTATCGCAAAAAATCCACCACCGTCAAGGTGGCACGCAAACCTACATCGAAAGATAAAGACATCGGCATCAAGGTCAAGAACTTCGGCGACCAGATGATGATCCGTATTGGAAAATGTTGCAACCCGGTTCCCGGTGACCCCATTATCGGTTACATAACGCGCGGCCGCGGCATCTCCGTGCATCACAAGGAGTGTCCCAGCGTCGAGGCCCTGACCAACGAAACCGAGCGCATGATCGAAGTGGAATGGGATACCGTCCACAAGACGCCGTTTCAGACGCCCCTTGCCATCGTGGGGGAGGACCAGCCCGGTTTGCTTGCCACCATCAGCAGTTTGCTCGCGTCACTGGATGTCAACATCACCCGGGCGAATGTGGTGCAGGCGACGCACAAGCGTGCGTTTTTCGAGCTGGATGTGGAGATCTTCGACCTCAGCCATCTCAAGAAAATACTGGAAGCGCTGAAAAAGACGAAGGGCGTGATTCACGCGGAGCGCGTGAAGGAGTTCAAGAAAAAGGGTACGGACAAAAAACGGAAAGTGGGGGAAATCGGGAAGCAAAACTAGACGGGAAGGGGTCTTCCCGTCGTTCAGCCGGTGGCAGCCGTCTGGGCAGGCCGTTTGCTGGCCGGGACCTTCATTACCTTGCCCGCTTTCAGGCAACGGGTGCACACCTTCATCGTTTTAACCGCGCCTTTATGCACCACACGCAGTTTCTTGAGATTGGGAATCCACCGGCGCCGCGTCTTGTTATTGGCGTGGCTCACGTTGTTGCCGACCAAGGGACCCTTGTCACAGATTTCACATCGCTTGGACATACCATGCTCCTGACTTACAGCCGTTAAATAAAAGAACGTAAGTTACCACAGGCCCCGGAGAACGGCAAGGGGAAGATTCCAAAAAACAGGGAGGTGACCTGGATTTTCCTTATCCTGACCCCCGGGACACAAAAAAAGCCCGGCTTGGCGGCCGGGCTTTAAAACGAGGACAAGTTGGGGCTTATTCCAGAAACTTTGATTCGGTCAGGATTTCCTTCAAAATGCTTTCGGCCAGCACCTCGCTGTCCACATGAAACGTGCCGTTATCCACTTCGGATTTAATGCGGTTGATCTTTTCCGTCCGCACGTCGGGAGAAGTCTTGGCCACATCCAGAGCTTTCTGGATGGTTTGCGCTTTGGCGGAGAAGGCAATCTGTTCTCCCCCGGCGCTGGAAGCACGGGAGGAGGCGGTGGATGTGGGATCCGCCGGGTTGCTCTTGACGTTGGGTCCCTTCACCTTCTCCGGGGATACCTTGTTTCGGATTTTGAAATCGTCGCCCTGGATTTCCATGATAATCTGCGCTTTCCAGAATTTTTGAGTTGTTTTCCGGGGCCTGCCTGCGTGTTGTTTTGCCCCGCAGTATTATTATCGGTATCCGGTGAATAAACTTAAGGGCTTTTTTTGAGGGGCTGGGAGAAAACCCTTTTGTTCATTTAAGATATCTGTATTATAAAGGGTTGTCAAGGCACGACCCGGATCGGAAACATTCTTTACGATATGCCGAAATTTTTCTGGAGAGCCGGGAAGTTTGTTTATAGCTGCGAGTTTCAATGAGTTATAAAAACCCAGCTGTGGCGGTGGATTTGATCATCGAAGTCGAAAACCGGGGTATTGTCCTGATTGAGCGTAAAAACCCGCCCCATGGGTGGGCCCTGCCCGGTGGATTCGTCGACTACGGAGAGTCATTGGAAAACGCCGCCATCCGTGAGGCCCGCGAGGAAATCCAGCTGGATGTCCGCCTGCTGGGGCAGTTCCACAGCTATTCCCGTCCAGACCGCGATCCCCGCATGCACTGCATTTCAACGGTATTCCTGGCCCGCGCGGCAGGGGAGCCCAAAGCCGCGGATGACGCGCGAAACTGCGCCTTGTTTCCGCATGACCGCCTTCCGGATGAATTGGCGTTCGACCACGCGGAGATTCTGCGGGATTACCTGTCCAACCGCTGGGGTACCTCCCACCCGGCAGATCCCGAACCTTCCTGATCCCGAGGCATGGTATGCGGCGATCACTATGGTTGGGGGGATTTTTCATGCTGATAATGGCCATTCTGCCCGCCCGGCTTCCGGGTGAACCCGATCCCGTTCAAAAATACCGCCCCATTTTATGGGATCACCTGACGGCGTTGTGCGAAATCGGGCCCCGCTATCCCGGAAGCGAGGGGCACGCCAAAACCCGGGCCTACATCAGGAAGTTGGCGGAGCGCTATGCCGATTCATGGAAGGAGCAGGCTTTTGTCGCGCGGGTGGGTTATGCGGAAGAACTGCCGCTTTACAATTACGAACTCACCTTCAAGGGCACGGGAGACAAGCCGCCCATCCTGTTGGGTGCGCATTACGACACACGTCCTTTTGCCGACGAGGAATCCGATCCCCAAAAAGAAGCCCGGCCCATTGTGGGGGCCAACGACGGCGGGTCCGGAACCGCGGTTCTTTTGGCGATGGCGCAGTACTTTCATGAAAACCCGCCGGAGCGCACGGTCAAGCTTGTGTTCTTCGACGGAGAAGATTGGGGGCGGAGGGGGTCCGATGAGTATTTTCTGGGATCGACCTACTACGCCGAGCAGTTGAAAAAGGAAGACAAATCCACCTGGCCTGCGCGGGTGCTCGTTGTGGACATGGTGGCGCAGAAAAACCTCAAGATTTTTAAAGAGCAGTATTCTTTCCGCAGTTCCCCGAGTTTCATTGAATTCGTGTTCGACACGGCCAGGGAACTGGGTGTGGACCAGTTTGTCCCCATGCTCCGTTATTCCGTACGGGACGATCACCTGCCTTTCATCTACATGAAAATTCCTTCCGTGCTGTTGATCGATTTCGATTACCCGCACTGGCATACCCTGGAGGACACGCTGGACAAATGTTCCGCGGACAGCATGCTGGCGGTGTTCCGGGTGGTATTGGAAACGGTCAGGCGGGTGTGAAGCGTGGGCTCAGGGCCGGGAGTCGAGGGCTTCCAGCTTGTTGCGGGCGTCTTCGTTCTGCGGATCGATCTGCAGGATGATGCGCAATTCGCGCCTGGCTTTCTCTTTGTCGCCCTGTCTGGAATGGATGTCGTGCAGGCTCCAGTGGAGAGAGAGGAAATCGACACCCATGCCCACGGCGGTGTGATACGCCCCGATGGCCTTGTCCCATTGACCGAGACCAAAATAGGCGTTACCGAGGTTGAAGTGCGCGACACCGAATTCCGGGTCCAGCGACAAGGCGCGCTTGAGAAACGGCACCGCTTCCTCGTAACGCTCTTTTTTGTTGAGCGCCGCCCCCAGATTGGATAGGGCCTGAATGAAGTTCGGGTGGATGTGGATGGCTTCGCGGAATTTTTCGATGGCCTTGTTCACGTCCCCCCGGCGGAAATACTGACCGCCCAGGTTGGACAGCGCTTCCGGAAACCGCGGATTGAGTTTGAGCGCTTTTTCGTATTCGGCAATGGCGGCATCCATCTGCCCCAGCCCGCGATACGCCACGGCGAGATCATAACGGGCGGGCACGAAACCGGGATCGATCTTCAACGTTTTTTCAAACAGGCCGATGGCCGCTTCCGCATCGCCCAGCGCGTACAGGGTGAAATTGCCCCGGTAATACAACACCTCCTTGGTGTTCTTGTCGCGCTCGCGCAATTCATCGAAACTCAGAAGCCGGTTGTCCTGCAGGAAGGGTTTGACGAAGTCGATGGGCACGGCGAGATTGAGCGCACGGCCTTCCAGCGTGGCGATGCCGACCACCTGGTTGTCCCGGTTCACCACCGGTCCGCCACTGAACCCGGGCTCAAACGGGGTGGTGGCATAAATGAAGGGGTGATCCGGAAGGGCCTGCGGATGCACGCCCAGTACAAAGCCGTAGGTTTGCACCAGGACCCCGTGCAGTCCCTGCTCCACCATTTCCACCGCATGCGAAGGGTATCCCAGGGCGCTCAGGTAATCGAAGGTTTTCAGGCTGTTGGAATTGCCGATCTCCAGGGTGGAATACAGGTCGCCTTCCAGTTTCAGCGCCGCCACATCGCGCAGACGGTCCACGTTCAGCACCCCTTTCACGGTCACCTGGGTTCCATCCGGGAACACCGCGCTCATGCTGGCCGCATCGATGAGAACATGGTAATTGGTGAGCACGGTGCCGTCCGGCCGCACAATGAACCCACTCCCCGTGGACACCGTTTCGCCCTGTTGGTTTTTGGCAATCAACATGACGATGGCATTGCGATTGACCTCGTGCGCAGCGGTTGGCGCCACGGTGGACAGGCATAGCAATACCGCGAAACATGCCGTGAGCAGGAATGAAACGGGTCGGGAAAAAGAACGCATAGAAGACCGGTCTGCCGCTGGGTGAGCGGCGTTTGATGGCTGACTAAAGGTTTGAAAACCCAACTTGAATGAATAAATTGTATCGGCTGGGAATAGCGATTACAACCGATTTCAGGAGGAAGGGAGCAGAAACAAAACACCCCCAGGCACCGCAACCCCAGGTGGGGTGGCGGGCATGGGGGTGGAGGTGTTACTGAACGTTGACAATCACCGTCGCGGTGATCGGAGGATTGTACGGGACATGATTTCCCTGGGCGAACAAGCCCCGGATGACATGCATGCCCGGCTCCAGGCGGATCTCCTTGCAGGTGGAACCATCACCCATATGGATGTGCTGGGCGTCCTTGCCGATGGGCTGGCTCAGGTCTTTGGGAAGGTCGGTATCCACCAGAATGTGGTGATGCCCTTTGCCTTCATTGACCCCCTTTTTGGCGGGTTCCACGGTGACGTTGTGCGTGACCAGGCACACCTTTACCGGGTTCTGCACCGTGGCGCCGTTGGACGGCTCGCTGATGGCGATGGCGCGGGTTCCCGCCAGGGCGGTGCCCGCCGTCAGGACCAGAAGGCTCAGCAACGTGACATGCAACTTGAAAAACAGCTTGCTCATTTAATCCTCTCCTTTTCTATCTACCAAGTCTATTGGCGATTGTGATTGCAGGATCGGCCCGGCTGAAACCCGCCGTGACGGCTGGCTTTCCCCCCCGGATGCCGATCCGGCCGAATGTTCGGCAAATGAAATACCAAAAGAGTTGTGTGGAATGGTGAAAACCCCCGGGAGTGGGGATTTTCCGGGTTGGGATTCAACCCGTATGTCTGCATTTAGATCAAAATCAACTCAAATGGTTTCGTAATCATTCCAAAGATTGCCGGAATTGACCAGAAAAAAACGGGATGGGCTTATCATAATTCCCAAACGGTCCCGGTTTTATCTCTTTTCCTGTTTCCAAAAAGATTATATACTTTCAGAATAATTCAATGTTTTGAGACGTTTTCCCGCGCAGGGAGCCCCGCTCCCCGCCCGTCCATACGTTTGGGAGGTTTTAATGGAATTACCCGTAACCGGAGAGTGCCGCCTGCTTCACACCTGCGAGATGTGTGAGTACAACAACGACAACGATTGCAAGGCGGATCACAACGAGCACAACCGATGGCTGGTCAACGACCGGATGAACGCGATCAAATACAAGATCATCGTTGGCAGCAACAAGGGGGGAGTGGGCAAAAGCACGGTGACCACCAACCTCGCCATCGCGCTGGCGGAAAAAGGATTCAAGGTGGGCCTGGCCGATGCCGACCTGCACGGACCCAACATCCCGAAACTGATCAATGCCGAATCCGTCCGCCTGCGGGCTCACGACGACGGCATTTCGCCTTACGAAACCAAGAACGGTCTCAAGGTGGCCTCGCTCGGTTTCCTGATCGAAGACCCCAACATGCACATCGCCTGGCGGGACGCGGTGAAATACGATTTCATCATTGAACTGCTGGGCAACATCAACTGGGGCGAACTGGACTACCTGCTGATCGACCTGCCGCCGGGTACCGGAAACGAACAGATCACCATCATCGACTTCATCGGCGAAGTGGATGGATGCGTGGTCGTCACCACCCCGCAGGACCTGGCCCTGCTCGACGCGCGCAAGATGATTTCGTTCGCCCGCGACAGCAACGTGCCCATCGTCGGCATCATCGAGAACATGAGCACCCTGGTCTGCCCGCACTGCGAAGGCGAGGTGGATGTGTTCCGCAAGGGAGGCGGCCAGAAACTGGCGGAGGAACTCGTCCTGCCCTATCTGGGAAGCATTCCACTGGATGGCGAAGTGGCGGAGCGTTCCGATACCGGTGACCCCATCGTTCTCGCCAAGCCGGACTCGAAAGTCACCAAGGCGTTTCTCAACCTGGCGGAAAACACGCACAAGTTCCTCAACCCAGAAGATGCCTTGAAAGCCAGTTGAAATCCGCGATACCATAAGATGTGAATTCGAAACAGGGGCTTCGGCCCCTGTTTTGTTTTATCCGCTTTTTTTCGGTACCGGGCGAAAAAAGTAAGCCGACAATCCATTTGCGATTGCTCTTGCGATTGATGGATAATGAATAACAGACGGAGGTTCACGTTATGGGGACGGACCTTCCAGATTCATCTCCTTCCCCTGCAATTGATTCAAGAAATGATATGCGCCCTTCAGTAAAAATTTCGTTGGTTCTCGCCCTTCCATGGATTCTGGTTCTGTTCTGGACTCACGGTCCGATGGCTGAAGAAACCCAGCCCGACGTTCCCAACTTTCACAACAACCCCCGGGTTGCTGAAGTGGGTGAACACGACATCCACCTCGACGATCTTAAAAATCCGCAGATTCAGGACATGATGCAACGCCTGCACAGCATGCAGAGCATACTGCTCAAGCAGAAAACCATCGAGCTGCTGCAGGACGAGCATCCCGAGATTCTGGAAATCCGCGCGGCACGAATCAATCGCGAAGACATCATCCGCATGTACCAGGAAGAGATGGGATTGGATGATCTCGAAGGCCTGAACTCCTCCGCGGTGCAGAACATGATCCGCAATTATGTGGAACGCCTGCGTCAGGATGCGTATCTGAAAGAGTTGAATCAGCGTTACGAGTTTGCCGTGAACAAGGGATGGGTGAAGGATTACTTCGAAGCGCCAAACGACTTCAAACTGGTGGCGGGCATCGGCACGGCCATGCTGTGGTTCAAACCCGATCAAAAGGAGCCGCGGAAAGTGTTCCTCATGGAGTATTCGGACTTTCTGTGCCCGTTTTGCAAAAAAGTGCAGACGACGCTGAACCACCTGCGCCAGACGTATGGCGACACGGTTCAGTTCGGCTACCGTCACTTTCCCCTGCACAAGGAAGCCTTCGCCATAGCCGAAGCGGTGGAATGCGCGCGGGCACAGGGCCGTTTCTGGGAATATCAGTCGGCGGTATACAAGGATCCGCAGGCGTTCAAGAGTGAAGATGCCTTGATCCGCACGGCACAGGATGTGGGTGTGGACAATCTGAAAGACTTCAAGGCCTGCATGATGGAAGGCCGTTTCCGGGACCGGGTGGAACGGGATTTCCGACAGGGTATTGAAATCGGCATTCAGGGGACGCCCACCTTCATCATTGGTACATACAATTTCACCGAATCCACCATCCACGGCGAGATGTTTTCCGGCGCCGTGTCCAGCGAGCAATTTGTCCGCACCATCGAAAAATACATCCAGCTCTCTAAAAACTAACACTCATTCGTCCGTCTTCCCGGGTGCACGGCGACCCCGACGTTCACGATGCGCTCTCAATTCCAAAACTCAGATGAACCCCTCCCTAGAATTCGAATTCCTTGCGCGGTTTCGATTTTCTGCGCCGTTTGCCTGCTGATGCTTTGCGGATTCAAACCCGTCCAGGAATTTTTAAAAGACCGGGCCGAGCAGATCCAGATCGACATCCACGCCATGGCGGAAAAGGACGTGGTGCAGCCCGGGGAAACATTTAAAATTTTTGTCGTGGCTGTGCCGAAGAAAGGCTGGCATTTCTATTCCATGCAGGCCAACGGAGAAGATCCGACGGTCGCCACACGCCTCAAGATCAAGCAAAGTTCATTTGATGCAGTTGGGGACTGGGCGGAAACGCCGCCCACGCTGGTCAAGGATGAGGCCCTTGGGCGCTGGGTGAAGGTGCACAGCCACCGCGCCGAGTTTTCCCGTGTGCTTTCGGTACCGGAGGGCCTCGCAACCGGAACGCATGTGGTGCAGGGCACGATCACCTACCGCATTTGTGACAACAAGGTCTGCGCCCTTCCTCAGGACCGTCCGTTTACGTTTCATGTTATAGTGAAAGCGAAAGAATGACGAAACCCCGGACCCGACCCGGGTTCTTTTGTTTTCGGTCACGGCCGCCCCATGGAAATCATCACCACGCATATCAGCGCGGACTTTGACTGTGTGGCGGCGATGGTTGCCACCCAGAAACTGTATCCCGGCGCACATATGGTGTTCTCGTCTTCGGTCGAGAACCCCGTGCAGGACTATCTGCGCGCGTTTGGCAATCCCTTCCAGTTCACGCGCGCGAAGGATGTCGACCTCGACCGGGTCACGCGCCTGATCGTGGTCGACACGCAGGATGCAAACCGCATCGGCCCCTTCAAAGCCCTCCTCGGTAGAAAAGACGTCGAAGTCCACGTCTACGACCACCACCTCGATATGGCGAAACCTCTGCATGCCGACAAGGCGGTGGTGCGCAAACGCGGTTCGTCCGCCACCATCCTGTGCGAAGAACTGGCCGAAAGGGGCATCGAGCTGACGGAATTTGAAGCGACGCTCATGATCCTCGGTATCTACCAGGACACGCACTCGCTGGTGTCCTCGTCCACCACGCCGGAAGATTTTTACGCGGTCGGGCAGATGGTGAAGCTGGGCGCAGACCTGCAGGCCGTTTCGGAATTCGTTGAGGCGCGGCTGAACCAGGAGCAACGGGATGTGATGAAGACCCTGAGTCAAAGTTTGGAAGTGGGCACTTACAACGGGGTCCAGATCGCGCTCGCGCAGGCAACGGTGGAATATTACATCGGGGACCTGGCTGTGGTCGTGTCGCGGCTGCTGGAACTGGAAAACCTCAATGTGCTCTTTGCGCTGGTGTGCCTGGACAACCGCGTGTACGTCATCGGGAGAAGCCGCACGGAAGAAGTGAACGTGGGGCGCATCCTGAGGGAACTGGGCGGTGGGGGGCACCCGAATGCGGCCTCGGCCAGCACCTCGGACCGCACACTCATCCAGACCCGGGAACAGCTTGTGTCCGTCCTTCATGAAAAAGTCGAACCACTCAACCGCATCCAGCATGTCATGCATTCGCCCGTGGTCTCCGTTCAGGCGAAGCAGAGCATCACCGAGGTGGAACGTACCATGACGCGGTTCAACCTCAGCACGCTTCCGGTGCTGTCCAACAAAAAACCGGTGGGGCTGATAACGCGCCAGGTGGTGGAAAAGGCCATTCATCACAAGCTGGGGCGGGAACGGGTGGAGGACTTCATGGCGCACGAGTTTGCGGTAACGACTCCCGACGCATATTTCAAGACGGTGGTTCCCAGCATCATCGAGGCCAAGCAGAAGGTGGTGCCGGTGGTGCATCCCAAAACGGGCCACATGATGGGCATCGTCAGCCGCGGCGATCTTCTGCGCCTCCTGCATCAGGACATGGGGCGCTACGCTCCGGAGCCCTACGCAGCGTTGCTCGATCAAGGCGACCTTTATGTCAAAAACGTCAAAAGCCTGCTCCGGGAGCGGCTTCCAAAGTCCGTCATGACGCGCCTCCATGAGGTTTCGCAACTGGCGGACGACATGGGCGTTTCGGTGTACGGCGTGGGTGGCTTCGTTCGCGATTTGCTCCTGCGCATCGAAAACCTCGACCTCGATATCGTGGTGGAAGGGGACGGCATGCAGTTCGCCCGCAAACTGGGGAAGGAATATGAAGCCCGCGTGGTGGCTCATGAAAAGTTCGGCACGTCGGTAGTCATTTTTTCCGACGGGTTCAAAATCGATGTCGCCACCGCTCGCATGGAATATTACACGCATCCCGCCGCCCTGCCGACGGTGGAGATGAGCTCGATCAAGTCCGACCTGTTTCGCCGCGATTTTACGTTCAATGCGCTGGCAATCAAGCTGAACGGCAAGGATGCATTCACGCTGATCGATTACTTCAACGGTCAGAAGGACCTCAAGGACGGGGTGGTGCGCGTGCTCCACAACCTGAGTTTCGTTGAGGACCCCTGCCGTGCGTTCCGCGCCGTGCGGTTCGAACAGCGGCTCGGGTTCACCATCGGCAAGCAGACCGAGTCGTTTCTCAAGCGCGCGGTGGCGAAAAAAATCGTGCACAAACTGAGCGGCACGCGTTTGCACAACGAACTCATGCGTATGCTGGAAGAGAAAAAACCGATCCGCTGCTTCGCCCGCATGAAAGAGCTGGGGCTGTTGCAGGTCATCCATCCCCGAATGATGAAAAACAGCAGGAACATTCAGATCCTGGAGCGCATCGAGGAAATATTCGCATTGTCCAATGTCATCAAACTGGTGGAACGGCCGGATGTTGGATTCGTGTATTTTCTGGGTGCGTTGTACGGCATGAAAAATGCCGACCTCAACCAGCTTGCCACGCGGCTCAGCCTGCCGGCAAAAATCAAGACGCGGATGAAGGGGGATCTTGCCAGCTGTGAATCGGTCCTCAAGACCCTCAAACGGCGGCGCAAGTTCGATCCGAGTGAGATCTACAACCTGCTTTCGGAGATGTCCACGGAAGCCATCCTGCTCATGATGGCGGTGTCCAACAGCGATCGTATCAACAAGCACGTTCTCATGTACTTCACGCAGTACAATCCGTCGGCGACGCTGTCGCTCACCGGCGATGACCTGATCCAGATGGGCATCCGGCCGGGTCCTGTTTTCAAGACCGTGTTCAAGACGCTCCGCGACGCGCGCATCAACGGACAGGTGCGCAACCGGGACGACGAGGTGGCGCTGGTCGAAAAAGAGTTTTTGAATTGAGACCCGGCTCTTGCCCACCCACGCCTTTTCAATTTGGATGTTCATGATCCCATCCCACCGTAGCCTGAGACTTCATCGATGAGCCGATGGCTTGCATTCCTCGACCGTCGTTTCCGCATCAGTGAGCAGGGCAGTACGCCGCTCACCGAAATGCGCGCCGGGACGGTGACGTTCCTCACCGCGTCGTACATCATTTTCGTGCAACCGGCGGTGATGGCGCAGGCGGGCATGGACTTCGGCGCGGTGATGACTGCGACGTGCCTGGCCGCGGCGCTGGGGTGCCTCATCATGGGTCTCGGCGCCAATTACCCCATCGCGCTCGCGCCCGGAATGGGCATCAATTTTTATTTCACCTACACCGTCGTCATGGGGCAGGGCATCCCGTGGCAGGTGGCGATGGGCGCGGTGTTCCTGTCCGGTGTCGGGTTGATCCTGCTCACCGTACTCCGCTTCCGTGAAGTCATCATCAACAGCCTGCCCAACGACATCAAGGTCGGCATTTCCGTGGGGATCGGCCTGTTCATCGCCTTCATCGGCTTCGTACAGGGCGGGATCGTCATGGCGCACCCCGGCACCCTGGTGCAACTGGCCCCCTTGAATTCATTGCCTGCCATGTTCACCGTGGCGGGGGTGGGATTGATTGGAATCCTGCTCCAGAGAAAAATCAAGGGCGCCATCCTGATCGGCATGGGAGTGATGACGCTTGCCGCCCTGCCGTCTGGCCTGGTGGAATTCCACGGCGTGGTATCCCTGCCGCCGGATCTGGCGCCGACGCTGTTGCAGTTGGACATACGGGGTGCGCTGGACCTGGGACTGCTCACCATCGCCGCGGTGTTCCTGTTCGTCGACCTGTTCGACACCGCGGGCACGCTGGTGGGGGTGGGTCACCAGGGCGGGTTTTTGAAAGACGGGCGTCTGCCGCGCGTCAACCGCGCGTTGTGGCCGGACTCGGTGGCCACCACGGCGGGATCGGTGCTGGGCACCACCACCGTCACCTGCTACATCGAAAGCGCGGCGGGCGTCGCCGAGGGCGGACGGACGGGCCTTGCCAGCGTGGTGACGGCACTCCTCTTTCTGCTCGCCCTGTTCCTTGCGCCGCTGGCGAAAATGATCGGTGGCGGCTACCACCTCGACCACGATACCATTCTCTATCCCATCACCGCGCCGGTGCTCGTCATTGTCGGCGCCATGATGGCGGGGAACGTCACGCGCATCGACTGGAAATCCTGGGACGAGGCCCTGCCTGCGTTCCTCATCATGATCGGCATGCCGTTGACCTACAGCATCGCCGACGGCATGGCGCTGGGATTCATTCTCTACCCCGTAATCAAGGTGGCCTGCGGCAAGGCCCGACAGGTGCACTGGATCATGTATGTGATCGCCGTCATGTTCCTCCTGCGCTACTTCACCGTATAAAGGGGAGGGCGGTTTTTGGCTGCCGGACTTGTGATATACTTGGAGCCGTTTTAAGCAACAAACCACGCTGAACGCGAATCTGGAAAGGAAAGGCCCCACTTGGCAAGCGTTGAATACCTGATCAAGCAGTTTCTGAGTCCGGACAAACGGACTCTCGACCTCAGCAATTACCACATTGGCGACAAAGGCGTTGAGCAGCTGGTCGAATCATCGCAATTGAAGCGCGGCAAGCTGCGCACCCTGCGCCTTCCGAACAACGACATCAGCGACGAAGGTGCACGGGTTCTCGCGGAATGCGAGCACTTCAAGAACCTGCGCGAACTGGAGTTGTACGGCAACGTCATCAGCGACGACGGGGTGAGAGCCATTGCCACTTCACCTCATTTCGTCAAGCTCAAGAAGCTGGGGCTTTACGGCAATTTGATCGAGGACGAGGGCGCCATTGCCATTGCCGAGTCGGAGACTCTGACCAAGGTCACGCACCTGTTCATCACGGCCAATCGAATCCGCAAGGAAGGGATCGAGGCGCTCAAGAAGGCCCGGTGCCGCACCCGCCTGTGCCACCTCCATGTGGACGACCTTTCCGATTTTGCGTTTGACGACGACGATGAGGATGAAGACGAAGACGACGATTGACCGGGGGGAGGCTCCATGAAGCGCTGGCCGATTCTGCTGTTTGCGTTTTTACTGGTTCTTGGGTTCAGTCCGGTTACCCAGGCACAGTTCTTCGATCGGGAGGACGTGTTCTCGAAAGAGGAAATCGATTACGAGAAGGTGTTCAAGGAAGGGTTGTCCGGCGGAGGACGCACCCTGAAGTTGAATGGCAAGAAGATCGGCGACAAGGGGCTGGCCCTTCTTCTCGAAAAGGATTTCCTCAAAAAAGTCACCAAGCTGGATCTACGCTACAACGAAATCTCCGAACGCGGCGCGGCTATCCTGGCCCAATCCCCGGCGCTGGCCAATGTCAAGAAACTCGAATTGCGGCACAATTACCTTTTGGACAAGGGAACGGTGGCGCTCGCTTCATCCAAAAACATGCCGAAGCTCGAAAACCTCGGTCTCAGCTTCAATGAAATCCGCGACGAGGGCGCGCTGGCGCTGGCCGAATCGCAGAGCTTTCCCAAATTGAAAAAACTCGATTTGCGCGGCAACTTCCTTGCCGACACCACTAAAGACACACTTCAAAAAAAACTCGGCCACCTCAAGTCGCTGAAGCTGTTCTGATTCCGCCTTTTCATGGAGGAGGCTGTTGAATGGCACGCACCACTTCGCAAAAAAAAGCGGTCCGCAAAGCCACGTCTGCAACCAGCAAAAAGAAAGCGTCCCGGTCTCGCGAATCGAACAAGCTGGTTGTGCTGGTCGGGACCCGCAAGGGAGCCTGGCTGTATCACGGTGACACCAAACGCAGGACCTGGAAATTGAGTGGACCTCACTTCCTCGGCCAGATCATAAACCACATGGTGCTCGACCCGCGCGACGGCAGGACCCTGCTTGTGGCCGCGAGCACGGGTCACCTCGGACCGACGGTATTCCGCTCCACCAATCTGGGACGCAAATGGGAAGAGGCGGCCCGGCCGCCGGCATTTGCCAAATCCGATAACGGCCGCTCCGTCGATCACACCTTCTGGTTGCAACCGGGGCATGCCAGCCAGCCCGGTGTGTGGTACGCGGGCACCTCGCCGCAGGGCCTGTTCCGCACGGAAGATTCCGGCAAGACCTGGGAGCCGTTTTCCAGTATCAACGACGATCCGCAGTTTCTGCGCTGGATGGGGAGCGTACAGGACGGCACGCCCGACGGACCCAAACTGCACTCCATCCTCATCGACCCGCGCGACCCGGACCATTTCTACTTCGCCATGTCCAGCGGCGGCGTGCACGAATCGTTGGATGGTGGCAGAACCTGGGAGGCGTTGATAGATGGACTGGATGTGGTCGATGGATTCGACCGCAGTGATCCCATGTTTCACGACCCGCATTGTGTGCGCCTGTGCCCGAGCAATCCCGATCGTCTTTACCAGCAGAACCACTGCGGCATTTACCGCCTGGACCGTCCCTCGAAAACCTGGGAACGCATCGGTAAAAAAATGCCGAAGAAGGTGGGCGACATCGGATTTCCCATGGTGGTGCACCCGCGGGATGACAACACCGCATGGGTGTTTCCGATGGATGGCGCCACCGTCTGGCCGCGAACCGCGGTGGAGGGCAGACCCTGCGCTTACGTCACCAGCAACGGGGGCAAAACCTGGAAACGCCTCGATAACGGTTTTCCGGAAAGCCAGGCCTGGTGGACGGTGAAGCGGCAGGCGATGACCGGGGACCACGCGGACCCGGTCGGTTTGTATGTCGGGACCACCAGTGGTGAGTTGTGGATGAGCCGCGACGAGGGAAACAAATGGACCTGCATGGCGCGCCACCTGCCGGAAATCTATTCCGTGGAAGTGGCGGAGGCGGGTTGACGGGCCGAACCGGCGTCCCTCTCCACTTTTAAACGAGGCAAAACCATGAGGGTGCGGATTCCCAGCCCGCTTTTCTCGTACACGAACCACAAGGACGTGGTCGAAGCCAGGGGCGCGACTCTGGCCGAGGTCCTGAACGATCTCGACCGCCGGTTCCCCGGACTTCGGTTTCGGGTGGTGGACGAGCAGGACCGGATGCGCCCGCACATCCGGTTCTTCGTCAACGGCGAGCAGGAGTTCGACTTGAACCGGCCGCTCCAACCCGCCGACGCCATCGACATCGTGCAGGCGCTCAGCGGGGGCTGATCCGTCGAGCGGCAGCTGGGGACTGAGCCCCTCCAGCCTGGCACCACCCTTCCTTACAATATTTTCAATGAGAACCCGGCCCCGAACAGGCCGGTGTGTCAGGCAATGTGGGTGATGCCTGAATCTTCGTCGAAGACGAAGGTGCCGCCTTCCGGGTCGCGGTAGTTGATTTCCTTCACTTCCCAGAGATGCTTCTTCATCACATCGGCTTCCGCGACGTGATAACGGCCGTTCTCCTCCCGTTGCAGGAGCAGGTACTGATTGTTGTCGTTGGACACGATGGTCCACGTTTTGAAATCGCTTTGCACGATCCCTTTTTCAAAATCGATATTGATGATGTTCATTCTCTTTGATCACTCCCTGGAACAAACACGTTGATTGAGAAACAGGTTTGATGTCAGTAATGAATGTCGTTGGCCAGCTCCCTCGCCTTGGCCAGAGCGTGGCTTTTCGAGGGGTGCTGGATATCGCGGACCACCAGTTTGGCAAACTCCACGAGGGGATCGGTGGAACCGGTGATGGTATAGCCTTTTTGCTTGAGATAGTCAATCAATTCGGCTTCCTTGAAGTGCGTCGCCAGATCCCGGGCACGCTGGCCGGGCTCCTTCATGGGCCCTTTGGGCTCGCGTTGGCCATTTGCCTGGTCGCTTTCAGGAAGGTCCTTTTCGACGATGATTTCCGGCGTGATCCCGTGCTGGTTGATGTCGATGCCCGACGGCGTGTAGTACTTGGACGTGGTCAGGCGCAGGCCGGAACCGTCGCTCATGCGGAAAATGGTCTGCACCGATCCCTTGCCGTAAGAATTTTCACCCAGGATGAGCGCCTTGCCGGAGTCCTTCAGCGAGCCCGCAACGATCTCCGATGCGCTGGCGCTCTGCTTGTTGATGAGCACCACGAGCGGCAGGTGCGTCAGCGTGTTTTTATACAAGGCCTGGTAGGTCTGCATGTCGTTGCGGTCGCGGCCCCGGGTGTAGACGATCAATTCCCCCTTGTTCAGGAAGTGACTGGCTACCTTGACCGACTGGCTGAGCAGGCCGCCGGGATTGTTCCGCAGGTCCATGATGAAGGCGGTGACCCCTTCTTCCAGGGCCTGGTTCAACGCCACCTGCAACTGGTCGTTGGTCTGCTTTGAAAAACTGTTGATCGACAGGTAGCCGACCCCGTCGCCCATATTTTTGTATTCCACCGTTTCGATGGAGATGATTTCGCGCGTCAGGGTGATTTCCTTCGTGGAACTGGTGGACGGTCGGAAAACCTGGATCTGCACTTTGGTGTTGGGGTATCCGCGCAGGCGCTCGGCCAGTTCGTTGATCTGCATGCCTTCCACGGTCTGCCCGTCCACCTGGCTGATGACGTCCTTAGGCAGAATGCCTGCGCGCTCGGCGGGCGAATTCTTGAGCGTCCGCACGACCGTGAGTTTGAGGTCCTGCATGGTGATCACCATGCCCACGCCACCGTATTGGCCCTCCGTGTCGCGCATCGACCGCTCGAAATCGCTTTTGTCCATGTACAGGGAGTAGGGGTCGAGGGAACTCATGAGCCCGATGATGGCCGCCTGCTCGATGTCCTTTTTCTTCAGCTTGCCCTGGTATTCGTTGGCGAGAAAGTAGTAAACGGACCGGAACGCCCCCATATTTTCATGACGGCTGAAGCTGAGACGATAGCTCAGGCGGGTGTTGTTGTGCTTCAACACATGCCCGGAGTACACGTTGGTCACGGTCAGGGTTTTCTCCGGTGCTTTGGCGATCATGCCCTGAATGCTGGATTCGAACAGGGTTTTGTAGTCGGGCGGGTACACGTAATTGCCCGCCACGAGGTCCAGCACCTCCTCGAAAACTTCCAGGTCGTCATCGAAAAATCCCGCGTGGGCGGAGGTGGGCAGGGGAGACGGGCCCGGTGCGGGATTCCACGGTGCGATCAGGGCGAGGCTCAACGCCAGCGCGCCCAGAACGCCCAGCCATTTGCCGATGCCTGTCCGTTTGCCCGTTTTCATTGTGCCATCACTGTTTCAGAAGGTCGTTGAAAATCACGATCAGGTTGTCCGTCATCTTTTTCACATCGCCGCCTGAAAGGCTGGGCGTCACTTTCAACGTTTCGTTGATGATGATGGTCGGCGTCTCATCCACGCCGAACTCCTGTGCCCGCTGCAGGGACTGTTGCACCTTGTTGCGGATGCGCGGGGATTTCATTCCCTCGGTCATGGCCTGCTGCATGCCGAAATCCTGAGACAGCATGCTGATCACCCGCGGCTGGAAAACATTCACACCCAGCTGAAAATTGGTGTCAAACATCGTTTGGGTGAACTTTTCCTCCATGCCCTGCTCGTCGGCGATGTAGAACGCCATTGCGGGGTAGGGGGTCTGCTGGCCCCAGTAGATCGGTTGCTTCTTGTGCAGCAGCTGACCTTTGAACTGTTTGTGCAGGCGTTTGGATTCTTCCAGGAATCCGTAACAGTGGCCGCAGGAGTAATTGAAAAACTCCATGATTTCGATCTGCTTGATGTTTTCCAGGTTTTTCAGGTCGCCGATGATCTTGTAATGTCCGGCGATGTTCGGTCCGTCGGCCAAAGCCGGTGTGGCGATGAAGCTGGCAACCAGGATGAGAAGCGGGATGAATCGTTTCATTGAATACTCCATGTACGCGTGAAATCGGTCTATCAATTATAGTAGCAAACGGCCCGAACGGGGACCGTTAAAATTTCTTAATGGCGGATTTTCGGCCAGTAGGTTTCGTAGTTGAAGTTGGGGCTGTGCTTCGGCACGTGGCATTGCGAGCAGGCCCCGCGCGCCTCTTCGGCGAACTTCCCCTGCGGGGCCCGGCTGTGATCCAGCCGTGCACCGTGACACATTTCGCACTGCACGTTTTTCAATTCCGGCGTGTCGATTTCGCTGATGAACCCGCCGGGCTTTTCAAACCCCGTGGTGTGGCATTTCAGGCATTCGGGATCGAACGACTTGTTGACCTCTTTCAACGTGGCGTAAGCGTGGGCGTGGCGCGAACCCGACCACGTTTCATGCGTGTCGGCATGGCAGGTTTTGCACGTGGATTCCGTGGCGTACACCTGCGTGCGGTCTTTCGCGCGCTTGGCTTTCAGTGTTTCGAAGAACAGGGCCTCGATTTCCTGGTTGTACTCGTCGTGCAGGGCGGTCATTTCGGCATCGTCCGGGATTTTCGAGTCCAGTCGCACCATGCGGTGCTTATAGGTTTTATTGCCGCCGTCCACCGTGACGCGCAATTCCCCCATTTTCTGGCCCAAAGGCGCGGCCTGCGCGAAAATCTTGCCGTTCTTTTGCACCGATTGCATGTCGATCTGGTCCGACTCGTCCTCGATGTGGCCGTTGATGACGACATCGACGCCGTCAAGATCGAGCAACCCCAATGCCTTCTTGCGCTTCATATGGGTGAGGAGGACGACGAGGTCGGGTGGTCCTCCCTGTTCGATCTCCTTCAAGAGTTCGCTCACCGCTTTCGCCGGGTCCTGCATGGTGATTTGGCTATGGCCGGAGACGTAGAACAGGTCCGGGTCGGCCACGGCGAGCACCGCCACCCGCAAGCCAGTATAAAAATTTTTGATTCGATACCGTTTTAGGTCCATGCCCTCGATCTGCATGTTGGAGACGAGCCACGGAATGCCCTCCTGCTTTTTCAGGAACTCGTTGCCGTAAAGCAGGTCGCGGTCGCCCAGAGTCACTGCGTCGTAACCCATGCGGGACATGGCGGCCATCAGGTAGCGTGCCTTGATGCGGCCCTGCCGGGTGGATTCCTTGAAGTTGTCGCCGAGATCGACAAACAGGAGATCATCTCCCTCCGGAACCACGTTTTTCAAGTAACCCATCCTGCGTTCGATGCCGCCCTGGTCCTCTTCTTTCGCACAACCGCAGGGTTTCAACTCGCCCAGCGTGTTGCCGGAAAAAACGATCAGCACTTCCCGTGGCGGGGTTTCCATCTGCGGATTTCCGGACGCCGCATGGGACTCCGGCAGGGGCGAACAGGCGGCGAGCGCCCAGCCCAACCCGGCCAAAATGAAAGACAATGCTATTCTCATCAGCATGCGCAGGGTGTTTCCATAAAGGGATCAATGGGTTAAATGTATCGGAATTCCGGCTCCAAGGCAAACCTCTCAGCGCACTCCTGCATCTTATTTAAAGCGACCATCGCCACCCCGCCGAGGTTTATTTGGACCCCGCTTCCAAACGCGGTACCATGAAATCATACTCATCACAGGCACTTCATGACCGAAAAGTTCGAAATTCACATGCATAGCAACTACTCCGACGGCGAATTCTCGCCCACGAGACTGGTGGACATCGCCCGCAACAACGGCGTCTCCATTCTGTCGCTCACCGACCACGATACTTTCTCCGGAATTCCGGAATTCATTGACGCTGGAGACAAGGCGGGATTGATTGTGTTTCCGGGGATCGAGATGACCGTCAAGTATGGTGACCTGCAGCTGCACGTGCTCGGATATTTCAAGGACCTGGCCAGCATTCGGAGCGCGTTGTGGGACCGCGTTGAGACCATGAAAGCGCAACGCGAGGAACGCATGCGCACCATGATTGACAAGCTGAACAGCGTGGTGCCGGACCGCTTTCAGGGACAGATCACCTTCGAGAACGTGCAGAAGGCGGCGGAGGGTGTGCTGGCCCGGCCGCATCTCGCCCGCGAGATGGTGCGCCTCGGCATCGTGAAGCACACCGGAGAAGCGTTCGAAAAATACCTCGTGCAGTACAACGTCCAGCGCGAAAACATCCACGTCGATGAAGCATTGAAACTCATGCGCGAAAGCGGCGGCGTGCCGGTCATCGCGCATCCGGGGGAGCGTACCTACGCGCTTCACCGCCCGGACAAGGGCATCGGTTTCGACGACATCCCGCCGCGGCTCGAGGAATTGAAAGCGATGGGACTGATGGGTCTGGAGGCGATCTATCCCTACCACGAAAAGACCGGCAAAGTGGATTTCTTCCTCAAGCTGGCGGAAGACCACGGCATGATCGCCACCGGTAGCCGCGACTTCCACGGCTTCAACACGCACCAGACGCCCGACCTGCTGGGCACGACGAAGATGGAACCGGCCTTTCTCGACCGGTTCCGCCAGGCCTGGGGCTGATTGCCCGCACAACCTTCAATAAAAAATTTCCGATAAATCAGAACAGCGGTTTTTGTGGTGTGTCGCTGGTGGACGACGGCGTGAGGCCGAAGTGGTGGAACGCGGCATCGGTCACCACGCGGCCGCGCGGGGTGCGGTGCAGGAGGCCGCACTGGATGAGAAACGGTTCGTACACGTCCTCGATGGTATCCCTCTCTTCATTGATCGATGCGGCCAGGCTGTCGATGCCCACCGGCCCGCCCTTGAATTTCTCGATCATGGTGAGCAACAGTTTGTGGTCCATCTTGTCGAGGCCGATGCGGTCCACTTCCATCATGGCCAGCGCCTGCTCGGCGATGGGGCGGGTGATGACGCCGTCGCCCTTCACCTGCGCGTAGTCGCGCACGCGGCGGAGCAGACGGTTGGCGATGCGCGGCGTGCCGCGCGATCGTTGCGCCACCTCGCGCCCGCCGTCTTCCGTCATGTCCACTTTCAAGATTTCCGCCGAGCGGTGAACGATTTTTTCCAGGTCTTGCGGCGTGTAGTAATCGAGCCGGTGCACCACGCCGAAGCGGTCGCGCAGGGGCGAGGTCAGAAGACCCGCCCGCGTCGTCGCGCCGATCAGGGTGAACGGTGGCAGGTCGAGTTTGATTGAGCGGGCGCTCGGGCCCTGGCCGATCATGATGTCGAGTTTGAAGTCCTCCATCGCCGGATACAGGATCTCTTCAATGATGCGCGGCAGGCGGTGGATTTCGTCGATGAACAGCAGGTCGCCTTCCTGCAGGTTGGTGAGGAGCGCCGCCAGGTCGCCGGACTTCTCGATGACCGGACCCGACGTGCTGGTCAGCGCGGCCCTCATCTCCGAAGCGATGATGTTGGCGAGCGTCGTCTTGCCCAGTCCCGGCGGGCCGTAGAACAGCACGTGGTCGAGCGTCTCGCCGCGCATCTTGGCGGCGGACAGGAAGATGGCGAGGTTCTCCTTCACCTTGTCCTGCCCGATGTATTCCGCGAACGTGCGCGGGCGCAGGCTGGTTTCGAACTGCGCCTCCTGCGTGTCCAGCGTGTAACGGGTTTCGGGATTCTCGCGGTCGGGTTCCATGGGCATGAGGTCAGGCCAGGCGGTTGAGGCTTTCCTTGATGAGGGTTTCGAGCGCCGGGGTGTCCGCCTGTTCCTCCCAGACCTGTTTCAACGCTTTTTCCGCGTCGCTTTTTTTGTAACCGAGGTTGATGAGCGCCGAGAGCGCGTCTTCCAGCAGACGGTGCGTCGTGCCCGTGGCCGGCGATTCGCCTGACACCTTGTCCATCTTTGCCAGCTTGTCTTTCAATTCCAGCACCAGCCGCTCGGCGGTTTTGCGTCCCACCCCCGGCACGGTGCTGATGCGGGCCACGTCGTTTTTGGCGATGGCGTCCAGCAGCTCGTCCACCGGCATGCCGGAAAGGATGGCGAGCGCCAGCTTCGGTCCCACCTTGTTGATGCCGATGAGCGTTTCAAAAATCTGTTTCTCCTCCTCGCGAAGGAAGCCGTAAAGCTTGAACGTGTCTTCCTTGTGGTAGCTGTGGATGAGCAGGGTGACGGGCTGTCCCGTCTCCGGCATTTCGTAGTAATTGTTGAGCGAAACGAAGGCTTCGTAGCCGACTCCGTGCACGTCGACGATCACGGAAACGGGCGTCTTGCGGGCGAGGGTGCCGTTCAAATGCGCGATCATGGTTTCATCTCCTGGAGGACAGGGCTTCTTTCAACCGGTTGGAGGTTCCGTGGTTGTGCAGGTGGCAGATGGCCACCGCCAGTGCGTCCGAGGCGTCCAACGGCTCGGGTTTGCTTTTCAAGCGGAGCAGGGTGGTGACCATGTCCCGCACCTGGTTTTTGTCGGCGCGACCGTAACCGACGATGGACAGCTTCACTTCGAGCGGCGTGTATTCGGCGACCGTCAGGCTGGCGTTGACCGCCGCAAGCAGGGCCACGCCGCGCGTCTGTCCGAGTTTGATGGTGGACTGGGCGTTGACCGCAAAAAACAGGTCTTCGATGGCGACGACCTCCGGCTTGTACTCGTCGATGACGCGCGTGAGGTCGTCGTATATGGCTTTCAACCGTTCGGGAAAGGGGGTGCGGCTTTTCGACTTGATGCTTCCCCAGTGGATGCTTTTCAGGGTGTTGCGGTCTGACTCGACGATGCCGTATCCGGTGCAGTTGCTGCCGGGGTCGATGCCGAGAACACGCATGAGTGGTTTCCCCGTAGGTTGAGTTTCCGTTCCGCGCCGGGAGGAGAGGTCCGGGCGGTCAAGCGCTTTCGTCGATGGCGGCCATCACCTCTTCCGGGATGTCGAAATTGGAATAGGCTTTCTGCACGTCATCGTGGTCGTCTAGCAGGTCCATGAGTTTCAGGACCGCGCGTCCGTTCTGTTCGTCCACCGGCACGGTGTTCTGCGGGATGGCGGTGATCTCCGCGAATTCGGTCGGAACGTTTTTGTCTTTCAGCGCCTGGTGCACGGTCTCGAAGTTTTCCATGGAGGTGGTGATCTCATACTGCTCGCCGGTGTTCTGCATGTCGTCCGCCCCGGCTTCCAGCGCCAGTTCCATCATCGTGTCTTCATCCATCGCGTCGCTTTTGACGAGGATCAATCCCTTTTTCTCGAAGATCCAGTTGACGCATCCGTTCTCGCCCATGTTGCCGCCGTTTTTTCCAAGCATGGCGCGGATTTCCCCGACGGTGCGGTTTTTGTTGTCGGTCATGACCTCGATGAGGATGGCGACGCCGCCGGGACCGTATCCCTCATAAGTGATTTCTTCGTAACTCGTGCCTTCCAGCTCGCCCGTGCCTTTCTTGATGGCGCGGTTGATGTTGTCCTGCGGCATGTTCTGCTCTTTGGCCGCGGCGATGGCGGTGCGCAGGCGCGGGTTGGCGTTGGGATCGCCCCCGCCGAGACGCGCGGCGACGGTGATTTCTTTAATCAGTTTGGTGAAGATTTTGCCGCGCTTGGCATCGGCGGCACCCTTCTTGTGCTTGATGGTGGACCACTTGGAATGACCGGACATGTGCTTAACTTCCTGAATGAATTGACTCTTCCCGGCTAAAATAGCACAAATTCAAAAACTCGGCAAATAAAGGTCGAGTCGGAAAATGGCTGGAGGTTTCGCATTGCAATGGAACGCGAATGCCGTTACCGTGGCGCGGTTGCGCACACCGGAAGATTGGGTATAACATGGTGTAACTAAAACGTTTGTGAGTTCTGATATGGACGATCGCACTCAGGATAAAGCCGGACCCGAGGCCCCGAAAACCAAAACCGTCGAGATCCTGTGGAACGGACGCGATCCGATCCAGGCGCGGGCCGGGGCGACCATCGTGCACGCCCTGTGGAATGCGGGCCAGGGAAAACTTGTGCGTACGGGATGTGTCGGCGGCGTCTGCGGCGCCTGCACGGTGACGGTGCGCCTGCCCGACGGTCAACCCAGCCGTACGGAACTGGCCTGCATGTGTCCGGTTCAGGACGGCATGCAGGTGTTCCCCTTCGCGGTGGATGCCATCCCGCCGGTGGAACCGAAAGCCGGCGCGACGGCTGACGACCTGCGCGCCGCGTACCCAACCCTCGACCGCTGCACCAAGTGCGGCAGTTGCACCGTGGCGTGTCCGATGTCGATCCCGGTGATGGAATCGGTCCTGCGTATGCAGAAAGGCGAGTTCGACCAGGTGGCGGAAGACTTCACAACCTGCATCCACTGCGGCCTGTGCCGTGCGGTGTGTGAGGACAAGGTGAAACCACACAACATGGGAATCTGGGTGCGGCGCTCCCTCGGCATGAGCGGCGACCCATCGGCGCTGGAAGAAAAAATCGCGTCACTGCAACAGGACGACGGACAGGCGGAGTGGGATTACCTGATGAACGCCGATCCCGGGGAACGGTTGGAACGCGCCAAAGAAATTCGCAGGAACGGGAGGCCGGCATGACCTTCGACTGGGCGGCGGAATCGATCGAACACGTCAACCGAACCCGCGCCGCGCGCAAGGACGAAAACCTTCCGGATTTGAGCGAGGACAATGCGAATGCATTGATCCGCGCCCATCACCCGGATTACGTTGGCGCCGAACGGCGGGTCAAGGTGGGGCCCAATGCCAACAGCGGTGAGTTTCCTTTGGAGCTCGCGGCATTGTTGGAATCGGACAGCCCCCTGCCCGCGGATTTTGCACCGAAGGTGGACATCGAGACCGATGTGCTGATCATCGGTGGCGGCGGTGCGGGTGTGGCGGCGGCACTGGGACTTGAAAACTCCGGGCTCACCGTGCACCTCGCAACGAAACTCCGGCTGGGTGATTCCAACACGGTCATGGCCGAGGGCGGCATCCAGGCGGCGCTCGGTCCCGACGACTCCCCCCAACGCCATTTTGCCGACGCGTATGTCGGCGGTCACGGCAAGAACGACCCTGACCTTCTCAAAATTCTGTGCGAATCCGGTCCCCCCAGCATCCAGTGGCTGGTACAGCTCGGCGTGCTGTTCGATCCCGGAGACAACGGCCTGTTCCGCCTGAAGGCGGGCGGCGGCACCTCCGTGCCGAGGGTGATGGCGTGCCGCGACTACACCGGGCTCGAGATCATGCGCGTCCTGCGCGACGCGGTGATGGGCGGCGGTACGAAATTTCTCGAGAACGAAGCGGCGGTGGAACTGGTTGACGACGGCCACGGCCAGGTGACCGGTGCGGTGTTGTGGAACACGGAGACGGGAAAGCTCACCACCGTGTCGGCCAGGGCGGTGATCCTCGCCACCGGCGGCAGCGGTCAGTTGCGTTTCCAGAATTTTCCCACCAGCAACCACATGGGCGCGACGGGCGACGGACTCATCCTCGCCTACAGGCAGGGCTGTTCGCTGGTGCACCTGGAAAGTTACCAGTACCATCCGTCCGGTGCGGCGTACCCGGAAGCGCTGGCGGGGCAACTGGTAACCGAATCCATCCGCGCCAGCGGCGCGCAGATATTGAACGCCAACGGAGAGCGGTTCGTGAACGAACTCACCTACCGCGACGTGGTGGCGGCGGCGATCATAAAAGAAGCGGCGGAAGGCCGGGCCGTAACCACGCCGCACGGGCGCCAGGGAGTGTGGCTGGACACTCCGATGATCGATCTGTTGAAAGGCGAGGGCACGCTGGCGAAGCAGTTTCCCGGCCTCATTCACCGGTTCAAACGGTACGGCATCGACCCCGTTCGCCAGCCGGTGCTCATCTACCCGACGCTGCATTACCAGAACGGGGGCGTCAAGGTGGACACTCAATGCAGGACCGAGCGTCCCGGCCTGTGGGCGGCGGGGGAGGTGACCGGCGGCCTGCACGGCACCAACCGGTTGATGGGCAACTCGCTTCTTGATATCATTGTGTTCGGAAGGCGCGCCGCCGAATCCGTGCAGAGCAGCCTGCCGGAACGGAGCAGTGTGACGCTCTCCGCGCTCAACCGGTTTCGCGAAGCGCTCCAGAATCTGCCCGAGGCGAACGGCCGAACGGCGCCGCAATTGTATCCGTTGGCTTCCAACCTGAAGTTCGAAGCCGCACCCGCACCCGAAGCGGTGGCGGAACCGAAGGCGCAAGGCGGCGCGTTCAACCTTTCGGAACCCCCGGACCCGTTTGCGGGCCGGTGATCAAAAGACAACCCAGTTAGCTGGCATTCCTCAACCCCGCGGCGCACCCGCCGCCCAGCCGAAACGGATCCCGTCATGACCGACACCGAATCATCCGCATCCAATCACCCTGTAAAGCGTGTCACCGTACGCCGCGGTCGCAGGCAGTGGCGCAACGTGCCGACGCGGGCGCTGGCGGTGGCCATCCGCCAGGGCAAACTGCGCCGCGACGACGAGTTTTCCCTCGACGGCACGCGCTGGAGCCGACTGGACGCGAACCCAAAGCTGGCTGCCCTGTTTCCCGAACCGGCGGGGGCGAACGTGTTTCATCCTGCCACGCCGCCGAAAGTGGAAGCGCAGTTGGACGAACTCGCCCGCCTCATGCGCGACATCAATCAATAAACCCGGAAACGCATGGAACCCATCTCAACGCTTCTCGTTTTATTGCTGGTGGGAGGCGGAATCTGGTTTTTTCTTAAAAAAGGCAAGGGGACCCTTGTGCCCGGCCCCAATGTGGTATCGGTCCTGAGGCAACTCGGCAACGAATATAAAATCATCGAGAATGCCACCGTGCCCACCCCGGACGGCATCATTCAAATCGATTACCTGGTGGTATCGCCGTACGGCCTGTTTGTCATCAATGAGCGTAACGATTCCGGCCGTGTGCGTGTGCAGGCGGGTCAGCGCGAATGGGAAGTTCGCGGCATGGGCGGCGGGCTCATTTACAACCCGCTGTGGCGCAACCGGCAGGCCATCAACCACATTGAAAACAAGCTGGGCGATCTGCCCATCGCGTCGCTGGTGGTGTTCCCGAATGCGAAACTGGAAGGGATTCCGGACGGAGAGGTGGTCACCGGACGGCAATTACTGCCTGCCATCCGAAAGGCACGGCACGAGGTTTTGAGTGAGGAACAGCAGGAGTCGGTGCTGACGTGGTTCGGCGGACGGTGAAGATTGGGACGGAATTCAGACGATGAGGTCGATCAGGCTTCCCGTTGAAGACCCCTGGGAACCGCTGACCGTGAGGTTCAGCAGGTTGAGCAGGGATTGCGTTTGTGCTTCCGAGGCTTTGAGGGCCAGTTTCAATGCCTCTGTGGAAGTCTGTACCGCTTGTGGCGCGTCACTGGCGGCAGTTGAGGTGCTTATGGAATCAACCATAATGCGAGTCCTTGGATGTGGATAAAATCTTCCCTTATCTCTGCTTTACGGCAGGTTGTGAGAAAACTTGAGGGTTTTTTTGTCGGAAATATAAAAAAAGCCATGTTTTTTGGCCGGGGGCAGCATCCGGACCTTGGACGGGGCCGGGCCTTGGGATACAATTCCTTTTCATAAAATTATTTACAGACTGGATTTTGAAGGAACGAGCATTATGAAGATGCGTTGGACGTGGTGTTGGATTACCTGTGGATTGATCCTGTCGGCCCTGGCTGGCCCGGCGTGGGCGGGGGACGATTTCAAAACCGGCAGCAAGTTTTATAAAGGCGGGGCGCCCAAGAACTGTCCCATCGAAAAAACCACCATCTGCACCATGGAGATCTGGCTGGAGTTCAAGCACAAGAAGAACAAAAAGCAGTTGTGGCAGGTGCTCAAGGACAAACACATCAAGGTGCTGGGCCACACCATCCAGTTCTGGCGGCCGCGCGGCGGGCATCCGCCGACCAACATCGCCATCGGTGGCGGTCTCAGCGCGGAAGACGCCCGCTGGGCCATCGAGTTCGCCCTGAAGTACAATGACAACATCGACGGCCTCATCTTCCAGCGCCTGAATCCGCCGCATTACGTGGCCGTGGCCACTTCCGCCTGGGACGCCAAATCCGAGACCAAGATCACCCCCGAACAACTGGAGCAGTTGCGCGATCCCAAGCTGACCACCCCGGAGTTCCACGCGCTGTACGTGGAACTGACCGGGGAGAAGGAAAAGGGGATGCCTTTTTATTAATTTGCCGGAGCTTCTGCAAACCGACGGGGCCCGTTTTAACGCTTTGGTCGGTCCGTTGGCTTTCCTGTGAAAAGTTTGACAAATTTTTATGGATTTGATAGAAGCAACACTTCTGGCACCGATTGGGTCCCACCGGTTCAAATATTTGTTTTTTCGTATAAAAGGCAGGGACGTTATACAAGGGACGTATCCCGGGCGTCCACTTCCAGGTTCTCTGAATCCTGTCCACCACTTTCATATCTATAAGGAAGGTCCGGCACCATGCCTGATTTAGGTTGGATCCACATTCTCGTTGCTCAGGCGGAGGGGCAGCAACCCGAGCCCCCCGGCGGCGCGCTTTCGTTTCTGCCGCCGCTCATCATCATGTTCCTCATTTTCTATTTCGTGCTCATCCGCCCGGAACAGAAAAAGCAGGCCAAAGCCCGCCAGATGCTCAACGAGCTGAAGGAAGGCGAGAACATCATCACCCTGAGCGGCATTCACGGCACCATCAAGAAGATCAAGGATGACGTGGTGACACTCCAGGTCGCGGACAACGTGCGCATCAAGATCGAGCGTTCCGCCATCGGCCGCGTCAAGGGCACCGGCGAATCCCGCCCCGAAGGCAAAAAAGACAAAGATAAAGACAAAGACGAAAAAGACAAAGACAAAGAGTGAGTTTCTGACGGCCTGATATGTTTCGCGATCTCAAATGGAAAATCCCGCTGATCTTTGCCGTGCTTTTGGGCGCGGTGTGGCTGGCGTACCCGGTGGATGAGAAGATCAACCTCGGGCTCGACCTGCAGGGAGGCATGCACCTGGTGCTGGAGGTGCAGACCGAAAAGGCGGTGGAGAGCGCGCTGGAACAAAGGGCCGACGACATCAAGCGCGCCCTGCAGGATGAGGACATCGAGCTCGAACGTGTGTTCGCCCTGCAGGAGGACATGACCGTCCACATCATCCTGGTCGATACGATCGACACCCCCACCACGACCGAAGCGGTCAAGAGCTATCCCAACATGAAACTGCTGGGCACGGAGCGGGACGGGCTGGAACTGATCTACCAGGTCACAAAAGAAGAGATCAAATTCATCAAGGAAAACGCGGTTCAGCAGGCGCTGGAAACCATCCGCAACCGCGTGGACCAGTTCGGCGTCTCGGAACCCGCCATCCAGGTTCAGGGCGAGCGGCGCATTCTGGTGCAACTGCCGGGCATCGAGGAACCGGAGCGGGCCATCAACCTGATCGGCAAAACCGCGCGGCTGGAGTTCAAGGCCGTGGATGAGTCGATGAGTCCCCAGCAGGCTCTGAATGAAGGCGCCCCCATGGGGAGTGAGGTGCTGTACCAGCGCATCGAAAACGAGGAAACCGGCGAAGTGACCAAGGAGCCTTTCCTCATAAAAGAACGTCCCATCATGACCGGTGACACCCTCACCGCCGCGGAAGTCCGCTTCGACAACCAGTTCAACGAACCGTACGTCGCGCTCACCTTCAACAGCCTGGGCGGCCAGCAGTTTTACCAGCTTTCAAAAGACCACCTCGGCAAGCGCGTTGCCATCGTTCTCGACAACAACGTCTATTCCGCGCCGGTGATCCGTGAAGAGATTCCCGGTGGCCGCGCCCAGATCACGGGACGCTTCACCACCAACGAAGCGCGCGATCTGGCCATAGCGCTTCGTGCAGGCGCGCTGCCGGCGCCGGTGGTCATTCTCGAAAACCGCACCATCGGCCCGTCCCTCGGCCGCGACTCGGTAGAAGCGGGCGTGACCTCGATCGCCGCCGGATTTGTGATGGTGCTGATTTTCATGATGATCTACTACCGCCTGTCGGGCGTGATCGCGGTGACCGCGCTGTTCCTGAACCTCGTGTTGTTGCTGGGGGCGCTTGCGTATTTCGGCGCTTCGCTCACATTGCCGGGCATCGCGGGCATCATACTGACCGTCGGCATGGCGGTCGACGCCAACGTGCTGGTCTTTGAACGCATTCGCGAGGAAATCCGGATCGGCAAACCCGTCCGCGCCGCCATCGACGCGGGCTTCGCCAAGGCACTCAGCACCATCGTGGACGCCAATGTCACCACGTTCATTGCGGCGATCGTCCTGTTCCAGTTCGGAACCGGCCCGATCAAGGGGTTCGCCATCACGCTCTGCATCGGCATCGCGGCCAGCATGTTCACCGCGGTGTTCGTGAGCCGCACCATTTTCGATTCCGCCATGGCGCGGAAAAAGATCAACACCCTCAGCATCGGCTAGAGAGACCCAAACAGGCATATGGAACTGATCAAAAAAGAAACCCGATTCGATTTCATGGGCAAGATCAAGGGAGCCATCATGTTCTCCGGCCTGTTGATCCTGATCAGTCTCGCCTCCATCGCCGTGCAGGGGGGACTCAAGTACGGCATCGACTTCTCCGGCGGCACGCTGGTCCAGTTGCGGTTTCCCACTCCTCCATCCATCGACAGCATCCGTGCCGGATTGAAGGATGTCGGACTGGGCGACAGCACCATCCAGGAATTCGGCACGAAGAACGATATCCTCATTCAGCTCGAAGGGTCCGAAGAACAATTGCAGGAGATCGGCTCGCAGGTGACCAGTGCACTGGAAAAAAGCCTGGGCATCACTGGAATCGAGGTGGAGCGCGTGGAGATGGTCGGTCCCAAGGTGGGTCAGGACCTGCGGCAGAAAGCGGTGCTGTCCATCATCTATGCCATCATCGGCATCGTCATTTACATCTCCTGGAGGTTTGAGTTCCAGTATGCAATCGCCGCCATCATCGCGCTCATTCACGACGTCACCATCACCATGGGCGCGTTTTCGGTGATGGACAAGGAGTTCACGCTGGTCATCGTCGCCGCCTTCCTGACCATCATTGGTTATTCGTTGAACGACACCATAGTCGTGTTCGACCGCATCCGCGAGAACACCCGCCGGCGCGGCAAGGAAACGCTGGCCTCGTCTATCAACACCAGCATCAACCAGACCCTGAGCCGCACGCTTTTGACTTCCGGCACCACCCTGCTCGTGGTGCTGGCCCTGTTTTTCCTGGGCGGCGAGATCATTCACGACTTCTCCTTCGCTCTGCTGGTGGGCATCGCCATTGGCACGTATTCCTCGATCTTCATTGCCAGTGTGTTTCTGGTGTTCTGGGAAGCCCGCTCCAAGCGCCCGAAAAAAGCCTGACATCGGCCCATCCCCGTCTCCGGTTCCACCGATCCGGTCCCGAGTTCCCGCTTCCGGGATATAAGTTGCAATGCCCGCAAGGTGCGTGCTAAATTTGATCCCAAGACAGACATTCGTTAAATACCCATAAATACGGCGTTCCATGAACCCTCAATTACAAAAACTGGTCATTATCCAGCAGATGGACAACGAAATCGCCGAAATTCAGGAACTGGTGGACCTCATCCCCAAACAGGTCGCGGCGGGGGAGAAGGAACTGGAAGGCAAAAAAGGCGCGCTGAACGCCCTTCAGCAGGAAATCGAAGAGCTCAAGAAGAAACGAAAGCAGTGCGAACAGGATGTGCAGGCGGAGCAGGACCGTATCGCCAAGACCAGGGCCAAGCTGCCCACGGTGAAAACCAACAAGGAGTACAGCGCCATCCTCGCGGAAGTGGACGCCATCAAGGTCAAGATCGACGGCATCGAGGAAAAGGAGCTGGAGGTCATGGAGGCGCTTGAGGAGAAGGAAGCTCAGATCCCGGACCTCGAAAAGGAGTTCAACGGCGAGCGCCATAAGTTCGACGAATACAAAAAGAAAAAAGAAGAAGAACTGAGCCGCACCCAGGCGGAATTGCAGGGGCTTCAGGACAAACGCCAGGAGGCGGTCCAATCCGTCGATGCCAGAATGGCGGCGCATTACGAAAAACTGCGCAAGGCCCGCGGCGTGGCGGTGGTGAAAGTCGAAGGCGAGGTGTGCCAGGGATGCCATCAGCAGATTCAGCCGCAGGTGGCACTGGAGGTGCGGACGTCTCCCGACAAAATTCACCAGTGCCAGTTCTGCGACCGGTACCTGTATTTCATTCCCAAACCGGAAGAAGAGGAAACCGAAACGGCGGTGTCGAAGTAAACCGGATGATCGCCGTCCCGCGCCAGCGGGAGGGAGGAAAGTCCGGGCTCCACAGGGCAGGATACTCCGTAACGCGGAGTGGGGGCGACCTTAAGGAAAGTGCCACAGAAAACAAACGGCCCACCCGCAGGTTCGCCTGCGGCGGCAAAGGTGAAAAGGTGGGGTAAGAGCCCACCAGTGCCGCCGGTGACGGCGGCAGCTGGCAAACCCTATCCGGAGCAAGATCAAATAGGAAAGCGCATGAGGGCGGCCCGTCCGATGCTTTCGGGTTGATCGCTCGAGCCTGTCGGCAACGGCAGGCCTAGATTGATGATCATCGCTCCGTGCTCCGGCACGGAGAACAGAACCCGGCTTACAGGTTTACTTCTTGCCGTCCAGCTTCCGGTCGGCCGCGCCGTTTCGGCGACTTCTTCTTCGATTGCATTTTCATTCCCGGCTGTGGCCCCGGCCACAGGGACTCCAAACCAGATTGTTCCGGCCCCGGGACGGCCAATCTCTTTTTCGGTTTCAATCCAATATGCATTTCCCTTTTTTTCGTTCCAGAAAGTATATCTTTGTTTTGGCCATGATACTGTTTGCGGGCGGGTGTATGATCCTGCCGACGCAAACCCTCGAGCAGGCGGTCATCTACAACAACCAGAAGGAAGTGCGGCGTCACCTGAATGAAGGCGTCGAGGTCAACAAGCCCGGCACGGAAGGCAAAACCCCCCTCCACTTTGCTGCTGAAAAAGGCCGCGAGGAGGTCACCCGTATCCTGCTCGACCGCGGCGCCAACGTGAACGCACGCGACAACGACAAGCGCACGCCTCTCCATCTGGGTTCGTTTGAAGGCAACGAAATAGTGGTGAGAACCCTGCTCGAGAACGGCGCTGACCTGGATGCCATCGACGACAACGGCCGCAACGCCCTGCACCACGCCGCGCTCAACGGACGCCAGCGTGTGGCGCTCAGTCTCATCAACCGCAAGCTGGCGGTCGATCAGGCGGACAACAAGGGGTACACACCGTTGTACCTGGCAGTTCTGGGAAACGAAACGGAGATGGTGAAATTCCTGATCCAGAAGGGAGCCTCGGTGAACCCGCCGGGGCCGTCGCCCATCATGGCTGCCGCCCGCCAGGGCAATGATAATATTGTGGGCATCCTTCTCACCCATCGCGCTCCGCTGTACGGTCCGCCGCAGGCCGAGGACACGCCGCTCCACATCGCCGCGCAGAAAGGGCATTTCCACGTGGTGGGGGTGCTGCTGGACCGGGGTGCGGATGTGCATCGCAAGAACAAGGCGGGCAAAACGGCCTTGTATTATGCGGTCGATTCCAACCACAGCACGGTGGCGGAAATGCTGATCGACAAAGGGGCGGATCCCAACCAGCAGGTGCCGGAAGGCAGTCTTCTGCACGTCGCGGCGGAAAAGGGAAATTACAGCGTTGCCGATACGTTGATCGAAAAAGGCATCGACTTGCGCGCCAAAAACGGGAACAACCAGGAACCACTGGATGTCGCCATCGAACACGCCCACCAGAATATCGCCGACCTCATCACCGCCGAACTGGTGAAGCGCAAACAAGCTGGGCAATGATCACGCATTAAAAAAGAAAAAGCCGTCCCGGTCGGGACGGCTTTTTTTATGTTTAAGAGGTCAGGGGATGAATTCCCAGAAGGTCAAGCCTTTGAGGGAACGTTTCACCAGTTTGCCGCGCTGGTAGATGGGACTGCCGCGGATCAGCCGGTAGATGTCCGAGATCACCGACTTGTTGTCGCCGAAGTAGGAGTGCCCGATCAGGTTGGTGTCCAGGCGGGAGACGTCGATGGAATCCAGCCCGGGCAGGGTGAGGATGCCGCCGGTGGAGTCGCCCGCCCGCCGGTACCCGTTCACCTCCCGAGAGATGATGAGCGCCTGGTCGCGGCTCGATGCGTACAGCGTGGTGCGGGCCGTGATGCGTTTGAACTCGGAGAACAGTTTTTCGAACTCGATCTGGTCGATGTCCGGCGCGGCGAGGATGACCTCGTTGAAGATCGGGCTTTCCTGTTCCTTCATCTCCAGTGCGAGGTCGTGCAGGGCGTTGGTGAGTGCCACGCTCCCCATGCTGTGCGCCACCAGGTACACCGACTTCGCCTGTGTTCCCTTGTGCAGGGTTTTTAAAAACATGCGAAGGTCAATAGCGGCGGCACGGATGCGGTTGGCGTCCTTGATGTAATCCTGTGCCTGCCCGTTTGACGGCCAGCTGAAAACGACCGATGTGCCGTCGAATTCCAGGTCATAAGCCAGTTGTGCGGCGCGCTGCACGGCGTATTCGAAGGTGTTGTTGAAGCCGTGCACGAAAACCAGCATTGCCGGGTGCTCGGCCAGACTGCCGTTCAACCGTTCCAGGAAGACTTCCCGGGGCAACCTTCCCGCGTTTCTCAGGATCACGTGTTTTTTGGGATCCTCTTTTTCCAATTGAACTTCGAAGATGGTCAGCGGCGTGGTGAGGCTTCCTTTGCTGCGCATCTTCGGGTCGGTGGGCACGGAGATGGTGGCGACCCCGTACTCCAGTTCGTCCGCCGCATCGCCGCCGTAAAACTTGGGGGAGATCTTGACGCCAGTGTACTTGCGCGTGGTTCCGTAAAAAACGTTTGTTACGACAAATCCTTTTTGCTGCTTGGCCGTGTCCTCAAACAGCGGCATGGTGGAACCGATCTCCTCGGTGCCGCTCGGAGCGTGCACTTCCGGCTGTTCGAACTGCGGTTCTTCCAGCGACCCGATCTCAGCTGAAACCGTGGGGTGTCCGGTTTCTTCCATTTGGGGTTTCGAGGGTGAGAATGATTCTGTTGATTTCTTCTCAAACGCTTCATCGCCGGGAAACTTTTTCTTGAGGGCGGCGACCGAATCCGACTTCGTCTTGGGTTTGCTGGTTTCCGTTTTCGATTGCGAAGTTTCCGTAGCGGAAGAAGATACGGGGCTTTTGTTGATTTGCCACGATCCGGTCTGCGTGCAGGCCAGCCAGAAGGGGACGACTGCCAGCAGGCAGATGATTTTGAATACAGGTTTGGATTTCATCGGGACACTCCTTCTGCATGCGGGGTGACGGATGAGGTCAGGACGCGGCCCCATTATAAGAAATTGGCGGGGAATTGTAAGAGGATTCCTGTGAGGAACCGCTGAGATGGATCTGGAATAGTGCCCACGGACCATCGCCGTGACTACCGGGCAGTAGCCCATGGCCTCCCCACGTGGCGGGGCCCTCCCGGCGGGGCCGGGGTCAGGAGAGGTCGAACTTGAGTTTGAGTTCCTTGAGTTGTTTGGGGTCGATGGCGGAGGGAGCCTGCGTCATCAGGCACGTCGCCTTCTGCGTTTTGGGGAAGGCGATGACGTCGCGGATGCTCGCGGCACCGCAGAGGATGGTGGCGATGCGGTCCAGCCCGAAGGCGATGCCGCCGTGCGGCGGCGCGCCGTACTGCAGCGCTTCGAGGAGGAAGCCGAACTTCGCCTGCGCTTCTTCTTTGTCGATACCGAGCAGGCCGAACATTTTTTCCTGAACCTCCTGATTGTGAATACGGATACTGCCCCCGCCAATCTCGCTGCCGTTCAGCACGAGGTCGTACGCACGTGCCCGCATGGAGCCGGGGTCCGATTCCATCTTGCCCAGATCCTCTTCCATGGGTGAGGTGAACGGATGGTGCATGGCGACGTAGCGTTTTTCGGTCTCGTCCCATTCCAGCAGGGGGAATTCCGTCACCCACGCAAAGCGGATGAGGCTGGTGTCGATCAGGTTCAGGTGCTTGCCGATGGCGAGGCGCAGGTGCGCCAGCGAGTCGGCGACGATGCGCGGCGTGTCGGCGGCGAACACGATGGTGTCTCCCACCTCCGCGCCCAGCTTCGCCATCATCGCGTCCAGCATTTCCTTCTTGAAGAATTTGGCGATGGGCGACTGCAGACCGTCGGCGTTGACCTTGATCCATGCCATGCCCTTGGCCCCGTAAGTCTTGGCGACCTCGGTCAGGTCGTCGAGCACCTTGCGCGACAGCGCTTCCGAACTTTTCTTGGCGTTCAGCGCCCGCACCTGCCCGCCGTTCTTGAGCGCTTCGGCGAACACCTTGAAGTCGGTGCCCTCGACTTCTTTGGAGAGGTCGACGATCTCCAGATCGAACCGCAGGTCCGGCTTGTCCGAGCCGTAGCGGTCGATCGCGTCCTGGTATTTCAGGATCGGGAATGGCGTCGGGATGTCGATGCCCTTCACCTCTTTATAAATGGTCTTCATCATCGACTCGATCAACTGGAACAACTGAGGCTCGTCGATGAACGACATCTCCATATCGATCTGCGTGAACTCCGGCTGACGGTCCTGGCGCAGGTCCTCGTCGCGGAAGCATTTGGTGATCTGGAAATAACGGTCGAGCCCGGACACCATCAGGATCTGTTTGAACAACTGCGGCGACTGCGGCAGGGCATAGAACTTTTCCGGGTTGAGGCGGCTCGGCACCAGGTAGTCGCGTGCGCCTTCCGGCGTGCTCTTGGTGAGCATGGGCGTCTCGACTTCCGTGAAGTCCGCTTCATGCAAAACGTTCCGCACCACGCGGGTGATGTCGTAGCGCGTTTTCAGATTGCGTTGCAGGTCCGGCGAGCGCAGGTCCAGGTAACGGTGTTTGAGACGCAGGGCTTCGGAGACTTCCGCTTCCTCCCAGCCGGGGAAGGGGGGCGTCTCGGATTTGTTCAGGATGGCGAGGTCGGCGACATACACCTCAATGGCGCCGGTCTCCAGTTTCGGGTTCACCATGCCTTCCGGGCGTTTTCTCACGGTGCCGGTGACGGCGATGACGTAATTGCCACGGAGGGACTGCGCTTCCTGGTGCGCGAGCTGGTCGATCTGCGGATTCAGCACAACCTGGGTGAGGCCGCGCTTGTCCCAAAGGTCGATGAAAATGAGCCCACCGTGGTCGCGGCGGGTGTGCACCCAGCCGCACAGGGTGACGGTTTTATCGAGGTCGCCCTCGCGCAATTCATTGCAATGGTGGGTCCTTACGAATTTCTGGGTCATGGAAGCGGTGGTGGAATCGGTTTAAATGGCTGAAAAATTGAAGCCAACAAGTTACTCAAATTGCCGCGCGGTTGCAAGGGGATAATTGCCGGAGTTCGGGGGGGAGCTCACGGTTCTTCGGAACGCGTTCCGTCCGGCGTGGTGGAATCCTCCCCGCCTTCCTCCGGAGGTTCCTCAGTGGCGGTGGCCGTCTCCTGCCGGGCCTGCTCGGCTTGCAACTGCTGACGGCGGGCTTCCAGTTCCGCTTTCTGCTTTTCGCGTTCCTTCTTGCGTTGCTGGTACTCGATGACCATCTGCGGTTTCACCTTGATGGCGACGGGGATGTTCACCGTGCCGCAGGACCGCACGCACACCCCGCAGCCGGTGCACACGTCCTTGTGGATAGTGGGCCGGTTCTCGCGGTCCTGCGTGATGGCCCCCGGGATGGGGCAGTCGATCAGGCACTGCTGGCAGAAACCGTCGCCGTAGGCCTGGCATTTTTTCTTATCCAGAATGGCGTACCCCATCTCGACGTCGCGCGGGCCGCCCGGCACCGGCAACAGCGCGCCTTCCTCGCAGGCGGCGATGCACGGCAGGCCGTCGCACATGACACACGGCACCTTGGCCGGATCGATGTACGGCGTGTCCATGATGAGGAAGCCCATCTTTTTCGGCACCTTCAGGATGGCGTCCTTCGGGCAGGCGTTGACGCAGTCACTGCACCGCGTGCAGGCGTTCAGAAACTCGCGCTCGGAGATCGCCCCCGGCGGGCGCAGCAGGGGAGGGCGCTTGGTGATCCTGTCGAAGGCGGTGTTGACCTTGTCGATCTTGCCCTGGATGTTGTCTACCGTCGGCTTGGCAAAGAAGTGGACACTCTGCCGGAGCATGTAGCGCCGATCCATTTCCTTGTCATCCGGATCGCGTTCCTCCTCTTCCTGCGGGATTTCCGTTGAAGCGTCGTGTGCTTCCAGTTCCGCCGATCGCGCGGTTGTGTCTTCGGCTCCTGTCGGTATCGCCACGCCGTCTGGGGATTCCCCTTCCACTTTGACAGTGGGCTTTGGCGGGGCTTTCGGTTTGGGTTTCGGCTTCGGTTTGGCTTCTTCGAGTTCCAGGGAAGGATAAAAGTATTCCTTCACGCGGCGGAAGAACCCTTTTTTCGGCTTCGGTTCTTCCTCGACCGCCGTATCGGATGCAGGCTCTGCGATGGCGTCCGCAACGGCTTCCTCCGCACCCGAATCGGCTGCCGCCTCGGCGACGCCGGTCTCGCCGGTCTCGATGCCCTCTTCGACTTTTGCTTTTTTCTTCTTCTTGCGTTTTTTCTTTTTGGTGGGGTTTTTTTCGGCTTCGAGGCGTTCGGATTCGTCCGAGTATTCCTTCAACCGGTTGAGGTGGGAGAACAGGCCGCGGCGGGAGAATTCGGATTCCTCAATGGGTTTCTTCACCGCATCCTTGAAGCGGCGGACCGCTTCAAATTCCATATCGCTGGAAGTCAAGTCGCCGCGCTGGTCCTCGGAGACGTGGTCCTCGTTGGTGCGGATCTTCGGGGGCAGCTTCTTGCCCTTGAATCTTTCCTTGTTGAGGCGGTAGCGGAGCGACATGACGGTTCTATCCTAAAGCGGAAACCACGATAAAGGAACGGAGCTCAATCGGCGGGGTCCCAGCCCATGTCCCGGGCGATGTTCTTGTAATCGTGCCAGTTCTGCGCGTCGGCATTTTCCAGCATGTATTCGTCCGTGGCCAGCACCAGCGGATGTCCTTTGTTGACGAAGGACTGCACCGTAGGGAACCGCAGGAGGAAAATGGTGACGGCGATGCGCGCGAGGTCGCGGATGTCCGGTTCGTCCATGATCTGCTTGATGATCTCATCGGCGTTGTCTGCGGTGACGTTCTGGAACAACTCCGAGGTTTTGCCCTCCAGATCCGGATGCGTGTCGCAAATGTTGGCCGCTTCCAGCTGCAATTCCAGGATGCGTTCGTAATCCTCTTCGTCGAACTCGCCGTCCATCTTGCCCTGTTCCCAGGCGGACCCTTCCTTGTTGCGGTTGCCCGGTTCGTCTTTACGTTCGGCGGTTTCACAAAATGCCAGATTTGCTTCGTCGAGCATGATCTTGGCTTTGATTTCGGGGTTGGTATCGTTTCCTGCCATGATTCTGTTTTCCACTCCTCTTCGCGGGTGTTGCCGGTTTCGGATCCGGCCTGCGGCCCTGCGCCCTGCGGGACGTCAACGGGACCCAAAACAAACCGTTAACTCGGGACTCTTCAATAAAACCCATCCTAGCACAAGTGCTTGGCCCGCCGGAATCAAAACCCGGTGCGGGGGACAGGGGGGTGGCCACGGTCCGACGGGGGCCGAGGGACCCGGAAAATTCCATGAATTTTCCATATCCGGTCAGAATTGATCCTCCAAATATGATAGCATATGGCCGATACAAAATAGGAAGTGGAATCACTTGATAAACCTATCCTTTCCGGTCGGCGCCCGATCGCGGGGCGGTTTGGATTTTCATACATTCCGACAGGCCATGAATAAAAAAGTGATGCTCATCTTTCCGCCGGAATGGGTGCCTACAGCCCCTTATCTGGCTTTGCCCAGCCTGGCGGCGGTTCTCCGCCAGAACGGCATCCCCACCGTGCTCAAAGACATCAACGTCGAGGCGTTCGACCATTATTTCACCCGGGATTATCTGGAGTTTGTCCGGGAGCGTATACAGGCTCGTCTGATGCGCTTGATGGAAAAAGAGCAGAAAGAAGGGCTGACAGACGAGGAACGTCAGCTCAAGGAAGGGTTCATCCAGTACACCTACGTGGACATTCCGCACCATGCGAAAAAGGTTGAGCGCGCCAAGGAAATCACCCGGGGACCGGAGTTCTATGAAGTGGAAAAGCTGGAATGGGCGCTCAATGCCTTCCGCGAGGTGATGGAGTTCATCTCCATTTCCTATTACCCGGCTTCGATCAATTTTTATCCCATCGAGAGCAACCTGAACGTGTACCGGCCGTGGGTGTCGGAAGACCTGTTCCGCGCCCCGCACGACCGCGACGTGAATATTTACATCGACCTGTGCGAGCGGCTGGTGTACCCGGCGATCGATGAGGAACAGCCGGACGTCGTCGGCATCTCCATCGGCACGCCGGTGCAGTTGATGGCGGGCATGACGTTCGCCCAGCTCATTCGCAAAAAGTATCCGAGTATTCATGTCACCGTCGGCGGCAACATCACCACCCGCCTGAAGGACGAAATCGCCAAAAAGCCGAAATTTTTCGACCGCGCGTTCCACTCGCTCGTCGCCTACGAGGGCGAACACGCGCTGGTGGAACTGGTGCGCGCGCTGGAAGACGGTCGCCCGCTCTCCGACGTGCCGAACCTGATCTGGAAGGACGAAACCGGTCAGGTGCGGGTGAACGACAAGCTCCACACCGAGCGCGTCAACGAACTGCCGATCCCGGATTTCGACGGCATGCCGTTCGACAAGTATTTCGTGCCGGACAAGATCCTGCCGTACCTCGGCACGCGAGGCTGTTACTGGGGCAAGTGCACCTTCTGCGATCACGGCGCGGGGTACATCGACCAGTACCGCGCCAAGCACGCCGACCGCATCATCGAAGAGCTGAAGGAGATGAAGGAGAAGTACCAGGCCAAGCACATTTTGTTCACCGACGAATCGTTCCCGCCGGCACTGTTCCGCAAACTGCCGCCGATGATGATCGATGCCAAACTCGACCTGTTCTGGACGACGCTGATCCGCTTTGAGGAATCCCTGCTGGACCCGGAATGCTGGGAGATGGCGGCGAAGTCCGGCTGCCGCAGTCTTTACTTCGGGCTGGAGTCGGCCAACGAGCGCATCATCAAACTGGTCAAGAAGGACACCAAGATCGACGTCGCCATCAAGAACCTCAACGAGGCGAAGCGCGTTGGTATCTGGAGCCATGTCATGGGCTTTTTCGGGTTCCCCAGCGAAACGCAGGAGGAAGCCGAAGACACGCGAAGGTTCCTGCTCGACAACCAGGACATCATTCACTCGGTGGAGATGTATTTCTTCGTGCTCTACAAGCACGCGCCGGTGTGGGACATGATGGAGGAGACGAAGATCGACGTGCAGGTGAACCCGGAACACGACCTGGCGCTCGACTACTACTACACGCCGGAGAACGGCCTCTCCATCCCGGAAGCGATGCAACGCTACGAGCAGTTTTACCGCGACGACTACGATCCGTGGGCGCTGCGCGTCAACGCCCGCGAGCACGTGTACCTGTACATCACCCACTACGGCACCAACGACCTGCCGCAGCTCTACGTGCGCAACCATCCCGAATCCCAAACCCAGATGGCCCCCGAAGTCATCCTGTAGTCGGCCACGCCAATGGGGGAGTAGGGCTGAGCCCGGAGGCGGCGGATGAATTTGGAAATGGGCGTTGAGCAAAATCCTGCCGGTTCTCCCTTCGGAGAAGGTGGAAGCCCCCAGCAGGTTTGCCGTAGCGAAATCTTTCCTTATTTCTTTTCCACGAAGAAGACGGTGACGTCCGGGTTGGCCTGGTTTTCGGGGCACATCTTGAGGTGTTGCTGGAAGAAGGGCATCTCGACGATGCGGTCGGCGTTGAGCACGTTCAGCCCATACGCATCGAGCAGCCCCTTGAGCGGCCACGGTGCCACCAGAAACGCCAGCCCGCCCGGCGCCAGCACCTGGACCACCGACATCAGGATCTTCTCGCAGATGTCGCGGTCGGTGTGGTAGAAAAACGGGACCCATTTGTAGACCAGGTCGTACTGTTCCTGGTACGCCTTCTCGACGTGCGTTTCTTCTTTCAGGAACCGCACCCGCCTCACGTTCTCCAGCTGGTTGCGGGACGCCGCGTAGTTCCACAACTCCTGCGCGTTTTTCTGCGCGAACTCGGGATCGCTGTACAGCACCACGTATTCCCGGTCCCGCGTGCAGTCAATGCATCCGGCGATGACCGTGTCGAACGTGTGCACCAGCACGCGCTGAACTTTTTCGAGCCGCTCGGGCATGTCGTCGTGCTGCTCCATGTAGTGCAGGATCTGGTCCACCGCCATCGGCTGGAGCGTCGGTTCGTGAATTTCCTCGTCGCCGTCCGGGTACACGGGCACGGTGAACAGCACCTTGACCGGATCGATGGTCGGCAGACCGTCGCTGAAAAAATGCCGCCAGCCGAACGGGTGCGCAGGCGGGGATTTGGGCTGGCTGTCCTCCACCGTCACCTGCCATTCGGCATCGAGCGCGATCTCGCGCGTGTCCGCGCCGTCGTGCAGGATCACCCTGCCCCCCATCACCTCCAGGTACCGCTGGCAGGGTCCACTTCCCTGCGCCGTGTTGATGTACGGCACCGCCACTGCGTCGTCCACCACCGACACCTTGTACAGGAACCCGTCCTGCACCGTGACGCTGACGTTGTGCTGGTCGTGGAAATAACGCCACGGCGGATTGGCGCGCGGCGTCCACTCGATTTCATGCGAGCGGTCGGGGTTGAGAAATACGTTCAGGATGTCCTCGCTCTTCGGGCCCTTCGGCTCGAAAAATGCGTTGAAGATGTTGAACGCCTCTTTCGACGGATAGGTCGGCAGGCCGCGGTAACGGAGCGGCGGCAGTTCTTCCTCACGCGACTGGTCTTCATAGAGACCCCAGATGAACTCGAAGGCCGCGCCGCCGGTGCCGGGCAGGGTGGACTGGAACAGCTCGACCACCGGGATCAGGTCCAGCCGGTCCCAGTTGACGGTGAACATGTAGCTGATGAACACGGTCTTTTCCCAGCCGCCCTCGATGAGGACGTACAGCCCGTCCTTGAACAACTGCACGTCGTACTCCCCTTTGCCGACTTCCACGAAGTTTTCGTCGTGGTAAAAATACTTCACCTCCGAGTAGGGCACCCGCCACGCCTGCGACGCGCCTTTCCGCAGGTCGTCCAGCGTCATGCGTTCCCACCCGGGCATGCTGGAGATGTTGATGCGGTTGGTGTATTTCTTGGCGCGCGGCCGGATGCCCACCCACTGACGGCAGTCCAGCTGCATACGCACGTGCTTGAACCGCGACTCGCCGGAGGCGGCGTCCGCCTGCCATTCCACCTCGTGCAGGGTGTGGCCCTGCGGGTCGGTCATGAGGAACCGTTTGCCTTCCTGCGTGTAAAAGACCCGATGCCCGGTGGGGTAGCGCTTGATGCGTGTGGTGGCGGCGGAAGGGGTTTCGCCCGCATGCCAGTATTCCGACCCGTCTTCCGCCGTGTGCCGAAGACCGGGCAGGGATTGTTGAAGCGATTCGAGTTCCGCCTGGCTGGTGGCGAAGGCCACGTTGCCCGGCCGCTGGAGTGCGTCCAGGAAAGTTTTGGGGTCGGTCACGGGATTGCCTTTGAACAGGTTAAATTTCCGGCGATTATAGGGAGGGGCCGGGGGTGTGTCAATCGCGCAACCGGCTTTTGAGGGTCTGCTGCCGCGGCTTTCCGACAGTGGGGGAGCTTTTATTGACACCCCCCTCCGGGCTCTCTATAATCCCTTTTGTTTCCAATGAATTCAGATTTTTACATCCGGTCTGGAGACTTGCCGGATGCGGGGTGCTTTTTCTTTATAAATCAGTGAGAGGTTGCATGGAAACCAAGGAATCCCAAAAGAACGACCCGCGCGGCGAAGGCCGCAAATACGAAAAGATGGGCCTGTCCTGCCTGCAGAAAAACCAGCTCGTGGAAGCCGAATCTCATTTCATGACCGCCCTCGATCACATGAAGCAGGCGGGCGACGAACTGGGGCAGGCCTACGTGCTTGGCAACCTGGGCAACCTGAATTTTCAAAGCAAGCGTTTTGACAAGGCGGAGGAGTTTTATTCCGAATCGCTGACGCTCATGGAAAAGCTGAATGACCGCATGGGCATCGAAAGCACCCTTGGCAACCTCGGTCACGTCAATCTATACAAAGGCGATCTCGACAAGGCGGAGGAGCATTACGCGAAAGTGCTCAAGCTGGTGGAGGAAGACAAAAACGTGCAGGCACAGGTCCTCTACAGCGAAAACCTGGGCAACATCGCCCTGCAGAAAAAGGATTTCGCCGCGGCGGAAAAATATTTTGAAACCGCGCGCTCGGCCCTGCTGTCGCAAAAAGAAGACGCCGACAAACTGAGCTTCGTCGAAGAACAGCTCAAAGCCCTGCGCGCTCACCCGGATTACCTCGCCTCGAAAGAAGAGGCCGCCTGGCCGGAGATCGAGAGGCTGAAAAAGGAAAACCGCACGCAGGAACTCATCCAGAAATACCAGGATCTGGAAGAGATGTTCTACCAGGCCCAGCGTTTCGACAAGGTAACGGAAATCACCCGGAAAATCGTGGAGGTGCTGGAAAACCTCAACGATAAACAGTCCATCGCCATCAGTTACGCCAACCTGGGCGGGACGCTGATGCAGGAAGGTGTCTCCGGCAAGCCGGAATACCTCGATCCGGCGGAAGAGAATTTCCTCAAGGCCCTCGAATACATCGAGGAGAACCAGGACCAGAAACGCAAATCCTACCTGCTGGGCAACCTGGGGGTCATTCAACTGCATAAAAAGAACCTGGACAAGGCCGGGGAGTATTACGAACAGTCGCTCAAACTGATGATCGACCTGCGCGACCAGCTGGGCGAGGCCCGCGGCTACGCCAACCTGGGCCGTGTGGAGAGCCTGAAGGAAAACTGGGACGGGGCGATTGGGCAGTTCGAGAAGTCGCTTGAGATCATGGAGAAGCTGGAAAACCGGCCGGGCATGGCCCAGCAGTACGAGGCGCTTGGCGAAATCTACCTCAAGAAGGAAGACCTTGAGAAAGCCGAAGATTTTCTGCAACGCGCACAGGCCATGTACGAAGCGCTCAAGGACACGCAGGGCCTGGCCATCGTGCAGGACCGGCTGGTGTACATCGTCAGCCATCCCAAAATGCTGGAGAAGCGCGAGGCGGAAATTTCAAGTGACCTGAAAGACGCAGAGAGCAGGCAGGACGACAACCGGCGCATCGCCGCGCTCAAGGAACTCAGCAACGTGTATTTTCTGGCCAACGACCTTGACAAGGTGCAGAAAACGCTGGAAGACGCGCTGGCGATCCAGGAAAAGATCAAGGACGAAGGCGGGCGCAGCAACACCCTGGCCAATCTGGCGAGCGTGTGCGAGCAGAAACAGGAGTTGGAGAAAGCCGATTCCTTTTACGAACAGGCCATCGCCATCCGGGAAGAACAGTCGAAGGAGCACCCTGGCCTGCCCGATCTGTACAGCAATCGTGTTCATGTCCTGCTTCAGCTCAACCGGCTGGAAAAAGCGGAGAAGGTGGTCAACCAGTCGCTCAAGGTCAACCGCAAACGCAACAACACGAAGGGGCTCATCAGCGATTACCGCAATCTCGGAAACCTGAGTCTGCAGAAAACCGACTGGGCCGCCGCCGAGAAAAATTACCTCGCAGCGTTGGAGCTCAACAAGCAGGCCGGAAACAAACGCGAGATGGCGGAGGATTACCGCAACCAGTGCAACCTCTACCTGCAGAAGGAAGACTGGAAACAGGCGGAGAAGTACTGCAAAAACGCCCTCGAGATCGCCGAGTCACTGCAGGACATCCGCAACGCCTGTTACGATCACCGCACGCTGGCCACCATTTACAACGGACTCAACGAGCGTGCCAAGGAGGAGCCGCATTACAAGGCCGCCCTGGAGTATTCGCGCAGGATGAACGATCCGAAAGAAATATGTATCGATCTGCGCAATGTGGGCAACATCAACATGGAAAAGGGGTACACCGAGAAAGCCGAACAGAGTTTGATGGAAGCGCTGGACCTGTCTCAGAAATACCTCGAGAAAAGCGAGCAGGCGGAGAACTACCGCAGTCTCGGCAACTACTTCTTCCGGCGCGGCAACCATCCCGAAGCGGAAAAGCATTACCTGAAGGCGCTCGAATACACCCGGGAGTTGGACGACAAGGTGGGGATGGCGAAAGACTGCACCTTTATGGGCAACCTCAAATTCCGCAGCCAGAATTACGAGGAAGGCGACGCGTACTTTGTGCAGGCGTCCGACTTGTTCCGGCAGGCCAAGCACATTCCCAACCTCGTGCAGTTGTACATGACCGTCGCCCGGCTCAACCTGGCGGAGTCGCGCAAGGACGAATGCGAAAAGTACCTGAAGCACGCCGAGGAGGTGGCGAAGGAACTGGGCAATCCGGAGAAGTTGATGGCGTCCATCGAGCACCTGCGGAAAATGACCGAGCGCATCGACAAGAAATAAAAAAAAGCGGTGCAAACGGGTTCCGGGGGAAGGCAACCGCCTCGCCAGACCCTTTGACCCATGGAAGAGAATGGGCGCTGCAAAATTTGAGAGTTTCATCGAAGGCTTGGAAATGAGGTTTCCTGTCAACCCTGAAATCCAGGTTTTCTGATATTGAGGTTTTGAGTCCTTAATAGGTTGACTTAAAAGGGGTTATGGGTAATTTCCCCGGCCTGTATATCTGAATTTAAAGGTGTGTTCCCCCGTCTGGTTTGTTTTCGCAGGCGGGCTTTTTTCAAGGGTTGGGGGCGTTTCCATAATGCCTTGACAATTGGCCCGGCATATATAAAAATCGCAGGTACTAAACACGTCTTGGGTTTTTAAATAGAAGGGTTTAACACTTCCGCGGGAATGAAAGACCATGAAAGTTACTTATAGTCCGCAGTTGATGGAGGAATCCGTTTTTCGCCATTTGAACCACCTGGAACGATCCGGATTTCGCGCCGAATACGATGAATTTCATTCCTTGGCTGACCCCATCTACGAACTTCCGGAAGACGACCGGGAAGAAGCGTTTGAAAAGGTCAATGAACTGTTTTTCCGGGAAAAATTGCGCCTGGGCGATCATGTTTTGAAGGCCCTGGAGGTGTGCGGTTTGATTCCCAAGCGCAAGCGCCAGGACAGCCGCCAGCCTGCGGCCGTCGCCGAGCTTCCCGGTGGGGCTTCCTCATCGGCGTCCGGGGAGTCAGAAGAGGATTCTGAAAGCGAAAATGAAGAAGGCGAAGCCGTTGCCACAGGGGAAGAAGCTGAGGCCGTGGGCATGAATGCCGAGGAAGCTTCTCTGGAAGACGACACCCCGGCCTCCAATATCGAGGAGGTGGAGCGCCACGTCGAATACGAGGACGAGGGCCGCCAGTTCGAGGAAAAGATCAAGGAGATCATGGTCAAGCGGGCCATCAACAAGGTGGACGAAGGCTCCAACGTGCTCAACCGCGTCTCCGGCCTGCCGGTCATCGAGATGCGGGTCCTGGCCAGCCGCTTTGCCAACCCCGAGGAGCATGAAGAACTGGAAGCCTTCCTGATCCACGAATTCATGCACGCCCGCGACATGATGGACCCGGAGTTCGACTACGAAGACGCTTTCATTCCGGGTAACCCGTCGGTCAAGAACCTCATCACCGCCCGGTTCCGCCTGCTGTGGAACGTTTACGTGGATGCCCGGCTGGCCAAAAAGAAAATCAAGTCGGTCATGCCCAAAGAAGCGCGTTACCGGGAATTCGACAACTACTACCGAAAAATACCGGAAGAACAACGCCGGGGTATTTTCGAAGGCCTGTGGAACACGGAATCGGTCACCCATGAGGAACTGCTTTCCATGGCTACGGACCTTGAAACCCTGATCAGCAAATACATTGATTACACCGAGGACTTCACCCCCGAGGACCAGGAATACATCCACCTGCAGGGTTCCCCCTGTCCGTTGTGCAAATTCCCGACCTACAACTGGGTGGACGATCCGGCAAGTGTCTGCGACGAGATGGTGATTGAAGCCATCCAGATCGATTTTCCCGATTGGGAGAGCAAGGACGGGGCCTGCGACCGCTGTATCGAGGTGTACGAACTGCGTGCGGGAACGTCCTGATAAAGGATTTCACTTTAACCGTTGCGGTCTGGTAAAATCTAGGGATCGCATGGAGCATTGACAACCCAGGGAAACTGGTCGAATCGGGACCGGTTGCAAGGGAGGTTACAAGATGCCTGAAGTCTATAACTGGCAGTTGGGTCGCATGATGACCTATGTGTACGAGGAGAAGCATCCGAAGGAGCAGTTCACGTTCGTATTCAATACGAATCGTTGTATTGCGTGTC